>JAJCXO010000141.1 GCA_029263395.1 Acidobacteriota bacterium | reverse complement strand
GATTTTTCCCTCGCTTCCACAGCGGGTGATATCGCTTATGTCGGTGGACAAAAGGGGCAATCACCCACTGTGGAAGCAAGGTTCGATTATTCCTTCGCTTCCACCGCGGGTGGTATCGCTTTTGTCGACCGACAAACAGCCTGATCACGAGGGTCTTACGCTTCTCGAGCTCGACAAACGGCGCGATCACCGAGTGTGGACGCAAGGTTCGATTATTCCCTCGCAATTACAGTTGGGCTCGGCAGTTGGGCTTCAGCCGGCCTCGTCGTCCACGCCCAGCGGCGAATCGGCTTAGAGGGTGGTGCCAAGCACTTATTACTTGGGTCCACCAAGCCATCCTGCCAATCGCCTTGGCGGCAGCGTTCGAGCCCGCGCTCGTAGACTGAGACCAACTGGCCTCGTTCGACTCGACTGGCCGACGACATTTGTCCCACGTCCTCCGTGGTCGCCATCTGTTGAGAGGGTAGTGCAAGCATACCTCTCTGGGAACGTAGAGACAATAAGCTATATCTAGCTTGTAGGAAAATTCCGACCTGCCGACGCGGCAGGCCGGATTCGAGGTTTGTCTCAGGTCAAGGCTGACAGGTCTGCGAATACACCACCCGCAGGACGGGGCGGTGGGTGCCTTCGCGGGAGCTGACTTCGATGCCGTTGGTGTTGGAACCCGCGGCGACGATCAGGCCGTAGTGGGTTGACGCTCCGGACAGCCAGTCGTCGACCTGTTGACGACCGGCGGCATTGAGCGACAGCGTGTATGCGCCAGTGGTGCGGCTGTGGGCGACACCGAGCTCGACGTTGTCGCGGTCGGACGCGCCTTGGGCACCGGCAGCCTGCCAGAGGACGCCATCATCGGAGGAGTTCCAAGTGGCATCGTTTTCGCTCCAGCCGGTTGCCAGCGCGTAGACCGGGTAAAAGGCCGAGGTGTCGTCGATGACCTCGAGCTGAAGCTCAGCTCCTAGGACGGTGACGTTGGTGGGAGCCTGGGACAGATCCCAGGCGAAGAGCATGCTGCGGCCTTCGCCCGTGCCGCCATCAGCGTAGAGGTTGTCCTTGTCGCCCTTATCGTCGTCGGGATCCTCTTCCCGCAGGTAGGTGTCGGCGCTGGGAAACAGCTCCAACGTGCCGATGTGGCAGGGATTACAGCTGCTGGCCCGCAGCTCGAGATCGAACGCGAAGTCCTTGGTGGCGCCGGCGGTCCGTTGATGGATCTCGACCGCTAGCAGGTTGGAGCCGCTTCGCAGCTGACCGACGTCGACGCTTGCGGTGACACGTTCCCACGAGTTGCTGAGGGCGCGAGTGGAAGCATCGATGACACCCTCGGGCAGGTTGCTGCGGAACACCTCTTGGCCGTTGAGGTAAACCACTGCACCGTCGTCGCGCTCCAACTCGAGATCGAGTGCTTGGACCAACGAGGCATCGTCGACCTCGAAGGTATGGCGAAAGTAATAGGTCTGGATGGATGCGCCGTTGGGGACCGTGGTGTTGACTGTGCGTGAGGTCGAGAAGCCGAGCAGGCCACTGCCGGAGAACCATGTCGAGTCGTCAAACGTGTCCTGGTTCCAAAGCGATGACCAGCTACCGGTGGTGCCTGGATAGGCCCAGGGCGACCCGAAGGCGACCAATGGGTAGTCCTCGCACGCTGACTTGAAGCCGGCATCCCGGCTGTTGTCGATGGCGTCGGCAGCGAGGCTGAAGGGAGTGGTGGTGCTGCCGGTGGTGGCCAGGTAACCGGTGGCGGTGAAGCGGACGACATAATCGCCGGGCAACAGGCCGGTGAAACGGTAGTTGCCGAACGTGCCGGAGGTGGTGGACGCCACCGGCGTACCCAGGGCCGTTTCGAGCTCCACCAGGACGTCAGCGAGCCCGACTTCGCCACCGTCGAAGACACCATTGCCATCCTCGTCCAGCCAGGTGAAATCACCGATTTCGCCGGCGGTCCCGTCTGGCACCAGGCCGGCATCGATATCGAGTCGAGTTTCGCCAGCGTCGAGCACGATGTCGCCGGTTTCGCCGCCGGCAATCACGTCACTGTCCTTGCTGCCGTCCCCACCCTGGCTCGGCAGGCTGAAGTGAAACCCTGTCGGCGCCACAAAACGGACGGTGTAGGTGGCGGCGTCGAGGCTGCCGAAAACGTAGCGGCCCAAGGCGTTGGTAGTGGTGGTTGCGACCACCGCTCCGCTTTCCACCAATTCCACGGTGACGCCTTCGCGGCCGAGCTCTCCCGGATCTTGCACGCCGCTGTCATTGAGATCCACCCAAACGGTGTCACCGATTTGGCCGTGGCCGTCGGTGGCGGTGCCGACCAGCGCATCGCAATAGGTGGTGGCTGTGGTATCGATCAGGGTTGGATCTTCGATCAGGTCCGCAAACCCATTGGCAATTCCCTTTGACACCGCATTACGAACCGCTGCATCTTCGCGCAAGTCGGAAGACTCTTCGATCTGGAACCCACCGTGGCCGAGACTGCAATCCTCATTCTGAGTCAGGCGATTGATGAGATTCTCACAGCTGCGCCCGGTGAGGCCCACGTCTGGGCGTTGTTTGGTGATCAGGTCATTGTGTTCGTCGGGCAGGTTGAGCGCGTTGGCGGCCTCGCCGTCCGGTCCGTAGACGTAGAAGGCGATGGCACCCAGGCCGTCGTCCGTGAGCTGTTGTTGAATCTGATGGGCGACGTAACACTTGGCCTCAAACTCGGCACGACCGCCGAAGACCAGCGCGTGGCCGTCATAAGGCCCGAAACCGTGCAGCGACGCCGCGTGTTGAAACTCGATGCTGTTGCCAGCGTCATAGGTGCCCGCGTCGAGCAATTGATCGAGCCCCGGGAAACCTTGGGGATCGATTGCCTTCGAGGTGATGTGGAAGCGTTCCGATACCAGGTCGCTGTCCCAGAAGGATGCTGCTTCCCAGACGTTGGTGCCGTGGCCGCGGGCGGTGAAGGCGGCTTTGATCTCGGGGATGTGGGTACTGGTCTCCTCTTCGATCATGCCGCCGTGGGGTACCAGCAACACGAAGTCTCGCTGGTTGCGGATGGCGACGTTTTCGAACGTGCCATAGGTTGTTGTGGTGATGGCGTCGTGGTTCTCGGTGGGTTCGCAGAAGTTCTGGGTGATGGTGACAACCTCGTGATCATCCACTTCGGTGCGGCTCGCAGCCACCGCGTGTACGGTGAGGGTGGCGGTGGCGTCGAAAGCGGTGGTTTCGAACACCTTGAAGAGCCCACTGTCTTCGTCCACCGCACCTTCACTTGGATCAGCGTCATAAATCTCGACCCGATGCGACGTATCGCCGTCAATCACGTCTTGGACGGTGAAGTTGGCGGTGCTGCGTAGGCCACTGTTCAAGGTTGTAGTCTCGACGATCACCCGGATCTGAGGCCGGGTTTCGTCGTCGAGATCGGTGGGAACCGTTATCCCGAGAGCGTCCCGCAAGCCAGCGGTAATTTCGACCCTTTCGCGGCGGAGCTTGTCGGTAGTTTCGATGATCGGGACCCCTTGGCCGTCGCGGATCAGGTCGATGGCAACCCCGCTCACCCCCGAGGGGCCGACGCAGCCGGGCTGGGCGATGGTTTGAGGAGTAGTCGAGAACAGGCTGATGAATATCAGGACAGGGAACACGAGCAGTCTGAAGTCAGACTTGGCGAGTTTCATGGGTACACCTTTCGTGTCGTCGGTCTTGCGACGCAACGTGGTAGTTGAGCAGGCCTGCTGATTGGGCAGGCGTGAAAATTGAACTGACGGTAAGAGCGCTGAGGTGAGGATTGGGACGCGGTGGTCCGCTGGGGCGCTCAATTGAGGTCTACGTCAAACGGGAGAGAAAACCGCCAAGTGGATCGCACGATGGCTCAAATCTGGGCCATCGTGCTTGCCGAAGATCTCGGCAGGAGATGGGATCCAGCCGCTATCATAGGGGCCTAAAGATGGACGCCTTTGTTTATCAATACGCCGTGGGGACGATCTTCTTCCTCGCCGGCTTGGTTGTTGCCGCTCGCCACGGCTACGTTGGGCTGTCTGGCCAGGGCTTGAAGAACCTGCTCATCATGGTGGGGATCTTCAGTGTCTTCTTCGTCGTCCAGGGTTACCTGCAATACGGCTCGATGGAAGTTGCCGCACCAGTGGCTTACGACGGTGGCTGGGAGCGCAGTGAAAGGATCGGCACACCGCTCGACTACGGCATTATGGTCGGGTACTTCCTCGTCATTTTGACTATCGGGACCTGGTTCGGGCGTCGTCAGCGGACGCTGAAGGACTTCTTTTTCGGTGGCCAACGATTCTCCTGGTGGATCATCACGTTCAGCTTGATCGCCACCGTCGTAGGCTCGTACAGCTTCGTAAAGTACAGCCAGGCCGGCTACCGCTACGGCATCGGCAGCGGGCAGACCTACCTCAACGATTGGCTTTGGATGCCGCTGCTGATCTTCGGTTGGTTGCCGATTCTGTATTTCTCGCGGGTGACGTCGATTCCCGAATACTTCGAGCGCCGTTTCGATCGTCGGGTCCGGGGTTGGGTGACGGTGTTCATCCTGGTGTATTTGATCGGCTACGTCGGGGTGAATCTATTCACCATGGGCAAGGTGCTCAATATTTTGCTCGGCTGGCCGATCTGGACGTCGGCTTGCCTGGTGGCGACGATTTCGGCGATTTACGTGACAGCGGGAGGACAGACCAGCGTCATCATGACCGACCTCTTCCAGGGCGTCATGCTGCTGGCAACTGGGATCTTGTTGCTGTTTGTCGGGGCGTCGTATCTCGGGGGTTTTGATGCCCTGTGGGCACATTTGCCGCGCCAGTATCGGTTGACCTTTCCAAACTTCAACCAAGATCCGGCGTTCCCGTCGGTTGGGATCTTCTGGCAAGACGGCATCGCCAACACGTCGATGTTCTACTTCCTCAATCAGGGTGTGATCATGCGCTTCCTGTCGGCCCGCTCGGTGGCGGATGGACGCAAGGCGATGTTGGCGGTGGTGCTGATTTTGATGCCGATTGCGGCCACGGTGGTTGGCTGTGGCGGTTGGATCGCTCGCGCTCTGGTCCATGCCGGTGTGCTGCCGCCGGACCTGGCGTCGGATGAAGCGTTTTTCGTCGCCTCGGAATTCTTGAGTCGCCCCGGCATGTTCGGCTTGATCTTGGCTTCACTGACTGCCGCGTTGATGTCGACGGTCGACACCTTGATTACCGCGGTGGCAGCCATTGCGGTCAACGACGTTTATCGACCCCTGATCCGCCCGCAAGCCGGCGAACCGGAGCTGCTCAAGGTGGCCCGGCTCACGTCGGTTGGAGTCGCCCTCGTCGGCATCTTGATGGTGCCGGTTTTCATGGGATTCCGTACCATTTATGAAGCCCATGGTGCCTTTACCGCGGCGGTGACCCCACCCCTGGTCGTGACGCTGATGTTGTCGGTGTTTTGGCGCCGGTTCACTCGCCGGGCGGCACTATTCACCCTGGTTGGTGGCATGGCCGCGGTCGTGTTTTCGCTGTTTGTGCCGGAGGTGATCCGTCCCTTTGCGCATGGGGTACCGATGACCGAGGCTGGTGATGGCATGTTTGCCGGCATGGCGCAATTCAAATTCATGCGCGCCTTCTACGGCTTGGCTGTGAGTCTCACGATAGGAGTTGTCACTACGTTGCTGAGTCGACCCGAACCGGAAGAACGTCAGCGCGGGTTGGTATGGGGCACAATTGCCGAAGCGATCGAGAGTTATAAGGGCTCACCGGGCAGTGAAGGCGAGAGCGTGAGTACCTTGGCAATAGCGCGCCAGGGCGATCGTGAGGCCGAACGACGGGGACGTGCGGAATTGCCCGTGGTGAGCCTGTCTGCCACCTTGGCACGATCGTTGGCCACCAAGCGTGGCGATTTGATCTACATCTCGGATCGTCGATGGTGGCTCGGCGGATTACGCTCGGCGCACGCTATCGTGGGTGAGATACTGGCCAATGATGGTGCTAGCTCCACTTTGGAGTTGGGGCCGGAAACCTTCGACGTCATCGTAGCTCCGGGACGGCGGGCAGAGTCTCTGACCGTGACGCGGCTGTACTGATGCTGCCGGCAAGCACTGGACTGGGTTTGATGCGACTGGTTTGATGCGATGAATGGATCTGACACTGACCCTGAGCTAGCGCTCGGCTCTGATTTGGCGCTCGGCTCTGGCTACTCGATCTGCAAGCCGGGCGATTTGCTGGCTGGACGGTATCGGATCGTGCGATTCATCGCCCGCGGTGGCGCAGCTGAAGTTTACGAGGCCGAAGATCAAGAGCTCCGTCAGCGCGTTGCACTGAAGGCGGTGCGTCGCGAGCACCTGTCGAATTCGGTGGCGATCGAACGCTTCAAGCGGGAGATCAATCTGGCCCGACAGGTGACCCATCCCAACGTCTGCCGCATTTATGAGTTTGGCGTCGAGACGCGGGGCCGCGAGGCGTTGTTGTTCCTGACGATGGAGCTGCTCGAAGGGGAGACGTTACACGACCGGATTTGCGAACATGGGCCGCTGACGGTTGATGAGGCCTTGCCGTTGCTCCGTCAAATGGCGGCAGGGCTCGACGCAGCCCAGAAGGTGGGGGTGGTCCACCGTGACTTCAAGACCGGCAACATCATGCTGGTGCCATCCGAAGGCGAAGAGGGTGGTGTCCGCACGGTGATCGCCGATTTTGGGATGGCGCGTATGGCGAGCGGGGATGACGCCCACATCGTCACCGGCCAGGATCTGGTGGTCGGTTCGCCAGCCTACATGGCGCCGGAGCAGGTGGAAAGCGGTCCGATCACCGCGGCGACAGACATCTACGCAGTGGGTGTTGTGCTCTTCGAGATGCTGACTGGCAAGTTCCCTTTCCAAGCCGAAACGGCTCTAGCGACCGCGTTGATGCGTCTGCAAGAGAATCCGCCATCCCCGCGGGACTATGTGCCGGATCTCGATGAACGGTGGGAGAGGGTGATCCTGCGGTGTCTCGAGCGCGACCCCTCGAAGCGTTTCCAGTCTGCGCACCAGCTGATGGAGGCTCTGACCGGTGAGGCGCCGGTCAAGCCTCCGGCGACTGGCCGGCGGCTGCTGCTAGCAGCAGCGCTCAGCGTCGGAGTGCTACTCGCCTTGATTGTCGGCTGGCAGGTGCTACCGGTACGCCAACAACCCGGGGCCGCAGACGTTGCGGCGGTGGTAGCGAACTTCGAGGCTCGACCATCCATTGCCCTGTTGGGGTTCCGCAACCTGTCTGGGCACGAGGATGCGGCCTGGTTGTCGACCGCCTTGTCGGAAATGTTGGCGATGGAAGTTGCCGCCGGTGAGGCCGTACGTGTGATCCCGGGCGAGAATGTTGCTCGGACACGGATGGACCTGGGCCTCGGCGAGATTGATGATCTCGCCGCCGACACGCTGGCCAGAGTTGGACAGATTCTCGGTAGTGACCTGATCGTCGCGGGCAGTTACCTGCTGGCTGGTAGCGACAGTGATCGTGAGATTCGGCTCGACCTGAAGGTGCGAGATGCATCCACCGGTGAAACCCTGGTGCGGGTGAGTGAACGGGGCACCGAAGCCGAGGTGTTGAACCTGGTCGAAAGTGCCGGCCATGCCTTGCGTGATGGTTTGGGAGTTGGTGTTATTTCGCCCGCTGACGCGGCGGCGGTACGAGCATCGATGCCAGGCGGACCGCAGGCGGCGAAGCTTTACGCTCGAGGTTTGGAGGAGCTGCGGCGTCACGAAGCCCGAGCAGCGCTCGACTTGTTCGAGGCGGCGCAAGCGAGTGATCCAGACAATCCGATGATCCAATCGGGGTTGTCAGCTGCTTGGGCGGCCTTGGGTTATTCCTTGCGGGCGCGGGAGGCGGCGAGCCGCGCGTTCGAGCTTGCGGGGGACCTCAGCCGTGAGGACAAGCTGTGGGTTGAAGCTCGTTATCGTGAGATGACTCGCGATCGTAAACAAGCCGCCGAGATCTATGAGGTCTTGTGGGGTTTTTTTCCGGACAACCTGGAATATGGATTGCGGTTGGCCAAGGCCCAGACGTCGGTTGGCCAGGGCAGCGAGGCACTGAAGACGGTTGCCAGGCTGCGAGCCCTGCCTTCTGCGGCCGGTGAGGGACCACGGATTGATCTTGCGGAGGCCGCCGCGGCCAGGTCGTTGGCGCAATACCAGCTGCAACAGGAGCGAGCAGCCGAGGCGGCGGAGAAGGGGAGTGCCCTCGGTGCGCGTCTGCTGGTGGCACGGGCTCGGGAAGTAGAAGCTGGGGCTTGGCGTGACCTGGGTGAGCCAGACAAGGCAATGGCAGCCTACGAGGAGGCTCGTGAGATCCATGCCGCTGCCAATAATCGTGGGCCGGTCGCGCGTATCCTGATCGCCGTCGCCAAGATCCATCGTTATCAGGGCAATTTCGACAAAGCCAAAGAGCTCAACGAGACAGCGTTGCAGGTCGCCCGTGAGATCGGTGACCAAGGGTCGATCAAACATGCGCTCAACACGTTGGCGATTATTTTGCGGCAGCAAGGGCGGTTGACCGAAGCGTTACGCATGCACGAGCTGGAGCTCGAGACCAACCGCGAGATCGGTGACGGCAGAAGCGTGCAGGTTGCCTTGACGTCCTTGGGAGTCGTCAAGCGTCACCTCGGGCAGCTCACCGGTGCGGCGGCCAATTTCACGGAGGCGTTACGTCTCGGGCGTGAGTCGGGTAACATGCGTTCGGTCGAGATCAATCTCAACATGTTGGGTGAAGTCCTGTTGCATCAAGGGCGGCTCGCTGAGGCGCGTCAGCACTTCGAAGAGGCGCTCGCAACCAATAGTGAGACCGGCAGTCCACGGGGCCGCGCGTATTACGTGACGAACCTAGGGAATGTCGATTTGGCGGCGGGCGACTTAGACGCCGCACGTAGCGGTTTCGAAGAGGGCTTGGCGATCCGCGAGTCGCTGGGTGAGAAGACCAATATCGCCTACTCCCTGTTGTCGCTAGCGTCGCTAGCGTTGGAAGAGGGCCGTTTTGCGGAGGCTGGCAAGATGGCACGGGACGCGGCCGAACAGTTTCAGGCCAGTGACCAGCCGGATGCCAAAGGCCAGGCGCTGGCGGTGCTGGCGAAGGCTTTACTCGAGCAAGACCAGATCGAGGAGGCGGCGGCCGCGGTGGCTGAGGCGCAGGCCGAGCTCGAGGGTAGTGAGAACCGAGCGGTGCGAGTGTCGGTAGCAATCCGCGCAGCCGAGGTTGCAGCAGCTGCCGGCCGGGCCGAACAAGGGATCGCCGAGTTGGTCGCCATCACCCGTGAGGCGAAGGCGATTGGCCTGGCGGGCCACGCCCTCGAAGCCGAGTTGATTCTCGGCAGGTTAGAACGGGCTACCGGCGCAACTGAAGCTGGGACTCGTAGGCTAGAAGCCGTTGCCAAGGAAGCCGATCGGCGTGGGTTCCGTCTGCTTGCTGCCGAGGCTGCCGGTTAGACTGAGACTCGTTCAGGGCCGAGCGAGCGAGAAAAGTTTGTTCGCTCACCCGCAAAACGGCCGTTATCGCGAATTGCGACGGTCGCCAGCGATCTGTCGACTGATCACGACGTGGCGACCATCGGCCGAGCGAAACTGAGTGCGAGTACCCGTCCGGCAGAGTCCATCTGCCGGACGGGCAGTCGATCCAATCTCTCTTTATCAGCTGCTATGCAGGGAAACCGTCACGACGTAGGTGTTTCCCGACGGGTTTGTTGTATGGAAGTGAAACACTTCCTTGTTATAGAACTTGAACTCATGTTTACCAACAGCAGGATCATCGAGGTGTATTGATCCGGCCTGGAAATTGGACTGGCAGACAAAGTCGGCCTTAAAACCGACTCCTTTGGGAGCGAACGGAACAGAAGAGTTACCCATCGCTATCAGACAATTGTCTCCGTTCTTGATGTGAGTTCCCACCGAAGGAGTCACATCCCAAGTTTGGTCGTCGTTCACTTTGGATACCGAGCTGAACATGATTTCGGAACCGGTGTCGTTGACGATTTTGGTTGAGGCTGACATTGACATCTTCATTCTCCTTGAGTTGTTTTCCGGCAGAGACTCTCTGCCCGGGCTTCAGTACGATCGGCTTTTACTAGTTCTGAATTGACCTGGAACTGCTCGTTCTTGCCCGAAGGCCATGGCGGAGCTCGGTATCGTGTCAATCCACTGTCCCTAAGACGGCATGGCCGGCGCCTGCATTTTCGTGTTCTTCGGATCCTTCCTACCGTTCTTTTGCCTCGTTTGTTCTCTCATCGTGTACTCCTCTTTCGGTTTGACGAATGGGGCGCCGGCTGGTTGTGAGACGCTTGCCGCCTCATGCCCTGAAGAGCGCGGTCGAGCCGAGAGAGGGGACACGGGATCCTGAGATTCTTGGCGAGTTGGTCGGGGGCTGGCCGACTCGAGCCTTCGGCGGACAAGGCGATTCGGCTGTTGCCCGGCTCTGATGTCGTGCTGTAATGCAGTTCAGCGCTATAATGCAGTTCAGATTTTCTAAACAAATATGGGAGCGTAGACTGAGCTAAGAGGTTCGGTTGACCGTTCGCGGTGAAATGCAATGCCGGAGCCTTCCAAAGAGCTAACCGGTCTTCTCGCCCGCTGGGCCGATGGTGACGCCGCGGCTCGTGATGAGCTTCTTGCGGTCGTTTATGCCGAGCTTCGTCAACTGGCGGGCGCCTACATGCGCCGCGAGCGTACCGACCACACCTTGCAGCCTACGGCCCTGGTGCACGAGGCGTTTCTGCGCCTGACCAACGGGGCGCCGGTAAGCTGGGCCGATCGCTCCCATTTCTTCCGCGTCGCCGCGCGCGCTATGCGTCACGTTCTCGTCGATCATGGACGCGGTGTCGTTGCCGCCAAACGTGGCTCGGGGCAGAAGAACCAACTCCTGGACGATCAGATTGTGATCCCGGGTATCAACGTCGAACTGCTGGCCCTCGACGAGGCGCTCACCCGACTGGGCACCCTCGACGAGCGCCTGCTCCAGGTAGTCGAGCTGCGCTACTTCACCGGCCTCGGGATCGCAGAGGTGGCTGAGCTCCTCGATGTGTCGTCGCGGACCGTCAAGCGTGACTGGCGCTCGGCACGCGCCTGGCTGCTGGCCGAGCTCGGGCCGGCAGTTGAGTCCGCGGAGGCTGGCGAGGGCGTTGGACGCTGAGCGCTTCCATCGGGTGATGGAGGTGTTCGCAGATGTCTGTGATCTGCCACCGCACGAGGTTGAGGAGTTTCTGGCCGCGTTGTCCGCGGAAGATGCCGAGATCGGCCACGAGGTGCAAAGACTCCTGAAGGCCGATCGGGAAGGTTCGGGGCTGCTCGATCTGTCGCCGTTTGCGGGTGGGCTGCCCGAGTCGTGGCCGCCGGACGAAGAGACAAGCCCCTCGTTGAGCGGCACCCGGATCGCCCAGTTCGAAGTCGGTGAACGGATCGGCCGCGGCGGTATGGGCGAGGTTTATGCCGGCGTCGACACGGTCCTGCGTCGTGAGGTGGCGCTCAAGGCAATCCGCTATGACCAGAGGATGAACGAGACCGCCCGCCGTCGCTTCCTGCGCGAGGCGCGGATGTTGTCGAGCCTCGACCATCCCAATATTTGCCGCATCTACGACTATCTGCGGGGCGAGGAAGAAGATATTTTGGTCCTGGAACTGATCCAGGGTCGGAGCCTTCGAAAGGCGGTGACGGAGGGGTTGTCTAGCGCCGAAGCCCTGTCGATTGCTGAGCAGGTCGCCGACGCGCTGGCCGCCGCCCACGCCGAGGGCGTTGCTCATCGAGACCTCAAGTTGTCGAACGTCGTGCTCACCGCCAGCGGCACGGCGAAGATTCTCGACTTCGGTCTGGCTAGACCGGTGGAGCCTGAGGAGGTCGAGGGCAGCCTGGGAGCGGTAGGGGACCTCGCAGCGTCGGCCCCCGAGACTGGTGGGCTCGACCGCTCCGTGCAGTTTCGTACCGCCAATGGGCTGGTGGCCGGCACCCCGGCGGCGATGAGCCCGGAGCAGATCGAGGGTCGGCCAGCCTCCGCCGCTAGTGACATGTACTCGTTTGGCCTCCTGGCGCAGGAGCTGTTCACCGGTAAGCCACCCTACGATCCTGAGTTGAAGCTGGGCGAGCTCGTAGATGCCGCACGCCACGGCGCCACACGACCGGTGTTAAACGTCGACCGCCATGTCGCAGCCCTCATCGAATCACTGACCGCGACGCAGGCTCGAACCCGACCGACCGCGCCGGCGGTCGTCGATCGGCTGCGGTGGATTCGGGACAAGCCGAAACGGCGGCTGAAACGTGCAGCAGCAGCGACGCTGATCGCCATCTTCGCACTCGGAGGTCTCAAGTACACCCTCGATCTGCGGCGAGAGCGAACGGTCGCCGACCAGCGGCGTTCGCAGGCGGAAGGCTTGATTAGCTACATGCTGGGCGATCTGAGGACGAATCTCGCGCCTTTGGGACGGCTCGACATCCTTGACGAGATCGGTGACAAGGCGGAGTCGTACTTCGCATCGGTAACCGAGGCCGAACTCTCGGACGACGAGCTTCTCAGTCACGCCAAGGCGCTGACTCAGATCGGCGAGGTGCGGCTCTCGCAAAATCGTTACGATGAGGCGCTAGCCTCGTTCGAGGAGGCCTACCGCCGCAGCGCCGCACTGGTCGTCCGCAAACCGGAAGATGGTGACGTCCTTTTTGATCGCGGGCAGGCCGAGTATTGGGTCGGCTACGTCCACTGGCGGCGGCTCGAGGGCGACCAGGCTCAGCAGTGGCTGGGGCGCTATCGCGACACTAGCGAGGCGCTACTGGAACTCGACGCCACCCGCGACGACTGGGTGCTCGAGTCCGCCTATAGCCACCACAACCTTGCCGTGCTGGACCTTGAAGTCGGCAACCTTGCAGTCGCCGAGGCTGGCTTTGTCGAAGAGATTGAGGTATTGCGGCGGCTGATCGAGCGCAATCCCAAGGACTTAACTCTGGTTGAGGACCTCGCAGACGCCTGCTCCTGGCTGGGCACGACCACGCGAAGGCGGGGTCTGCTCGAGCGTTCGCATGAGTACTTCAGCGAAAGCACGGCGCAGCGCGCGACCTTGGTCGAGGCAGATCCCGACAACGCCACCCGGCGATTCTGGTGGGCACAGGCGATGGTCTTCGAAGGCGACATTGCGGTCATTCGCGGATATCGCGGGGCGAGCATCGAAATCTATCAACGGGCTACCGACACGCTTGAGAGCCTAGTGAGTTCCGATCCGACTAATCGCGAGTGGTTGCGAGCTCTGGCAAGCGTCCGGATAGCACAGGCGAAACCCCTCGCTGCCGACCATGGAGCCAGCAGGGTGTGGGATCAGCTGGCTGCCGCGACAGCCGTCCTCGAGGAGCTGGTTGCCGAGGGGCCCGGCGACCGTTTGTCCCGCCGCGGCCTCGCTTTCGCTAACCGCTTGGCTGCCAGACTTCAGCGTGCGGAGGGACATCTGGAAGTGGCGTTGCCAGCGATTGGCCGAGCCGTCGAGCTCAACGAAGCACTGCACGCCGAAGCGACGCGCGACTTTGAGTTGCTCGGTGAGCTGGCGACGACTCTGGTCATCGCGGGTGAGTTGCAGCAGGCTGGCGGGGACGGGAGTGCGGCCCTGCTTTCATGGAACCGGGTGTTGCAGCTCCTGGCTGAACCGGTCGACGGCTCGAGTTCCCCGGACCTGCTCGATCCCTGGTCGCGCGCTCTTGGCCATGTCGGCCGCGCGGGTGAGTCCGAGGCGGCGGCCATGGCCCTTGTTACTCTCGGTTATCGCTCTATTTGGTAATTGCTGGCAATTCAGCCAGTCTCGTCTCTCAAGAGGAGATTCAAGATGACTCCAATATCAGTCACCATCGACATTACCGTTAATAGGGACCCTTCCGGCGGATGCGGTGAGGTGCAAGGTGCACTAGTAACGGGGCCCCAAGGTACGGACCCGATCCTGATCACGGAACCGGGGACTGAAATCCAGTTCAGCTTTGCGGGAGACAGCAACACCGAGGCTGTGTTCACAGCCTTCCGCTACGCGTCGATATGGAGGACGCACGCTGGTGTACTTGGACTCTCGGCTTGGGCCAAACCCGCGAACGCTCCGGCAAGTCAGCCGGGAGTCGTTGGCCAAAACGTTTCATATGCAACGACACCGTTCCAGCCAGGACCTACAATGACGGTGATCGACAACGCTGATTACAACGCCTTTTACCTCTACATTGTGGAATGGGAACTCGATGGGAATACGTATGTGTGCGACCCGAAGATCAGGAACCAGCCTGCAGGTGGTTCGGTTGAAGAGGAGTGCGATCTAGGCCTACCACGAACACCAAACGCCTATTAGGGAAGGTCGCTAGGCTATGAGAAGCTGGCCACGACCGACGAACGGATGTGCCTCGCCAAACATCTCGACGAAGGTGCGGTAGGCCAGTTTCATTCGGCCTCGCATCGTCTTGCTGGCGGCGTGACACCGAGCTACTAAAGTGCCGAGCTACTAAAGTGCCAGCCAATCCGAAGAACGCTGAATTCTCAGCAAGCCTTGGATGTTTTCCCCAAGGCTTGCCGGACGGTCCGTCAGCTCAATGGCATTTCCTCCAAAGCTTGACGGACGGTCCGGAACCTCCGGCCCAAAGGCCCGTGGACGAAGGTGCACGATCCAACTATGGAGGAAACGGGCCACGGTAGGTGGTGTCGCGGACCGGGTGACGCCAGGTCTCGGACCCGTTGGCTAGGTCATGGGCGCGCAGTTCGAGCGGGAAATCGACCAGTCGGTCACCGCGGCGCTGAATCGACGGACGCGATTCGACTACAAGCTGCGAGCCGGCGACCAAGAAGGGGGAGTAGGACACGATCTGGTGGGCCGTGCCGACCTGCTCGCCGCTCGGATAGGCATAGAGGGTCCATTGGTATTTGGCTTCAACCCGATCGTCAGCGATCCGACGACTGATCATGACGTGGCGACCATCGGCCGAGCGAAACTGTGTCTCGCCGAGGCCTGGAAGACGCTGGTTTGGGGGCAGATTCGGAGCATTAGGTCCTGGCGTGTTAGCCAGGTCGCCAGCAATTGGGGTGACCTGCTGCAGGGTGATATCGAGCAGCGCGGCACCGTTGGACTCGCGCACTCCGTCGGTACTCGACTCGGGCATCTGCATCCCTTGGACCGGTCGTTTCGAGTCGCTCCAGGTGACCAGGACACGCTCTTGATCGTGCCGGGCTTGCACCGTGAAGCTTTGGCCGAGGCGATCATCGACCACACTCTCGACGTCCGACGGCAGCTCGATTTGGGCCGCAAAATGGAGATCTCCGCGCCGCGATGGATCGAGGACCGCAATCAACAGCTCGCCGCCAGTGGTGGGTGCCGCTTGGGCGATCAGCTGCCCGTCGTCGAGCAAGAGCGGCCACGCGGCTTCGTCGGACGTCCACAAGACGTTTCCCCGGGACAGATCGATCGCATCGATCGTGCTGTCGGGCTGGCCGACATAGGCGATCTGTTGCTGGGTATCCACGATCACGCCGGGGCGTAGCTCGACGCTAACGGGCGTCCCAGGTTGCTGCGCCCAGCTAGGGCAGGCGAGGGCCAGAAGCAGCACGGAGACGAGCAAGGGAAACCGTGGGAAGCTCATCGATCGATGCATGGGGCGGTCCTTTCTTGCAAACTCTGGAAAACCAGAATCAATGCGTCCATCGGTAAGATATTTCACGGCAGAGTTTTTGGCGGTGAGGTTCTTCATCGTCCGAGCTTCACGGTGTTGTGTTCGACCAGGCGGAGGTTGTACCCGACTCGAAGCCATCGGCAAACAGCAGGCCGGTGTCGACCAGTGTTGGGCTCAATCGCCAAGCGCCGCGACCGAGGGTGCCAGCCACCAGCAGATCGCCGGCTGTGTGATAGTCGAGGTCATAAACCGGCACCACTGGGAAGTTGGTACCGAGAGTTGTCCAGGTGCTGAAGCCGTTGGTCTCGAGAGCAACGAACACACCCTTGCTGGTGCCAACCACGACTGCGTCGCCATCGGGGCCGTTGATGTAGGCCACCGACCGGAAGTTACCGGTGTCAAAGGACGCCAGGTTGCCGGTGATGTCACTCCAACTAGCCCCGGTAGTCAGCGTCTGGTAAACGCTAGAGGTGTCGACGACATAGGCGGTCGCCGGGCTGTCCGGGTCGATTGTGATGTCGGCGACGGTGTTGGTACCGGGATACGACGCCGACAAAGTCAGCACTGCCGGCGGCAACGCCGTCCGGACAAAAACCGAGCTGGCGGAGCCGATGTAGAGCAGGCCCATATTGCCGGCAACGCCGTAGGCGATGGGATTTCTACCGCTACCGTTGACCGAGATCGTGGGTCCGATCTCGCGGATCGTGTCCCCTTGATCCAGGGATTCGTAGACCGAGTTGTTGCCGCCAATGATCAGACGGGTGGCATCCACCGCGTTGAGTTCGAGGGGCGTGACAAATTGGCGGATCAGAGGATTGCCACCATCGAGCACAGTCAAGGGTGGGAAAACCTGGCTCACCAGCATGTTCGTCGAATCGTAGACTTGGCGGCGAAAGCTGCTGAGATTTTGGAAGCTCGAGTACCGCACCGACATACCGGGACTGCTGGTGTCGTCCACCACCACGTCGCCACCGTCGGCGGTCGAGACGCTGAACCATGTTTCCATCTCGGGCAGAAGCTGAGATGGGGTGCCGGTATCTTGAGCTCCGCCGATGATGGTGTCGGTGTTGGCGTCATAGGCGGAGTCGTGAAGCTCGGTGGTTTGAATCGTGCCGTTGATCGAAAACCAATCCCCGGTGTTGTCTTGCGGGCTGGTTCGGCGATAAATCCCGCCGTCGTCGGTTTCGATGATCTCACCTGCCGCGTCGATGACCATTTGGCGAGAGTCGGCGTGGGGCGCGCTGGTCGACGCCGTGCCGCCGCCTGCGGGGCCAAGCGAGTTGGAGTGGGTGAGATGGACCCATTGCGATCCGGGCGCCAAAGAGGCATCGCCGCGAAACAGACGGCCGGAAAAATCACTAGCGCCGATCTGATTCGGAAAGGCCTGCCGATCGCCGCCGACATAAACGATATTGGGATCGGTGGTGTCCGCCGCGATCGAAAGGTGGAGGCCGCCTTGGAAGCCGGGGTGGATACCGAAAGAGCTGGTTCCCGGCAGATCCATCGCAGTCCAGGTATCGCCGCTGTTACCGGATCTGAAGACACCGGCAGCGGTACCGCTGTTGACGATGATGACGAAGACACTGCCAGCAGGTCCAACACCAAACTCGAGGTTGCTGGTGGCATTGGAGAACAGAGCGTCGATTGCGGCGTTGCTGATCTTGGTCCAGGTGGCGCCGCTGTCGATGCTGCGGTAAAGGCCGTTCAACCCTCCGAAACTGTCAGCACGGGTCACACCGGTGAACAAGCGCGTCGGATCACTCGGATCGCTCGCTAAATCGTAGGTGACGCCGCCAGGCAGGCCGCTAGCCGTGCCGTCGCCGTCACTGATCTGGGTAAACGAAGCCCCGGTGTCGACGCTGCGAAAGATGCCGGTGGCGGAAACCCCACCCGAATCAGCGGCGTTGACCGAGACGACGATCGTGGCGCCACGGGGTGCAACTCCAGAAATATTCCGCCCGACGAGCGTGCCACCGCCGTCGACGCTGGTCCACAGGGCGCCACCGTTGGTCGTTCGGAGCAGGCCCGTGCGAGAGCCGGCGACACCGAAGCTGCTGTACCGGCCAGTACCTGCAACCAGGGTTTGATGGGTGGCATCGGTTGGATCGAACTCCAGGGCACCGATGGACAGTGAGCCTTGGGCGTCGGTTTGGTGGGCCCAGGTTGGACTGCTTGCGGTTGCGTTGTCGGTGTGCCAGATACCCCCGTTCACCGCTCCAGCGTAAAGCGTGTTGACGTCGGTTGGATGTGCCGCCGCTGTATTGATGGCGCCGACCACTTCGCCGTCCTCGATGCCTTCGACTTGGCCCAACGTGTTGGGACCTGGCCCCTGGGCCTCCCAAGCGCCGCCTACGCTTCCTGCGAGGGCTGAGTCGACGAGAGCTGGTGGCAGCCAAGTGGCGAAGCCCACTAGAGCGAGCAGCGGAAGGGTGCTCCGGATCCATCGGAAGCGTTCAGGTGTCGACATGGGCTCTCCTGCCGGTCGAAGGTTCAAGGCATAGCGGGGAGCGGGAGCTCCTGAAACGGAGGCTGATATGCAGAGCGGACAGGCTGTGGCTAGCGGATCGGAATCTTTCGCTGCTGCAGCAGCATCAGCAGCACGTCGGGGTAGTCCGTGATCATGCCATCGACGCCGAGGTCCAGCAGCTTCTCCATATGGCGTTGTCGATTGACCGTCCAGGGGATGATCAGAAAGCCGGCGGCCTGGATGTCTTGGATCGGGTTGCCATGGTAAAACGGGCTACCGGGCATCACCAGACGCCAATATGGCGAGAAGATATCGACATAGGCCGAAGCGGCTTGTAGCAGTCCGAGCGAGGTGGCTCTCGGCGAGTCGACGTCCAGGCCGTTCAGCCAGAGGGGAGTCAAGGTATCGGTGCCCAAGAGGGCTGCGGTTTGGATTTCGGGAGCATGCTGCTTGGTGAGTTCCAAGGCTCTCCAGGCGAACGATTGGACGGTCACGCGGTCGACCATCTCATGTTCTTGCACGACACCAACCGTGAGCTCTACAAATTCTTCGATCGGTACCGTGTCATCAACCGACGGATCAATTTTGATCTCGATGTTGAAGCGGACGTCGGGGTCGCCGAAGGTGTCGGCGAGTTCGAAGACCTCAGCCAGCGTCGGGATGTGAGCACCAGGTGCGTTTTCTCTGGGTGGCTCGGTGAATCGTTGTGGATCGGGGTTGAGGCTACCGCAGTCGAACGACTGGACAGTGGCGAGGTCCAGATCTCTCAGGGCCGGCGCCGGCTCTGGGATCGGGCTACCATCCGCCTGCAGACAGACGTCAGAGTTGATGTGTCGATCATGGCTCACGACCACCTCACGATCACGGGTGATTCCGAGATCGAGCTCCACCGTGGACACACCGAGCTCCAAAGCCAGCTCGAAAGCCGGTAGGGTATTCTCCGGCAACAAACCTCGCGCACCGCGATGGCCTTGAGCGTCGAAGGGTTTGGAGTAGGGGGAGTTGGGCACGGTACTACAGGCCAGAGGTAAAAGACTGAGAACGGTGGTGGCGAAACACAAAAACTCTGAATTGAGGCATTACACCGGGTTCGGAATGTCGATGAAACTGACTTCGATACCGAAGTGCTCGGCTAGGTGTTCGCCGAGCGCCTGGACTCCGAGCCGCTCGGTCGCGTAATGACCGGCTGCAAGGTAGTGTACGCCTTCCTCGCGGGCCACATTCATGACCCATTCCGAAACTTCTCCGGTGATGAAGGCGTCGAGACCTTCTCTGATCGCTTGATAAAACTCTCGTTGGGCACCGCCGGAGACGATACCGAGGCTGGTCACCGGATCTGGACCGGAGCGAAACGTCAGGGGTGACTGGCCGTAGATCTTGGTACAGCGCTGGATCAGTTCATCCGCTGAAATCGGTGGGTCGAATCGCCCTTTGAAACCGATCTCGAGGCCCTCGAGGGGCGCGAACGGCTGATGCTCAGTCAAGCCGAAGGCGACCGCTGCCAAGGCATTATTGCCGAATGTCGGATGCCGATCGAGCGGTAGATGATAAGCCAGTAGGTTCATTTCCCCGGCGAACAATTCCTTGACCCGGCGATACTGCATGCCGGTCAGGGTCGGCGAGTCGCCGCGCCAGAAGATTCCGTGGTGGACCAGGATGGCATCCGCCGACGCCTGACGGGCCTCTTCGAAGAGCTCGCGGCAAGCCGAAACACCCGTGATCAGGCGGCGGATCTCAGGTCGCCCTTCAACCTGTAGCCCGTTGGGGCAGTAATCCTTACTCGCCTCGCTTTGCAGCAGGTCGTTCAGATAACGCGCCAGCCGATCCCGCTCGACGGCGCCATGCGGCGGAGTTGGGCGCTCCTGAGGTTGGTCGGTAGTAATGAGTGTGGCCCCTGTACGTTCCATGGTAGATCAGGCTTCGGCGCGTTCGAAGGCGAGTTGCTGGTCGACCAAGCGCTGCTGGATAGCTTTGAATTCGTCCTGGCGATCAATGAATACATCTACGAGGACTGGATCGAAGTGGCTTTCTCGATCAACGATGATGCGCCGCATGGCTTCGTCATGGCTGAATGGCTCTTTGTAGGGGCGCCGACTGGTGATCGCATCGTAGGCATCGGCGATGGTCACGATACGCGCCGCGAGCGGAATCTCTTTCCCCGTCAGGCCCTCAGGGTAGCCGTTGCCGTCCCAGCGTTCGTGATGGCTGTAGGCAATCTCCATGGCCATCGAAAGAAACGTCTGGCCGCGGTACTTCTCCAAGACCGAGCGTAGGGTGTCACCACCGATCGTGGTGTGGGTTCGCATCACGGTCAGTTCGTCGGTGGTCAAGGGTCCGGGCTTGCGCAAGATCGCGTCTGGAATACCGACCTTGCCGATGTCGTGCAGTGGACTCGATTTATGAACCCACTCAACAAATTCGTCGTCGATTTCGTCGGCGTATTCGCCATCGGCAACTCCCGCGGCAATCACCCTGGAGTACTCGGACATTCTCTCCAGGTGTAGGCCGGTGTCAAAGTCCCGCGATTCGGCCAGCTTGGCCAAGGTGAGCAGTGCGATATCGCGGGTGTGGCGAACCTCTTCGGTCCGCACCTCGACCATGTTTTCGAGATGCTGCTGATAGTCGCGGTTCTGTTGGATCAGTCGCCGGCGCTCGAAAGCACGTTCCACCGTGTTGTGGAGATCCTCGAGCTCAAACGGTTTGGCTAGATAGTCATAGGCACCGCTGCGGACACATTGCCGCACGGTATCGAGGTCGTGCAGACCCGAGACCATGACGACCTGAATGTCGACGTTGATCTCTTTGATACGACGCAGCAACTGGAGGCCAGAAGTACCTGGCATCTCGATGTCTAAAAGCACAAGCGCAGGAGGGTGGTCACCTCCCGCAAATCCCAGCGCTTCATCAGCATCGCCAGTTGCGCGCCCCGAAAAGCCGAGATACGCGAGCTGAGTTTTCAGTAGCTCGCGTACCGGGGGCTCATCGTCGACGACGAGAACGAATTCTTCCATGCGGTCAATCGTTGGATCAGAGTTCAACGCACCCGCAAATTGTACACGCAGCGCCCGGACAGCGAAAGGGTTCAACGTGTCCGGGCGCCGATTTCATCGACCGCGACCGCGGCTGTTGAAGTTGCGCCGGCCGCCACCCGAGCCGCCACGACCACCACGACCTCCTCGGCCGCCGCCGGAATCACGTCGATCGGAGTCGCTAGGCTCCTGCTGCGCCAGCTTGGCGAGAGGGTCCTTTTCCGGGTCGTAATTCGGGTCTTCGAGCAGCACCGCTTTGCGAGACAGGCGGATGCGGCCCTTGTCCGAATCGATATCCAACACCTTGACCTTCACTTGATCGCCTTCGCGTACCACATCGCTGACTTCGCGCACCCGGAAGGGCGCCAACTCACTGATGTGTAGCAGGCCTTCGGTACCCGGTAGGATCTCGACGAAGGCGCCAAACGACTCGACTCGGGTTACAACACCTTCGTAGGTCTTTCCGATTTCGGGCACTTCGGTGAGTTTCTGGATAATGTCGAGGGCACGGCGTGCTGACATGCCATCTGGCGACGCCACAACAATCTTGCCTTCGCCATCGATCTCGACCTCGCAACCGGTCTCTTCCTGGATGCCTCGGATGGTTTTTCCACCGGGGCCGATGATGTCGCGAATCTTGTCTCGCGCCACCTGCAGAGTGAACAGCCGGGGAGCACGCGGCGAGATTTCTTCTCGCGGCACCGCGATCGCTTGCTGCATGATATTCAAGATATGCATACGGCCAGCGCGGGCTTGAGTCAGGGCCTGGCCCATGATCTCTCGGCTGACACCACCGATCTTGATATCCATCTGCAACGCCGTGATGCCGTCCGGCGTACCTGCCACCTTGAAATCCATGTCTCCGTGGTGGTCTTCCTGGCCGGCGATATCGGACAAGATGGCAAACTTGTCGCCACGCTTGATGAGGCCCATCGCGACACCCGCGACCGGCGCCAACATCGGCACGCCTACGTCGAAGAGCGCCAGCGAGCCACCACAGACGGTCGCCATCGAGGACGAGCCGTTGGACTCGAGAATGTCCGATACCAGGCGGATGGTGTAGGGGAAGTCGTCTTCGTGCGGCAACACCGGGGTGAGGGCACGCCGTGCCAACACACCGTGGCCAATTTCCCGTCGCCCAGGACCGCGCATGAATCGCACTTCGCCAACTGAGAATGGTGGGAAGTTGTAGTGCAGCAGGAACTTCTGCAAGCTCTCGCCGCCGTACTCTTCGATGATCTGGGCATCTCGCCGCGTCCCCAGGGTGGAGGACACCAAGGCTTGCGTCTCACCACGAGTGAAAAGTGCTGAGCCGTGGGTGCGGGGAAGGATACCGGCCTCGATCGAGATATCACGAATCTCGTCGAGCCGTCGGCCATCGAGGCGGACGCCACGTTCCAGAACCGCTTTGCCGAGCAGGTCTTCCTCGAGATCGTTGACGATCCGTCTGACCTGGCCGGTCCATTCGTCGTCACCTTCCGGTGCCTTCTCGAGGTAGCCATTGACCACGGCAGCGATCGCGTCTTTGCGCTCGAACTTGCCCGCCGTGTTGAGGGCACGCTCGAAGTCGTTGTAGATGCTGGACACGACATCGTCGTAGAGCGCCTTGGGATACGACTCCGGCTCATTCCAGGTCGGCTTCTGATAACCGGCCTGGCGAAACATGTCATGTTGCAGGTGGATTAGCTTCTGGATTTCTTCGTGTGCCCGGAAGATGGCATCGAGGATGACCTCTTCACTGAGCTGATTGGCACCTGCCTCAACCATCACCACCGCTTCTTCGGTGCCGACCACGATGAGGTCGAGGTCCGAGACGTCGCGTTGGGAGTTGGTGGGATTGAAAACCAGCTCGCCGTCGATCAAGCCGACGCGGACTGCACCCACCGGGTTGTAGAACGGGATTTCCGACAGCACCAAGGCGGTTGAAGCGCCGTTGATCGCCAAGACGTCGGGATCGTTCTCCTCGTCAGCGGACACCACCATGGCGATGACTTGAGTGTCGCCGAAGTAGCCGTTGGGGAACAGCGGGCGCAACGGGCGATCGATCAACCGGCAGGAAATGATTTCCTTCTCGGACGGGCGACCTTCACGTTTGAAGAAGCCGCCAGGGATGCGACCGGCGGATGCGCTGTATTCGCGGTATTCGATCGTCAGCGGTAGGAAGGGGCGCCGCACGGTGGGGTCACCGGCCATACAGGCAGTGACAAGGACGACGGTGTCGCCACAGCGGACGACGCAGGATCCATCAGCTTGCTTGGCGATGTGGCCTGACTCGAAGGAGATCTGATTTTCGCCGATGGCTATGGATTGTTGAATCTTCATATAGGTTCTTTCACTAAAACATGGTTTAGGCGACGCGTCGGCGTCGCGAGTCTCATTGCAGTAGTGCTGCCGCGATAACTGGGGACCGGCTCGGGCTTCGTCGAAGCGGAGTGATCCCAACCGAAGCAGGCGCAGGCTCGGAAGCCATGCGTCGCCACAACCTCAAGGGTTGCGGTTCGGTTGTCAGCGGCAGCGATAGTGGCTGCAAGAGGGGTCTGTGGGTCATTGTTCGCCAGCATCAGCGCACGCCGGTCTACCTCTCGAGCTCCTTGACTAGGCTCGGTCCATATCGAGACAGACGATAGCCTGGCCCGGCTGAGGTCGGTAGGTGGATTCGCGTTGAAGCGGACCCGTTGCGGCGTTGCGCTGAGCAGGTCGGGAACTACTTGCGGAGTCCCAGCCTCTTGATGGTCTGGCGGTAACGCTCGACGTCTTGCTGCTTCAAGTAGGCAAGCAGACGGCGGCGCCGTCCGACCATCTTGAGGAGCCCGCGGCGCCCGTGATGGTCTTTCTTGTGAGTCTTGAAGTGCTCGGTGAGCTCGTTGATACGGTGGGTGAGTAGCGCCACCTGAACCTCCGAAGAGCCGGTATCAGTGTCGTGAACTCGATACTCCTCGATGATTTCTGATTTGACTTCTACTGTCTGAGCCAAGGTCAACTCCTTCTTATGGCAACCGGTCGGTTGCGATCTGTTACATCTCTTTCGTCTTCTGACACTGTTATATCTCAGTTTTGGCGTCGTTTGGCGATCTTTTGCTGGCCATCCGGTGAAATTGTCTTCTGATAGCGGCTACTGGAAGACCACTTTCGGCTGTACGACGCTGACACCTCCGGTGCCGATGCGTTCGACAACCGATCCAACAGCGATAAACTTCTGGCGCTGATTGAGGATTTTGATCCAATCCCCCTCGCCACAGTCGGTATCGCGAATCAAGATACTCTGGCCGTGCTGGATCCGGCGCTCCTGTTGTGAGTCGGCTAGAACCTCCTCGAACGGCAAGGAAATGGCATCGAACGGGATCCACGCCGCTGGTAGGGTAGGGTCGGCTTCGGAGTCGGCCGAGTTGGCTTCGTCGCGGTTGTCGAACCATTGCCTCAACTCTTCGAGGGTCATCGCGTCGGCGAGCTGAAAGGCACCGATGGCAGTACGGCGCAGACCGCTCAGCGCTGCGCCGCAACCGAGATTCTGGCCGAGTTCGTGCGCCACGCTGCGGGCGTAGGTACCCGACGAGCAGCCCAAGCGAAAGTGTAGGTCTTGTCCCGGCGTCCAGTCGCCGATCATCGACAGCTCGAAGATCGTGATTTCCTTCTTGACGTCCGGTACCTTCTCACCTCGGCGTGCCAGCTCGTAGAATTTGACACCTCCGACTTTCTTGGCGCAGTAGGGCGGTGGGCTTTGAGGATAAACCCCTAAGAAACGTTCCATACCAGCGTTGATGGCGTCGGCAGTCACTGCTTCGGCGTCGCCGGTCGCGGTGGTCTCTCCGGTCGTGTCATAGGTATCGGTCGTGATGCCGAAACGCATCGAGCCTTCGTATACTTTGGGGGCTCGGATGAGAAACCGTGTGAGTCGAGTGGCACGCCCAACGGTCAGCAGCAAAAGGCCGGTGGCTGCCGGATCGAGGGTTCCACAATGACCAATTTTCTTCTGGCGCAAGATTCTACGAGCCGACGCCACAATGTCGTGCGAAGTGCATCCCTCGTGTTTGTCGACGAGCAGCAAACCGTCTTTCATCAATGTCTCCCGATCGCGTCGACGAGCGCGGCGATCGTCTGTTCAACTAATTCTTGGTCGGATTTCTGGCTCGAGAAGCCGGCCGCATTCTGATGGCCGCCACCACCGAAGCGACGGGCGACCTCCTCGACGTTGACCTGCCCCCGGCTGCGCAAGGACACTTTCGAATGACCGTTGCCTAGCTGACGGAACATCGCCACTGCGTCCACTCCTGCAATCGACCTCGGAAAGTCGATCAGACCTTCGGAGTCTCCGGGTTGGGCCCCAACACGTTCGGCCATGGCCTGGGTCATCCAAGCGGTTGCGATCCTGCCGTCAGCATGAACCTCGAGAGTCCTCAACATTTCGCCGACCAAACGCACCGCCGACTCCGGTTGTGATTCGTATAGCCACTTCGAGATCGTTTCCGGCGAAGCTCCTTCGCGTACCAGATCTCCCGCGGCGTCGAAGGCGGAAGCGGTGGTGTTCGAGAAGCGGAAGCCGCCGGTGTCCGTAACCAGGGTCAGGTAGAGCGCGTTCGCGACGTCTGGGGTGATCGTCAGCTGCATTGCTCGGGCTAGGCGAAAAACCATCTCACCGACCGCCGGAGCGGTGGTGTCGACCCAGGCGACGACGCCGTAGTTCTCGTTGCCGAGATGGTGATCGATGTTGATCAGGGGAATTCCGGTCAGTGCGTCTTCGAGGCCGGTTCGATCGAGACTCGGGCACTCGAGAATAACGGCAACGTCGAAGTTCGCCGGGAAACCCTCTGGCGGCTGTTCGCCGGAGTGGATCTGCTCACTCCCTGGGATGGCCCGGTAGAGGCGTGGAATGGGATCGCGTAGCCAAGCGGTGGTTTCTGCGCCGAGTTGACGTAGCAGAGCCGCTGCCGCCACCGTTGATCCAATAGCGTCGCCATCGGGATTAGCGTGGCTGGTCAGCAGTACTCGTTTGACGCCGCGGAGCTCGGCGATCAGAGCCTCAGGTATCGTCGCCGTCGACATCGAGGTCCTCCAAGATTTCGCTGATACGTTGGCTGTGCTCGGCACCGCGATCTAGGCTGAACGTGAGAGCGGGCACAGTACGGAGTCGTACACGGCGAGATAGCAGAGTACGGATGTAGCCTTTGGCGCTGGTCAAGGCGTCCAGGCTTTCCTGTCGTTTGGTGTCGTCGCCGAGCACGGATATCCTGACTTCAGCATGGCTGAGATCACGGCTGACCGTAATTCCCGTAATGCTGGTCAGCGCCACCCGCGGGTCTCGCACATCACGTTGCAGTATCGTCGCCAGTTCGGCGCGCAGAAGATCGGCGACGCGATCAGTTCGTTGACTCAACGGATACCTTCCATGTATTGAGGGTCCCACATGGTGAGCTGCGCCGCAGGTTCGCTATCGATCAGGTCGCGGATCGAATTCATCAAACGCTCGCCGTCGTGGGCGGAGCGGGCAATAGCCGCGATCGAGATTTCCGACCGCTGGTGCAGATCATGATAGTCCGTCTCCGAGATCGAGACCCTGAAGCGGTTGTGCACTCGATCGATCAACCCTTTGATGACCTTGCGCTTCTGCTTCAAGCTCCGGGCTCCGGGCAGATGCAGCTCGAAGATGGAGACTCCAACAACCATGGTGATGTGTGACTTTCGGGATTGCAGACGATCGGGATCGAGCTCAGTGGGAGCGCTGTCTGGTAGGGGGATTCTTAGTTCCGGCTTCCGAATGCCGCGACCTCGAACAATGCTTCGAGACTGGGCCGCGGCCTAGGATCGGACGAATGGGCAAGGGGAGCGAGCGCGAGCAACTCCAATCGGCTTGCTGAACGTGACACCGGCTGAATGGTGGCACCGGGCCGTGGGTGAGAAGCTACACCGTCTGGTGTAGCTTCTCAGCAGGGCGAGAAGCTACACCGTTTGAAGAGGCTACAGGGTAGGGGCGACCTCCTCGCGGACGAATGCTTCGATGTTGTCGCCGGGCTTGACGTCTTGGAATTGATCGAGGCCAATACCGCACTCGAAGCCGTTGCGCACTTCGGAAACGTCGTCTTTAAAACGGCGTAGTGACGAGATCTTGCCTTCGTAGACCACAACGTTGTCCCGTAGTAACCGGACGCCCGCGCTGCGGGGAATGGTGCCATCGGTGATCATGCAGCCGGCGACAACTCCAATTTTTGGAACCTTGAAGGTCTCTCGAATCTCGGCGGTCCCCGCATGAACTTCCTTGAACGTCGGCTCCAACAGGCCTGTCATGGCACGCTTGATCTCGTCGGAAAGCTCGTAGATGACCGTGTGGAGACGAACATCCACTTGCTCTTTCTCGGCCAGCGCCGTTGCATTGCGCTCTGGTCGGACGTTGAACCCGATGATGATCGCGTTGGAAGCCGAGGCAAGTTGAACGTCGTTGAGCGAGATGGCTCCAACCGCTGCATGGATTACCTTGATCCGGACCTTGGTCGAGGACAGCTTTTCCAACGTGTCGCGCAACACCTCGACCGAGCCGTGGACGTCAGCCTTGAGAATGACTGGAAGCTCTTTGACTTCTTCCTCACCCATCTTGCTGAATAGTTGCTCGAGCGACATCCGGCTTGGTTGCGGAGCGAGTTCACGCTGACGACTCTCGTGCGAACGGACATCGGCTATACCGCGTGCCTTGGACTCATCGTTGAAAACCTGAAAGACGTCACCAGCGGCCGGTAGGTCGTTGAAACCGGTGACTTCAACCGGTGTTGATGGTGGTGCCGAGGTCAGACGTTGGCCCAGATCATCGGTCATCGAGCGAACGCGTCCCCAGGTCGAACCGGAGACGAAGACGTCACCGTTCTCGAGCGTCCCGTCTTGCACCAGCATCGTGGCGATAATACCGCGACCAATCTCCTTGCGAGCTTCGAGAATCACGCCCTGAGCTGGGAGTGATGGTGCTGCGGTGAACTCGAGCAGATCGGAGGTGATGAGAATCATCTCCATCAGGCTGTCGACACCCTCACCTTTGATTGCGGATATCGGTACGCTGACGACATCGCCGCCCCAGTCCTCAACCATCAGGCTGTGATCGGCGAGATCCTTGCGGACTCGGTCGAGATTGGCATTGGCCTTGTCGACCTTATTGATCGCTACGATGATCGGCACATCCGCTGCTTTGGCGTGATCGATAGCCTCAATAGTCTGTGGCATGACGCCATCGTCGGCGGCAACAACCAACACGACGATATCGGTGACGCTGGCGCCGCGAGCACGCATCATGGTGAAGGCTTCATGGCCCGGAGTATCCAGGAAAACCATAGGATTGCCGGCGTTTTCGGCCAGGTAGGCACCGATGTGCTGGGTGATACCGCCAGCCTCACCGTCGACCACTTTGGTCGAGCGGATAGCGTCGAGCAATGTCGTTTTACCGTGGTCGACATGACCCATCACTGTGATAACCGGGGCACGTTTAGTCTTTTCGACGTCCTCGTCAGCGAGATTCGTCTCGTGTTGTAGCTGGACTTCTTCCTCGAAAGAAACTTCGATCGCTTCGACACCGAGATCGGCCGCCAGGCTCATCGCAGTTTCGGGATCTAACACATGATTGATGTTCACCATCATGCCGCGTGCAAACAGATCCTTCATCAGGTCTTTGACTTTGACCCCGAGCTTCTCGGCGAACTCCCGCACCGTCATGTTGGCGGTGAGAGTGACGGGACCCGTCGGCCGATCGCTCTTGAACGGCAAAGCCTCCGGGGTGCCCTCTTCCCGGCGCTGGGCACGCCGATGGCCGCGTGCCGAAGCCGGCTTCATGGGCTCGACCGCTTCCCGCGGCGCATGAGAGCCACTGTCGCCGCCGCGACGCGGACGTCGACGTTTGAGATCGTCGCGCCGCTGACGCATGCCAGGTGGCATCCTCGAGGGACGTCCCGGCCTCACCGGCGGACGCGGAGTAGGCCGGGGCCGACGCTGGGTCGAACTCGGCGTCGCTGGTCGAGCGGGGCCTCTGCCAGCATCGCTCCTAGACGTATCCGGTTTTTTAGGCTGGGCCGGTTTCCCTGCGGCTGACGCAGCCTTGGTCTCGGGCGGTTTGGCGGAAACCGGTGGTTTGGTTTCGGGGTCGGGTTTCTTCGAGACGATCGGTTTGCCGGTGGTGGGTGCCGAAACCGGTTGAGCACGTCTGGGCACCGCCTTGGCCTCGGCCTTGGTCTCGGCCTTTGGCGTTGGTGCCTGGGTCTCAGCAACCGGTGCAGGCTCGGGAGCCTCCGGTTTTTCCTTGACCGGGATCTCACGGATCCGATCTTCGACTCGGTGGATCATGGCTCGGCCACGGGGCGGCCGAACCGGTGTCGGGGCGGGCCGACTCGGTCGAGGGCGCGCAACCGCTTTGGGCGCCTCGGAGTCGTCACGCAGGATCACCTCACGGGGCTGGGGGAGCCGCTTGCCTTGGAGAATGGCCTGAATGATATCGCTGTCGATTGCTGGATCTTGACCTTCGAGGCGTACCCCGATGGACTTCATTTTGAACATCAAGTCCTGCTCGGGCACACCCATGGTGCGAGCCAAGTCCTTTAGCCGAATCTTACCCATCGCTTCAGTCTGGTCCTCTCCGCATGCCGCCGGGATCTAGGTCCCTCAGCTGGCGTCAGCCATCCTTGCTGGTAGCATCGTCCGATCCGTCTGCATCTGCTGCACTCGGATCTTGGTCTATCGAGTCCATGGCCGCATCGGCGGCAACTTCCTCGCGCTGTTGTTCGCTTTCCTTGAGTGCTTTGCTCAAGGCTGCCATAAAATCGTCGTCATTGAGGTTCGGGGCATCTGCTTCGTCGCCTTCGGTGGACTCAACCTCCGGGCCCGGGGCAAAGAGGTCAGTCCCAGGGACGGTCACTGGGCTGGGCTTGGGGTCGCGCCAGTCGATAATTGCCTGAGCGATCTCGGCGTCGACTCCCGACACTTCCTGCAGCTCGTCAGCGGTCGCATCCGCAAGATCGGCGTAGGCTTCGTAGCCCGAAGCGGCAAGTGCGATAGCCAACTCGGGTGTCACCATGGGCACTTTGTCCCAAGGAAGCGGCTCGTCGTCAGACGGTGTCTCGGCAGGTGGCTCGTCACTGATCGCGTCATGGAGCAAGCGCGCCAAGGCATCGGCAACCTCACCCTTGACGTCGGTTTCGCTCTTGATATCGATTTTGCCGTTGATTAGCTCAGCGGCCAGGCGTACGTTTTGCCCGCGGCGACCAATGGCCAGGGAAAGTTGCTCGTCTTCGACGATCACGTCGAGATGCGGCACTTCGCCCGGATGGGTCACCGAAACGCGGGTGATTTTTGCCGGCGCTAGTGCACTTTGGGCGAAAGTCACCAAATCATCGGAGAATTCGATGATGTCGATCTTTTCGCCGCGCAGCTCACGGATGATCGATTGCACGCGTGAGCCCTTCATGCCGACGCAGGCGCCGACCGGATCGACGTCTCGCTCACGGCTCTGAACCGCTACCTTGGCACGTTCACCCGGTGCCCGAACGGCGTTCTTGATCACGACAGTGCCGTCGTAGATTTCCGGCACTTCCATCTCGAAGAGTTTCACCAACAGCCTGGGATCAGTTCGCGAAAGCACGATTTGGGGACCCTTGGGCATGGTGTGGACATCAACGATCACAGCGCGGATACGCTCACCTTGGCTGTAGCGCTCGTGTCTCGACTGTTCGCTCTTGGGCACGATCGCCTCAGTGCGTCCAAGGTCAATGATGATGTCGCCACGTTCGAACCGCTTGACGGTTCCGTTGAGCACTTCGCCGACACGATCGATGAATTCAGCATGAATCTTCTCGCGCTCGGCTTCGCGGATGCGTTGATAGAGCACCTGCTTGGCGGACTGGGCAGCGATGCGCCCCAACCCCTCGGTGGAGATGGGCAACAAGATCTCATCACCAACTTCGGCCTCAGCCCCTTCTTCGCGGGCTTCTTCGATGGTCCACTCGGCGAGCGGGTCCTCGACCTCTTCGACGATGTTCTTGACGATGAACGCTTCAAACTTGCCGCTTTCGACATCGAATTTGGACCGCACTGGCTCCTTGATTCGATGTTGTTTTTTGGCCGCTGAGGCCATGGCATCCTCCAGCGCCGAGACCCATCGATCCATCTCGATGTCTTTTTCTCGCGCTACCTGCTGGAGCACCTGACTCAAGTCGATTTCTGGCGTTCGTACTCGTGGCATGATCTTGCGGGTCCTGAATTCCTCTAAAGCTCGACCTCTAGTCGAGCTATCTTGATGTCTGCGAGATCGATCTGGTGACGCGTGTCGGTGCTGGATTCGAGCACTGTGATCTGACCCCCGTCGGGCTCCAGCGAACGGAAGTCTTCGAGCCGGCCAATGATGGTCTTTTTGGCTCTAGGCTCAGAGGTGAAGAACGTCACGCGGACCAGGTGGTCACGGAAGCGTTCGTAATCCTGGGGGCCAAAGAGCTGGCGATCGAGACCTGGCGAGCTTACCTCTAGAACATAAGACTTGCTGCCACCGAACTCGGTAACGTCGAGCAAAGCAGACAGCTGTTTCGAGACGGACTGACAGTCTTCAACTGTCACCCCTTGAGGACGGTCAAGGAATATCTGTAACTTGCCCTGCTGGTAATCAACATGGACGAGCTCACAGCCCGAGCTAGCGGCCACTTCGGCGAACTCTGCCTCGAGATTCGCATCAATGGCAGTCTGACTCATGATGATGAATGACTCCTCAACCTTTCGGCCAGCGATTCAGTGATGGACCTGGGCATTCGGCGCCCAAGCATCGGTTTGGGCCAGTGAGACGGCAAGCTACAAACCAGCCGACCCAGCCCGACGCTGGCTATCCGGACTATAGACTAGTTAGAGGGGATGGTGCAACCAAGGATGGCACTAGCGAAGCACCCACAGTTGAACCAGACCTTCGGTGCCGAAAACTGACCCCGGAGGCCAAACAAGAGACGCCGGGACGGGCTCGGTATGCTCGATGTGAAGTGCCATTTTGGCGCTTCTATCAGGCCCGGTTTCGGCCGCGGCTGCTTGGCGACTATATAGTATGGGCTTAAAGGCTGGCAAATAATCCTTTGGGTGGTTGGGAAGGCGGTTGGCGGCCAGCTTTCCTCAGGTAGTTGGTGGCAAACGACCGCCGAAGGTGGCTGAACGACAGGCGGGGGCCGGCGAGCGCTCCTGGTTGGCAGCAAACTTGCTTCTGTGGTTGCTCGTAGTATCCGAAAGCCAGCCCTCGAACCCAACGACATTTAGACGTCAATGACACCAGACCTAGGACCAGCCCGCTCCTTTTGACCAATTCCCCTCTAGATTCCCGAGACTCCCCCAAAACATCCGAATCGGACTCGACCGGCTTTTCGAAACACCGATTGTCAACGAGCGGTGAGGACGCATCGGATTGTTTTCTGTCGGAATACTCAAAGCCTGATTTCAAGACACCGATTCCAAGCAGCCTTCCAAGGAGAGCACAATGCAGAATGAACGCGGCCATCGATCTTTTACCCTGGTTCTGGTCTTTGGGGCCATGGTCTTCGGCATGGTGCTTGCGGGCGCCACCAACATCACTCCGATCAGTAGTGCCGATCCGGGAGATGTCAAACATGCAGTGTCGGTGGATCCGACCAATCACGGGTTGCCCGGATTTGCCGACCTGGCGGAGGCTGTGTCACCGGCCGTAGTCTCGATCCAGGCGACCAAGATCGAGCGCGGCGGTGGTGGCCGGGGAACAGATCCGTTCGAGTTGTTCTTTGGTCCTCGACGGCGACAGCAGCAACAAGGCGAGCCTGAAGAGCGTCGCGCCGACTCTTCAGGTAGTGGTTTTGTCATCAGCTCCGATGGCTTGATCGTGACTAATTATCATGTGATTGACGAAGCGTCGGAATTGCACGCTACCCTCGATGGTCGGCAGTACAAGGCCGAAGTTGTGGGTAAGGATCCTGCGACCGACCTAGCTCTGCTGAAAGTCGAGGTTGACGAGCCCGTCGACTACTTGCCGTTGGCCGATAGCGACAAGGTGCGAGTCGGCGATTGGGTGATGGTGATCGGTAGCCCGCTGCGGTTGGCCAACTCGGTCTCGGTGGGTGTGGTGAGTGCCAAGGGGCGGAGTATCGACATCACTCCGGACCGTTCGCTCGAGAACTTTATCCAGACCGACGCGGCGATCAACTTCGGCAACTCCGGCGGCCCTCTGGTGGACCTGACCGGGGCGGTAGTTGGTATCGCCACGGCGATAAATTTTGGCGCTGAGAACATCGGTTTTGCGGTACCTGCCAGCACCCTCAAGTCGATTCTGCCGCAACTCAGGGAGCATGGCAGTGTGCGCCGTGGTTACCTCGGGGTGAACATCGACGATCTCGATCATGATGAGGCGGAAGCTTTCGGTCTAGATTCCCCCGATGGTGCGCTCGTGACTCAGGTGGTAAAGGGTGGACCGTCCGAAGACGGTGGGCTCAAACACGGCGATGTGATCCTCAAGGCAAACGGCCGGAAGATCCACAACAATCGTGAGTTGATCGACCATATTTCGTCCCTGCCGCCCGATACCGAGGTTGAGCTGCAGGTGTGGCGCAACGGTAAGAAGATTGCCAAGTCAGTCACCTTGGGAGAACGTCCTGGCACTCCGGCAGCTGCCCGCCCAGAGCCGGAAGAAGATAGTGGCAAGATCGAATGGATGGGGATCGAGTACCAGGAGTTGACCCCCACGATCCGTTCGTCGCACAACATTCCCGACGGCGTCAAGGGCTTGTGGATCACCGGCGTGACGCCTTCCAGTCCGCTCTACGATGAGAACGTCCGTCCGAACGACTTCATCACCGAAGTCAATGGGACAGAAGTCAACTCAGCCAGTGAACTCGAAACAGCCATTGGCGCCGTGCCCTCTGGCTCCTTGATGCGGCTTTACATCTCGCGCGTGGTGGATCCGCGGAGTGGGACGCAGGCCGGCTTCTTCGCGGTTGTCCGGGTTCCCTGACACTCACCTTGTCGGATGCCCCGACGGCTGAGCCGTCGGGGTTCCTGACAGAGTGTCGCCTACTGATGAAGAACGGCCGGTACGACGAGCATCAGTTTGGCGAGTAGCTGTCAAAGCTCCAGCGAGCCGGCTCTATCGGGCCGGCTTTTAGGGGCTTAATATCTGTCGGCGCCGCGCCAGCTCGGTGTTTCACGATTTTCTGCCTTTCTGCAAGACTGAATCTCCCAAAAACCGCCTCTCCCAAAAACCGCCTCTCCCAAAGACCGCCTCTCTGAAAGACCTCAGCATGGCCAAGACCAAAGAACCGAATCGCGCCGCAGTTTTGATCGTCGATGATGAGGCTTCGATCCGTGAGAGCTTGCGGATGATCCTCGAATACGAAGGCTATCGGGTCGACGAGGCCAAAAGCGGCCCTGAGGCCCTGGTCAAGATTGCTGAGCGTTCACCAGACGCGGTCCTGCTCGACATCAAGATGCCGGAGATGGATGGACTGGCAGTACTTTCGGCGATGCGCGAGCGCGGCTACGAGGTGCCGGTTTTGATGATCAGCGGCCATGCCGACGTCGATACGGCGGTCGAAGCGACCCGTCGAGGTGCGTTCGACTTCTTCGAGAAGCCTCTCGAACGGGAGCGGGTCCTGCTGTCGCTGCGCAACGCCGTCTCGGCCCATCGCCTACAGGCCGAGAATCGGGTCTTGCGGCACGAGCCCGACGACATGGTTGGTACTTCGCCGGCCATGAAGCGGCTGCGTGACACCATCGAGAAAGCGGCGCCGACCCCGGCAACCGTGTTGATCACCGGCGAAAGCGGTACCGGCAAAGAGTTGGTCGCACGGTCGATCCACGAGCAGAGCCCGCGCCGGGAACGCCCTTTTGTCCAGGTCAACTGTGCTGCGATTCCCGATGAGTTGATCGAATCCGAACTGTTCGGTCATGAGAAGGGGAGCTTCACCGGTGCGATGCGCAAGCAGATGGGTAAGTTCGTCGCTGCCGACGGCGGTACGATTTTTCTCGATGAGATCGGGGATATGTCAGCTCGCACACAGGCCAAAGTATTACGGGCCTTGCAGAGCGGCGAAGTTGAGCCAGTTGGTGCGGCAGGTTCGATTCGTGTTGATGTACGGGTGGTCGCCGCCACGCACCAGGATCTCGAACAAGCCATTGTCGACGGTGATTTCCGGGAAGACCTTTATTACCGTCTCAACGTCATTCCGGTTCGGACGCCGCCGTTGCGTGAACGCATGGACGATATCCCCCATCTGGTGAGCTATTTTGTGCGTCGCTATGCTGAAGCCAACAACTACCGGGCCAAAGAGTTCAGTACCGAAGCGCTAGAACACCTCAAGACGCTGCCCTGGAAGGGCAACATTCGTGAGCTCAAGAACCTTGTCGAGCGTCTGCTGATTTTGAGTCCAGAGCAGATCATCGACAAGCAGGATGCCATCACTTCTGCCGGCGGTGCCCGGCCGGAGATCTCGGAGTCGCTGCTCGCGATCAAAACACTGCGTGAGTTCCGAGACATGTCCGAGCGCCTCTTCTTGATCCACAAGCTGGACGAAAATAGTTGGAATGTCACCCAGACTGCGCAATCGGTAGAGACACCGCGTTCCAACCTCTATAAGAAGATGGAGCAATACGATATCCGGCGAGCAGAATCGTGACGGGCAACTAGCGGTCGTCGGTGGCGAGCGCCTGCTCTATCGCATGTCTCATAACATCCCGTCCATGCTCACGACGTACCCGGGCCAGTGCACCCTGCCGCACCGTAAGCCATAGATTCGGGCGACGGTAGAGTTCGACGACACGTTCGGCGAAACGAACGGGATTGTTGGCGCCACCATCCAAGATCTCGGCGCCATCGGCCCAACCGAGTTGCTCGACCAAGATCGAGGAGGCAACTACCGGCAAGCCGTGAGCGGCTGAGCTGGTGACTTTCTTGGGGATGCCAGCGGCGAAACGCGTCGGAGCGACGAACAGACGATGGCGATCATAAAGCGGTTCGAGATTGTCGACGCGACCGCTGAACTCGACTCCGGCAGGTCGCGGCAGATCCACCTTCCCAGGCTCGCCGACAACCGTCATCGAAATCTCGCCAAGTTGCTCGACAATCCGGGGGAAGATCTCTTCGAGGTACCAACGTAGACCATCAACATTTGGATTCCAGGCCTCATCGAGCCGGCCGACGAAGAGCAAGCCCCGGCGTTCTTCGAACGGCGACTCGGTCGGGGCGCCACGCTCGCCGTGAGCGATGACGGCGGCCGGTCTTTCGGCGGTCCCGAGCAGTTCGGCTTCAGCCTCCGACACCGCCCAGATTTCGCTTGCCCGGCGGGCGAGCGAAATTTCCTCGTCGACGGCAATATCGCTTTCGGTGGGGGCGTCGGGGCCGAGCACAGCGAGCTGTTGCTCGCGGCGTTGGGCAGCAACGCTTTCGGCGTCGTAGATGACACGGACGGACTCAGTCGTTGGGTCGAAGCCGTCCTCGAGCAGACTCTGAAAGTTGTGGCGACGGCTGACAATCAAGAGGTCATAGGCGGTTCGACGTTGCTGCCAGAACTCTGGGAAGCCGGGACGACCGAGGTGATATACCAACTCGAGATTGGGCTCCGGCATTTCCTCGAGGGCAGCCCAGATGTCGAGTCGGGTCGGGTTGGTAGCGAAGAAGGTGACAAAGTAGCCGAGTTCGCAGAGCGTGTGAAGCACTTCCTGAGCCCGTGGTGAGCCGCCGCCGAGGGCTTCGAGGGGCACATGATCGTCGAGTACCAGCACTCGACCGCAGAATTTTCGGCGGTCGCTGGCCAAGAACAGATGCTCAGCGGTAGATGACCTGGCGTTGGCCAACGCTGCAGCGTGGCGCTTGGTGAAGACGCCACGATTGTTGGCCAACATCTCGGCGAGGTGAGTTTCGTCGGGCAAGCTGGCCGAGCCATGATGAAAGATGACGCTGTGCGGCTCATAGACCACTTGATAACCGGCGTCGCGCAAACGGAAACAATAGTCGGACTCTTCGTAGTATGCGGGCTCGAAGACCGGGTCGAAACCCCCTAGCTGCTCGAACGTACGACGACGGGTGAGTAGGAAAACGCCGGAGCAGTAGTCGACTTGGCGCGGGAAGAGGTAGCTACCATGGTCGGGCGCGTCACCGCGACCGTAACCACCGGTGGTGCCGTCCTGCCAGACGATTGACCCAGCCTCTTGTAGTTGGCCGTCGAGTCCGATCACCCGACCGCCGACCGCGCCGATTTGGTCGGAGGACTCCAACCGATCCACAGCCGCCTGCAAGCTCGACGGCAGGAGCTCTGCATCGTTGTTGAGAAACAGCAGCAACTCGCCGCCAGCGCGGGCAGCGGCTTGGTTGGTGGCGCGCAAGAAACCGGGATTGTCGTGGTTGCGCAGCACCTTTGCCCCCTGCAGCCGATCTAGCAGGTGGTTGGTATCGTCAGTCGATCCGTTGTCGACAACGATCAGCTCATAGGATGGTCCGTCGATCTGGCAGAGTGATTCGAAGCAGGCCAAGGAGAGCTCGGCACGGCCGTACAAGACAACCAGGACCGAGACCTTTGGCGCGGCAGCCGGTTCGAAGGTCAAACGACGGCCGCCGAGCTTCAGCTCGTCGAGCCGACAGCGTGCCAGCCGGGTCGCGGCACGGCGGAGGTGGGCGTCATCGTCTTCGGTTTTCCAGCGTCGGCCTTCCGCTAGTCCCAGGGTGATCAGGTGGAGGTAGGCGTGACGAATGCGCCCTTCCTCGATCTCGGTATTGATGTCGGGATGTTGCAGGCGATAAGTACGGGCGTCGAATAATGGGTGGGGCTGGCGCCCTTGTTCGAGACCTTCCTCGAGAAAGTGTTGATAACCGGACAGGTAGCGACCTTCGGCAATCCGTTCCGCCACGTCGGGATAAAGCTGGCGATAGGCGGCTTCCCAGAACGCGGCGTGAGGATCGTGGCCGGCGTAGGCGCCAACCTCCAGGTAATGTTCGTAGGCGCTGGCGAATCGACCCCGGGCGAGATCGGTATCAACTTCAGGGTAACGCGAGCGGTACCAGGATTCATCAATCTCGAGGCCGTTGGGACGGCGGCTGTCGAAGCGGCCAAATTTCACGAAGTGCTCAAACCCGCACCGGAAGTGCCCAGCTTCGATCCCCCTGGCGACGTCGGGGTAGGTGGCACGATACCAACGCTCCGAGAAAATTGCGTTGGGGTCTTTCCCCGTCGCCATGCCGTGCTCGAGATAGTGGCGGCGAACGTCCGAGCATTGGCCCGAGGCCACTGCGTCACCGGCGTCAGGGTAGGCGACTACATACCAGCGGAGGTCCAGCTTGGCCGCTCTCAGTAACGGCCCATCGGTCGGCGTCGGCAACATCGTCGAGCGCCCCAGACGCCGACCGATACGACGCCGCAGACGCGTGGTCCACCGCGACAATGTCATCCACCGGCCTCCGGTGCACCTCGGCGTTTAGGTCCCATGCCGTGAGTCTAGCTTGATCTCGTTAAGTTTCGCCGTTTACGGCTCAAGGAGGTAGGCCTTGTGGAGCCTCTGCAAAACAGCTAGTCAAGTTTGACGCGAGCGACCGCCCTGGTGGGACGAACGGTCTTGGCTATGGGGTTGTCGTCTCCTAAAGTCTCGGGGATGCCCGCTCCTGATCGATCCTTTGCTCGCCGCATTCTCACGCCACGATTCTGGTGCTTCAACGGAGCCGCGTGGATTCTTTTGGCTCTGGCCAACACGGGTGCCATCGGCGCCGACATGATGCGGTCAGGACGACCGGGGGCTTGGTCGCAGACCCTGGTGCAATATCTCGTGTTCTACGGACCTTGGTTCGTGATCACGCCGATCGTGTTTTGGTGGGTCGAGCGTTATCCCTTAGCGGGAGACGGCTGGCGGCACGTCTGGCGTTATGTGCTGTTCGTGGTGGTTTGGCTGGGGGTCTACCTGCCGACTGAGGCGGCGCTCTACAGCCTCGTGACGCAGGGGTCGTTGTCCTTCTTCGCCCAGGCTTTTCGCGGTATTCCGCTCAACGCCTGGGTGCTCGATTCGGTGTTTCTGCTGACCTTGTTCGGCGTCGCCAGCGCCCGCGACATGACCGCCGCTGCCCGTCGTCGCGAGCGGCAAGCGGCCCATCTGGCGGTCGAGAACGCGGAGCTTTCGGCGCGCCTGTCGGGGGTGCGCCTACAGATATTGCGGGCTCAGCTAGAGCCTCATTTTTTGTTCAACGCCCTCAACTCGATCACGGCGTTGATCCGCAGCGCCGAACCCGAAACCGCAGTGAAATCCGTGGGGTTGCTGAGCGAACTGCTGCGCTACGCCACCCGTGCGGCCTCGCGTGATTGGGTCACCCTCGAAGACGAGGTGGGGTTTGCCGAGGCCTATCTTGGATTCCAGCAGTTGCGTTACGGCGACCGTCTAGGCTGCAAGTTGGAAATTGACGAGGCCGCTTCCGCGGCTGAGATTCCGCCGCTGATTCTGCAGCCGCTGCTCGAAAATGCGATTCGTCACGGTGTCGAGCGGATCGAGGCACCCAGCCGGGTAGGTTTGACTGTGACTTGTCGCGACGCGGAACTGGTTTTGGCGGTGAACAATCGTCCAACACCCGAGAGTGACGAGTCTCCTGGCTTGGGGATTGGCCTGGCCAACCTGCGTGAACGTCTCGAGGTGGTTTACGGTTCAGCCTTCGATCTGAGCTCGAATTCGGTGGCGGGCAGCTACCAGGCCACCCTAGTGCTGCCGCGAGAGCTGCCAGCGTGATGCCCCGCGTGATTCGAGCTCTGGTGGTGGACGACGAGCCTTTGGCGCGGGTCAATCTGCGGGCTTTGTTAGCCCATCAAGCAAGCTGGTCGTTGGTTGGGGAGGCTGGCAGCGGCCCCGAAGCCTGTCTCGAGATCGAGCGATTGAGGCCCGATGTCGTTTTCCTCGATGTGCGCATGCCTGGGCAGAGTGGGCTGGCGGTCGCCAAGTTGTTGAACCATACCGAACCTCGGCCGTTGGTGGTCTTCGCGACGGCTTTCGAAGAACATGCGGTTGAGGCTTTCGAAGTTGAAGCAGCGGACTATCTGATCAAGCCGTTCGATCGTGAGCGTTTTCTCGTCACTGTCCATCGACTCGAACGACGTCTCCGACGTCAGACTGGGAGCGGTACCGAGCGTCCGCCAACGGTTGATGCGAAGGAGGCGACGGAATCCACGTCGACCCTGGCCGTCAAGTCGGTGGGTCGAGTGCGTCTAGTGAAGGTTTCGGATATTTATTGGTTGGCGGCGGCGGGAAACTATGTCCGTCTCTACTTGGCGGACGCATGTTACCTCCATCGTGCGACGTTGACGTCGTTGGAGCGTGAGCTCGATAGCGGATCGTTTCTGCGTATTCATCGCTCGACCATGATCCACCGCGACCAGGTTGCGGAGTTGCGGACGGCGGTGTCGGGGCGTTATCAAGTGGTGTTGCTCGACGGCACGGAGCTCGAGATCTCGCAACGCTTCAAGCAGCGAGTCTTCTCGGCATTGATGCCGTCAGAGTCTGGTTAGGTACGGGTTCCGTAGCGAACGTCTCGCGATTCGGTGAGCAGTTTCGTTGCTTGCGCTTGTCGCGCAAAGTCCTGCGCTCGGCCCACCGATGAGCGCGCTGAGCCCCCGCCGTCTAGTGACGACGGGTTGGGAAGCCTAGCCTGGCGTCGGTTGCTCCCGTCGATGGTGGTGGGGGCGCCGATCCGCCCACGCCTACTAACCCAGCTTTAGGAGTCAGCATGAACATGCTTCGCCAAGCGAGCCTTGCCCTCGGCGCCCTAGCCACTATGGTGGCTGCACAACCCGTAGCTGCACAATTCGTCGAGCCCGATGTCGTCACGATCAGGCTGTTGTCCGGTGATCAGGATGGTGATTTTTTCGGTTGGCTGGCCGCCAACGTCGGGGATGTCGACGGTGACACGATCGACGATCACCTAGTGCCAGCCATCGCGTTCAACGGCTTTGCCGGTCGCATCACCGTGTTCTCGGGGGCCGACGGATCGGTCCTCAACGATGTGGTCGGCAGTCCTGGGACTGCTTTCGGCTACACCGTGGGATCAGCCGGTGATGTCGATGGCGACGGAGTCCCCGATTACATCGCGGGCGGTGGCCAGGTGCTGGTCTTCTCCGGCGTTGATCATCATGTGATCCATGACTTGTCAGCCATTGGTGGTTTCATCGACAGCACCCACGGTGCCGGTGATCTCAATGGTGATGGGTTCGACGATCTGATTCTCGGAGAACAAGCGGTGGGTGACGTCGAACCGCAAACAGGACGAGCCTACGCGGTGTCCGGGGCGGACGGCAGCGTCTTGTGGACCCGCGATGGCGCCGCGGCCGGCGACCTGCTGGGGTCAGCGGTTGGTGCCGTCGGAGACGTCAATCGGGACCACGTTCCCGATGTGGTGGTTGGAGCCTCCGGCGCCGGGCCTTTCGACGGTGGGGAAGCTCTGATCCTGAGCGGCCACGACGGCAGTTTGATCCGCACCCTACGACCAGTGGACGAAGAGAGTGCAAGGGACTTCGGCACCTTCTTCGCCTCCGGCGCAGGGGATGTCGACGGCGACCGTGTTGGCGACGTGTATGTCGGCGATTTTAGCGAAGGCCTGGGCGATCGCGCGGCAACCGGCGCCGTCCATATCTTCTCGGGCCGCACCGGACGTCCGCTCCATGTGTTGCGCGGACTCGAGCCTGGGGAGGGTTTTGGTCTCGGGCGCGGTATTTCCGATGTCAACGGCGATGGCCATGCCGACATCGTCGTCGGTGCCTTCACCAACAGCGCCGGAGCACCTGGTGCCGGTGCGACTTACCTGTTTTCGGGCCGCAGCGGCGCCCTGCTGCGGACGTTCACGGCAACTCTGGCTGGCGATAGCTTCGGTGGCGACGCAACCGGCGCCGGTGACGTGGATGGGGATGGTCTACCGGACTATCTGGTCACCGCCCCTGGCCTGAGTTTGGCTGGCCTGGACCACGGTCGCACTTATGTACTCGGCGGTACCGTGTTGCCTTGCCCGGCCGACTTGAGCGGTGACGGTTGGGTTGGCTTGCGTGACTTCTGGCGCCTGCGCCGGTCCTTTGGCGACACCGATAGCCCGGCAGATCTCAATGGTGACGGCAATGTTGATGTGTATGATTTGGTTGTGCTCATCCGCGACGCTGGCCGCTGCGCGCCGGGTTTTCCGCGCTAGCGTGTGCAGTGGCCACTGACTCGGCTTCAATGACCGTCGTTTGTTCGTGCAGTGGCCACTGAAGTGGTTGCAATGCCTGTTGTATGACCCCACTTCGCGTAGTCGAGATGCATTGACCATGTAAGATCACTCTGACGAGTGGGCAGTCGACCCTCCCGAGCCAAACGGTCGGTCGGACCGTGGTACCCTGCGCCTGAGGCATAGGGCAAATCGATGTCAAGTGATCGGTGGAGCGAGCGGTGGGTGCCAAGGCACTCAGGAATGTGGCACTCGGTAACGGGGCACTCGGGACCAGGGTGGCCCGTCTTGGTGCTTTGCATCGTTGGCACCTGGATTTTCGGGATCCGCGGGGCAACCGATGCAGCGCCGCTAGAGGTCCTCGAGCCAGGTCAGGTCAACAGTCTGGCGGTGCCGTGGAAGTTCCATCCAGGAGATAATCTGGCCTGGAAGGAACCGAGGTTCGATGACGCCGGCTGGCGCGAACTTCAGATTCCCACCGGTTTCGGGCGCCGCGACGCCGAGGCCGCCTTCGCCTGGTACCGGCTAGAGGTCGATTTGACGCCGGACGGACGTCAGTTGACGGTGAGTGAGCAATCTGACCTGCGCCTCGGGATCACCATCGGGAAGGTGGATAGCGCCTACGAGATCTACGCTGGTGGCCAGCTCTTGGGAGGTGTTGGCGCCCTGCCTCCCAAGGCTCGCATCGACTACGACCAGCATGCGATCTACCCCGTGCCGTCCAGCACTATTGATTCTACGGGTGGTCTGGTGATCGCCCTTCGCGTGTGGAAGTCGCCGGCCACTCGTAGCTCGGTCGGTGGACCGCACGAAGGACCGTTCCTACTGGGTCCAATTGAGCAGTTGACTCGTCGGGAGCTGGTTTCTGAACTACCGTCCTTGTTGCTCGCAGGTTGGTTCTTGCTCCTGGGGCTTGTCCACCTGGAGTTGTATCGTCGACGCCTCGCATTACGTGGCTATTTCTGGTTCGCCTTGCTGTGCTGCTCGTTCAGCCTCTACGGTTTTGTGCGGACTCAATGGAAGTACGTTGTCACGGACGAGTTCATGCTGCTCAAAGAGGTCGAGCACATCGATCTCTATGTTGGGCTGATCCTCTTCATCCAGGTGGTGTGGCCGGTGCTCGGACTGCCGATCGGCAAGGTCTTGCGGACCGTCCAGGGTGCGAGTGCGGTGGCTGCGATTGCGGTTGCACTGCCGGGATTGCGGATCAACATCCTGCTGCTGCCGGTCTGGCAGCTGACGTTGCTGACGGTAATTTTTGCGTTTGCCTGGGTCGTCTTCCGGGAGGCTTGGCAAGAGCATCCAGAGGCGCGCATCGTAGCCAGCGGTACGCTGGTGGTGACCGTCGCTTTCATATACGAGGTGGGTATTGATCGCGGTCTGTACGTCGCACCGCGGCTGGCGAACTTCGGGTTTGCGGTGTTTGTAATCTGTCTTGCGCTATCGCTGGCGAGTCAGTTTGCTCGGGTGCATGCCGAGCTCGATCTCATGCGACAGCGCAAGCGTGCAGCCGAGCGTGCCAATCAGGCGAAGAGCGAATTTCTAGCCAACATGAGCCACGAGATCCGTACGCCGATGAGCGGCATCCAGGGCGCCTCGGATTTGTTGCTGAAAGAGACCTTGGAGCCGCATGCTCGCGAGCTCAGCCGCATCATCCAGACTTCGGCGCAATCGCTACTCGGTATCATCGACAGTATCCTCGATTTTTCCAAGATCGAGTCCGGTCATCTGGAACTCGAGAAGACCGATCTGCCATTACGCCAGACGATTGATGGTGTGATGAACTTGCTGCATCCCCGCGCTCAGGACAAGGGGATCGAGTTGAACCTGGTGTGGGCTGACGAGTTGCCCGGTCGAGTCGTTGGCGACGCGCTGCGCCTACGCCAGATTCTGCTCAACCTGGTCGGCAATGGCATCAAATTCACCCATCGGGGTGAGGTCACCTTGCAGGTTTCGGTCGAGCGTCAGCAGCGGGATGAGTTTCGGATCCGGTTCGCCGTGCAAGATACCGGGATCGGTATGTCGGACGAGGTCATCGAGCAGCTGTTTTCGCCCTTCACGCAAGCCGACGCGTCAACTACCCGCCATTTCGGCGGCACCGGGCTGGGGTTGGCGATCAGCCAACGGTTGGCCGGTTTGATGGGTAGTCGCATCGAGGTCGAGAGCGAGCCCGGCGTCGGTTCGACGTTTGCGTTCAGCGCCAACTTCGAGGCCTCCACCGCCTCGCCGACGGTTGAGGTCGTATCGGTGGTTCCCGTCGTGGCGCCGCCTGCCCACGGGCCGTTTCGCCTGCTGGTGGTGGAAGACAACCCAGTGATCCAATTGGTGGTCCGCGAGCAGCTTGCCTCGTTGGGCATAGTGGCGCAAGTCGCCAGCAATGGCCGCGAGGCGTTGGAAATGTTGGCCGAGAGCTCGTTCGATATGGCCCTCATGGACTGCCAGATGCCGGAGCTCGACGGTTACCAGACCACTCGCCTAATCCGGCAGCAAGAGATCGGCAGCCAGCAGCATCTTCCGGTGGTGGCGTTGACGGCCCACGCCATGCGAGGAGATCGCGAGCGGTGCCTGGAGGCCGGTATGGACGACCACCTGCCCAAACCGTTCTCGGAGGAGCAGTTGTCGGCGGTGATCGACCGTTGGTTAGGGCCCGAGCGGGTGATGTTGGCGCAAGCCGACGAAACGACAGATGAGTGATGCGCGTCGGGTAGGCGGTGGATCTCAGGGCGCCGTTGGCGCCCGGGTGACCTCGACGCCAGGATCCCATAGGTAGAGCTTCTGATCCGCGAAGTTGATCGACATCCTCTGTTGTGACAGGAAGGGGTATCCGACGAGTCCATCCACTTCGAGGCCGTAGCCGTTGTTCAAATGGGAGATGTCAGCGACCGTGGTCCGCATGTCCTCGAGCTTGGTGCCGGCGACCTGCATGCCCTTGACGTTGAACACTTGGACCGACTTGGCGTTTTTGTCAGCGCCATGGAGCACATCTTCACCATGGACGGTGTAGTCGGTTGATTCGTCGAGTTGGTCAAAGGCGGTGGGGTCGAGCAGGTTGACTGCGGCACCGGTGTCGAGGCCGAGCCGAAATGACTTGCCACCGATCACCACATCCACCACCGGAATGTGAGCCTCCAAAACAAAGGGAACTTCCGCCAGCGGTCGGACGTTTCGGTGCAGGTTGGAGGCGCCCGGCCGAAAGAGCGTCAGCTGACGAGCTGGGTAGTCGATCAGCAGCTCGAAGTCCTTCACGGTGTTGAAGCCGATGAGGCCAACCAGCTCAGATTTTGTGGCGGTCTCCAAATGGGATAAATCAACGCCGATCACTTCGGTGTTTTGCTTTTGAATGCCGTGCCAGTCGAGGCTTTCGATAGTGATCGAGCTCATCTCAATTGGGCCAGAGACGCCGGATGCGGACCCCTGGTCAGCCTGAGCTCGGTCAACAAAGTGGGCGGCGTTCAAGATCAGCGCGGGAGCTCCGGTGTCCAACACGAAGCGCTCGTTTTCACCATTCAAGCGTACATCGATGAAGAGGATGCCGTCGGGATCGCCGCCGAGTTCGAAAGAAGTTTGGATGAAGTTGACGCTGCTAGTCTCAGCGGGGGGCGCCGCTTGGTGGCTCGGGTGGGAATGGCCGGTTTTGGCCTGAGTTGTGGTGGTTGCCAGGATCATCATGGTGCAGTGTAGCCAGCAAGGAATGCTTCGCATGGACAGCTCCTTTGGTCAATGGTCTGGGATGGTATCTCCAGTTGCAAGCAAGTGTTGCAAGGAGGTGCTGCACTCGGCGGCTTGATTTCTCTCGGCGCCTGTCATCTCGACGCCGTTTACCCCGGGTGCTGCTCCGAGTCATAAGCCTAGATGGCCGGCGTGCGGCACAGGTTAGAGCGATGTTCAGAGTTGTTAGGAAATGTAAATCTCACCAGCCCATCGGACCTTCTGGCCGGGCAGCTTGGTACACTGCCGCCGGTGAAGAAGCTCGTGAAGAGAACCGAAGTTTCTGTCGTTCCCGAGCATGCCTTACGCTGGATCGCAGGATTGTTGTTGGCGGCTTTGTTGGCTGTCGCCTGGTTCCAACAGCGCTGGCTCGAGCAACTGCACGCCGCCCAGGTGGAGCGTCGGGTTGCGGCGTTGTCCAGCAGCCTGGTGACGTTGCGAGAAGCGTTCGATCATCACTTCTTCTCCTGGGCATTGGGCCACGAGTTGGCCTTGGCGAGGCTCGTTGATCAGCCTGATGCACCCTCCGAGGCACTCGACGATCTGGACGGGACGGTCGTCGCTCGCTTCTACCGTCACCAGCGCAGCGCTGGCGCCGATATTTGGTTTCGGCTGCAACCGGACGGCACCTCGATGGCCCTAGACGGCCCGCCGGAAATCCTGCGCAACTTGCCGTCCCCCTTGGGCTCGCTGGTGCCGGTCGCCGTCGGGCCAGACCGGTTGGTGGTGCTGTTGGCGGAGATTTTGCCGGTGGGTGGCCTCGATGGAGCCATCCGTGAGGCCGGTAATTCAGAGGGATCCGCTGGCACCTTGGAGAGTCCGGGGCCGGTGATGCTGATCGTCTTGGATCGGCCTGGGTTCATGGCGAGGGTGCTGGAGCCGATCGCCGAGCGTACGCTGCCACTATGGGCCACGACTTTGGACTACGCCGTGATCGAGCGGCGAGCCGCTAGCGAGCAGATGGTCTTGCGGTCGATGACGGATCTGGCGGCTGAAGACCTAGTGCATGCCGACGGTGAGACCCAGCTGCTACGTCCAGAAACCGTGATGCATTTGGCGACGCAGTTCGTAGAGGCTCATGAACATCCCGCCGAGGGTATTTGCCCCGACTGTGGATTTTCTACACCGGTTGGACTCGGCTTCCTGGCGGGCGGCGAGGCTGCTCCGCAGTGGTGGCTACGAGTCCGGGTTCGAGAGGGAGCGATGACTGGGCTAATCGATCGCTTGCGGGTGCGCAATCTTTGGATCAGCGCAGCGGGGGTGGCGATCCTGGGTTCGGCGATTGTGCTGTTGGTGGTGCTGACGGCTCGTGCACAGCGGCTCGCTCGGACCCAGATGGAGTTTGTCTCCAGCGTCTCCCATGAACTGCGCACGCCGCTCGCTGTGATCGGTTCGGCGGCCTCGAATCTGGCCGGTGGTTTGGTCGAGGGGCGGGAGCAGGTCCGACAGTATGGCGATGTCTTGAGCCAGGAGACCCGTCGGCTGAAAGAGTTGATAGAGCGGGTGCTGACTTTCGCCAAACTCGACGAAGGGGGCCTCGACGTCGTTGCGGTGGATGTCACTGCGGTTGTCGAGCGGGTGGTGGCTGGGCAGCGCACGGCGATTTTGAGCAAAGACCTGGCGCTCGAGATCGCGGTGCCGGCGGATCTGCCGGCGGTGCAAGCCAATGCAACCGCCCTCGAGTCAGCCCTGCGCAACCTGCTCGACAACGCTATTCGTCACGGTGGCAGTGGTGGTCGTTTGCGGATCGAAGCCGAGGTTGAGGCGACGGGGGCTGGCAACGAGTTGCGGTTGAGCGTCCAAGACTGGGGAGATGGCATCGGAGCAGCGGAGCGCAAGCGACTGTTCGAGCCGTTCTTCCGTGGCCGCCGGGCTCGCGAACGTCAGATCCCAGGCACCGGACTAGGGCTCAGTCTGGTGTCTAGAATTGTCGCTGCTCTGGACGGGCGGGTGCAAGTGCGAGCAGTTCGTCCACGAGGCACAATCTTCGATTTATTCTTACCCCTGGCGTTATCCTCCGGGAGCTCAGGATGACCACTCGAAGCGTCCTGCTGGTCGAAGACGAGCTCGGTTTGGTGTTGACGCTGGGTGATCGACTGCGTGCCGAAGGGTACAGGGTCGATAGTGCAACTGATGGCAATCGCGGCCTCGACAAAGCTCTCCGTAATGCCTACGACCTGATCATTCTCGATCTCATGTTGCCCGGCATGGGCGGTTTCGACGTCTGCCGCGAACTCCGGCAGCACAACGTTTCAACACCGATCCTGATGCTCACTGCCCGCGATCGATTGGTAGACAAGGTCTTGGGGCTCAAACTAGGCGCTGACGACTACCTCACCAAACCCTTCGAACCCGACGAATTGGTTGCTCGTTGTGAGGCGATCCTGCGCCGAACAAGCGACGGCGCCCGATCGATCGAGCGTTTCACGTTGGGCGAGATCCGAGTCGACCTGCGTCGTGCCGAGGTCGAGCGCGGCGGGGAAGCTTTACCTCTGGTCGGTAAGGAGCTCGATCTCCTGCGGTACCTTGCTGAGCATCGCGAAGTGGCGGTCTCGCGCCAGGAGCTGCTCGATCGGATTTGGGGTTATTCGTCTGAGGTCTCTTCGCGCACCGTTGATGTGCATGTTGTCGCGTTGCGCAAGAAGATCGAGTCGAATCCGAAACGACCTCGTTACCTGAGGACGGTACACGGCGTTGGTTACAAGCTGAGTTTGGATTGAGCTCTACGGTGACTGACTTCCAGCTGTTTGTCGGTCGTCTGCAAGGAGCTTGCGCGAATGTGAAGGAGCTTGCCCAGGCGGTGCAGAGGGTTTACTCGGTTGGGCAAGGTCATCCCAGGCAGTGCGGAGGCTCTGCTCAGTTGAGTAAGGCTTCCGCATGAGCTGGGCGGTCTTGGCTCAGATGAACCAGGGCTCCTACACTCGATGTTTGCCTCGTGCTGCAACCGAACAAGGCTTGCACACTCGATGTTTGGCCCGTGCTGCAACCTCACAAAGCTTGCACACTCGATGTTTGGCCCGCGCTGCAACCACACAAAGCTCGCACACCCGATGTTGGCCGGTGCGTCAACCGGGTAAGTCCCGCGCACTCAATGTTGGGGCGGTGCGTCAATTGAGCGAAGCCCACGCACTCGATGTTGAGTCCGTGCGTTAATTGAGCAGAGCTCACACACTCGATGTTTGACGGTGTGACCACCGAGCAAGTCCTGCGCACTGGATGTTCGGCAGGCTTGGATTCTGAGCGAGCCGACCGCGGGCCCTGTTCGGCCAAGGTATCCCGATTTTTGGCGAGTCGAGCGACACTGGTTGTCAATCGATAACGGCGGCTTCCCGGGCGAATGTTGCGGTAGAGCTCTACCTTTAGCTGTTTCTTCGCACGAAAGTCGATGCTGATCTGCTTGGCACAGTGATTGCTGTGGCTATTTGGAATGATGCATAAGTTACTCCGCTACCTAGTCACTGACCCTACGAGACCTGAGGTCTCAGGGCCGGTGATCCTTGCCAGAAAGGGCCGGTATCCATGCGTCTAACCAATTTGCGTGGTTACGTTAGCCTGGCGTGCCTAACATTTTTTGTTGGGCTGCCGGTTGCCAAGAGCTTTGTTCAGCAGGCCTCGATTGGCCAAGATATTCGGCGTATCCAGTTGGAGTACAGTGTCCGTGGCGCCCAGACCTTTCGCGCCAGGCTGGAGGAGATTGTCGAACGGGCGCCGCTGGATCCAGACGTGGTGAAAATCCAAATGCAGGAGAATCGACGGGAAGCCAGGGTACAAGTCGACATCTGGTATCCCAGTCGGATGGATATCCTGTTTTTCCCGATCGAGCGCCAAGTTCATATCCGCAAAGATATTCCGCTGATTCCGCTCTAACGCTTGCCGCTATTCCCGTCTGGACGAGTTGCTGGATGCTCCTCTGACTCAGGGTGACCAGGACCGTGCGTCTTGGATACAGGCGTTGAGCGCCACACCACGGTAGCTGGATCCAGCCAGGCGAAGATTGGCGGGACACTGCGAAGAAATCGCCCGCAGTAGATCAGCGTGGCCGCGTTCGTATTGGGCAATCCCAAGGCGGTGACGGACGATGCCATGGGCGACGAGAGACGGTAAGGGGCCCCAAGCGCGTTCGAGGTTGGTCAAGGCGATCTCGAGGAGTCGATTGTCGTCGAAGTTGACGAGATCCGGCTGGCGCCGTCCGCCGATCAGGACGCGTACCAAGTGTCGATCGGCGGGGGCGCGACCCGGGAAAATGAACGAGTCACACAGTGCACCGAGGATGTTGAGGCCCTGGTTGTGGGGCGCCAGAAAGCCGAATGCCTTGGGTATCGGCGCTGCCGAATCGAACACCAACGCAACCACCGCCACCGGGGCGGACGGAATGCGTCGTAAAAGTTCGGCCAGCGGGGCAGGCACGAGGTCCGCTGCTCGGGCAGCGGGCACGGTACAGAGGACTTGATCGAAACCGTCCGCTGTCAGGTCGGAGATCTTGTCAACCGAAGTACCGAGTCGCACGTCGAGCTGTTGCACGAGGGCTTCAATCAGCACCTGGAGTCCGTCGTCGAACGACGTCAAGTGACCAGAGGGCCCGAAGCCGCGGCCACGGGCACCGCGCACCAACGAACCATAGTTTGCCTCGAGAGCTTGGAGTTTTGGAAACGCACTGGCTAACGACAGCCGCTGAGGGTCGCCGGCAAACACCCCAGTGACCATGCCGTCGACCAGGATTTCGGCAGCGCCACGGCCCAGACGACGGCGGGCGAAATCGAAGACCGACTCGTCATCGGCCGATCGTGAACGGATGAACGGCTCGGCAAGGGCTCGCAAACGGGCACCTAGGGGAAGGCAATCGCTGATCAGGAAACCTTGGGGCTTGCGTGGCAGAGCGCGCAACCGACCATCACGCCAGACGAATCGGTTGGCGGCGGCTCGATCCGCCGGTAGGAGTCGAGGGTCCAGGCCGAGTTCAGCGACCAGTTCGAGGGTTGGGGGTGAACTGTCGAGGAAGCCGTTGGTCCCCCATTCGACGCGGCAGCCGGCGAGGGTTTCGGTCCAGATATTGCCACCAGCGCGTTGACGCGCCTCGAACACCGTCACCTGGTGGTGCCGTGCCAGATAGTGCGCGCTGGCGAGGCCGGTGATGCCGGCACCGAGCACGGCGATCTTCATCGTTATGCCCTCGAGTGAGCTTCAGATCGTGCGTGAAAACTGTTGGCCGGTTGTGGCCTGCTGCAGGTAGCTATCGAAGAGCATGCAGATGTTACGCACGAACCGACGGCCGTCCGCTGTGACGCGGATCGCGTCGTCGCCGATCTCGACCAAGCCGTCTTTGGCGAAGGGTTGCAGGCCAGCCCGTTCGTTGGCGAAGGTGCGGGCGAAGTTGAGTCCGAATCGAGTCTCGACATCTTTGACGTCGACGACGAAACGACACATCAGCGAATTGATGACGTAGTTGCGGAGTTGGTCCTCGGCCGAACGCACGATGCCGCGATACGTCGCCCAGGTCCCGGCTTCCATAGCTTGTCGATAACGACTGAGCTTGGCGTCATTCTGAAACAGACCACCGCCGAGGTCGCTGATTGCACTCAGGCCGCAACCGATCAGATCTGGGGTATGACGCACCGTGTAGCCCATGAAGTTGCGCCACAACGAACCGTCATCGAGGGCGCGGCTGAGCTCATCGTCAGGGTGCGCAAAATGATCCATGCCGATGGCACGATAGCCAGCGCCTTGGAAGGCGTCGAGAGCACCAGCGAGCAGTTCTAGCTTGACCGAGGGGGATGGCAGATCCTCGGTCCGCAGCCGACGCTGCTGTACTTTGAGCCAAGGCACGTGGGCGTAACTGTAGGTTGCGACCCGCTCGGGTCGCAGGCTGAGCACCAGATCGAGAGTTTTGCCGAAGGTTTCCGGGGTCTGCAGCGGCAAGCCGTAGATCAGGTCGATATTGATCGAGCTGAATCCCATGCCGCGGGCCGACTCGATCAACGCCGCGGTCTCGTCGAACGGCTGGACGCGGTGGACAACTTGCTGAACCTCGTTCGTAAAGTCTTGGACGCCCACGGACAGCCGGTTGAAGCCCAATTCTCGCAGGGCCGCTAGTTGTTCGTTGCTGGTGACCCGGGGATCGATCTCGATCGCTATTTCGGCGTCGGGTTCGAGATCAAAACAATCGCGGACAACCGCAGCCAGTCGGCGCAACTCGCGTTCGCTGGAATAGGTTGGCGTGCCACCGCCCCAATGCATCTGCCGCAAGCGTCGGCGACCCTTGAGACGCCCTGCTACAGCGCGGATCTCACGCTCTAAATGCCCGAGGTAGCTCCCCACAACTTCCGGCTTGCGGGTGATGACGACGTTGCAGGCACAGTAGAGACAACGTTCTTCGCAGAACGGTAAGTGCAGGTAGAGGCTGAGTGGTTCGTCGGTCGACTCAGCCGCTTGCGCCAAGTGACGGTCATAAACCTCCGCGTCAACGCCAGCGTGGAATTCGGCGGCGGTAGGGTAGGAGGTGTAGCGCGGCCCAGCTTGATCGTAGCGCTGGATTCTGTCGGAAGGCTCGGAGCAGGTTTCACGGAGTGCATCCATACCGAACGAGTAAACCACACACCAACCTGGCATTCCCTACCCCTGAGGGTAGGGAATGCTGGCATTTCCGAAATTGATGTCACCTCGGAATGGTTGTGGGAGGCGGCAGGGCGCGTTCAGCCTGGTAGGATAATGGGATGTATGGTTCGTCACTCATGGCTCGACTCACCGTCGCCGGAATCTTGACACTGTTCGCTTTTGCGGGGACGGCTCGTGCGCAAGCATCAGCCGAGCCGACGGAGCCGGCAGCTGAGCCACCGCGGCGCCCGTCGATGACACCCACATGAAGCGGCTGACCCGGAGAGGGTGCGCCGCTCCGGGGGAGTGGCTTGGATTCAAGCTTCAGCGTGTCGTTACGTTGGGTCGACATCGATCTCGACCGCCCACGGTGGCGCTCGACGGTGAGCTACAGTGTCCATCAACGGTTACAACTCGGCGTCGAGTTCAATCCCGCTGCAGACGAGGTTGGGCCGCTCTTGACCTGGTTCCTGCTGACCGAAAGTGAAACTCGGCCTGCGTTGTTTGTCGGCACCAGTTCCGACCGAATCGGATCACCGGCCGGCGACCAGTCCTACTATTTGACCGCCGCCAAACGCCACCCGACTTGGCCAGTTTCGGCTTATGCCAGCCTCAATTATTCCGAATGGGACGACGACTTCAATGTCCCGTTTGGCGTCGAGATCGAGCTCGGGGAGTTTGTCTCCGTGCGGCCGATGTACGACGGTGATCGTTCCCATTTGATGCTGAACTTCCTGGGCCGTCGTTTTTCGACCTCCCTGCTGTGGGTGTGGTTCGAGCGATTCGGCGTGTCCTTGTCGACGAGATTTTGAGATGAACACCAAGACAAACAAAACTTCTGTTCTGACGTCCCTGGCCTGCGCTCTGCTCCTAGGGACCTTGCCTTCTTTAGCCGAACCGACAGCAACCGAGGCGATCTGTCCCGTGTGTAGAGTCCATGATGGGGAGACCGAGACCGAGCCCGTGGTGGCATCAGAGACCCATGCTGGTGGGACCTATGGTTTTTGCTCCCTCGACTGCCGGGATAAGTTTCTGAAGGCTCCAGCCACCTACGTCACCCCGGTCTTTCCGCGACCCGCGCCGGCCTTTGTGGCGCAGGATCTCGACGGTGCGGAGTTCTCCTCAGAGGAGCTTGCAGGCCGGGTTGTTTTACTCGACTTCTGGGCTACCTGGTGTCCGCCGTGTGTTGCTGATCTGCCTGAGCTCAGCAATCTCCACGCACGGTACAAAGAGGCCGGAGTGAGCATCGTTAGCCTATCCATTGACGAGGGCGACGATGCCGCACGGAAGGTTGCCCGCATGATCAAAAAGCGCAAGGCGACCCATCCGGTGATTCTCGACTCCGCCGACCAGCCAGCGTGGGCTGCTTACTCAGTGGGAGCCGTCCCGGCACAATTCCTGATCGACGCTACCGGCAACATCGTTGCACAGTGGACCGGCAAGACCGATCTGAAACAGGTCGAGGCTGAGATCGTTCGGCTCGTCGAATCGGGCGACGGCTGAGTAGCTTTGCGGCTGGTTACAGGGTCAGCCACTGTGTGACCTGGCGGGTTACCTCCGGGCTGTTGAGCAGCTCCATGTGGCGTGTGTTGTAGGCGACCCAGGTCGACTCGGACGCAAATTGTAAGTTTCTCCGCGGGTCTTTGTGCTGGCCCAGGGCGCTGCGGAGCGGCACCAAGCCGTCACCAATCAAACGGTCGGCCATGGGCGTACGTTTTGCCGTCGTGGTTGCCGCGATGGCATGGCAGGCCGTGCCTTCAGGGAGTGGCGTGATCTGTCGACCATCGGGTCGGCGTTCAAAGCGGTCTTGGCCTTGCCAGTCTTCATCGACCACGTAGCCGTGCCGCAAGTCAGTAATGCCTGGGCTGCGAAGCTGGCCGAGCTTGGCAAAAGGAGCTGAGTAGGGGGTGCTACCCAATATGACGTCGACCCAATTGCCGGCCTTTTCCAACGGGGCGCCATGATGAGGCGTGCCCAGAAACACCAAGTGTTTCAAAGTGTTGGACCACTGGAGGTTTTCCTGCTGAGCGACGTGGACGGCACTGCGGATCAACAAACCTCCCATACTGTGAGCGACCACGCTGAGCTCCTCGATCGGCACCGGCCATGACTGCACCAGCTGGTCCAAGTGGCCGGAAAGCTCGCGACCATTTTGCGAGATGTGCAGGCCTGAGTTGTAGCGCAGATAAACCGGGGTGTAGCCAAGATCCGAGGCCAGGACTTGTCCATGATCAGGTGGATGTTGGTGATGTTCAGCGTACCGCTGAAGGTCGTTGACACAGAGTCCGTGAATCAACAGCAGCACCTTGCCGGTGACCGCGGACGTCGGCGGCGGGGCGGTCCAGTCCAGCGGTTGATGTTGGTAACGCAGGGTCATCGGGATGGCGAATGGGCTCTCGCCGGCAACTAGGCGGTCACCCATGACACCGTTGAGTGCGGCGAGAAACGCTTCGCGGGGCGGTGTGTCGGGTTTGCCGGCATCGATCGATTCGATGGACGGCTGCAGCCAGTCGAACATCACCGAGGCACTCTTGTCGACGAGCTGAGTAACGCCGCGCACACTCTCGTAGGCAAGGCCGGTGATACCGCGGGTTCGCCCCGGCGTCTCGCCGCCAGGAATGCCCATCGTGTTCCAAATCGACCGATGTAGACCCTCCGCGATCCCAGTTACGCCTACGGTCGCCTGGGTCGCCAAATGCGTGAGTCCCCGGAGATCTGAAAGCCGAACGTGGTCGAGCGGATGTTTGGATGGTGGATCGGTCATGATCAAGCGCTCCCATATCGAGTGAAGGACAAGACTATGGCACGGAAGACTGGGGTGAACAGGTTCTGATGTCGTCGGAGTGGAAACGCTTTGCCGAAGGTGGCAGATTGTTGGATTCGGCAGCCCGGGATTTGAGAGCGGCGATCTGTCGGGCTGGCAGCCAGTCCAGCTCATGATCGGCCTGCCTAGGCTTGGGTCCTTTGCTGCCGTGTTTCTGCGGTTGCCTCGCAGTCGAGTTCATAATGTTCGGGCAAGCGGACGCGTTGGTCGGGGCGACCCAAAGAACGGATGACCACGCCATAAACGTCGAGCGCCGCGTCCAACGAGACATAACCGTGGACGACGTCGTCCAGCACCCGGCACGGGTCGCGGTCCAGAGGGTCGCCATAACCGCCTCCACCCGGTAGATTCAGCGACACGACCGCGTTCGGGTCCATCCACAACACAGACTTGGCCATGGCATCGCTGCCATCGAGTTCGAGTTCACCCAAGGCTCCGGGTAGACCACCGTCGAGGCCATGGGCCGCAAATTGGGTGCGGTCGACCATGGCCGACACACTCCAACGATCGTCGCCGAGATGGGCGATGTCGGTTGCTTGCCCGAGGCCGCCACGAAACGTCCCGCCGCCGCCCGAGTCGGTTCGGAGCTCTCGCCGCAGTTGGAGGATAGGTGCTTGCGACTCCATGATCTCGGCCGGTACTCCACCAACTCCGCTCGGGAAACCGGTGGTGCTCAATCCGTCTTTGGTTGGACGGGCACCGGTGCCGCCAAGCTGGAAGAGAGTGAAGTTGGCCGATTTGTGGCTAGCCGGCCAGGTAGCGCGCCAAATACTCATCCATGCCGGATCGGCGCCACCAGCCAAGACACGGTCCGGAATCGCTTGGGCCAAAGCTCCGAAGATCAGCCCCGGCAAAAAGTGCCCCACCAGATGACGCGACGCCACCGCCGCAGGTTCGGTGCAATTCAGGATCGACCCAGCCGGAGCCTCGATGTGCACCGGTCGAAAGGAGCCTTCGTTGTGGGGTACCTCGGGACTAATCGCGGCTTTCACCGCGAAGGAAGCGTAACCCTTGGTGTAGTTGAGCACGACGTTGATGCCGCGCTGACTCTGAGGTGACGAACCTGCGAAATCGATGTGGATGTCCCGGTTTTCCACCGTGACCGCCACTTTCAACCGCAGCGGTTCCTCAAAACCGTCGCTCCACACAGTGTGCTCGAAGCAGCCGTTGGGGATCTGTTCAAGTGCAGCCCGCAGCGCGTTTTCGGACCGGCTGATGATCTCGTCGGCGAGCGGATCGATGGTGTCCAAGCCGAACTCGTCCATCATCTGCAACAGACTACGGGCTCCCACCGCGTTGGAAGACGTCTGGGCGTAGAGATCGCCAACCGTCTCATCGGGAGTGCGGACGTTGGCGCGGAGAATCTTGAACAGTTCAACATTCGGCTCGCCACGGGAAAACAGCTTGGTGATGGGTATGCGCAGCCCCTCTTCGAACACCTCCCGTGCTTCGGCGGACAAGATACGGCCGCCGATGTCCGGGGCATGGCAGCAGTTGGCGAAGTAGGCGACGATTCGACGGTCCCGGAAGACCGGCGTCAGCACCGTGAAGTCGTTGACCTGGCCCGCGGTTTGCCAAGGGTCGTTGGTCACCAACACGTCCCCCGGCTCGAGAGTTTCGGGGGGGTAGGTGGTGAGGAAGTGGATCGCTCCGGTGGCCATCGGGTTGATGTGGCCCGGTGTACCGGTCAAGGACTGACCGATCATATGGCCGCGGGTATCGAACACGCCGCAGGCCAAGTCCAGGGACTCACGGACGATGGTGCTGAAGGCGGTGCGCACCAAGGTGGTCTGTTGTTCGTTGGCGACCGACAGCAGTCGGTTCCACAGCACTTCGAGCTGGATCGGGTCGAGTGTCTTCTGGGTTGTCATCGCGATCGACCCTAAGTCGGGAGGCGTCCATCGGTGGGCATGTCGACCACCAAGTTGTGGTGACGGTCGATGCGGCAGAAGGCTCCTGGTCCGATCACAGCGGTCGACTCACGCTCTTCGACAATTGCCGGGCCGTCGAAGGTCATCTCAGGCGCAAGCCGATAACGATCGAAGACCGGGGTGTCGACGAAACTCTCGGCTTCCGGGAAATAGGCCGGGCGGGTTCCCTTGCGGGCATCGTCGGCCGTTCCCGTATCGCCAGTCGCAGTCTCGACGGCAAGCTGCACCTTCGGGCTGGGGCCCGACGACACCACCCGCCAATTGAGCATCTCGACTTCGACGGCGGGGCCCGAGCGTTCGTAGAGCTGACGGTAAACCGTCTCGAAGCGTTGCCGCAAGGCACCCCCTTCGTTGGCCGCCAGCACTCCGGCTGGCAGACTGACCCGGATCTCGTGGCCCTGACCGACGTAACGCATGTCCACCTGTCGGCGATGGGTCACGTCGTCTGCGTCGACGCCGGAGCTGGTGAGGAGGTCTCGACCTTCGGCCTCCATCTCGACGAAGAGCTGATTGACTTGCGGCCAATCAATGGTTTCGAGTTCAGCGACGGAGGACCGCACAAAGTCGAATGCTAGTGGGGCAGTCAGGAAACCGACGGTACTCATGACGCCCGCACCCAGTGGGGCGATCAGGGTCGGTGCTCCTAAGGAGTGGGCAATGCGGTAGGCGTGGACCGGGCCGGCGCCACCAAAGGCGAAGAGGGGAAACCGGCGAGGATCTTTGCCACGTTCCAGCGCATGGACCCGTGCCGCGTTGGCCATGTTTTCATTGGCGATCTGATGGATACCCCAAGCCGCTGCTTCGACGCTGAGATTCAATGGCTGAGCGATCTGCTGCTGTACAGCGTGGCGCGCCTCCTCCAGATCGAGGGTCATCTGTCCGCCGAGGAAATAACCCGGGTCCAGGTAGCCCAGGATCAAGTTAGCATCGGTGATGGTGGGTTGTTGACCACCGCGGCCGTAACACACCGGTCCAGGCGAGGCGCCGGCCGAATCAGGCCCGGCCTTGAGTAAACCCAGCGAATCGACGCGAGCGATCGAACCGCCACCGGTGCCGATCTCGATCAGCTCGATCACGGGTAGCTTGATCGGTAGCCCGGAGCCTTTGGCGAAGCGGTACATGCGGTCGACTTCGAATTCAGGGGCGATCAGGGGCTCACCATGGTCGATGACGCAGATCTTGGCGGTGGTCCCCCCCATATCGAACGAGATGAGATCCTCGTGGCCAGCCGCTAGGCCATAAGCATTGGCGGCCAATGCACCTGCCGCCGGGCCCGATTCGAGCAGCCGCACCGGATAGCGAATCGCGGTGTCGACGGTGGCGATGCCGCCACTCGACAACATCAGGTAGAAGCTGCCAGTGAAGCCGAGCTGTTCGAGTCGGCGCTCGAGTTGTCGCAGGTAGGTTTCGACCAGCTCCTGCACATAGACATTCGCAATGGTGGTTGAAGCCCGTTCGTACTCACGGATTTCAGGCACCACGTCCGATGAGATCGACACCCGGAGCTTCGGCGCAACTTCCTGCAAGATGGTGGCGGCGCGGCGTTCGGCTTCGGGGTTGGCGAAGCTGTGGAGGAATGTCACCGCAACCGCATCGATGCCGTGTTCCGCCAACTCCTTGCCCAGAGCTGTAACCTCGGCTTCGTCGAGCTCGGTGTGGGTTGTGCCATCTCGTAGGGTGCGTTGGGGGACCTCGAACCGCAGGTACCTTGGCACCAGCGGTTTGGGTTGCTCGAGCATCAAGTCGTAGAGCTCGTAGCGGGTCTCGCGACCGATCTCGATCGAGTCTCTGAAACCCTGGGTGGTGAGCAGTGCGGTTTTGGCCCCGTTGCGTTCGATCATGGCGTTGGTCACCAGGGTGGTGCCATGGATCAAGTGACGCAGCTCGTGAGCCGATATCTCCGCCTGGCCCAAGACGTCCTCGAGCACCGTTTCCACTGCGATCGACGGATCGTCAACGGTGGTCAGAGTCTTGCCGATGTGAAAGGCCCCGGTTCGGGAATCCACGACAATCAGGTCGGTGAAGGTACCGCCAATATCGGCACCGGCGCGATAGTGCTGGCTCATCAGGGTCTCAGGTACGCCGGGCCTCAGGTAAGCCAGGTTTGAGTAGGCTGAATCTCGGGTTCGGAGGACTGCCGTCGGCCGGCATGCTACCTGACTGGACGGTCGAGGTGTAAGTCTTCAGCTGCCGCGAACCGTTGATTGAACGGTGGCTCGCCGCGAGCGGGCAAGATCTCGATGAAGCCGTGCTCGGTGGCGAGGTGGCACCGGTTGCAGGACTCGATCACGAGTTCGTACTGGTAGGAAATTTCGGACCACGATTGTTTGGCGGCGAGCTTGCTCTCGAGGGCCTCGAGGGCTGGCTCGAGGATGACTCCAGCGGGGTGGGCGATCGGCATGCCGTCGTCTGCTTCGACAGTCATCAGTTCGCCCAACACTTCATGAACTTCTTCGAGGTAGAAGGTCGCCAACGGATGATTGTGGCCGGCGATGGCATAACCGAGCTTGGCGCTATGGTGCTGCATATCACCCATCAATTTGGCGAGTTCGATGTCGACCGGGGCCTCTTCCTCGAGGGTTGCGGCGGGCTCACCGGGTGGGTTGGCCGCCTTGCCAGCAGGACCGCAAGCAGCCAAGACAAGCGGTACGGACAGCCCAAACATGGCAAGGAGCGTGTTGCGGCAGATCATCGCTCCGCCACCTGTTCTGCTGTCGCGTCGGCTGTTGCCTCGTCGCTCTCGAGTGGTACCGAACCCGGGATCAAGTCGACCACAGCGATCGACTCGAGGTTTGCCAGATGGCCACTTCCACCAGCACCCGCAATGAACAGTAGGCGGTCTCGGTAGGGCAGCAGGCGGTGGAAAAAGCGCGGTTCTTCGAGCCGACCGAGGCGCTCTTGCCATGATGCCTCGCCAGCTACCAACGCGTGCACGATACCGTCTGCCCCCGATAGGTAGAGCCGATCACCGACGCCGAACGCCGAGACGCCAAAGCCCTTCATGCGCTCGGCCATGGCTGGTAGCTCCGGACCTTCGCTCCAGCGATCGGTGCTGGGGTCGTAAACGTCGACCCGACGACTGGTGCCGTCCGTGCCCAAACCGCCGCAGGCCACCAGTCGGGCCCCAGCGGCTGCCACCGCCAAGGCCCGACGCCGGAAGGGTTGGGCAATCGTCTTCCACTCAGGCGCCGCGGCGGAGAGGTCGAGTGCCGCCATGGTGTCGTGCCACACCGGGTCGTTGCCGGCGCCGCGCAGCTGCCAGCCACCCACCACGTAAAGCCGATCCCCGATCACCACCGCATCGTGCGACGAACGAGGTTGGGGCAGGGGAGGCAGGTCGTGCCAGCTGTCTGTGTCGGGATCGAAGCAGGTGACCTCGGCGATGGAGTGTAGGTCTTCTTTTTCACCCGCGTGGTTGTGTGCTGTCAGGCCGCCGACACGACACACTCGGCGCCCGTGCGCCACCATTGGGAGACCCTGGAGACCGGCAACCTCGCCCAATTCTTGCCAGCCCTGATAGGGAGCCTCGAGGTCGAGACGCAAAAAGCGGTGGGATAGATTCTCGATCGAATGTTGGTGGGTCTTGCCGATGTGCCCGCCAAAAACATAAAGAGCGTCACCGGCCACAGCACCGCCAAAGCTGGCAATCCCTTCGGGCAGGGGTGGCAGAGGCGCTCCGACGGCAGCAAGTGGCGTCACGACCCAGGCGAGAGCTGCGATCCAGACGAGACCAGCGATACGGACGATGGAACGGGAACGCTGTATGAGGGGTTCAACCATGGAAAATCACCTTGTTCATATCGAAAGTTCAGGCCGTTTTCGACAGCCGCTTTCCTGCCTTACCGAGGTACTGGCGCCACGCTTTTTTCCCCAGCGCCGCCATCAATGGGCATCTTTTGCAGGCAGCGCCTTTGCGCTTGAATTTCTTGCAGCACTTGGCTTTGGTCTTCATAGCGAGGTCTTCATAGTGAGACTCGTTTCAAAACTGGGCTCGCATTTGAAGGCCGAAGCTACGGCCAGAACTGGTGTAGCGGTCGAGGGTCGAAGACCCTTGGCTCTGGCCCCTGGCGTAAGTCCATTGCCAGTAGGCTTCATCGGTCAGGTTCCAGGCCGACAGCTGGAGCCTCAAATGGTTGGTCAACGTCACCCAGGCGGCAAGATCGAACACCTCGTAGGCTGGGGTTTGGAACTGAGTGGAGTCGGCTGGCAGCTCGTCTGCGTCTTTGGACTGCACCGAGGTGATCGTTCCCTCCAGCCCCCAACGATTGCCCGGGGTGTAGCGCAGGCCGGTGACCCACCGCGGTGGTGCGATGGACTCCAAAGGCTCGTCTTCGGTCACGTTGACGCCCTCGGTGTCGCTGAAGGCGGTCCGGAGGCGCCAGGCGTCGCCAAGGAGGAGGTCGGCGGCAACCTCGAAACCCGAGATCGCCACTTTTTGGATGTTCTGTGGTTGAAACTCGACCAGGAACACGGCGGGATTGAAGCCGAGAAATACGGTCTCGATGAAGTCGTCGTAACGATTGTCGAAGACTGTGACGCTGAAGCTCCCACGGCTGAAACTACCGCGCAGGCCGATCTCGAAGTTGTCACTGGTTTCGGGCTGTAGCTCCGCGTTGGGCAAGGTTCGATAGCCCCCGGCGGGGTTGGTGAACCCGTTGTTGACGGCACTCATCGGTGGTGCCCGAAAACCACGGGCATACTGCGCGAAGGCTGAGAGCGTGTCGTTCAGGGCAAGCACTGCGCCGAGCTTTGGGGAAAGAGCGTCGTCATCAATAGCGACCGGCGTCGCCTGGCCGGGATTTCCATCCAGGAAAGTTGTGTCGTTCTCATCAGGATCGAGCTCGAAGCTGTCGTACCGTAGACCAGGAATCAGGCGGAGTTGTCCCTCAGCGAAAGCCAGCTCACTCTGGATAAAAAGGCCGAGTTCGTCGACGTCGCTTTTAGGGAAGTACTTAGTGGGGAAGGTCAACGTCGTGGGTACGGGTGCCCCCGTCGCAGTGACCGTTTCGATGCGGCCCCGCAGGCCATCAAAGCGATCACGACGCAGCTGCAAACCATACGTCAGGGATTTGTTGCCAGCATTGTCCAACGCCTTGCGGGCTTCCGCTTCGAAGCCATAACTCTCCTGTTCGAAGCTCAGCAGGCCTTCACGGTCAGATTGTCCCAGGCGTCCGAAGCGCACCGAGCTTGTTGCCTGGTCTGTGTCTGCATCCTGGGCGTAGGCACGCCAGATCAAGGAGTCGACGATCGGGCTGGCAAGGACCAGACTGTGTTCGAGGCTGACGCGCACTCGTTGTTGCGTGTCGACGGCGTCCGAGTCGAGCACCGCCGAACTGAACGGAGAGGCCGGGGCGCGATCACTCAGCACCTCGGTTTCGGACTCGCTGTCGAATACCTCCACCGTAAGCTCGATCCGTGAGCCAGTCTCTGAATCTCGTCCAAGCTTGAGGAGGACATTGGCTTGCTGTCGGTCGATTGGATTGGGAGCGGTGCGCGCCCGGTCCTCGGTCTCGATGTCACCTTGGTTGTCGAGCTCCTGCCCGTCACGGTGGGTGGCGACGAAGGAGCCTTGCCAACGATCACCACCGCGAGCGTAGACCAGTGACTCCGACACTTCTTCGGCGCGGCCGTCGAATCCGAGCCGCAACCCTAGATATTGCGGTTGGTCGCCGAGATAGCTGCGGGGGCCGCGGGTCACCAACGAGACGACACCGCCCAGCGCATCGCTGCCGTACAACGCCGAGCCCGCGCTACGGACGATTTCGACGCTTTTGAGGGTGTCGAGATCGAGGCTGTATTGGGTCACTGCGAAAGGCCCGAAGTCGAACTGCTCGGCGGTTGGGACCCCGTCGATCTGGGTCAACACACGATTGCCACCGATGCCTCGGATGTTGAAGCCACTGGTGCCGAGGCGAGTGAGATCACCGTCGACGTAGACTCCGGGGGTGAAACGGACCAAGTCGGCGACGTTGGTGTAGCCGAGTTCGGTGATCTCGTCGGCGTCGATGACGTCGATTTGGCCCGGAGTGTCCTTGATGGCACGCTCGGAACGGGTCGAGGAAACCGTGACGGTTTCGACAAAGGTGGTATCGGGAGGTGGGGCGACCTCGGGGTCCTCTGCCTCCAAGTAGTGGACGGTCAAAAACATAGTGGTGGTAAGGGAATGTATGAACGCCGTACGCAGCCGAGAGGCTGCTCCTGAGGAACGAAGCATGTATAGTTCCTTGTGTGGAGAGTGGAGTCGGGTTCCAGCCCGCTCCGTGGTCCATGTTCAGGCGGCGATCCGTGCTCTGCCAAAGTGCTGCGGGTCGTCGCCTTCCTACGTTTCGGTCCGATCGTCTGACAAACGATCAGAGAATCTGGTGGCACCTCGTTGATCATCGTATGGGTTTCCATGTTGAGATTTCGTCTCAATAAATAGGTGAAGCGATGTGGCAACTGGTTGTTGGGTTGGGGCCAAACAGTTGGTTGATTCGCTAAAGTGAGTTATTGAGATGCTGTCTCAGGAACGAGATGGCCAATAGTGTACTGCAGAGGTCCTGATTGTCAAGAACCTCGATACACAAGCATCAGGTGCTGCGCGGGGAGCCCTCGGGCTCCCTAACTACCTAACTAGTTCCCGTCCAGTTTTGCCGTTTCGGCTCAGTGAGGGAGGTCTTGTGGTGCGAGCAAGCAGCGAGCATGTTTGAGCTTCGCATCTGTTGGCATCTCGTATCCAGTCGCACCAAAAGGAGTTAGGCATACTGCCAGAGATCCGGCGAGTTCTGGAGCTGCGGCGCAGCCCACAAGATCGACCGAGCTCTCGATGCGTTCTTGGACGGGATCTCAGATCCCGTCTAGTTTTGCCATTTTCGGCTCAGTCAGGGAGGTCTTGTGGAGCGAGCAAGCAGCGAGCATGTTTGAGCTTCGAACCTTTACCTACGCAGCGTTTCGGCCGGATTTACTTGCGCCGCACCCCGGGCCGGCAGGAAACTCGCCAGCAATCCGCTGAGCAACAACACGCCGAGCATGGCGGCGGGGGCGAGCAGGTCCGACGCCGGCATGCCGTCAAAGGCGCTGGCCAGCAGGCGCAGGACGGCCCAGGTGCCAGGCACTGCGAGCAGGAAGCCGATGACGATCAGGCGCAGTCCTTGGCGTGTGATCATGCGGAGGATCGTGAGCCTGCCGGCTCCCATTGCCATACGGATGCCAATTTCGCGGCGTCGCAACGACACCGAGTAAGACATGACGCCGTAGATCCCGATCGACGCCAACAGCAAAGCCAGCGTGCCGAGGGCGGTGACAATCTGGGAGATCGAGCGCGGTCCCGCCATCATCTCGGCGATGTGCTCGTCCATGGTTTGCACCGCACCGATCGGTTGGCTCGACTCCTCGGCCCAGATCGCCTCGCGGACGGCGCCAGCCACGTCGGAGGGCTCACCGTGGGTTCGAGCGACGACAAACATCTCGCGACTCAGGGCTTGTCGGTAGGGCAGATAAACCACCGGCACAGCCCCATCGCGAGTGATGATCCGTCGTTGATAGATGTCGGCTGAAATACCGACGATCTGCCGTGACTGACCCTGGATCGTCAGGCGTTGGCCGATGACATCATTGACGGTACTACCCGGGAAGTGCTGCTCAGCGAAGCGACGATTGACGATCGCAACCGGCACCGCATCTTCTCGATCGCCAGCATCAAACACTCTCCCTTGGACCGGGATCGCCAGGGTCGAGAAATAGCCTGGCGTCGAGGTGAGCCACAGGGCGCTCGGCTCTTCGCCCGGTTCGACCAGCCGTCCGTCGATGGTGAACGTTCCCTGCGGACCCCCGCCGCGGCTGCGGGGCAGCATGCTGACAGTCGTGACCGAAGCAACCTCTGGCATCTCGCGCAGGCGACCCTCGACACTTTCGAAGAAGAGCGGCCAACGTGTCGATTGTTCCGATTCCGTGCCTTCTTCAAGGGCAACTTGCACGGTCAGGAGGCGGGCGCTGTCGAAGCCGGAATCGGTCGGCTGAAAGTGCTGGAACGTCTGCACCAGGACCGCGGCGCCGGCGAGCAACATCACCGCCATGCTGACCTGGCCGACAACTAGCGCGCTACGCAGCCAGCCGCGTCGCTGTGAGCCAGCGTCACTACGTCCACCGGCACGCAGGGTGCCGGTGAGGTTGGTACGTGCTGCCAGCAGCGCTGGCATCGAGCCGAAGACCAGGCCTGCCATCACCGTGACCAGGACGGTGAAGCCCAACACTGGTAAGTTCACGGCCGGTACCATGCTGGTCGGCATGTTAGGTGGGATCACCGACGCCAGAAAACGCACACCGGTCACCCCCAGCCCCATCCCCAGCGCGCCACCGAGGGTGGCGAGCAAGAGACTCTCGGTCAGCATCTGTCCGATGATCCGTGCGCGGCCGGCACCGAGAGCGGCCCGCACCGCAATCTCCTCGCGACGCGACTCGCCACGCGCCAGCAATAGGTTGGCGATGTTGGCGCAGGCGATCAAGAGCACAAAACCGACCGCCGCCATCAGCACCGAAACCAAGATCTTGTCGACGCGACCGGGGAAGAGGTCGCGGGCCTTGATCGCATTGGCTCGGCGCTCGTTGAGGATCTCAGGATACTCAGCCGCCAGGTTGGTGGCGATGGCTGCTATCTGCTGATGGGCACCGTCGACGGTAGTGCCGTCAGCCAGTCGGCCGACCGTCATCAGCTGGCGATCTTCGCGGGAGCGCTGATTACGTGCCTCGGGGCCGAACACCAACGGTTGCCAGAGGGCGATTGTTGCGTCGAAGAATTCGAAGGGTTTATCCATCACCCCGACGACGGTGTGCGCAGTGCCATCGAGCTCGATGGTAGTGCCGACGACCTTGGGGTCGGCACCAAAGCGACGTTCGAACAATGAATAGCTGAGGACCACCACCCGATCGGAGCCGGCCACGTCTTCACCGGCGACAAAGGTGCGTCCATGAAGCGCTGGAACCCCGAGGGTATCGAAGAAGTTCGCCGTTGCGGTGCTGCCGTTGAGCTGCTCGGCTGGCCCGTCACCGGTCAGCCGCACCGTCCCCGCCGTCGAGGCGGCGAAGTTGGCGAAGACGTCCTGTCGTTCGCGCCAATCGAGAAAATTTGCCGGCGCAACGCCAACTTGGTCGTCCCCCTCTTTGGGGTCGGTCTCGAGCACCAAGACCACCCGGGCCGGGTCGTCAAACGGGAGCGGAGAGAACAGGAAGCTGTAGACGATGCTGAAGATCGTACTGTTGCCGCCGATACCGAGGGCCAAAGAGAGGATCGCGACGGTGGTCACCATCGGGTTCTTGGTCAGCATGCGAACGGCGTAGCGGGCGTCTTTCCACATCATGGGCTCCTCGAGTGACGGGGTGGTCCGTTGATAGGAAGACGATGGTGGGGATGGGTTTGTTACATCGAGGAACCAACTAGATTCTGTCCAGGGTCGGCGCCTGTTGGCGCTTCATCGCCAAGAAGCAGCCGACTCGGCAAGACCTGAGTTTGGCAAGACCTGGGTGGGGCGCACGGCTGTGCGCCCTGGTACCGAAACCGAGCCCGCACGCGGGTTTGGTTCATCTAGAGGCCATAGTTCTCCAACGGTGTGGCGATGAAGCCGAACCGCACATTCGGATCAGCGGCGGACTCGTAAGACCCGGTGACCTTGCCACCTTTGCTCGAGAAGCGCACCGCGAGGGTCCCGGCGGCGCCCGGTACGTCCATGGTGATGAAGTCCCCTCGTTTGTTCAGGATGAAGCCATGGAAGACGAAGTCCGAGTCGATGTAGGTGCCGGTGATCGCCAGTCCGTTGTCACTGATACCGCCGAGGAACGTACCCAACGAGCCTGGGAAGTCGATGGTCGTGAACACACCCTTGCGCAGCACGAAGCCGTGCGGCAAGAAGTTTTCATCGAAGTAGAAACCAGTGACGTCGCCTTTGATGTTGATGTCCGAGGCCCGAGTTCCGCCAGCAGCGGCGCCGGGGAAATCGATCAGGGTGAGCTCACCATCTTCGAGGATGAAGCCGTGCCGTGTGCCACCGGTGTCGCGGTACCAGCCCGACGCTTGCCCCTTCTCGTTGACGCCGATCACTTCGGTAATCTCGGAGTCGTCGGGATGGACGATGAGCAGCTCTTCGCCATCGTAGAAGAAACCGCGGCGGATCTGATCTTCACCAGTGACGTCACCGACCACATCCCCCTTGTCGCTGACGCCGGCCACGGCCGTATCTAAGCCGTCGACGCTGAACGGTGTGAAGACACCATCTTTGTAAGAGAAGCCTCCGACTGTGCCGTCCGGGCCGTCGTAGTAGCCCCAGAAACGACCTTGTTTATCTAGCTCTGAGCCATCGGTCGAGAGTGCGCCGGGGACAGCGATGGTCTCGAAGTCGAATTGACCGGTGATGATGGTCTGAGCGGAAGTGGAGCCGGCGAGTACCACGAATAGGACAAAGGCCGAGAAGCCGTTGCGAACGAAAGATAGGTTGAAACTACGAGTCATGAGTTCTCCTACAACTGATCATGTAAGCATCAGAGTCCCGAAGCTGTTTGAGCGCGCCGATCAGGCGAGCGCCACCAGCACCTCCGGGTGCGTCATCACTCGGACCAGCGTGGACTGCGGCGCCGATCAATCAACAATTGGACGAGCGGTACGTTCCAGGGTGCGAAACGCGAGTTTGAGACGTCGATGCGGCAGTATGCTGTTGAAGTGATGAAAGCCTTGGCCCATGTCGATGCACTGGACTCAGACGTGCCACGAAATCTGAACGGCTCGACGAGCCATCCCTTGGCCACTGTCGATGCCACCGACCTGACCGGTTTACTGTCTGGCTGGTCGGACGGCGATCAGAATGCCGGGTATCGTCTGGTGTCCGAGGTCTACCGTGATCTCCACGCGATTGCTCAGGGTTACGTCCGCCGTGAGCGCCACGATCTGACGTTGCAAGCCACCGCATTGGTGCACGAGGCCTACCTGCGGCTATCCGCCGAGCAACAGCCGGACTGGCAGAACCGGTCGCATTTTTTCGCCACTGCAGCGCGCATTATGCGGCGAGTGCTGGTTGACCATGCTCGCGGCCGGTTGACCGCCAAGCGCGGTGGTGACCAGCCACATGTCACCCTCGAGAACGCAGAAGGCATGTTTGGCGATGAGCCGGCCCAGTTGGTGGCCTTGGACGAAGCCCTCGACGCGCTAGCCAAGCTCGATCCCGGGCTAGCTAAGATTGTCGAGCTGCGATTTTTTGCCGGCTATCAATTTCAGGAGATCGCTCGGCACCTCGGGCTGTCGAGCGCCACCCTCAACCGCCGGTGGCGAATCGCTCGCGGTTGGCTCTACAACTTCCTGCAGCCGGAGCCATGACTTCAAGTCGCTGGCGTCGTTTAGAGGGGGTTTTGCAGCGGGCCCTCCAACACGACACAGCGGAGCGTCGGAGATACTTGGAGCAGGATTGTCCGTCCGAGTTGCGGGCGGACGTCGAGGCGATCTTGCGGGCTGAAGAGCGAGCGGGAGACTTCCTCGAGCGGCCGATTGTCAGCAGCCTTTCTGAACTCTCGGGCTCGAAGCTGCCGCTGAGGGAGCTACCTTGGGACCATCTGGGACCCTATCGCCTGTTGCGTGTTCTCGGTCACGGTGGCATGGGGAGCGTTTATCTTGCGGTACGTGATGACGGGCACCTACACCAGATAGTGGCGATCAAAGTGGTGCGTCCGAATGCCGGCGGTGACGAAGCCCTGCGGCGCTTTCGCAACGAACGCCAGATCCTGGCGCGGTTGGAGCATCCCAACATCGCCCGCATCCACGATGGGGGTGCTACCGACGACGGGTCGCTTTATCTGGTGTTGGAATACGTCGCAGGCCAACGGATCGACCTCTTCTGCACACGGCGTCAGCTGTCGCTGCGCCAACGCCTCGACCTCGTGCTGTGCGTCTGCTCGGCGGTGAGTACCGCGCAACGAAACCTCATCATCCATCGTGACCTCAAGCCCGCCAACGTTTTAGTGACCGAAGAGGGCGTACCCAAACTGCTCGATTTCGGTATCGCCAAGATCCTCGAGCCGGGAGCTTTCCCACATGCGGTTGAGGTCACCGCCTCGGGCTTACATCCGATGACCCTGCAGTACGCCAGCCCCGAACAGTTGTTGGGTGAGCCGATCACCACCGCAACCGACGTGTATGCGCTGGGGTTGCTGCTGTATGAGTTGTTGACCGGCAGCCGCCCGTACGAGCTCGGCGAGCTGTCACCGGCCGAAGTTGAGCGTGTCGTCTGCGAGCTCGATCCGCCCCGTCCCAGCACTACGGCTGATCGATCGAGTGCTGGGCCCGTCCGACCCCATCAACTGCGCGGCGACCTCGACAACATCCTACTCAAGGCGCTGGCAAAAGATCCCCGGCAGCGTTACGGCTCGAGCCGCCAGTTGGCGGAAGACATTGAACGTTACCTCGAAGGGCGGCCGGTGGTGGCGAGGACCGTCACCTGGTGGGGGTATCGCGCCGGCAAGCTGATCCGTCGTCATGTTTGGGGGGCGACGGTGGTGGCGCTGTTTTTGCTGACCGTGCTCGGCTTCGTGCTGCATGCCTCTATTCAGGCCGCCCAGCTCGAACTCGAGCGCGATCAAGCGCGTCAGGATCGCGATCATGCCGAGCAAGTGTCCAGTTTTCTAGTCGACCTGTTCTCCGAGGCAGATCCCAGCCGATCCCGCGGACAAGACCTCACAGCACGGGAGGTGCTCGATCGAGGGGTGGCCCGGATTGGACCTCACCTCGACGATCAACCCGAGAAGCGAGCCGGGCTGCTCGAAACCATGGCCACGGTATACGACGAGCTCGGCCTGTGGCAGCAATCGATCGAGTTATTGGAAGAGGCGCTGGCGCTGCGGCGCCGAGGCAGCAGTCCGCAACAGCTGGCGACAACGCTCGGGCAGCTCGCTGAGTTGCGCCGTGAGGTGGGCGATATTGGTCGCGCAGACGTCATCCTACGGGAGGCGTTTGCGATCCGTCAGCAGCTTGGAGCCGAGGACTTGGCGATAGGGCTCGTCCAGCAGTCCCACCTGCGCCATGCGCAGGGCCGCTACGACGAAGCGGAAGATCTGCTGCGGCGAGCGTTGACGATTCAGACCCAACATCTAGGGCGGGCTCACCTGGATACCGCCGGAACCCTGAACGATCTGGCGCTGGTGGTTGACAACCAGGGTGATCCGGCCGGCGCCGTCGTTTTATATCGCGAGGCCCTTGCCGTCCAGCGTCGAGCCGTCGGCATGGATCATCCCCAAGTGGCCCTCACCCTGCACAATTTGGGCTGTGCTCTGTTCGTCACCGGTGATCTTGAGGCGGCGCGGGAAAGATTGGGTGAAGCCTTGGTGCTGCGTCGACGATTGCTCCCGAGCGGTCATCCCAGGACCACTGAAACCCTTGCCAATCTGAGTGTGGTGCTGACCGATCTAGGCAACCCTGAAGCCGCGCTGCCATTGGCCCGAGAAGCCTTGGCAAACCGTCGCCAGCTGTTTGAGGCACCGCACGTGCAGATTGGGCACAGCCTCTACGTTTTAGCCTATGTCCTCGAGAAGTCCGAACATTTGGACGAAGCCGAGGCCACCTATCGTGAGGCTCTGGCGGCTCAGCGGGGCAGTTTACCTGCGAGTCATCCAGCCATCTCCAGGTCGCTCGCTGCCATCGGTGGCCTGAAGCTCTTGGTTGGCCAGCCCGCAAGTGCTGAGCCACTGCTGCGTGAGACGCTCGAAATCCGTCGTCGAGTGTTGGCATCGGACCATCCCTTGGTGCTTCGTGCAGCGATCGAGCTCGGGGAGTGCCTGGTCTTGCTGCAGCAGCCATCAGAAGGGGAGAACCTCCTACGCGAGGCTTACGAAGGGTTCCGTGGGCAAGACGAGACACGAGCCCGCAAGGCAGCCGAAGCCCTGGTCAACTTGTATGAAAGCACCGGTGAGGTCGATCAAGCGGACAAGTTTCGCGCCCTGGCTGCTGTCGACAGGAGCGCGGAAGACCTGTTGCGCAACCAAACACAGAGTTGAGGCCCGCCGGGACAGGATTGGTAACGCGCAACAGGTGTCTTGGCCGGCTTAGAAGGGGATCGGTACCGTCCAACAGGTGTCTTGGCTGGCTTAGAAGGGGATCGGGGTTGCACAACAGGTGTCTTGGCTGGCCGGAAGGGGATAGTGGTTGCGCAACAGGTGTCTTGGCGGGGCTCAAAATCGTCGATGTGGCTCGAACGGCTGACGACGGTGCTTGACGAATGTGTAGATCGAGAGACTCATGCTTAATGATCAAGAAAGATATTCCTAGATCAGTGGATTGGCCTTGGCCTATGCTGATGCTGACAACGTTTCCCTTGGAAACAATTCGGTCGAGGCGGCAGCAAGACGGCGCGTCGAGTGAATTGCGCGGAGTAGGGGAGCGTCAGCATCAGGGGAGCAGGTTCCAGGGATTTCGGCGGCGAGAAAGCCGATGGGGTACCTGCTGAACACAGCACACCAGTTTTTACTCGGTCCCTTCGCCGCAATTCGGCACCTTCCGAACGTTCTTCATGTCTTCGGACGCCAGAGCGTCAGGCTCGCGATTGCTGAGTCGTGTCATTCTTGAAATCTCTGGCCCCTGGGCTTACAACAGACACACTTCACCCGGTAAGCGCAGATATCAAGATATCGCCTTCGTCTCGTTACCGGGCCCAAAGCAGCCCTAGACTCGTTACTGAGCCTGGGTCGTTGCTGTCGACCAATTCGTCCAGCGCACGGCGCCGCCCGCGTCGGCGAGCGGATCGATGGCATCACCGAAGCGGACGAAGGGCAGGCTTGGTGGGAAACTGTGTTTAGGGAAGATCGCTTCGGCGACCCGACCGAGTTTCACTTTGAGTGATGCCTCGCGAAACATTCCGACGAAGGCCCGGTAGGCGAGTTTCATGCGGTCACGCGTTTCCCTACTGGCGGCGTGACACAGCGGTTTGGGTGTGCGCTTGTGGTTGGCGGAACGAGCGAATGGATCCTGGTTGCGAATGGCGTCCATACCTAAAGGTTCGATGCCGAGTTCGGCGCGTTGCTCCGCAGCTTCCGCTTCGATCTCGACGACCATCTCGTTCACGAGTTTGCGACGGGTGGCAAGGGATAGATCTTTCCAACAAGGCAGCGGTGCGAGCTGGACGGCATAGTGTTCCATGAAAGCGCCGCGATCGATGTCTTCGACGATGGTGCCTCGGCGGGCCGCTCGGCGTTGAGCTTGACGTTGCGCTTCGTACTCTTTGGAGCGTGCGTACCAGACGCCTTGCATCGGCTTGCCATCCATTAAGGCTTCGGCACAGTGAAGGCCTTCCCAGTCGCGAACGCTGGCGACTAGGAATTCTTTGACGGTGTTGCTGAGGACGTAGCGCAGTCGGCCGATCAGGGCCTCGTCTTCGGGACTGATCGGGATGAGATGATATCTCTCGCGCCAAAAGGAACCTCGCCAACCGATGATACGACCGGCTTCCCTGGCCAGGTTGCTGTTGACGAAGG
>JAJCXO010000140.1 GCA_029263395.1 Acidobacteriota bacterium | reverse complement strand
GCGAAGCGCGCCCCTCGACCCTGCAAGCGACCGAGATTGTCAGCGAGCTCTACTTGCGCTTGACCGATCGCCGCCACGTCCGTTGGCGGGATCGTGCCCACTTTTTCAACTTCGCCTCGCGGGCGATCCGCCGCATCTTGGTTGATCACGCGCGAGCTCGTCGACGGATCAAGCGTGGAGGAGAGAGTGCTGATCTTTCGCTCGACGAGGCGATCGGTTTGCCGCAGCTGGTCGATGGCGACCTGGTTGCGCTCGATGAAGCCCTGGATCTGTTGGCGACACTCGATCGTCGTCAGAGTCGCCTGGTCGAGCTGCGATTCTTTGGCGGGCTGTCCACCACCGAGGCTGGCGAAGTGCTCGGCATCAGCGCAGCCACGGTCGGGCGTGAGTGGTCGAGTGCGCGGGCGTGGTTGGCGCGGGAGATGAGGCGTTGACAGTCGTCAATTCCACACAATTCCTTTGGTGATGAGCGAATCCGCATCGCTTTGACGCCTCCTTGTGGGAATCAACGCCGTGCGGCGCCTAGCCGCCCGGCGAAGTCGGTCCTCGATCTTGGGCGGCAGGACTTCCCATCTCGGAAAGGAGACGTCGATGCTGAAAGCTCGCCTCGAAAAGTCGACGCTGAAAGCTCGCCTCGAAACAGTGGCGCATCTAGCGATCGTGATGCTGTGTCTGGTGGTCTGCGGTGTCCTCGTCAAGCAGCATTTTTTGGCTGGAGGCAGCGTCGAGCCGGTGGTCACGATCGCGCCGGGAGAACAACCCGTGCTGCCGACCGAGGTGCGCGGTGACGGCACATCGTCCGCTCTGTTGATCGCCCTGCAGCCAGACTGCGGCTACTGTACTCGCAGTCTGCCTTTCTACCGTGCTCTGGTCCGTCAACGTGACGCCACCGGTCGCGCGCTACGCATCGTTGCGCTTGTCGGCAGGCCCGAAGACGTGGCTGCCGAGTCTGAGGTGTTAGCAACCGCGGAGGTGGCGGTCGACGGTGTGGCGGCGGTGGATTTTGGGGATCTTGGTATCCCTGGAACACCCTTCCTGGTGGCGCTCGACGAGCACGGTCGAGTTCGGAATACCTGGCCCGGAGCGTTGCAACCGACAGAACAATCCACGGTGCTGCGTGAGCTCGGCTTGGCGGCACCCAACCCAATCTGAAAGGAGAACAGAGATGACCAAGTTAGCTCTCAGACTGAGTCTGGCACTCGGCCTCGCATTCCTCGGCCTGGCGCAAGCCCCGGCGTCGGCTTCGGCCTACGACTATTGCGCCGACACCTGTTTCGTCTGGAATCGGGACTGCCGCACTGGCGCCCAACAATGTATTTGTGATGCACAAGGTGGTGCCATCACCTCGTGTCAAAGCTGTTCGGACAACGACTACATGTGTATCGGCTAGTTCTAAACGACTCACTGATCTCGGTCGCCAAGTGTCGACCGCAGAGTTCGACCGCAGTCAACAACCATCCATTCGAGGAAAACATCATGAAAAGCCTAAAGAAACTTTCGCTCGCGTTGTTCGCCGTCGCCATGTTCACCGGTTCTTGGCTGGTTACCGTAGCCCCCGCGGACGCCTTGCCGCCAGTCCCCAACTGTCAGCGCCTCTGTCAACGGGTCTACGACCTCTGCATAGCTGATGGCTGGGCACCCGCGGAATGTGAAGGCAAACGCCAGATGTGCTTGACCGACTGCTTCTCATAGTCCAGCAGCCGTGGCCCACACGGCCCGCCAGCCCCTTAAGGGCGGCGGGCCGTTTCAAGGATTCACGGGCCGCGTAGACGAGCTGAAAGTCCTCGAGCTCATCTACTGTCGGCTGACGGACGTTGTCGGGGGCAAGGCCCTCTCCGAATTGGCTGGCGCCTTGATAGCTGGCACGGCTTTGATCTTGAACGCCAAGGGCGTTCTATATTGAACGCCCAAGGCCCCCTTGATCCATTTCGAAGACTCCTTCTTGAGGCCCTTGATTAGATCCGCGGTCGTGATCGTCCTTCCGAAACGACAGAGGATGTGGACGTGGTCAAGGGCTCCTCCGACGATCAAGGAGGGCGACTGCAGATTCCGACAAGTGCCACCAAGATACGTGTGCAGCTCATTCCGAAGGGCGCGATCGCGCAAAAAAGGGGCGCGGTCCTTCGTGGAGAACACAATGTGGAAATAGGTCTCAGCAAGCGATTGAGGCATGGTGATGCAACCCCTTCAGGGTTGGGGGATGTGGTTGTCTTCCCAGGGTGGCGCTTCGCTTACCCTGGGCTTCAATATAAAACGCCTTTGGCGTTTGGGAACAGACCTTCCGGGTCTGCGCATGCGGCTCATGGTCGTAGGCTGCAACAACCGTTGATGAGCCTCAACATCACTGTTTGCCGGCCGCAACAACCGTTGACGAGACTCAGCAAGGCTCCCGCCACGGCCAGAACGTCGTGCTGAGATCCCGCTAACGATCTGCCGGCTGCACCGGACGTTGATGAGCCTCAGCAAGGCTCCTACCACCGGCAGAACGTGTTGCTGGGATCCCGCTAACGATCTGCCGGCCGCAACAAGCGTTGATGAGACTCAGCAAAGCTCCCGCCACCGACAGAACGTCTTGCTGAGGTCTCGCCAACGATGTGCCGGCCGCACCAAGCGTTGATGAGACTCAGCAACAGGCTTGGTCCGTCCGACAAGCCTTGGGCAAAATGACATTGAGCTTCAAGACCGTCCGCAAGGCTTTGGGCAAACCTAGTACGTCGTCCCCTAAGTTCTGTCCGGGTTCAGCCAGCAAGAATCGATCAAGGCCCTGGCCCCGTAGGGGCCCAAGCGTAAAGCCCGGGGCTGGCGTCGCGGAGCCCCAGCGACGCGGCGTGAGCCCCGGGTCTGCGGACCCCGCCTCCCACCACCCTGTATGGGTGGAACATTGCGCCACCGGATCGAGGTTTCGCCCTTTCAGGGCGCGGAATTTTGGCTCTGGTATATCCCGGGGCTCACGCCGCGTCGCTACGCTCCTCGTCGACCAGCCCCGGGCTATACGATTCGACCCCTACGGGGTCGGGGATCTCGCTACGAAACCCGGACAGGACTTTGGGAAGGTTGTTCTAGTCGAGGCCCTCAGAGCGACAGCTCGGTGGATGCCACCACGTTTCGGAGCACCTCGATGCCACGCGACTCGGGCGCAGGACTTACTCGACCATCTCGATCAAGAACCCGTAAGTTAGGGAACTCGGAATCAAGAACCGGTCTCGCCCTTTGTATTTGAAGGTCTCGAGATCGAGACCGGTGTTGACGTTGATGAGACTGAGGGCGGCCGCCAGGTTTCCCACCTCGAGACTGACGCCCAGGATGCCTTCTCCACGGTCGGCGGTGAAATCCGCCACCAACCCCGGGCCATCGGGCTGCAACAGGACCAACGTGTTGTCACGGTAACGAACCTCCGCGCCACGTCCACCCAGGTAGTGGACCTTCTTGTGCCGGAAACGCACCTCGAGGCCCAGGCCGGCGTAGAAGTCGATCGCCGCGTCGAGGTCGGTCACGACCAGCCACAAGGTGTTGATCTTGTTCGCGGTGTTGGCATGTGGCTGCGGTGCCAAGACCGGAAAGTCGGCGAACATCTGTTGGATCTGAGCCTCGTCGTAGTCGAGGAAGAAGAGCGAGTTGTCGGGCGCCACGACAGCGGTCAGGATAATCGAGTACCAGAGAGGGACAAGCCCCGCGACCTCGCCGGTCGTTTCGATGGTGAGCGGCGCCGCCGGAACCGGGCCGACGTTGGGATAACCCGCACCGGTGAGAAAGCTCATCGCCTGGGTGAAGTCGACCACGTCACCGCCATAGAACTTGGCGCCTTCGTGGTCTTCGAGGAAGGCCAGAAACGGTGCGGTGAATTCGTTGAGCTCAGTGAACGTCAGGAGCTCCAAATACGAGAGGTCGTCGAACCAAATCAAGCTGTTCTTGGCCCCGACCGCGGAAACGAGCGGCGGCGTGGCCGAAAATCCGAGCTGGTCGGTGAAGACACTCCGCGCGGCGTCGAAGTTCTCGGCGCGGACCAGCGCAGCGACGTGATCGATTCCCTTGTCATCACCCAACTCCTCCGCCGCTGAAACCCCTCCAAGCACCAGTGATCCCAAGGCCAAAGCGATCGCTATCACGAAACGATGGATGCTTTTCCCGCTCATACTTTGCCCCTTTCTTTGAATGAGCTAGCTTGAAGAAGCATACGACATGTTCGCCGAGGTGTCGGAAGAGGTGCCAGTTGTGGTGCCTCCGCAGCTTCACAGCCACAGTCCCCCGCAGCCACAGTCCCTCTGCAACCACAGTCCCTCTGGTGTTCTTCTTGGAAGGTCATATGTCTCCACTCACGAGTCGCTGACAGCAAAATCGGAGATCGATTGGAACCCAAGAAGGGGGCTGGTACACTGAAGATGTTTTGAAAGACCGTGTCCAAAGGCTTATTGCGATCCTGGATCGGCGTTTCGAGGTTGATACGGCCTGGCTTTTCGGGTCACGAGCTCGCGGGCAGGCCCGAGAGGACTCGGACATCGATCTCGCAGTGTTGTTCAGGGGCACGCCGACGCTCGAGGAGCTGCTCGAGGCGAGAGCGGAGGCGGAGCTCGAGATTGGGACGCCGGTCGATCTCGTGGATCTCGATCGGGCGTCTCCCATTTTGGCGATGCAGGTGCTTCGCCACGGTCGGCTGCTGGTCGACCGCAACCGTAGTCGCCGGATTCGCCTCACCGCCGCCGCACCGGGGCGGCGGGAAGACGTGTTGCTAAACCGCCGTCCCGTCGAGCGTCGGTTGTTGGAGCGAGTGACCCATGGTTGAGCGCGAGGTCGTCTTCGCCAAGATCGCGACCGTCGACCGCTCTCTCAGAAGAATCGACGAAGCCCGTACGCCCGGCAGTGGCCTGCGGCCCCTCGATGCCGAAGACATCGTCATCCTGAATCTTCAGCGGGCCATTCAGGCGACGATCGATCTAGCGACTCACATCGTCGCCACCGAGGGCTACGGCCTACCGGACACCATGAGCGCCAGTTTCGTCCTGCTCGAGAAGGAAGGTCTGATTGCCGCCGATCTCGCGGAGCGGTTGCGCAAGATGGTCGGTTTCCGCAACATTGTGGTCCATCACTACGAGACCGTGGATCCCAAGATCGTCGAATCGATCGTCAGCAAACATCTTGGGGATCTCCACGATTTCAGCCGGATTGTCGTTGAGCGATTTGGGCTGAGCTGAACACCAGCAAAAGGCGCAACATCTAAGACAATTTAGGCGACGGATAAAGCCGTTCGACGAGGAACTTCTCCACCGGCAACCGATAGGCATCGTGCCGGCAACGCCAGCGGGAGACCTGCTGCAACGGCCATTTGAACCAGCGTTCAGGGCCACCGGCAAACCGGTTGTAGAACTTGAAGCGCTCGATCAAGCGCTCCTTCTCCGGGCTCACCCAATCGCTGGAGGTGCCGATGAAGTCGAACTCGGCCCACTCCTCGAGCGTTTGCGGCAGCTGATAGCCACTCTTGACGACCTCAGCGGTGATCGGTGATCCGGGATAGGGCTTGAAGTAGAACAATGGGGTGTCGAACGTCGGGCTCATCGACCGTAACCGTTTCATCATTGCCAGGGTGGCACGGACGCTCTCGGCACTTTCGCTCGGGAAACCGACGATGAAGGGGAAAATGGCGCCGACACCGTGCCGCGCACACCGTTCAGCGGCCTCGATCACCTGCTCCACTTTGATGTCCTTCTTCATCCAGTCCATCATCTCTTGCGAGCCGGACTCGACGCCGATCATCACCCGCGACAACCCGGAGCGCACGCAGTGGGCAAAACCTTCATCACCCAGGCGGACGCCCTGGTCGGCTCGCAGCGTTGCGGTCCACTCAATGTCCAGACCACGACGGATGAATTCATCGGCGATGTTCAGCACCCGTTCGCGGTAGGTGAAAAAGGTTTCGTCTTGAAAGGCGAGCTCGGTGAAGTGATGCTGCCGCCAAAGGCTCTCGACCTCTTCCCCGACACGCTCCGGTGAAATGGCCACCCAACGCCGCTTGTAGACGAAGGGGTCGGCACAAAAAGCACACCGGAAGGCACAACCGGTGGACGAGATGTAATCGATCTGACGCCTACCCTTGCGCTGAAAATAACGTTCGACATCCATCAATCCGTAGTCGTGGGTTGGCAACTCCTGCATGTCGATCAGCGCTCGCGGCGGATTACGCACCGCCTTGCCGTCAACCCGGTGGCAGATACCTGCAAGGCCCGCCAGGTCGACGCCATCCGCCAGCCGTTCGACAAGCTCGACGAAGGTTGCCTCTCCTTGCCCTTGGACGCTGATATCCACACTTGCTTCGTCGAGCAGTTCAGTGGCAAACAACGACGGATGCCAACCACCCCACACCACTGGCACATCGGGATAGCGGGCCTTGACCGCCCGACTGACCACTAAGGCGTCACGGATCGGCGCGCCGGTGAGGACCGACATACCGACGCAGATGGTGCCTCCCGCGCCGGCGTCATCCAATTGTGCAAGCACCGCACTGACCGCATCGTCCTCCAGTCGCCCGTCGATGATGACAACGTCAAACCGCTCTCGATCAACCGCCGAGCCTACCGCCATCAGGGCGAGGGGCATCGTGAAGAAGACCGCTTCGGGGTTGTAGAGTACTACTTTGGGTTTGCCACTCATGCCGAGATCACTTTATCGCTTTCGACAGTGTTATTGGGTCAGAGTGTTACGGGGGCACAGTGTTACGG
>JAJCXO010000139.1 GCA_029263395.1 Acidobacteriota bacterium | reverse complement strand
CCGAAAACGGTGGCTCCCGACGAAATCCCATTGCGGATCGACGATCCGCTGGTGCTGTCGGTGCAAACCAACGGCATGGTCTATATTCGCGACGAGCCGGTGCATCCAACCAAACTACTGGACCGGCTGAGTGCGATCTTGGATCAGCGAGACGACCAGCAGGTGTTCATCAAAGGCGATCGCAACATTACCTATGGCCAGTTCATCGAGATCGTCGGCCTGCTCAACGAAGGAGGCATTCGACACCTCGGTCTGGTAGCCGAGCAGCTTACGCCCAATTCCTGACGAATGCCCATCAACGTCGACCAGCTTCTCAGCAAGCGAGCCCACCGAATACACCTACGGGGGCAATCCCATTGCATCCTGTATTCCATGCTGTTCCACGGCACCTTGGTTGCCGCGCTGTGGTTCGTACCCAAGCTTTTCGCCAAACCGCCGGAGGTGATTGAAGCCATCGCGGTTGTTGTGGTGCCACCGCAAGCTCTCGGCCAAGAGCAACCTCCGCCGCCGCCACCACCACCGCCTCCTCCCAAAGTCGAGGAGCCGGAGCCTGAACCGGTGAAACCCGACCCAAAGCCCGAACCGGTGCCAGAGGATGTCCCGGTGTTAGTAAAAGAGGAGAAGAGAGTCGAAGAAAAACCTCCTCCTCTTCCACCACCTAAGCGGCCAACACCGCCACCAAAGATCGAGCCGCCTCCCAAACGGGTTGGTTCGCCGTTCGGCAAGTCCCTCGGCGCATCCACCAACAGTGCAACGCTCGGTGTCGAAGACCCGAACTTCACTTACGGTTACTACTTGGACCGCGTGGTTGCAGTCATCAGCTCGAATTGGGTTCGACCGCCTTTGGGCAACTTACAAACCAAACTGCACTTCCGTATTCGACGCGATGGTTCGATTACCGATCTCCGTCTGGTCGAATCCTCGACTCAGGCCGACTTCGATGAAGCTGCGCTGCGTGCAGTTCGCTCATCGGCACCCTTGCCGCCACTGCCCAAGGGCTACAAACGGGATGATTTGGGAATCAACCTGATCGTCAAATGACCCATGCTGAACCAGTAGAGAACCAAATGAGGCGACATGAACTACGAGAGGTTCCGATGAAGAACTCCCTTCTCCCCGCCGTCGCGGCAACTATGCTCTTGCTCGTCGGTGCCTGGCCGGCCATGGCTCAAAACTCTGCCACCCCGCCTGAACTCGGCGCCGGTGTTGATTCGACGTTGACAATCGATGGTGGAGTGCGGGCCCAGATCCGTGTTGCTTTCCCGGCTGCCGAGATCGATAGCTCTCTAAGTGGTGAGTATCTGGAGGCTGCCAGGGAGGTCGAGCAAACTCTACGCGACGATCTCGAACAAACGATTGTTTTTAATACTCAAGGACCCACCGAACTGGCGGTGTTGTCGTTGACCGGTGATCGCACCCAGGATTTCGAACAGTTTCGGTCGCTCGGCAACGAAGTTGTATTGCTCGCCTCAATCAAGCCCGAGGGCGACAAATTGGTCCTCGACGGCTGGGTTTATGACTTGCCGAGTAAACAGTCGATTCTCGGCAAGCGGTTCCGAGGCACACTGGCGCAGACCAGGCTCATCGCCCATTACCTGGCCGATGCTATGCACTACCAGTTCACCGGCCGGCCGGGATTGATGCTGACCACTATCGCCTTCCAGTCCAGCCGTGACGGCCACCAAGAGCTTTATTTAATGGATTACGACGGTCGTAATCAGCGGCGAATCAGCGGCCACAAATCCACCAGTGGGTATAGTGATTGGAGTCCCGCGGGCGACGCCATCGCCTATATGTCGTATTTCGACGGCTCCCCTGGGATCTATTACGTCGAGTTGGCTACCGGTAAAAAACTACCCATTTACAATGAGGGGGTGCTCAACCTCTCGCCATCCTTCTCTCCCGATGGCCGCAGTATCGCTTTCGCTCACAGCAACCAATCCAATGTTGATGTCTACCGCTGCGATCGCAACTGCACCCAGCCGGTCCGCTTGACAAAGTCGGGAGCGATCGACACCAACCCGTCGTGGAGTCCAAACGGCAAACAACTCGCGTTCACATCCAGTAGGTCGGGGCGCCCAAATGTCTATGTTATGTCCCTCGACGGTGCCGACGTCCGCCGGATCTCCTTTGAGGGTAATTACAACGACGGTGCAAGTTGGAAACCTGACGGCACTCACATTGCCTACGCGAGCCGCGATTCCGGCAACAAGTTTCGGATCGCTGTTACCAGCCTGGTCGACCTCACTACCAAAATCCTGACCAATGGCCCCGACAGTTATGAGGAGCCGAGCTACTCGCCGGACGGTCTCCGCCTACTCTTCACCCTACGGCGCGGAAAAGAGTCTCAGGTGTATGTAATGAACGCGGCTGATGGCAGTGACTGGCGGCAGCTGACTCATCAGGGCAACAGCTCTGCAGCCGATTGGTCGAGCTTTAAGCAAAAATGAGGCCGGACACCACGACGAGCTATTGCCGGCCTGTACTCCTATCTGCTACATTCTTGCCCAGGACCCAAAACACATCGCGCCAAACGCGTCAAATATGGAGGCTGTCGAGGAATGAACATGGATCGGAAGTGGATTGCCCTGGTCGCCCTAGTGGCCTTGCTGCTCGTCTCTGCCTGTAAGAAGCCGGATCCCGTAGTGACTCCCCCACCGCCCCCAATGACCGAGACAGCACCGACCACGGATGTGAAGCCGGACACCACTCCCGCCGGTCCTGTGGATGCTACTCCCAAGCCGGTAGAGAAGAGCCTTCAAGAGCTCCAGCAAGAAGCCGAGCGGTCTGGCCTGTTGGGCGATGTCTTCTATGACTTCGACAAATCAGACTTGCGCGCTGATGCACGTGAGCGTCTAGAAAAGAATGCTCGCTTCATGAGTGAGAATCCAGAAATCGTCTTTACCGTAGAAGGCCACTGCGACGAGCGCGGTACCAACGAGTACAACCTCGCTCTCGGTCAAAGCCGTAGCGCAACCTCGGTCGATTACCTCATCAGTCTCGGCGTCGAGCGGTCTCGTTTCAAGACGATCAGCTACGGCGAGGAAAGACCGTTCTGTACCGAGAGCAACGAGGCTTGCTGGCAGAAGAACCGCCGTGCACGCTTCGTAGTTACCGGTCGCAGATAGTCGGGTTCATCCAGGCCTGCGATCGAGGGGGTCGGCGGCGTTGATGCGACGGATCGCCAAGGTCAGGACATTGAAGAGAGTCGGAGTTGCTTGGATAGCAGCTTCGGCTCTTGGCTGTGTTTCCTCCAGCGAGATTGCTGACATCAAGACACAGCTGCAAGATATTCAGCTGCAAGTCTTGCAGCTCCAAAAACAGGGGCCCAGCAAGGGCGAGATAGCCGAGCTTCAACGAGCGATCACTGAACAAATTCAGACGCTGGTGGAGTCAGAGGCCGGCACGCAAGCCAACATCAAAGAGCTAGTGAATCGGATCGAGCAATTCGAAGGTAAGCTCGACGAGACCGATTTCAAGCTCACTCAGTTGGCTAACCAGATTGGTGCCACCAATCAAGATTTGCAAGCCTTGCGCAATGCTGCCGAAGAGGCTCAGCAGCGCACTGTAGCACCGCCGGTCGTCGTCAATCCGACCGAGCCTCAGGCCCTCTACGACACGGCCTACAACGACTATCTGCAAGGCAACTTCGACCTCGCGATACTTAGCTTCCATCAATATGCGGAAACCTACCGCGGCACCGAGCTCGCAGATAACGCGACCTATTGGATCGGCGAATGTTATTACCGACAGGGTAAGTTTCAAAAGGCGATCGAACAATTCGATCAGGTACTCACGCGATTCGACAACAGCGATCGAACACCGAGCGCACTCTTGAAGAAAGGGTACGCCTACTTCGAGTTGGGACAACGAGCCCAAGGGGTAGTTCATCTCCAGAATGTCATCCGTGACTATGCCAATACTGACGAGGCTCATCTCGCGAGCCAGCGCTTGCAAGAAATGGGGTTAGAAACCCAGAAAGACGGCGATTGACGGCTGCACCGGCCATCTCTATAATGCCCTTTCGGCCCTTCACAGCTTCGGATCTCGGCAGACTCCTGCCATTCCGGTGAATAGCCTCCCCCTTCCAAACGAGCCTTTCCAAGAGCCTCTAGCAGCAGTATATCCACAGCGCGACGCGAGATTCTCTTGTTGAGTCCATCCAAGAGTCAGTAGACAACAGATCGTGAGAGGTTGAGCCCATGCCCAATATCAAATCCGCCGAGAAGCGGGTCCGTAAGTCCCTCAAACAGCAAGACCGTAACAAGGCTGCGCGTAGCCGCATGCGGACTGCAATCAAGACCCTACGTCAGAACGTTGCCTCCGGAGATGGTGAGGCGGCTCGGGAGATGCTGCCGAAAGCTGTCAGCATCATTGACGGCACAGCACGCAAAGGGATTATTCACCGCAACGCAGCGGCGCGCACCAACTCTCGGCTCACCAAGGCGGTCAACGCCCTCGAGAGCTAGGCTCTCAGCTGACTTAGGGCATTTGACCCAATGTTGTGCGCATCTCATCTTTTGCGCCACCTCCCTGCTACCTGACTCGGTTAGCAGGTGAAGTTCCAGAGCCTCTCGGGCCAGTCTCGAGGGGCTTTCTTCGTTCCTGAACTCCACACAACACCCACCTTCCCCCTCAACGACACCCTCTGCACACTACAGCGCTGTGCCGATGCCGTGTCGTACCTATGCACAGCCGGCGGATTCCCGAGTGTGGGGCAGCCTGCTTCCTGCCGTGTCGAAACCTCAGAAACCTTCGAGCAAGTCCGTGACCATCGTCTCGGCAAAACGCACTGAGGTCTCGGTTATCGCGAGATTCTCGCGGTCGAAGTAGGCGCTGTCCCCAGGTGCCAACGGGTAGTCCTGCCGGAAAATATACCGGGCGTTGCTCCAGATCACCTCACCTTCGTCAGATCCAGGCGGTGGCTGGCGCTCGAAACGCATGTCGGCAGTAATCGCAATCTCGAAATTGTCCGCTAGGCCGTCAGAGTCGAACGTGACCGGCCGCACATCAAACGTGAGCACGGTTCCACGCAGTATCGCGTCGACACCGGTAGCGTTGCTCGACACGGTGAATCGTCGACGGGTGACTAATTCATCGAGAATCGCTTGCGTCAGGATCTGCTCGACTTGTGCACGTTGAGTCTGATTGACCAACGACTCGACATAAATCTGCTGAATATCCGGAGGAATATTGCTCGCTCGGCCAACAAGATTGTAACCACAGCCAGAAACAAGCATCACCGCACAGAGTACAAGACCGCACAATGTATCTCGAGAAGTCGTCTCTCGAGAAGTGAAAACGAAAATTCGATTCATCTTACTATCCTTACACGTCGTCTATCCGGCTGCTGTTCTGAGACTATAGTAACCGAGGACAGCCTAACGGTCTCGCAAAGGCGATGGGTTCTCGGGTGAATCGATACGAAACTCGGGGGCTCTTACAAGGAGTGCCTTACGGATTCGATCCGGTAATTCGACTTGACTCTCCAAAATCCCCCTACCTGGTAGCATCAAGCGTAATCGATAGCTCCCTGGATCGAGCCCGACAAACGTCGTCGTCCCATCGATTAGCGAGTGAGTCCAGCGAGCCGACAGACCTTCGAGGATCGCCGTGCCGGTGCTTTGGTCCTCGAGACGCACTCGCAGCGATGCCGCCAACTGTTGTACAGAGTTTCTCCGGGCGGTAACTCCAGGGGCTGCTAAAGGATAGAGATCTACCGTCGCAACCGCATCGCGGCGCTCCAGCAGCAAACCCTCAGTGCCCAGTGCTGGCTCCAGAATCTCCGCTGCCAGTCGTAAGTACGTCGCTGGCACATAGTGATGGGTCGCCAAAGGATCACTGAAAACCCAGCCACGATCAGGGAAGTAGGCTTCGATCCAACGATGGTAACCGCTCGGACGACCAGGCTCCGAGCCAACAACATAACCTGCCACTTCACGTGCTGGTATCGCCACTGCTTCTAACAAAGCAACACTCAAACGGGCCACCCCGGTGCAATAGCCGCTACGACGCTGCAACACAGCCTCAGCAGTCTGTGGCTGACTGCGATCGAGCTCATAGTCGAGTGCACGGGCGACCCAGCCGAGAATCCTCGAGACGGCTTCGTAGCGGGTGTCTGCGCCCGCAGTCAACCCTCTCGCTAGGCGTTCGATCGAGCTGGCTTGTGGCGGTTCCGGAGGTAGCTCGAAACGCGTTTCGCTCACCAAGGGCGACGTATCGACCTCAATCGCGATCTCGTCCTCGATCCACCGTAAACGATAGCCCGCGTTACCGTAGTCTTCGACCTGTGCGCCGGCAGGCGGCAGCAAACGCGTACGATCAACGCCTTCGACCGCCAGAGCACCAACTGCCATGACAGCTGGTGACGAACACAGGGTGACAAGACACCAGAGAGCACAAGCTCGCCAAGTCGACTTTGGAGCGCTGAGCCTCAAGCCCCGGTTCCTTCGATTGGCGCGTCGTTATGAGACTGAAGGAAACCATCGAGCAGGCCGTTGACAAAACGTCCGGAATTCTCGGATCCGAATTTCTTGGCCAGTTCGATCGCTTCGTCGACGATCACTACTTTTGGCACACTCGATTCGTGCAACATCTCGTAGATTGCCAATCGCAGGATATTGCGATCGATCATCGGCATACGCTCGAGGCGCCAATTCTCGGCATGCTCGCGAATCAGGTCGTCGATTGCCGTGCAGTTCTGCATCGTGCCTTCAACCAACTTGCGTGCGTAACTGAAAGACTTCTCAGCCCGAGCCACTAGAGCTTGACGTTGCAACGGCGCTGGCTCCTCAGCATCACTCGTTGCCGTGTCCGACTCCTGCAGATACTCTGAAAGGTCAAAACTCCAGAAAATCTGATCAAGCGGGCTTCCACCAAGCTCGTGCTGGTAAAGCATTTGCATCGCCATTTCGCGAGCTCTGCGCCGCTTACCCACCAGTCCTGCGCTCCTTGTAGCGGCCTCAGCCGCCTGCGTTGGCCCGCAGCTGCAATGCAAGGTCCGCCATCTCGATAGCCGCTTGGGCCGCATCCCACCCTTTGTTGCCGGCCTTACCCCCAGCTCGAGCTTCAGCTTGCGCCGAGGTCTCACACGTCAGGACTCCGAAACCGATCGGGATGCGATATTTTGACGAAACCCGAGCAACACCATGACTGCAGCCGCTGCAAACATAGTCGAAGTGGGAGGTTTCTCCTCGGATGACTACGCCAAGCGCCACTAGAGCATCAAACGTGCCAGATACAGCCAACTCTTCGAGAGCCAAGGGTAACTCCCAGGCACCGGGAACTCTCACGATGCTTGTCTCTTCATGGGCTGCGCCATGACGCTCTAGGCAGTCGATAGCACCATCGATCAGCGGCTCCACCACCCGTCCATTAAACCGCGCAGCGACGATGGCAAAACGTTTCCCGCTTGCGTTGAGGTTTCCTTCGATCGCTTGCATCTCGTGTCTCGGTGGTCAGTTGTCTCGGTGGTCAGTTGTCTCGATTGCCTGATGTGCGAATGAACGGTCGTCTCTTAGTGGACGTTTGTCTCAGTCGGCGGTCGTCTTTAATGGGTAACTGCCTCTAGTGGCCGTTGTCATCTGGACCGGCAAATTGTGAAGGAATCTATTTTCAAAGAAATTCCTCAAAGAAATCTGCCTCTGGCCCTGCCAATGCAGAGTTCAACCGTCATTCTGGTTTCGATGAGATAAAGGGAGGAAATGGTCGGGACGGCGAGATTCGAACTCGCGACCACCTGAACCCCATTCAGGTACGCTACCAGACTGCGCCACGTCCCGACACGATAATTGTAGCCTGTCTAGATTTCTTTCTCGACCCCTTCGTCCAGACTTTCGCCCAGATTTTTGGGGATGGGCGACCGCGACTCTACCGTAAGGCTTCCAAAATCTCACGAGCCTGTCCCACAGCCGCCTCAATTCCGAGGCGGAGCTCCTCGAGCTTCTTCTCCGAACTTTCGTTCTTCTCGGCTGCGGGTTCTGGAGTTGCAGGCGGAGGCGGAGCCGCGGCAGTCTTCTTGGAAAGCGTCTGCTCAGGATCTCTCCCGCCATCTGCTGACGTGAGCTCGCTCTCAAGCTTCTTTTTGGCGCCGGCAATGGTATACCCCTCTTCGTAGAGGAGTTCCTTAATCCGCCGGATGACATCGAGTTCGTGATCGCTATAAACCCGTTGCCCCGACTTACTCTTGTTGGGTTTCAGGAAAGGAAACTCAGTTTCCCAATAGCGCAGCACATACGGCTGGATCTCGAGGATCTTGCAGGCCTCTCCGATCTTGTAATAAAGCTTCTTCGCCACTCGCTGGATCTCACGGAACTATGACTGACTGCCCTCATCCTTGTGCAGGGCGGATTTCAGATTGCGCGACGGCCGAAAACTCAAACCGGTATGAGCAGGAATGAAGATTCTCTCACCACTGGTGGGATCAACACCACTACGACCACTTCGCTCGATGACCTCGAACGCGCCAAAATTACGAATGCGTACCGAACGTCCGTCCTGAAGCGAGGTCTTGACCGTCGAAAAGATAGCGTCCACGACCTCGGCAGCCTCAGTTTTTGTCAACGCTCCGTGTCGGCGATAAACCGCGTCGGTAAGATCAGCCTTGGTCTTTCCATGGCTGCTGAGGAGTTTGCGACTCACCCTCGCTCCGAAGACAGAAGTTTCGTTGCCCGACAGATCCCCTCTCCGGGCCGTTCGTTTCTCCGCATCTGCGGTGAAGTATCGAAGTATAGGAGATCCGCCCAGTAACCGACAAGAGCAGTAACCCGTCGGTCGAACCCGGTATCCATGAGAAGGTCTCAGGTTCAACGTTTGCGGATGACCAGTCGGATCGGGATACCAGCCAACTCTAGCTCAGCTCGCAGCCGGTTCTCGAGATACCGTCGATAGGTATCACTACGCTCGAGCGTCCGGTTGGCAAATAGCATAAACGTCGGTGGCCCGGTCGCCACCTGCGTCGAGTAGTAGAGTTTCCACGGACGCCCTCGATGCTGGGGCGCTTGATGTGCCTGCACCGCACGCTCGAACAGCCGATTGACCTCACTGGTCGATAGTTCAATTCGCCAACGCTCGAGGATTGTCTCGACCGCTGGCAATAGTCGGTCAACACGACGACCGCTCAACGCCGAGATGTTAATCCGAGGTGGCATCGCCAGCAGCTCACCCAAACGCGGCCAATCGTCCTCGAGATCTTGGCGTGACTCGTCACTGAGCAAGTCCCATTTATTCAGCGCCACCACCACACCACGGCCGAGCTCCCACGCCAAGCCCGCAATCGACAGGTCACCGGTCGTGATGCCGGCTGACGCGTCCACCACCAACACGACAACGTCGGCGCGCTCCATTTGACGGCGAGCAAACATCACGGCAACCTGCTCGGCAACTCCCGAAACCTGGCTACGCCGCCGAATACCCGCAGTGTCGATCAGTCGATAAGTCTGTCCACTCCATTCGAAGAGTGAATCGACCGGGTCGCGGGTGGTCCCTGCCCGGGGTGAGACCAGAACCCGCGTCTCGCCGAGCATGCGATTCAGCAGCGAGGACTTGCCTACATTGGGGCGTCCGACGATAGCGAGTGCAGGCGACTCCGAAGCATCGTCAGGCGCTGCCTCTGCCGGCACCAATTCCGCCACCAGATCACACAGCTCTGCGATACCGCGGCCATGCTCGGCCGAAACCAACTGCTGATGAGTGATGCCAAGGCGATAGAAGTCGCTGAAATTCTCTTGTGCCGCCAAGGTGTCAGACTTGTTGACCACCAACACGGTAGGTTTGCCGTAGCGTCGAATCGTGGCCCAAACTTTTTCGTCGGCTGCAACCAGCCCTTCTTTGCCATCCACTAGCAGCAGCAGTACGTCGCTGCTTTCGATCGCCAGAAATACCTGGTCACCGAGACCGAGAGGGTCGTCCCCTGGAACCAAACCACCGGTATCGACCAGCTCCACCGACACATCGTCGGTTAGGTCTGCCCGGCCACTGATCCGATCCCGGGTCACGCCCGGCAAGTCATGCACGATCGCCTGCCGGCGCCCAACCAATCGATTGAATAGGGTCGACTTGCCAACATTGGGACGGCCAACGATCGCAACTGTCGCCGTCGCGGCAATGGCCTTACTGGTCGAAAGACTGGTCGAGTTCACGATAGAGGACCACCCAGCCGTCGTCTTTGCGCTTGACTTGGTACTTGACGCGGTTGCGCTGTGCCAAGCTCTCGTTGACCAACAGATGGGTACCAACAGTGAAGGAGCGCACGTCCCAAACCTCGAGGGTGGTGACGAAAGCATTCGAGTAATTCCAAACCGAGACATCCTCCACGGTCACTTCTTTGAATTCGGGCTCGTAGATCCTCCCGGCGGCCGAGAGCTCTTCAATTCTGAGATCGATCCGCGCCATCTCTTTTGGCACGGCTATCCCCTCTAAAATCGAACTGTCGCGCGCAGCATACGCCTGGCCGAGCAAGGGTAAGTAGCTGAGCAAGACCGCTTCGAGCTCCTGGCGGTTGACTTCCGCTTTGGCAGCGGTCTCACCGCAGCCCGTCATTAGTCCGCTAGCCAACACTATCGGAATGAGCAGCGTACAAACGCGCCAAGCGGAAGGTCTGCCGATAATCGGCATCGTGGTCTTTTGCAGAGTGGTCTTTCGTGACGAAAAGCGTCGCATAGTTGAAAAGTCTAGCACCGTGTCTACCTCTTCGTAGCGTTTCGGCCGTATTCACCGAGCGGCTTCGAAGATATGGACCCTCGCTTTGAGCTAACGGTTCCTGCTGACGACCCGAAACATAGTGGCATTGAATTGCCAATTGAACAACATTGCCCTCAAAAGGCATCGGTTTCGAGTCTTCTGAGCTCCCAGCCCTTGACTGTCAGGAAAGGGCAGCTAGAATGCGCCGTCAGAAGCGCGATGCGTTGGAGAGCACCGACAAACGGTTATTGCTCTAAGAGGTTGTGCTTTTGAAACCTGCGAAAGTGGCGGAATTGGTAGACGCGCAAGACTCAGGATCTTGTGACCGCTAAGGTCGTGGGGGTTCGAGTCCCCCCTTTCGCACCAA
>JAJCXO010000138.1 GCA_029263395.1 Acidobacteriota bacterium | reverse complement strand
TTGTGGATCGATGAGATCGAAAAAGCGATGGCCCCCACCGGCAATTCGGAGGGGGATGGTGGTGTCTCGCGGCGGATTTTTGGTTCTTTTCTGACCTGGCTACAAGAGAAAGCCAAGCCCGTTTTTGTCGTCGCGACGGCTAACGATCTCTCTCAGACGCCACCCGAATTGTTGCGCAAAGGGCGCTTCGACGAGATTTTTTTCGTCGACTTTCCAGATGCTGAGGCTCGCGCCGGGATTTTTCGTATCCACCTCGGGATTCGCAAACAGCAAGCCGAAAACATCGATCTCGACTTGCTGACCGAAGCGACCTCTGGATTTAGCGGTGCCGAGATCGAACAAGTGGTTGTTGGTGCTCTTTACCGCTCCTTGCATCAAAGCCATTCGCTGGACACGGGCTATCTATTGCGCGAGATTCAAGAGACTGTGCCGCTATCGGTCACCCGGAGAGAAGACTTCGAGCGGTTGCGTGCTACCGCCCGTGACCGGTTCGTCAGTGCCAACTGAAGCGCTCGGGACAAGCGCAGCCGAGCACAACTGACTAGCGGGCGTTCTTGGATGTGATCTAGTTGAACGTGTCGCAGGTGTTGGGGTCGCCGGACTGCAGGCCACGTTTGAACCACTGCACCCGTTGCTCGGCTGAGCCGTGAGTGAAGCTCTCGGGGTTGATGTAGCGCTTGCCAGACATACGTTGGATCCGGTCGTCTCCGACGGCTGCCGCGGCTCCCATGCCTTCTTCAATATCGCCGCGATCGAGCAAGTCGCGTTGGGCTGTGGAGTGGGCCCAGACCCCAGCATAACAGTCAGCCTGCAACTCCATACGAACTGAAAGATCGTTGGCCTGGCCGGGATTCCGACTTTGGGCCTGGCGCACTTGGCTGGAGAGGCCGGTGAGTGTTTGCACATGGTGGCCAATTTCATGGGCCAACACGTAGGCCTGGGCAAAGTCACCGGGGGCTCCGAAGCGCCGGCTCAGTTCTTGGTAGAAGCCAAGGTCGATGTAAACCTTCTGGTCACCAGGGCAGTAGAAGGGGCCGCTGGCAGCTTGCGCAAAGCCGCAGGCGGATCGTACCGAATCAGTAAACAGCACAAGTTTGGCGTCGCGATAACCATCCAAAGTACGAGCCCATACCGCCTGGGTGTCGTCGAGCACGAAGGACACGAACTCCTTGAGCTCCTGCTGCGGATCCTGACCTGGGGGCAGGCCTGCGTCTGTTGTCGTGGGGGCTGTCATGCCGCCGCCACCCGCACCGACCAACGAAAAGAAATCTTGCTTGAACACGACGCTGAGCAGCAGCAACATCAAAAAACCGCCACAACCTATCTGGGCTCCGCCCCGTCGTCCGGGCATGCGGACCCCACGGCGACCTCGGCGATCTTCCACATTGGCACTCACATGACCTCGTGTCCAGCGCATGACGCCCCTTTCCTAAGTACGGATAAAAACAGTCTGTTACGGACAAACAGTCTGGGAGACGGTCCGATTCTCGATTGCCGAAGGGCCTGGGACGCCGGTCGGTCGAGCTCGGATCTCTTGGTTTCGAATTGGCGCTAGGCTATCACGGTCGTTCGTCATAACCTTGCGCCAGAATAGCTTCTATCTGAAGGGCGTGCGGGCCCACAAATGTCACTGGAAGATCCAAAACATGGCTGAACCTTCTCTCGACGCTAGCTCCACACGTCTTGGCTCCACACGTCTTTGCGCGAGACTGAGTGGCATTATCCCGCCAGTCACAACCCCGTTCGATGCGGCCGGTGATCTCGATCTCGACGTTTTGGTGGCCCATGTCGAAACCTACAACCGACCCAAGCTGGCAGGTTACCTGGCATTTGGCTCGAACGGCGAAGCCGTCCACTTGAGTGCAGACGAGCGACGTCGGGTGCTGGAAACGTTGCGGCGAACGGCTGTGCCTGGGCGTCTCGTTATCGCTGGCGTCAACGAGCAATCGACAGCGGCTGCGATCGCGGCAACGGAGCAGGCCGCGGCTGCCGGAGCTGACGCGGTGTTGGTCATCACCCCCTACTTCTACAAGTCGGCGATGACTCAAAACGTGTTGAAGACCTTCTTCCGAGAGGTTGCGTCAGCGTCGCCTTTGCCGGTGTTGGTGTACAACATCCCGCAAAACACCGGGGTGACGGTTTCGCCATCGACTCTTGCCCAGCTTGCTGAACATCCCAACCTTGTCGGGGTCAAGGACAGCTCCGGCAACTTGGGGGCGCTGACCGAGACGATCCGTCGCGTACCGTCCGAATTCGCCGTCATCGTTGGCAATGCCGGCATCCTCTATCCGGCGCTCATGATGGGTGCCACCGGCGGTATTTTGGCCGTCGCCTGTGTTGCCCCCGAAGCGTGCATCGAGCTGTTCGAAGCTGCGCAAGCTGGCAAGCACGTGCGGGCGCGGGACCTTCAACAAAGGCTGTCGCCATTGGCCAGCCTGGTAACGACTGAGTTTGGTATTCCTGGCCTCAAAGCTGCCTGTGAGCTGGCCGGGTTGGCAGCGAGCCACCCACGACCGCCACTGATGCCGGTCACCGCCAGCCAGCGCCAGCGAATCGCTGACGTGTTGGCTGAAACTGGTTTCTGCTAGGCAGCCCGCAGGGCGACGGTATTTGCTAGTCGGCCCGCAGGGCGACGGTATTTGCTAGTCGGCCCTCAGGGCGACGGTATTTGCTAGTCGGCCCGCAGGGCGACGGTGGGATCGACCCGGGAGGCTCGGCGGGCTGGCAGAAACGACGCCACTGCCGCCACCGTGGCCAGGACCAGAGCGACGGTCGCGAAAGTTGCCGGGTCTGTTGTAGTGACGCCATAAAGTGAGTTGGCGAGGACCCGTGTTGCGGCCAAGGCACCAACGACGCCAACCACCACACCCACTGCGACCGGTGTCATCTCACGTGCCATCAACGACCGTAACATCACCCGTCGTTGCGCTCCCAAGGCCATCCGGATACCAATCTCGCGGATGCGTTGGCTGACCGCGTAAGAGCCTACGCCGTAAACGCCGATGGCTCCGAGCGCCAGGGCCAGGGCGCCGAAGGCGGCTAGCAATAGGGTGAAGAAGCGCGAGCTTGCCAGGGAGGTGTCGATGATCTGGTCCATCGACTGATGGAAGAGCGGCACTTCGGAGTCAACCGACCAGATCGCTTTCCGGACCGCCGGGGCGAGGTCCGACGGCGGCGTGGCTGTACGGACAGTCAGGAACATGGCGTTGCTCAAGATCTCATCACCGGCTTGGTATAGGGGACGATAGATCGCCGCACGTGCCGCGAGATCCAGCCGGTGCTGGTGGACATCTCTGGTCACTCCGGCGATCGTGAACCAAGGTGTGCCATCGCTCCAGAAGATTTGTTGACCGACAGGGTCCTGATCCGGCCACCCCTGTTGAGCCAACGTCTGATTGATCCAACCGACCTCGACAGCACCCGCACGATCCGCCGATGCCACCTCGCGGCCAGCGAGCAATGGGATGTCCATGGTGTCGAAGTAGTTTGGTGCAATGGCGCGCACGCTGGCTACCGGGGCGGAGGACTCCGGGATTACTTGTGCGGAGAGGCTGTAAGACATCCGTACATTGGGGGTAGTCATCGGTAGGAAGTTGATTGCGCTGGCTGCCACGACTCCCGGCAACGCCTCGACCTCATCCAGCACCCCTTGGTAGTAGGCGTTCAGGGTGTCTTCGTCAGCATAACGTGCGTCTGCTGGTGACAAACGGAGGGTCAAAAGGTTAGTGGTACCAAAACCGGGCTCGACCCGTTGCAGAAGCCACAAACTCTTGAGCATGAGACCGGCACCCGCAACCAGGACAACCGACAATGCAATTTCTGTAATCACCAAACCCTGATTGAGGCGATGTCGACCGGGACCAGCCGAGGATCGGCGGCTTCCTGATCGCAGGGTACCGCGGTTTTGGGGGCGTGTTGCCCGCAGAGCGGGTAGCAAGCCGGCGAGAAGAGCCGCAGCGACGGACAAAATGGCGGCGAATCCCAGCTCGGGCAGGCCGATATGGATTGCGTCGACGCGAGGGATGCCCGCCGGCAAGCTGTCGATCAGCAACGATTCCAACCATATGGCAGCGAGCAGACCACTACTGCCGCCCAAAACCCCCAAGAGAGCACTTTCGGTCAATAGCTGGCGGATCAGGCGGCCTCTCTCCGCGCCAAGCGAGGCCCGGATTGCCATTTCGCGGTGGCGATTGCCGGCCCGTGCTAGCAACATGTTGGCGATGTTGGAACAGCCGATCAGTAAGACGAATCCGACCGCACCGAGCAGGATCCACAAAATCGGTCGAACGTCTCCGATCAGGACTTGATGAAGTGGCATGACGCGGGCCGAGCGCACCAAGTCCTCCGGGTGGTAGTCAGGAAGGGTTTCTTGCAGCCTGGCGGCATTGGCGCGCACTTCGGCTTCCGCATGGTGCAAGGTCGACCCGGGAGCCAACCGAGCGAGGGCTACGAAGCCCATCATGTCGCGGTAGTCGTCGAGGTTGCTGGCGTCGAAGGTCACCGGTACCCAAAACTGTGTCTTGATTTCCAACGGAGTGAAGTCTGCCGCCATCACTCCGACCACGGTCCGACTGCCGTGCCCCAGGCCGTCGAGGGAGACACTACGACCCAGAAGATTCGGGTCGGCTGCAAACCTTCGTTCCCAAAGTGAGTGACTCAGCACCACCACCGGCGGAGCGCCGGGCTGGCGGTCCTGAGGCTGGAGCTCGCGTCCAATCGCAGCATGGCCGCCGAGGACCCGAAAGTGGTCGGGGGTGACGGCCAATCCGGTCAGCTCTTCCGGGTTGTCGGTGCCCAGCAGGGACAAAGTGGCTGAGAAGTGGCCCGAGATTGCCGAAAACACTCGGTTGTCTCCCTTGGTGGTGCCCTCTTCGAAGGCGGCCAGCATCTCTTTGCTAAAACGTCGTGCAGGCCAGACTCGAACAATCTCTTGCGGGTTCTCATAAGGCAATGGCTCGAGCACTACACCTTGTACAACGCTGAAAATCGCGGTGTTGGCGCCGATCCCGAGAGCCAGGGTGAACGCCGCAAGAGCGGTGAAGCCGGGTGCCTTCAGCAGGCTACGGATCGCGAATCGAAGATCTTGCCATAGAGCCGTCATGAGGAGTCTCCCGCAGGGTCGTTGGCGTGGGCCCAGGTCTGCTGGACTCTTCGAAAGCAATGTGTATGCCAGGTCAGGAGGCCCGGGACCTCGGACCGAAAATCAGTAGGTTATGGCGGCAAACTGTCCGATCCTGGGACAGCAGATGCCGAAAACGAACCCTGTCGAGACCTAACAATTGCGAGACCGTCGCGGTCGAGACAGTCACCGTCCGGGCAGCTCAGGCGAGAGGTGGTTGTTGCCTAATACCCTGCAAACAGTTGATCCGTCAATGCTCCGAATGTGCTCGCGACCCACGTTGGTGCGAGGTCGGAGTGCATGAGGTCCTGTTTTGTTGAAATGCCGGTCAGCATCAGTGCAGTGCGGAGACCCGCGTTGATGCCGCCGCGAATATCTGTCTCGAGATTGTCGCCAACCATGACAACGTTTTCTGCCGCTAGACCGAGACGTTGCAGCGCACTCTTGATCATGGCTGTCTCAGGTTTGCCGATGATCGTCGGTTGGACGCCGGTCGCCGCGGACACCGCTGCGAGAATCGAGCCTGCGCCGGGGGCGATGCCGGCGTTGCTGTTGACGGCTCGATCTGGATTGGTGCCGACCAACGTGGCACCGGCCGCGATCCAGCGGGTCGCCGCCGCGAGTTTTTGGTAAGTGACGTGACGATCGAGGCCAACCACCACATAGTCTGGTGGTTGAGGATCAGAGGTTTGCGGGTCGACACGTTTGAGGCCCTGGTTCTCGAGTGCACTCGTCAAGCTGTCTTCACCGATGCAGTAGAAGCTCCCCGAGTCGATCCACTCAGCCGTGGCCTCGGCTGAGGTCAGGATGTCTTCCGGTTTGCAGTGGACGCCGTAGCCGCGCAGTTGATGGCACATCACCTCTGGAGTGCGATTCGAGCGGTTGGTGACGAAGAGGTGTTGGACGCCTCGATCAGCGAGACCGGCAACGAAGTCGATCGCTCCCGGTACCGCCTCGCTGCCGCGGTAGATGGTGCCGTCGAGGTCGAGTAAAAGTCCTTGAATCATGCGCCAGTTGTATCAGCTGGGTGCTCAAATTGGTGCGTGAATACAAAAGAGCCCGCGCTGAGAAAGCGCGGGCTCGCGGGCCGTTACTGCGCGATCTGCCAGCTACCAGCTACCAGTAATCGGCGTGTCACCACTGGCACCGAAGATGTAGCCCAAGTCGGTGCCGGAGGTCCACAGGCCGTTTTCGTCGTGATCGAGTAGGAAGAGTCGATTCGACGGGCGATAGACGCCGATGCTGGCATCGCCGTCACCGTTCCAATCGCCGACCAGAGGCTGATCGCCCACCAAACCGAGGAGATAACCGAGGTCGCTGCCAGGATTCCAGACGTTGTTTTCGTTCAGATCGAGGAGGAAGAGACGATTCGATGGGCGATAGATGCCGATGTCATCGTCGCCGTCACCGTTCCAATCGCCGACCAAGGGTCGGTCACCGCTCAGACCGAAGAGGAACTGGCTGTCGGAGCCAGCGTTGAACACGCCATCTTCGTTGACGTCGAGACGAAACAGTCGGTTCGACGGGCGATAGATACCGATGTCGTCGTCCCCGTCGCCATTCCAGTCGCCGATGATCGGCGTGTCACCGCTGGCACCGAAGAGGATGGCGCTGTCGTTTGCAGCATTCCAAGTGCAGCTCTCGTCGAGATCTAGCAGGAAAAGGCGGCTCGATGGTCGGTAGGCGCCGATGTCGTCGTCTCCATCGCCGTTCCAGTCGCCGACCAACGGCAGGTCGCCGGCAACTCCGAATTGGCAGGCCGTGTCGGTGCCCGGGTTCCAGACACCGTTGCCATTGGTGTCGAGCAGGTATTGCCGGTTGGAAGACCGGTAAACACCGATCTTGTCTTGGGTTGGGGCAGCACACTGTTGGGTGACCTCGACGTCGTCGATCATCCAGCCAGTGAACTCGTTGGCGATGTCGTCTTCGCTGTCGAATCGGAAACGGATCTGAATGGTGTTACCGGCGAAGGCGGCAAGGGAGATGGCTCCACTCGAGACCCAAGCGTTCTCCGACGCGTTGGTCGAGTCCCGCGACCACACGGCAGTCCAACTGCCGCCGACAGGCCTGATCGAGACGATGGTGCGGTCCGCGTTGAATCCGTCTTCGCTCTCGACTTGACGGAAGTAGTCGAAGGTCAAGGTCGAACTGGCGTCAACACCTGTGATCTCGGGAGAGATCAGATTACCTGAGGTCGTGTTGCCGGTGTCGTAGTCGCAGTTGGCATCCTGACCGTAGTACACAGCGCTGGTCGGCGAAGAATAACCTGGGCTGCCACACCCAGAATTGGTGACGTGATGCCACAGACCACCGGTGGTCCAACTGCCGATGCCACTCTCGAAGTTTTCGTTCAAACCGCCCGCACCACAGCTGCCGGTGACTGTGACGCTGACCGAAGCCGAGCCTGCCAAGCCGCCGCTGTCAGTGACCGCGGCTGTGATCGTATGGGAGCCGACCGTCAACACCCTGGAAAAGCTGCCACCGGAACCGAGGTTGCCGTCGCGGCTGGAGGTCCAAGTGAGGCTGGCGGTGAGGTTGCCGTCTTCGGTGTCGGTAGCCGAGCCACTGAACGAGATCGTTGATCCTTCGCTGAAGTTGGCGCCGTTGGTGGGCGAAGTGATGTTGACTGTCGGGGGATTGTTGCCGGGTGCAGTGACGGTGACGGTGACGGCAGCCGAGCCTGCCAGGCCGCCGCTGTCGGTGACTGCAGCGGTGATCGTATGGACACCGACGGTCAAGGTTGAAGAGAAGCTGCCACCGGATCCGATGTTGCCGTCTCGGCTCGAGGTCCAGCCGAGGTTGGCGGTGAGGTTGCCATCCTCGGTGTCGCTGGCCGAGCCGGCGAAGTTGATCGAGGTCCCCTGGGCAAACGAGGCACCATTGGTTGGCGCGGTGATCGTCACCTGCGGTGCGTTGTTACCAGCGCCGGTGACTGGAATACCGGCGGCATAAACGTCTACCGAATCTCCACCGCCCCCGCCTTCGGCGCGGTTATCGGTGTAGATCGCGATCAGATCCGACATCACGATGTCGAGGCCGTTATAGTCACCAAACTCGAAGCTGTCGGCAATATTCGGCGACTGCGCGGCGGTCACCCGGGTGGGTGTTGACCACGTTTGCGCACCATCAATAGAGAAGGCGTAGAACAGATCGACGCTAGCTCGGTTGGCGGCACGTCGAGTGTCGTAGAACACCACATGGACTTTGCCATCTGGACCAACCGCTAACCACTGATGCCAACGATCGACGTTGTTGGCGTCGGCGGTCTCGTGGGGTGTGGTCACATTCCAGGTTGAGCCGCCATTGCGCGAGTAGGCGACTTGGATACGAGCGTGATTGTTGGCAGCGTTAGAGCCGGTGGCGGCGGTGGAATCTGTCCAAGCAGCATAAATGCTACCGCCGTAGGTGCCATTCGAGAGATCCGCGTCAGCCGAGACGTAAACAAACACTTCGCGAGTCTCCATTGACGGCACTGGAAACGCGAAGCTGGCTTCGGTGGCTGAAACCTCGCTCACCGAGCCGAAGTTGGCGCCACCGTCCGTCGACTTGTGCAGCAGGATGCGACGGGCGTTGAATGCCGGCCACAGATAATACACATGGCCGTTTTTGTCGGTGACGATGTCCGAGCCGATCCCTTGCTGGTCAGAGGCGGACGAGAAGGACTGGCGAGTCCAAGTTTCGCCCGAGTTGGTCGAGCGGGAGAATTGCATGACGTTGCCAGAGTGCCAGGTGGCGTAGATGTTGTCTTTGAAGGGTGAGCCGGCGTATTTATCGACGTGGATGAATTCTTTGTCGTTGGCACTGCCGGTACTCAGAGTGCGCCTTGGGGTGGCCCCGGGTAGATCGTTCCAAGTCTGGCCGCCGTTGGATGAGCGGTAGAACCAGATTTGACATCCGGCACTGCCACAATTACCGAGGGTAGCGGTGTAGGCGAGGCTGCCATCGGACGACCAATCGACGGTCGGGTCACAGCAGGTGCCACCGCCGGGGAGAGCTGCCGCCGCCGACCAGTTCTCGCCACCATCGGTGGAGTAGAACATCTTCTGCCCAGAACCTGGCCCGTTGGATCCCGCAATCACTTTGTCGGTGTCGACCGGATTGACTTTGATCGCCGATTCAGCTGCACCGTTGGGGCTGGTGATCCGGACTTCACCGTTGAGGAATTTTTGACGCCAGAATTCCTTCTCCTCGACCCCACCCTTCTCCATCAAAATCTTGTAGTGACCTTCCCGCAATTCGGCGCCGTTGAAAATTTTTCCATCCACCAGATAGCCGCCGTACATCAGGACAAATATCTGCAGCGCACTCCGGGGATATTGGGTCGGGCCGGTGCGGCGCATCTCGGGGATGGCGCGGCGCATTTCGACGCGAAAGAATGCCGGAATCTGCGCTTTGAGTTCGGCTTCGTTGGGTGCCAGCAAGTTCAGGTCGTCCTGCGTCAGCTGGTAGTTGCGATCGTCCCAAGGACCAATTTTCTTGAGGTCAGCGTAGTTGACTCTCGAGTCGAGACCGCGGACTTGATGAACCTGTTGCGCTTCCAGAGGCGCGGTCACGAGCGCTACGAGTGCAAGGATCAGCAGCCACGAACTGCTCCAGATCAGGCGGTTGGAAATGGTGGTGGGGAGGGAGTGGCTGGAGTGTCGGAGCGGGGACGGGTGAGAGAGCAACATGGAGGTCCTCCTGAGATTGCGGACAGCGTGTTTGCCGTCCGACTGAGCGCGGGTGGTTTCTTCTCTGTCTTCACCGGTAACGCGCCGACGCAGGTGAGGACCCGCAAATGTAAATTAGACCAATTTGAATGTATCGATGCTTGCTTTCGACTCGAGGTCAAGATCTCACCTTGAAATCTGGGAGTCTACCTCCCAGATTTCAAGGTACAATCATCGAGTGATCGATCGTTTTCAGCATCTCTATCGATTGCGGGCGAACCTCGAGGAGTTCCCTGTTGTTGGGCTCATCGGTGCCCGTCAGGTCGGTAAGACAACGTTGGCTCGCGAGCTTGCGCGCAGCTTCGCAGAGCCGGTGACGTTGTTCGACCTCGAAAGTTCGCGTGACCTGGCGCGATTGGAGGATCCCCTCAGTCGGCAAGCTCGCGCCGTCGGTTTGCAACAATTGCGGACCGAAGTCGATTCGCTGCCTTAATCGATCTAGAGTCTTGGTCGACCTGGAGTTTTCGGCAATCCGCTCCTTTGGTTGAGGGCCTTCCCGCTAGAAACCTTCGACGGCTTTCGCAGGAGGTTGCCAGAGTTCAACCTTGTTGCCCTCCGGGTCGAGAAACCAGCCGAACCGTCCGTACTCTTCTTCCATGAGATCGCCGACGATTTCGGCGCCGCCTTCTTTGACCTGGGCGAGGGCTCCGTCGAGGTCGTCCACCATCAGGTTGAACATGTAGGCACGGTCACCGGGAGCGAAGTAGTCGGTGTCGGCGGGGAAGGGGCACCACACCGTGGCAGCGCCTCCAGGCAGGCCCTCCGGTTTGTAGCTCGCGCCGTAAGGATGCTGGACCGGCACCGACAACCACTTCTGATACCACTCGCCGAGTGCCTTCGGATCCTTGGACTTGAAGAAGATGCCGCCGACTCCGATCGCTTTGGCCATGGAACCTCCCTGTTGGCTCAGGATTATTTAGAGGACGATCGATACTTTAACCTATGCCATAGATTTAGGGGCGCCTCGACCCACGGCTGACGATGTCCACGATGGCTTCGCACAGGACGCTCGGTGGTTGGCGGATGTCGAGGCACAGGGCGTTGGCTGGTGGCTCGAGGGTTGCGAGTTGGCTGGCGAGCAAGTCTGGTGGCATGAAGTGTCCGCGACGTTGGCGCAGGCGTTCGGCGAGGACTTGGGGCGGGCCGAGAAGGTGGGTGAGCAGAATTCCCGGTCGGTCAACTCCTAGCAGCTCGCGGTAGGCCTGCTTTAGCGCCGAACAGGCGATGACGGTGCCGTGATCGGACGGTGTCAACCGCTCGTTGATCACCTGCTCGTCGATCACCTGCTCGTCGATCAGCCGGCGCAACCGCTGCAACCAGGGCTCTCGGTCTGAGTCGTCGAGTGGTTGACCGTTGGCCATTTTGCGTCGATTAGCCTCGGGGTGGACATCGTCGCCATCGACAAAGTGCCAGCCGAGGTGGGCTGCCAGCAGCTGACCGATGGTTGTTTTACCGGCACCCGAAACCCCCATCAACAGGACACATTGGATCGGATGCCCGCCGGCAGCCTCAGCCATCCGGTGTCTCTTGGAACTCGAGACCTCGGGTAGCCAACCGGATGCGAAGCAGGCGGTTGTTGCTGGTCAGGAAGAGACTTCGGCCGTCGTCGCCAAAGGTGCAGTTGGCGGTAGGGTCGGCCAATCTGAGGGTTCCGAGGTGTCGGCCCTCTGGGTTGAACACCCAGACACCCCCCGGGCCGGTGGCAAAGACGTTGCCAGACTCGTCGACCGCCATGCCGTCGGGTAACCCGGGGCGCTCCTCGGACACAGTAGCGGTGGCGTCGTAAAAAATCTTGCCGTCGCGCAGCTGGCCGTCTTCACTCAGAGACCAGGCCATCCACACCGCTTGCTCGGGATCGGAATTGGCCATGTAGAGAGTTTTCCCGTCCGGAGACAGGGCGATGCCGTTCGGTCGCGTGAGGTCGGCATACAAGAGCGTGACCGAACCGTCGGTCGCCACCCGGTAGACGCCGTGGTGTTCCATCTCGCGCTGTGGGCTCTCCGGCCCGCCGTCCAGACCATACGGTGGGTCGGTGAAGTAGATGTCGCCTGATGGGTGGATGACCAAGTCGTTGGGGCTGTGGAATCGTTTGCCATCGAAGCGATCGGCGACCGTCACAAATTCATGGGGACCGTCGACCTGCTCTGCGACAGGTAGGCGGAGTCGGGCCAGTCGTCGATCACCGTGTTGGCATAAGACAAGGTTGCCGTCAGCATCAATCGCCAGCCCGTTGGAGCCTGGCTCGCCACCGCGCGGTGTACTATCGGTATACCCCGACGAGCGTATCCAGGGTTGGGCGCCATCGGTTTCGGACCAGCGATGGATCACGTTCTGGGGCACATCCGAAAAAAGAAGGTAGGCGCCGTCCTTTACCCACACCGGTCCTTCGGACCACGAGTAACCTTCTGCCAATACGTCGATCCGAGCGTCAGCGGGAATCAGGTCGTGAAACGATGGGTCGTGAACTTCGAATAGGTCCACGGAGACGGGTTTTGATTCGTCTGTTGGGGTGTCGGCTGGCGTGGCCTCTTCGGGTGTGGTGGCAGGGCCACAGGCTAAGGTCAGAACGGCCGCGAGGGCCGTTGCGGGCCGGCAGCATCTGGAGAGGGTGTTCAAATCAGGGCTCCTGTGAAGTCATTGGCGGGTGTCGTCAAACCCACGGCGCCAACAAGAGGACAACGGCCAGACCCGTTAGGCCCACCAGGGCTGTCAGTGCGGTCCAGGCCCGCAGCGTCTGGCCCTCGTCGAGATCGAGGAATCGACCGACCAGCCAGAAGCCCGAGTCGTTGACGTGGGAGCAGGCGGTGGCGCCAGCAGCGATGGCGATCGTCAGCAGACCGAGGGCTGGCGGCGAGAGTGCGGCTCCGGTGCCGGCTGTCGCCTCGACCAACGGTGATACCAGGCCCGCCGCGGTGACCATGGACACCGTTGCTGAACCTTGCGCCAAACGCACCATGAGGGCGAGCAGGAAAGCGAGGAAAAAAATCGGCAGGCCGGACTGTTCGAGCGCGGTGGCCAAAACTTCACCAGCCCCGGTCGCCAACAGAATCTTGCCGAGGACGCCGCCGGCACCGGTCACGAGCAGGATCAGGCCCACCGGTTCGAGCGCTCGGGTCGCCATCGTCTCGAGCTCTCGGCGGGACCAACCGCAGCGCCTTCCCAGCACCCAGGAGGCCAAGAGCACTGTCAGCAGGAGGGCGGTGAAGGGGTGCCCGAGGAACGTTAGGAGTGCACGCAGTCGGCTCTCGTCTAGAGTCACCTTCGACACGGTCGAAAGCACGATCAGTCCCAGCGGTAGCAGAATCAACGCCAACGCGGTGGCAAATCCTGGCATCGCTACTGCCGTAGGTTCAGGCTCGGCCCCGAGGTCTACCTCTGACGGCAGGTCGGTCGGTGATTCGGCATGGATGCGTCGTGATATCCAGCCGCCGTAGATCAAGCCGGCGACCCACAACGCAGGCACGCCCGCGACGAGTCCGAAGAGGATGACCCAGCCGAGCTCGGCGCCCAGTAGCCCGGCGACTGCCACTGGCCCCGGTGTCGGTGGCACGAAGGCGTGCGCCACCGCTAGGCCGGCCAGCAAAGGCAAGGCGAAGGTCAACACCGACCGGCCAGTGCGTCGCGCCGCGCTGTGCAGCAGAGGGAGCATGAGGATGAACGCCACATCGAAGAAGACCGGGATTGCGATCAACAAGCCGGCGGCTCCGAAGGCAGCGGGTGCGCGGCGTTCGCCAAAGGCTTCCAACAGGGTGGTCGCAATCCGTCGGGCGGCGCCGGAGCGGTCGAGCATTTGGCCGAAGATGGCACCCAAGCCGATGACGACGGCGATGTATCCCAACGTGCCGCCCATCGCCTTTTGGGCTTCGCCCGCAATCTCTGTCAATGGAATGCCGCCGATAACCGCCACCGCCAGGCTGACGCTGAGTAGGGCGACGAAGGCGTGCAGCCGGACGGCCAGCACCAGCACCAGCAAAGACGCAACCGCGAATGCCACCAACGCAGCGGCGGCAAACACCGTCAAGGTGACGTTCCCGTGTCGCTTTCGCGGATCTCGAAGCGGCCTGCGAGGCCGTCATTGGCATGGCGGCCGACCCACACCTGGATCTCACCGCTCTCGAGATGTGCGCTGCCGTCGGCGTGGAAGAACGACAGCGCTTCGATCGGTAGCTCGAAGCTCACGCGACGGGTCTCTCCAGGGCCGAGCTCTACTCGTTGAAAGCCTTTCAACTCTCGCACCGGTCGCGTCAGACTGGCCACCGGGTCCCGAGTGTAGAGCTGGACCACTTCTGTGGCTCGCCGTGATCCCGTGTTGGTGAGACGCGCTTCGATCGTAACCGTGCCTTCGGGAGGAATGATTGTGGGTGTGATACGTAAGCCATCGTAGCGGAACGTGGTGTAAGTGAGGCCGAAGCCGAAGGGGAACGCGGGCTCGGTTCCGTAGTCCAGGTAGCGCGACGTGTTGCTCAGCGAGCTTTGCCAGGCACCCACCGGGATGTCTTCGAAGGAGAGGGTCTCAGCAGGTGCCGGCCGCCCGGTCATCTTGTGGTTATAAAAAATTGGGATTTGGCCGACGGTGCGAGGCCAGGTCACCGGTAGCCGGCCGCTTGGCGAAACATCACCGAACAACAGATCCGTCAGGGCCGGGCCGCCCATGGTGCCGGGGTGCCAGGCCATGAGGATGGCATCCACCTTGTCGATGACGGCTTCCAGGGTGTTCGGCCGCCCGGACAACAGAACCAAAACGATCGGATGGCCAAATTCGGTGAGCTCGGCGAGCAGTGCCTCCTGCGCACCGGGGAGCCGCAAGTCGGCTCGACTGTGGGCTTCGCCGGACAGAATCGCTTCCTCACCACCGAAGAAGAGCACCACTTCGGCCTCGCGTGCGGCTTCGCGGGCGGCAGCAAACCCTTCGTGGTCTTGGCTGCGCGAGTGCGACAAGCCGGCTGCATACGCCACATTGTCAGCGCCTAGACGTTGGCGTAATGCAGCCAGCGGCGTGCGACTGTCGGCTGCCTTGCCGTCGAACGTCCAGGTACCGAGTTGCTCGTGGGGAGCTTCCGCCAAGGGGCCGATCACTGCGATCCTGCCTGGATCCTTGGCCAGCGGCAAGATGCCAGTGTTCTTCAGTAGCACGGTGCTCTGCCTCGCGGCGCGCCGTGAGGCATCGAGGGCGGCGTCGGTGAGCAGCGCGTCATCACCTCGTGCTGGATCACGATTTGGGCGTTCGAAGAGGCCGAGACGGAGCTTGATCCGCAGAATGTTGCGGACCGCGTCGTCGATCACCGATTCGTCGATCTTGCCGTCCTTGACGAGTCCAGGTAGATGATCGAGATACGACCGGCTGGTCATTTCGAGGTCCACTCCGGCCACCGCAGCCTGCTGTGCTGCGTGAGCGTCATCAGCGCTGAAGCCGTGGGCAATCATCTCCGTCACCGATTCCCAATCGCTGACCACCAACCCGTCGAAACCCCAGTCATCACGTAGGACATCGCGCAAGAGGGCGCGGTGTCCAGAGGCCGGAATCCCATCGATCTCGTTGAAGGCAGTCATCAGGCTGGCCGCACCGGCTTGGACGCCAGCCGCGAAGGGGCGGAGATAAAGGTTGTGCATCAAGGCGGGGGGGACCTGAGCGCTGTTGTAGTCCCGGCCGCCGACGGCGGCGCCATAGGCAGCAAAATGTTTGATGCAGGCGGCGAGGCTGTCGGGCGCGGTCAAGTTGTCCCCTTGGAATCCTTGCACCATGGCCTCCGTCATCTGCTCGGCCAGGTGAGGATCTTCCCCAGGCGATTCGGCGATCCGGCCCCACCGTGGATCGCGAGCCAAGTCGACCATCGGGGCAAACGTCCAACGGATACCGTAGGTGCTGGCTTCCTGGGCCGAGAAGCGCATCGCTTCGGAGACCAGCTGCCGATCGAAGGAGGCCGCCAGGCCAAGTGGAATCGGAAAGATCGTACGGAAACCGTGGATCACATCGCGCCCAAACAGTAGGGGAATGCCGTGCCGACTTTCGTGCACGGCAACTTCCTGTAGTCGGTCGACCGCCGCCCGGTCCATGACGTTCAACATCGCGCCGATCCGCCCCTCGCGAACCTCGATTTCGAGGGCCGTGGGATCGTCTTTAGAACGACTACTGCGACCTCGCAGGCTCATTTGTCCAACTTTTTCTTCCAGGCTCATACCCTGCAAAATCGTCTCGATGCGCTCCTCGAGCGCGTCCTGAGCTGGGCTCGAAGCTGGTATCAGGCAAAACAGTCCGAGCCAGATCCACGACGTGCGGAGCCCTCTGGCTGCAACTCGAGCTACGGTCATTCGACCCCCTTGGAGTGTTTGACTAAATCGATATAGTAGGAGGTTATAGCGGAACGCGATGAGACTTGTCAAAGTTGTTTCTATTCAGAACCGGGTGTCTAGCGCGGTCGCCATCGGTCGTCCGATCAGCGCTGCTCGCAGGCTGAGGGCACCGATTGCGGCAATCAGCACCAAGACGAAAAGCCCAGTCTCCGCGAACCAGGCCTCAAACTGTAGCGTGATCGGCGCGGAGAGCAGGACGTAATAACAAAACAGAGCACAGGCATAGGCGAGGAGACCGAATCGGACGAGGATGAAGGCGGTGACCCCAGCGATGCCGAGGCCCAAGGTGGCCCATGAGACCGCGGGATGGATACCTTCCAGGGTCTCGAGCAACCCGTTGGCAACCACAAACAGGACAATTGCCAGCCACCAGCGCTTAAACACCACGCGGAGAGCGACGAGAAAGAAGAGATCGAGGACTGCGGTCCCGGCTGCCTGGATGCAGTCGGTGAGAATACGAGCGAAAAGTAGGCGGCCACTCAGAGCGGATTCGAGCTGCGACAGGATGAATAACTCACCAGCGTCTTCGAGTTCGAGCCATTGGGTGATGAGCCGATCGAGCTGAGTCGCGAGCGCCCACCAGGTGCCGGTGACCGAGCCGATCAGCAGACTTTTGCCGACCAACGGGTCGTTCAGTCGGCCGTGTAACAAGCGGTTCCAGGCGATCAAGGCTCTGGGCCACCAGCGGCGGACCGTGGGTTCGAGTGCGATATAGGCCAGCCAGACGATCAAGGCGTCGCGCAGGATCCGACTCAGGTTGGCTTCGAACAGGAAAATTTCTCCGGCCACATCGGACAAATGATCAGCTTCCAACACCCAGGCCACCAAGTTCATCGCAATCACGATCAGGACAACTCGTCTTGCCCCCCGGAGATCGCCGCGCCCAGCCCGTAGATTGAGGCGAGCGAGGACAATCGCAGCCACCACCAACAACAGCCTGAGAACTTGGCTGATGGATAGATAGCCTTCCCATAGTTGGTAAAAGTCGAAAAACGACTCGGGTTCCTCAGGTTCTTCCTGGACCGCCTCAAAGAAGACAATGGCACCTTCCCGGGCAGCTGCTTCGAGTTGGAAGTTGTGGTTGTCCCGACGTGCGGTCCAAGCAGCCCGTTGGTCCGCGAACAGGGGGGGCGTCTTACGCGGGGTCGTGGTTTGTAAGGTGTCGAGATCGAAGCCGGCGGCCCTCAATGTTGCGTTCCAGTCGAACGCCTGCGTTGTTTTGGGGGGAGAGACTAGCGGGGGAGTTGTGTCGGAAGGTGGCGTCTCTAGACGGTTGCTGTCTTCGTTCTGGCTGTCTTGGTTCTGGCTGTCCTGGCTTTTGCCTTCTTCTTTCTTGCCCTCTTCCTCTTCCGGCTCTTTTGGCACCGCATGCAGGTAGGTCAAGTTGCCTTTGGGGTCCAGAAGCAGTCGGATCATGCCTGCTTCGTGGGGCGGCGGATCCCAGAAGTCGATTCGTGGGACTTCCATGGCAAAAAGATGCTCGGGTTCCAGCGAAGAGGTCCCCTGTCGGTACCAGAACAGGCCGGTTTCGTCCTCGCGGACGTCGAAGTTGGGTACGAATCCCCAGGCGCGGTCGACCGCCTCGAACTCGAGACCTAGCTCACTGAGTACGATGTCAGCGCGATTGATCAGCACTTCAGGAGGAGTGTCGACCCAGGGATTACGCCCTGGGAAGGCGCGATCGCCCAGGCCCAGAAACGTCCCCAGAAGGATCACCAACAAGGCGGCTAAAGCCCATGCGTGGAAGGGCTGCAGCGCATCATTACGACCTGCGGCCGCAACAACCTCGGGCGACGGTGTCTCACCGGCGTCGAGAGCCAACTGTAAGCGGTCGCCCCCCGGTAGCTCCGCAAGTGCAGCCTTCGCCGATGCTGGTCGAGCCCGTGGATCTTTTTCCAGACATTGAACAATCACTGCCTCGAGCACGGGGTCGAGATGATCCACTTGACGAGACGGCGGTGTTGGTGTTGCCGAGCGATGGAGCTCGGCATAGGCCGCCGGCGTCTCGGCTTCGAAGACCGGGCGCCCAGTTGCCATCTCGTGTAGCACCAAACCGAGGGAATAGAGATCGCTCTGTTCCGAGACCTCGCCATTGGCCAGCTGCTCGGGGGCCATGTAGGCAGGGGTGCCAGCTCGGGCACCGCCGGTCGGAATGGCGTCGACGCCGGTGGTGGCGATCCCGAAGTCGGTGATGCGGACTCGGCCCCGGCCATCGATCATGATGTTGGCGGGCTTGAGGTCGCGATGCAATACGCCACGGTGGTGGGCGGCGGCGAGGCCTGCTGTCAGTTGATGGGCGAGCTCCAGCAGCTTGTCCTGAGGCAAGCGGCCGATCCGCCCTAACAAGGACCCGAGATTCTCACCATCCACGTACTCCATGGTGAGGAAGGTCTCGCCGTCAGCGTCACCAAAGTCAAACACCCGACAAACATTGGGATGGCTCACTTGACGGGCCATCCTGACCTCGTTGAGCAACTGCTCGAGATGTTGTCGACCGGTCGCCGGCAAGAACTTGATCGCTACCGGTTCGTCCAGCACCAAGTCATGGGCGCGAAAAACTTCTCCCATACCACCGCGGCCGAGCTCGTTGACGATCCGGTAGCGGCCGGCGAACACATGGCCAGCCTCGAACCGTGTCCGGCGTCGTCGCCCTGGACGGGTCGATCGACTGGCCGGCTCGACCTGAGTGGGATCTTCATGATGGTGCAGCAGCGATTCGACTTCACGCCGGAGGTCATCGTCGCCGCCGCAGGCTTGGTCCAGAAACGGCTCCAGGTTGGCGGTCGATTGCTCGCTGGCGGCGAGGAAGATGTCGCGGACCCTAGCGTGCCGCGAAAGAGTCAAGCTGGGGCTCCGGACGCCAACTCGCGACGCAGCCAGGCGCGAGCGTGGGTCCAATTGCCCTCGATGGTGCGCTTCGAAACCCCGAGCAGTTCCGCCACTTCTGCTACTTCCAGCCCGGCGAAGAAACGTAACTCGACAATTTTGGCTTGTCGGGCGTCCAACTTGCCGAGTTTGTTGATCGATTGATCGAGTGCCAACAGCTCATCATGGTCGAGGTCGCGGCCGAGCAACGGGGTGACCACAACCCCCAACGACACTTGCTGCCATTCGCCGCCGCGCTTGACGCGTCCGCGCTTGCGGGCATGGTCGACCAACAGCCGACGCATCATCTGTGCCCCCACCGCGAAGAAGTGGGTCCGGCCTTGCCACTCGAGTCGGTCCTGGTCGATCAAGCGCAAATAGGCTTCGTGGACCAGCGCTGTCGGCTGCAAGGTGTGGTCCGATCGTTCTCGACGGAGATAGGCTTTGGCCAGCCGACGCAGCTCATCGTACACCACAGGCATGAGATCCTCAGCGCGTGCGACATCGTCCAAGGTGCCACCTTGGAGACTGTTGAGGATCTCAGTGACTTGCGTTTTGAGCTCACTTTCCATGGGATCCATCCTAGTGCCCTGTTTGCCTATTCCCTTCCGCTAGTCTCGGTCTTCCTTACGCCTGACGGCGTTGGGGCTGCTCCAAAGAGCCCCGCTGTTCCTGCGTCGGCAAGCCTTGTCAGCCACAAGAAATCCTCGAGAATATTCGAAAGGTTCTAGTCGAACAGGACACTGGGCCGATAGACAACGAGTCTTTTGATTATCCCGCCTCGGTCCTCGCGACACAAATGGACGGTCCGTTCAAGCGGGCAAATTAGCGGAGAAACTCGTACCTAGCCGTACAACCTCGTCGATCAACAGGTTGATGTCGTGCGCCCGAGTTCGGAAGTTGACGATGCACACTCGTAGGGCGTAACGCCCGTCGAGGGTGGTTGGCGACATCAGGACTCGCCCTTCCGCCACCAAGGTTTCGAGAATCCGGCGGTTGATGGCATTCAACGCATCGTTATCGAGGGTAGCCGCGGGTCGATAACGGAAGCAGCTGATCGACAGCTCGGAACCGAGCAGCTCGAGCCTCGGATGGCCGGCGATGCGGTCGTCGAGATGGCGCCGCAACTCGATGTTGTGGGCGATCGCCTGGGTTAGCCGATCAACGCCGTGGGTCTTGACGGTCGCCCAAATCTTGAGGGCTCGAAAACGGCGCGACAACTCAGCACCGTGGTTGAAGAACGCGAAGCTCTCCCGTGCCTCGGTTTGGGTCACGGCAATGTATTCGCTGTCGAGAGCAAACGCCCGCTGCGACTCGCTGGCGTCGCGATAGAGGACACAGCCCGAGTCGAGGGGGGCGTAGAGCCATTTGTGAGGATCCAAGGAGAGGGAGTCGGCGCGAGCGAACGCCCGGGCCATCCAACGGTACTCGGGCACCATCGCAGCCGGTGCGCCGTAAGCACCGTCGATGTGGTACCAGAGGCCAAATTCGGTCGCGACCTCGGCAATCTCGTCGAGGCCATCGATGGTGCCGGTGTTGGAGGTGCCGGCGGAGGCGCAGACCGCGGCGGGGACCAGACCGGCGTCGAGGTCGGCGGCAACCTTGTGGCGCAGGTCTTCGATCCGCAGTCGACGCTGGTCGTCGACGTCGACCAGGCGGATGTGCTCCTCGGCCAGGCCGAGCAGCCGAGCCGCTTTGATCATCGAGAGGTGGGCTTCCTTCGACAGGTAGAGCGTCAGCTGGTGCCGAGCGCCAGTGGGTAGCGAGGCCCGCTCCTGGGCCTGGTAGACGGCACAAGTCAACGCCTGCAGGTTGGCCGCCGAGCCGCCGCTGACCAACATGCCGTGACCGTCGCCGCCGAAGCCGACCATCTGGTCCAGCCAGCGCAGCACCAGACGTTCGATCTCGACCGCTGCTGGCGACGAACGCCAAGCGGTGAGGTTCTGGTTGAAGGCGGTCGCCAGAGCATCAGCCAGGATTGCGACCGGCTCCGCCGAGCCACAGACATAACCAAAGAACCGTGGATGCCCGTTGCGGCGACCAAATTGCAGCAGCGGATCGCTGCACTGCGCGAGCACCTGTTCCGGCGGCGTGGTGTGACGCGGTAAGTCCTCGTCGACCAAGTCGAGAATCTCTTGGCCTGAAGCCGGCTGCATCACCGGTTCCTGGTGCTCGGCTGCGAGAGCTTGCGCCATCTGTTCAATCAATTGGTGTCCGAGTCGGCGGAACTCCCAGACATCCATGTCGAGCGAAGGAGGATCATTAGGCATCCATCGAGTATAGCTGCCGGTGAACTGTTGTTAGAGCGTTGAGGCTGGGCTCGAGGGGCTGATAGGCTAGTTCACGCATGCCCCGCCGTCTCTCTTCCAACCGTCGTCGCTTGTCCCTCAAGTTGTTGTTCGGCTTATGTGTGCTTGTCCTTGGGGCATGTGCCGACAACGAGCTCACCTGGTCCACCGTGAAACAGAAGATTCGCAGCGATTTCCCAGGAGTTGAGCAGCTTTCGACGGAAGCGTTGAGGGAGCGGCTAGCCTCTGGCGAACGGCCGCCGGTGTTACTCGATGTCAGGGAAGATGCCGAGTACTCGATCAGTCACCTGCGGGGTGCTGTCCGTGTCGACCCCGGAGATTTGACGCCGAGCGTGCTGACGGATCTCGACAAGGACACTCCGATCGTCACCTATTGTTCGGTCGGTTATCGTTCCTCGCGGCTGGCCCATCAGTTGCAGCAGCAAGGGTACACCCACGTGTCGAACCTGGAAGGGTCGATCTTCGAGTGGGCCAACAAAGGTTACCCGGTGTTTCGCGGCGAAGAGGTGGTGCGGGAGGTCCATCCGTACAACCGGAAATGGGGACGCCTGCTGGTAGAGTCCAAGCGCTCCGACACCCCACGGCCCTGAGTCTTCAAGGCCCTGGCGCGTTATCCGATCGAGCGACGGATAGCGCGCAGAACAACCAGTTGGCTGGCGCCGCCGGCTGCCAACGCAGCGAGCAGGATCCATCCTGCCAGGCTCAGGATGTCGAGCCGCTCCCAATAGAAGCCTGCCGCCAGGGTGGGTACACCAAAAGTCCACAGATAGAAGGTAGCGGCTTGCAGGCGACGATCCGGCATCTCGTGGGGCGTCGGTGGTTTATCGCTCCATTCGGCAGCAATCAACCGAGCGAAGATCGGTAGCAGGCGAGCGCTGACGCCGACCACTATTTGGGTCAAGAATCCCAGCAGACCGCAGACGCCGTAAACCGTCGCGAGGCGTAACGTGTGTTCGGTAGTGGTGGGTGCGAAGGCCAGGTAGAGACCTAGGCCGGTGGCGATCGCCAGGTAGCCGAACGCAAGCCAAACTTGAACGACACCATAGTCGGGGCGGATCAAAGCTTTGGGGGCGGGACGGGGGTGACGGATCATCCAACCCAGCCAACCGAAAAACACGCCGATGGCTGAGGCACAAGCGATCGCAGCAATCGGTAGCCACGAGCCCTGCACCACAAACGCCAAAAACAGCCCGACGACCCCGATCTCCATCAGCACCGCACTGGCCCACACCCAAGCGCCTTGCGGCATGGCGGCGGGCAGCAGCATGGGCAGCAGCCGGTAGCCGGCCGCAAAAACCATCAGCGTTGCCCAACCCAACGCCGCCAGGTGGGCATGGCCGTAAGCATGGGTCAAGGCTCGCCCGGGCAGGAACGGCCAGTGTTTATTGAGTCCGAGCAGGGTCCCGGCAATTGCTGCCAGACCGATGTTGGTAAAGGCCAACACAAAGTGCAGGCGCACCGCGGGCAAGATGGGTGCTCGTCGCAAGGGGCGCACCAGTTTCCAACCAACATGGGCGAACACCAGCGTCAGCAGCAAACCCGACCAGGCGACCCCGGAGTACTCTTCGATCCAGAAATGACCGATCACGCCGGTGCTGCCAAAGAAGAAGGCCGCGTAAGCCCAATAGTCGAGCTTGCGCGCTGGCATTGGCAGCCGGAGCGCCATCGGCCCGACGAGGTGGATCGCACCCAGGATCGACCCGCTGACCCACCCCAAGGTCACCAGATGAACCACCGCAATCATCCGCGGGTGATAAAAAAAGCCGGCGATGCGATGTGGCTCAATCGCGATCTCCGCGAAGGCCGCCGTCAGAGAAAGGTAGGCCAGGCCGAAGTAAAGTATGGGCAGCAGGCCCGGTAACCGTTGCCGACGCTTGTCAGCGCTGGGACGGGGTGGTGGATTCCCAGTTTGGGTAGCGGCGGGTGCTGGTGACGTATCCGCGTCCTTGATCGAAGGAGGTTGCATGACCGAGAGGCATTCTAACGACGTCACGGTAAAGATCCTGCAGTCGGGTGACCAACAGCAGCTCGAAGACTTCGTGCAGCCGCATATCGAGTCGTCGCTGTTCCTGCTCAGCAATTCTCGAAGGGTTGGGCTGGTTGATACTGGCAAGCGTTTCGAAGGCACTTATTTTTCGGCGATGGCGGGCAATCGAATCGTTGGCGTGGCCGCACACTATTGGCTGGGTAATGTGGTGTTGCAGGCTCCCGAGCAGTTGCCGGCTCTGATCGACGCGATCCAAGCGGCGGGCGTCCGACCAATCCGAGGCTTGCTGGGGCCTGGAGCGCAGGTCACCCGGGCCAAGGAATTACTTGCTTGGGGCGCGCAACCGCTGCAACTCGACGAAATCGAGGGCCTCTACGTCCTGCCGTTGGAGGACTTGATGGTGCCCGAGGTGCTGAGCTCGGGCGCAGTCCGAGGTCGTCGACTGGCGGTCGATGACCTCGACCTGGTGACAATCTGGCGGCGCGACTATCACTTGGAGACCCTTGGCGCGGAGGACGATCCGGGCCTCTTGCAGCGGTGTCGCGGCGAGATGGAGAGTTCGCAACAGCGTGGCGAGACTTGGGTGTTGGAGGCCAATGGCGAACTGGTCGCTTCGACGTCATTCAATGCCACCATCGATGAAGCGGTGCAGGTGGGTGGAGTGTGGACCCCTCTCCAACACCGAGGACGAGGCTATGGCACCGCAGTCGTCGCCGTTTCTTTACTCGACGCCCGCGGCCAAGGAGCTGATCGTGCGATCCTGTTTACCGGTGACGACAATCTGGCGGCCCGCCGAGCGTACGCCAAACTAGGTTTTCAGCGCATCGGCGACTATCGGATTGTCTTGCGGGGCGACGGATCGTCGCCCCGTCTCGAGAATGACCGGAAGCGGTAACCCACCCCAAAGCTGAAGATCAGCGGACCGATATCGACGTTGGCGATATTGTCTGCGTCCCCCCCACAATGGTGCTCTGATACCGAGGGAGGTGCGATCAAGTCGACAAATTTTGCTGCCGGACCCTTGCCAAAAGGCGCCGATCCAGGCATGCTTTAGGGAGACATGCAGGCTGAGACATTCGACATGTGGCGGCACCCGCTGCCCACCCCGAGGACCAAGCGACGCGAGCGAGCCGTACTCCGGCGCACGCCACGGATCGCTCGTCCCGGTATTTTCGGACCTCCCTGACGTCCTTCGGGACCTCTAACGTCCCGGAAGACCCGCTGCATCGAACGACCGCGCTACGCCAACAGGCTTCTTGAAACAGGCCTGGCCGTAGCGCCCAAACAAGCGCTGAATCCCCAGGGCAGCGTCCATCGAACCCTAGTCAAGGAGGTCTGAAATGACGACAGCAACCAGCTCCCCGTTCACCATCGAGCCCGGCGCGATCCACTCGACCCTCGGCAAACACATCCTGACCGACGGTTTCCACGTTGCGATCGACTTGGAAAAGTCCCACGGCTCTTGGATCCACGATGCCGTCACCGGCCGCGAGATGCTCGATTTTTATTCCTATTTCGCGACCCTACCGGTGGGCCACAATCACCCGGCATTGCGCCAGGACGAAGCCTTCATGGAGGCACTCACCCGCGCCGCGATCGCCAACCCCGCCAACTCCGACATCTACTCGGGTGAATTTGCGGCGTTCGTGAAGACCTTTGCCGAGCACGCCAAACCGGACGAGTTCAAGCACATGTTTTTCATCGCCGGTGGTGCGCTGGCAGTTGAAAATGGCCTCAAAGCGGCGTTCGACTGGAAGCGCAAGCTCAATCGCTCCGAGCGCGGTATCGAGGCCGGCTCGCAGGTGATCCACTTTCGCGAGGCTTTTCACGGTCGCAGTGGCTACACCATGTCGCTGACCAACACCGATCCCACCAAAACCGCCGACTTCCCGCAGTTCGATTGGCCCCGGATTCTCAATCCGAAGCTCGAGTTCCCGCGCACCGCCGAAGTCGAGGCGCGGGTGGCAGCTGCCGAGGCCCAAGCCGTCGAACAGATGGAGCAGGCGTTTGCCGAGAATCCTCACGATATCGCCGCGATCATCATCGAGCCGATCCAGGGTGAGGGGGGTGACAACCACTTTCGGCCCGAGTTCTTTCAGCAGCTACGTCGCCTCGCTGACGAGCACGAAGCCCTGTTGATTTTCGACGAAGTGCAGACCGGCTTTGGTCTCACCGGCAAGATGTGGGCCTACGAGCATTATGGAGTGGTGCCGGACATCTTGGTCTTCGGCAAGAAGACCCAGGTTTGCGGCATCATGGCCGGAGAGCGGGTCGATATCGTCCCGGACAACGTTTTCCAGCAGTCGAGTCGCATCAACTCCACCTGGGGTGGCAATCTGGTCGACATGGTGCGTTGTACGAAATACCTACAGATCATCGACCAGGATCAGTTGATCGCCAATGCTGCCTGCCAAGGTCAGCGTCTGCTCGATGGTCTCCATGAGTTGGGCTCGCGCTATGACGCCGTGTCGAACGCCCGTGGCTGCGGCCTGTTCACCGCCTTCACCCTGCCCACTGGCGCGCAGCGCGACAGCTTGCGGGAACGGTTGTGGGATCGTGGTCTGGCGACCCTGACATCAGGTCCGGAGTCAATCCGCTTCCGGCCGTGCCTGACGGTCAAGGAAGAAGAGATCGATCGAGCCCTCGAACTGCTCGACGAGGGGTTGGCGAAGCTCTAGTTGGAATTCGGGATAGCGAGGGGTTTGAAAACCCCTCGTGCTGGCTCGGTTTCGGCACCCCGGGGATTCCTATAACTGGTCTTGGAGAAGACGTCTCCGGATCTGACATTGCCCCATCCGGCAACGAAGACGCCACACGTCGAACGATGCGCTTCGTCGGGTCTGATGTTATGCATCGGAGTCTCACATGATGAGCTGCCGATGGTGTTAGCGTGCAGAGTCTCCTAGCAGCGGTCACCTGCGGATTACGCTCTTGGGGAGCGTTACGTGAGGCAATCATCAGCTGATCGAGCGCCCAGTCGAAGTCTCGCCAGCCAATCATCGGCTGATTGCGCTCCTTTGCAGAGTTTCTCGAAGCGATCACCCGCTGTTCGTTGATTTGCCCGATCTATCCCACCGAACACAGCTGGTGTTTCCGGTTTTGTCGAACGTATCCCACCGAACACAGCAGGTGTTTCCGGTTTTGTCGAATGTATCCCACCGAACACAGCTGGTATTTTCGGTGGGATAGTAAGCGTCTGTGCCCTACGCATTGTAATCATGGCCTTGGTTGGGGTTGGCATGGGCGAAGACTGAACGCGAGGGGCCCCTCATCTGGGATCACGAAACATGGCGACGGGCGCCTAACCCAAGCCGATGATATGGATTCGTACTCCGGCTTTCAGTTCCGTTTGCAGTTTCATGACCTCACCTCCTTCCCTGGTGGTCTGGGTGGCCCATCTGATGATGGTGATCTCCTTGGTCGAGTAGAACAGCGCGTTTGGATCTCAGTCTTCTAAAGCGAAACTGAGCCTCGATTCTCGCCAAACAATTTTGGGCCGTGTTTTTTGTTGCGCATTTGGCCGCCTATCTGGAACGTACCAACCGGTTGAAAGGTGACGGGAGCAACGCGATAGTATCCAGGGATGTCTGAGGTGGATCGCAAAGAGGTGACGGCGAACCTGTTGGCTTGGAGTGCCGGCGATAACGAGGCTCTCGCCAAGTTGATGCCGCTGGTGACCCGAGAACTGCGGCAGGTTGCAGGGGCCTTCCTGGCCAAGGAACGGTCCGACCACACGCTCCAACCCACCGCCTTGGTCAACGAGCTATATCTGCGGTTGGTGGACCGTCGCAAAGTGCGTTGGGAGAGCCGCGCGCAATTTTTTGCCTTCGCCGCTGAAAGTATGCGTCGGATCCTGGTGGACCATGCGCGGGCTCATCACGCATCGAAGCGTGGCAGCGGCGCTCCCAAAGTCTCGTTGGATGAAGCGATCGGCACTTCTAGGCAACAGGAGGTGAATCTTATTGCGCTCGACGACGCGCTGAAGAGTCTTGCTGAACGGAGTCCAATCCAGAGTCGGATTATCGAGCTACGCTGTTTTGGCGGTTTGTCGCTGGAGGAGACGGCGAGCGTATTAGGTATTGGTGAGCGCAGCGTCAGTCGGAGTTGGACCGCAGCCCGAGCGTGGCTTTTCCGAGAGCTCGGGGGCGGCTGATGACCGTCTCCCCGGAAGGTACTGTCTCCTCGGAAGATACTGTCTCCTCAGAAGATACTGTCTCCTCAGAAGGTACCGTCTCCCCGGAAAGTACTGTCTCTCCTGAGCGTTGGGAGCAGATCAGCAACCTCCTCAACGACGCTCTCGAGCAGCCCGTCGAGCGCCGTTCCGACTTCCTCGCCACAGCCTGCGGCAACGACACCGAGCTACTGGCTGAGGTCGAATCTTTGCTCGACTCCCACCAGCAGGCCGGCTCCTTTGTGCCGGGGCCTTTCGGTGGAGACCGTGTTGTGGCTCTGGAGCACTTGGCGTCGCAGGCCCTCGACCTTGTGGAACCCCGTTCAGTGGATCCGGAGCTCGTAGGCCCTTACCGGGTGGAGCAACGCCTGGGGGAGGGCGGCATGGGCACGGTGTACCGCGCCGTCCGGGCAGATCGTGCGTTCGACAAGCAGGTGGCCGTCAAGATCCTGCGCGCTGACCTCTCCGACGGCGATCTGGTGTACCGCTTCCAGAGCGAGCGCCAGATTTTGGCGCGGCTCGAACATCCCAACGTCGCCCGGTTGCTAGACGGTGGAACCACCGAGGACGGGCGACCCTATCTGGTGATGGAGTACGTCGAAGGACGCCCGGTCGACCGCTACTGTGACGACGAGGACGTTTCGCTTGCCGGGCGCCTGGAGCTCTTTCGCAAGATCTGCGCCGCGGTGCACGTGGCGCACCAGAACCTCATCGTCCACCGAGACTTGAAGCCCGCCAACATCCTGGTGGGAGACGACGGCGAACCCAAGTTGTTGGATTTTGGCATCGCCAAGCTGCTACAGGCCGATGGCTTTGCGCACACCATGGTGGCCACTGTGCCGGGTATGAGCCCGATGACTCTGTCCTACGCTAGCCCTGAACAGTTGCGGGGAAGGCCCGTTACAACCGCCAGCGACGTCTACTCGCTGGGGGTTGTGTTGTTCCAATTGTTGGCTGGCAAGTTGCCCTATGGATCCGCCGGAGGGAGTGATCTGCGCGAGATTGCGGCTGAGATCTGCGATCTGGAGCCACCGCGACCGTCAGCTGTGGCAATCCGAGACTCGCGCTGGTGTCGGCAGCTGCAGGGCGACTTGGACATGATTGTCCTCAAGGCGCTGCGTAAAGAGGCGGAAAGTCGTTATGCCTCGGCCGAGCAGCTTGCCAGCGATGTCGTCGACTATTTGAAGGGACTGCCGGTTCTGGCTCAAGGGGATGCGTTGCGTTACCGGGCTGGCAAGTTCCTGCGTCGGCACCGTCAGGGGGTAGCGGCGGTTGGGCTGATCATGGTGTTGACAGTTGGTTTCATCGTCACGTTGCTGGTGCAACGCGAGCAGATTCAGCAAAGGAGTCGAATCTCCCAGGAGGTCGTTCGAATGATGGTTGACCTCTTTGACAATGCTGACCCGGATCGCGCTCTGGGGGAAAGGCTCACGGCTCGAGATCTTTTGGAGCGTGGGGCACGCGGCATCCACGGTCGCTTGGATAGTCAGCCGGAAACCCGTGCGACCCTGCTCTCGACGCTCGGTCAGATTCACCGCAAGTTGGGGTTGCTGGCCGAGGCGGAACCACTGCTCGAAGAGACGCTGAAACTGCGTCGACAGATCTTGGGCCCTCGCCATGTGACGGTCGCGGAAACGCTCCGCGAGCTCGGCTATCGGGACTACCTGGCCGGTGACTACGGTCGCGCCAAGGAACGTTACACCGAAGCCTTGGCCATAATCGGCAACCGTTCCAATAAGGCGCTAGCTCAGACCTTGCGGGGCCTGGCGCTGACTCAGCGCGCTGAAGGTGAGCTCGAGGTTGCCTCGAAAACGTACCAGCGTGCGCTGAGGGTGGCCGAGGAGGCCCTCGATCCGGACGACCCGGAAGTTGCCCAGATCCTGCAGGGGCGAGCTGCTCTCGAACAGCAGCAAGGGCAGCTCGAGGCAGCGCAGAAGAGTTTTGAGCAAGCTCTTGCCATCTACCGGCTGAACTACGGTGAGCTTCATCCCGAAGTGGCGGGGGCCCTGCAGAATATTGCTTTGGTGTCGGTCGACCGTGAGTTGTTCGAGGAGTCCGATGCCCTGTTTCAGGCAACCCTGGCGATGCAGCGGCAGCTCTACGAGGGTGCCTCGCCAAGCCTTGCGACAACCCTCGATGGTTTGGCGACGTCGTTGGTCGATCGAGGACGGTATGCCGAGGCTGAGCCCTTGGCGTTGGAGGCTCTGGACATGCGCCGTCAGTTGTACGGCGAAATCCACTCGAAGGTGGCGCGCTCGGTCAACTTGCTGGGCTTGATGCGGTCGTTGGAGGGGCGCGCTGAGGAGGCGGAAACGCTGCTTCGTCAAGCGGTGGCGATGTGGCGAAACTTACACGGGCCGGACCATCATGAGATCACGGTGGGGCTTGCCAATCTGGGAGAGCACTTGGTGGCGGAGGGCCAGATCGAGGAAGGCGCGCAACTTCTGGAAGAGGCTCTGCGGGTCAGCCGTCAGGCTTACGGCGCCGGTCACGTCGAGGCTGCCATCTTGTCGACCACGGTGGGCATGGCGCGCAAACGGCAAGGTGACCTGGCCGGGGCCGAGATGTTATACCGCGAGGCGCTCCCGGTGTTGGAGACGGCCTTGGGTCGGCAACATTCCCGGGTGGCAACTCTGCACCAGAACTTGGGGGTGGTGCTGCGTGACGCTGGCCGCCCGGTGGAGGCCGAAGTGGAGTTCCGTCAGGCGTTGGAGGGCTACCGTGCGATCCATGGCAACAGCCACTACTTTGTGGCTGTCACCCTCAAGAATCTGGCCACGGTTTTGAGAGATCAAGGGCGTCTTGAGGAGGCGGAGATAGCCGTTGGTGAATCTTTGGAGATCTACGCCGAGGTGTTTCCCGATGACCATCCCTGGGTGGCGGTGGCTCGGAAGCTGTGGGTCGAGATTCGCGAACGCTGAGCTCGGTGGCAGAGCTCGGTGGCATCGGGTGTTGTGGACGGGCTACCGAATCCTCAACTGTGCCGCAATCGCTTCGAAACGAGGATGGCCGCGCAAGGCCGCAAGGCGCGGATCAGCATGCAGAAACACCAACCAGGGTGCGTGCTGATCGAAGGCGGTCTCGAGCCAATCGGCCGCGGCTTCGAGGTCGCCGAGACGGGCGTTGAGCATGGCCCGATACAATGGGTCGGCATCCTTGTCGTGTTTATCTAGCTCCTGTTCGAGCAGGAACCGGAACAAGCTCGATAGGTCGGTCGGCGGCCTTTGGCCGAGGCTTTTGCCTTGGCGTTGTTGCTGTTCGACGGCAAGACGGACGGCGGTCTCTTCGTCGCCAGCATGGATCTGTCCTTCGATCAGGCAGGCGGTTGCCCAACTGAGGTCGGGATGGAGATCGAGAATAGCGGAGCACTCCTCGATCGCCTCCTGCCAACGGCCAGCGAACAGCAGGTACCAGCCAAGGTCGGACTTGACACTCGACGACAGCGGGTCGAGCTGCAGGGCGCGCCGCACCGAGGTGATGGCTTCGTCGTGGCGTCCGAGGGCGGCGAGGGCACCAGCGTGCCAATGGTGGGTCATCGCATGGTTGGGATCGAGGTTCGAGGCGCGTCGGAAGAGCGGGTCGGCGGTGATGGCGTCATAGTTGCCGTAGAGCGTGGCGAAGGCCAACGCGTGGTGTGCTGCGGCGAGGTCCGGATTGATCTCCAAGGCTCGTTCTGCGGCCGACTTGGCGCGGTCGAAACTGGCGACCGGTGAGGCGCCATCGTCGAAGGCCTTCAAGTTGTAGGCATCGGCGAGGGCGGCATGGGCTTCGGCGTAATCCGGATCGAGCGCAATGGCGCGTGCCAGCTCGGCGATGGCAAAACGATTGCCTTCGTCGGTGAAACGATGCCATTGATGGCGGCCGCGCAGGTAATGATCATAGGCCTGCGGTACGTGAGTCGCGGTGCGCGCCGTGGCGACCGGATCATCCGCCAACAACTCGAGGGCCAGGGAACGGGCGATACGGCCCGCGATCTCGGCCTGGGTAGTGAGTAGATCACGGTCAGTGCTGTCGTAGGTTTCAGCCCACAGATGGGTCTGATCGTCGACCGCGATCAGCTGCGCGGTGATCCGCGACTTGTCGGCAGTACCGCGGACGCTGCCTTCCAGCACATAGTCGACGCCGAGCTCGCGACCGATCTCGCCGATCGGTTGGGTCGTACCCTTGTAGGTCATGGCGGTGATGCGAGCAATCACCCCCAAGCGCTCCGGCTGTAAACGCCCGAGGGCGGTGAGCAACTCCTCGGTAAAGCCATCATTGATGTACTCGGGCAGGGCATCGCCGCTGAGGTTGTCGAACGGTAACACCGCCAACATGACCCGCTCACGCTCGCTGGGCTGGTGAGGGCTAGGGCGCAGCCAGCCGCTGAGCACAACGGCTAAACCGAGCGTTGTTACCAAGGCAGCGGCGACTGCGATCGGCACCCGAGAGTTTGAGCGGGGCTCGGTTGCAGCTGACGGAGTGATCGGGGCGATGAAGCGGTAGCCGCGACGGGGTACGGTTTCGACAAAACGCGGCTCGGTTGCTGAGTCCCCCAGGGCATCGCGCAGCTTGCGGGCTGCAGCGTTGAGGTTGCCGTCGAAGTCGACGACAACGTCCGGCCACAGCCGTTGGCGCAGAGCGTCCCGTGTCACCACCTGTCCGGGCTGTTCGAGGAGCGCCAGCAACAGCTGGAACGGTTTCTCTTGCAGCGTGACGCGCTGGCCATGATGACGCAATTCCCCAGCTTCGGGGTTGGCCTCGAAGGCTCCAAACCTCCACATGGTAACAGCCTAACACCGCCGCACCGAGTGTGCGGGATGGCTGCCCGCTGACCCGGCAGATCATGCGCAAAGCAGGTGGAATTCATCCACGGATCATGGTGTTCGCCGCTGCGGTAGGTCAGAACTGGGCTGTGGGTCGCCCCGCTTCATCCAATTCACGCTTGCCAGCCACCAAGGCTGGCGAAGGCCTCACAAGGAGATTCGACCGATGGACACGACAGGCAACACACGATTGTCTCGCCGCCCCGCTTTCTGGCTCGCCTTTGTTTTGCTCTTTACCAGCCTTGGTGCCGGCCTACTGTGGGCCACATCTCGCGACGACCGGCTAGATTATCCCGAGACTCGTCGCGACTCGGTAGTTGATCGATACCACGGCGTCGACATTCCAGATCCTTACCGCTGGCTTGAGGACCTCGACTCCGCCGAAACTCATGCCTGGATGGCCTCCCAGGAACAGGTACTAGCGTCGTTTCTAGACGCCGAGCGGGTCGAGCGGATCCAACGCCAGATCGAAGCCCTCGGTAAAACCGGTGCTCGCTACTCGGCACCAATCCACGCGGGTGGTCGTTACCTCTACACGGCACGGGAGCCCGAACAGAAACATGCCGTGATTTATTCTCGACACGGTCTCCAACAAAACGAGGCATCAACGGTGCTCGACCCCAATGTGTTGTTGAGCGATAGCCAGAGTTTCGGTGGCTTCACGATGAGCTCGACGGGTCGTTATCTGGTGTATGCCGTGACCGAGTCTGGATCGCGTTGGGGGCGGGGTTCGATCCTCGATGTCGAGACTGGTAGGACAATGGCCGACACCCTCGACGGGGTGCGCGGGGCGGCTACAGTCTGGATACAGGACGACCGTGGCTTCTTCTACTTCAGCTACGGTAGCAGCGATCACCTGAGAAAAGGGACAGCCGAACCGTTGCCTCGGTTGCGTTATCACGCGATGGCGTCGGCAAGTCCAGCGGAGGACAGAACGGCTGATGCGGTGGTCTTCGAACGTCCGGATCAGCCCAACTGGCTCTACACACCAGCGATCTCGAGAGACCACAAGACGTTGATTCTGGCGGTCTACGAAGGAACCGCGAGCCACAACCGGGTGTTGATTGCTGACTTGTCGACCCCGGGCTCACCGACCGCAGGTTTGAAGTTCGTCGAGTTGCTCGGCGATGGCAAACATACGTTCCAATTTCTCGGCAGTCGTGGCGATCGGTTCTACTTTTACACCAACCATCAGGCTCCCAACGGCCGGATCGTCGCTATCGATCGCCATCGTTCGGATCAGCGGTTCGTCGAGGTGGTGCCCGAGCAAAAAGACATCCTGGCCGGCGGCAGCACCGCTGGTGGCAATGCGATGAACCTGATCGGCGATCGTCTGGTGTTGCTTTATCGACGGGTCACCGTCGGTGTGGTCCGGGTTTTTGGCCTGGATGGTCAACAGCAGCACGAGCTGACCTTGAACGCTGGCTGGATCGGCTCCGGGCTGGTGGGAGACGATCGTGCACCCGGTGAGGCCTGGTACACCTTCAACGGCTTCGTGACGCCTTCAACCGTCTTTCGACTCGATCTCGAGAGCGGCGAATCGCGGCCGTTCATCCAACGCCAGTTGCCGATAGACCCCGACGATTATGTGCTTGCCAACGTCCATTACCGTAGCAAAGACGGCACTCAAGTGCCGTTGTTCATAGCTCACAAGCGTGGCCTGGAGCGTGACGGAACCCGACCGGCCTTCATGTATGCCTACGGCTTCGGCGGCTGGACAGCGTCGCCTTGGTACCAGCCTCAGATGCTCGCGTGGCTCGAGATGGGCGGCGTTTACGTCCTACCCGGGGTGCGCGGCGGCGGTGAGTACGGTGACAGCTGGCGCGATGCCGGCATCCGGTTGAATCGTCAGACTGCGATTGACGACTACATCGCTGCTGTCGAATGGTTGGTGGCCGAGCGATATACCGCGCCGGGCAAGGTGGTTGCCAATGGTTGGAGCGCTTCGGGCTCACTGGCTGCCACGGCGGTCTTGCAGCGGCCGGATTTGTTCGGCGCGGGGCTGATTGGTATTCCGTCTCTCGACCTGCTGCGATATCAACACTTCACCGCCTTTAGAGGCTGGACGCGTGGCTTTGGCTCCTCCGACCATCCCGAGGAATTCCAAGTCCTGCGTGCCATCTCGCCGTACCACAACCTGCGCGAGGACCGCTGTTATCCACCGTTCCTGGTCACGGTTGGCGAGCACGACGAGACAACTCCGCCGATGCATGGCTACAAGTTCACCGCCGCCCTGCAGCACAAGGCGGGCTGTCCTCAGCCCGCCTTCGTGAGGATTGTCCGCGGTGCCGGCCATGCCTTCGGTACCAACCCGGTCGACTCTCGTCGAACCTTTGCTCAGGAGATCGCCTTCTTGAGTCAGGTGCTGGACCTGTGAGGTTGAAGCGTTGCGCACGCCTGGCCTATCGAGCCCCCCTGTCATTGGGAGGCTCTTCGCTGCAGCCGTGATTTCGCTTCGTGTCGGGCGAAATCTGTGCTCCCAGTCTTGTGATCTGAGCGGGATTGAGAGGAGGCAAAATAGAACAGTGGTTACGGCCAATAGCTTGGGGAGAGTAGTTGAGCCCAGTGAGATTGCGTTTGATCTAGGAACGCCCGAATACCCTCAGAAGATATTTAGACGAAGTATTTCGTTCGATTATTAGTGGGCAAGGACTACGGTGGCGAATAGTTCAGATTCTTGCTCTAAGTTACATGTGATGATGCGCTTACTGGACTATCAATGCCCACTCTTTTATTTTACGATCTGGTAGGGCGATCAATCTCGGCCTTTGACGCCACAAAGACCGCAAATGGGGAAGGTCAAGACTCGGGAGGTCTTGTCGGCAGGCTTCTGTCTAGCGATAGCTGTATGTCCTTTGGAACTCGTTTTCAGGGGCTTGACAGAGCTGTAATTACTGAACTCTCAGAACTTAGAGGGTGGAGACTCCACACATGGTAGCGGGCAGCTCTTCGGTCCACCTCATAGATATGCCTGGGGGCGAATGGGCCTTATGGCGTTCAATGGTGTTGAGGGGGACTGGTTTCGAGGCGCGGCGTTTGCTCGACCTAGCGGCGCCCGAAGTTGATGCCTTGGTCTCGAGATTACTCGATTTGGAGGACGAGAAAGCCGCGTTGCGACGAGAGCTCGTGACTAGCGTCAATACAGCTCTGGACGAGTTGAGAAATCGTGGTCAGTGGGACGACAAGGAGCAACGTCGTCCGTTGATGAAGGCCCTGCGGGTGTTGACCAAAGGCAAGCTGCCGAAGGCTGTCGACTGGAGTGGTGAGCCTGGTCTCCTCGAAACGCTGGCTCGTTTGCACGCAGACCTAGAACTAGCGCAGCGGGATCTGAAGCAGCTCTATGTCGTTGGGCAGGGCGAGGTCTCCCGGGAGTTACAGACTGTCGCCAGGGACAAGCACTTTCGAGAGGCTGTGACCTGGCAGAACAGGAATGCCGTTCATACGGCGCTCGATGAACTTGCCGGCTTGGCGGATCCCGCCAACGAGCGACGCTCCAAACAGCGCCAGCATGAGGAGTTAGTCGCGAACTATTTGCAGCGCTACTGCTCGAAGAACGACACGATCGGCTTCTTTGGTCCGGTCGGTTGGGCCAGATTCACCGATGATGACGAAGCCGTGAGGATGCGCCCCGGTCGTGAGCTTTTGGAGCGCCGCGAGGTCTACTTCGAGAACTGGTGTATCAACACGCTGGCCAAGCAGGCGGCGGCACAAACGGAGTTGCGTCCATGGTTGGTTCCTAGGCTGAAGTCGTGCCATCAAAGGATAGACAACACGCTCCATCGCCCCTTTGGTCCTCCTATGAAGTTGACCGGGGCAGCTGTTCGCCTGCTGACGGCACTGGATGGTGAGCGGTGTGCTCGTGCAGTGGCCGACAAGCTGATCGCGGATCCGGCGTTTCCCTCCAGCTCACTGCAGCAGATCTACAAACAGCTCGATATCCTCGTCGAGAAGCGTTTGCTCACCTGGGGGCTTGAAATTCCTCTGGAGTTGCATCCCGAACAAACTCTCGATCGCCTGCTCTCAAAGATCGAGCCCGAAAGACTTCACTCCGAGGCAGTTGCGCCTCTCCGCGAGATCGAAGAGGCGCGTCGCAGCGTCGCCGCGGCTGCCGGTGATCCGTCGGTCCTGGACGCTAGCCTGGCAGCGTTGGAGGAGACGTTCGCCCGCCTGACCGGAGAACCTGCCCGAAGGCACCACGGGCAGACCTACGCGGGTCGTGGGCTGGTTTATGAAGACTGTCGTCGTCAGGCGGAAGTCAGCTTCGGCACCGATTTCCTGCAGTACATGGGGCCACCGCTCGGTCAGGTGCTCGATGGCGCTCGCTGGCTTATCGGCGAGATGTACGAGCAATTCGCCGCCTGCCTTGAAAAGGAGTACCTTCAGCTTGCCGAGGGACGCGAGGGGCGAGTGATCGAAAGCTCCACGCTGTACTCCCGCGTGTTGTCCAGGGTTTTTCTCACCCGTGAGCGGAGCACTTTGTTGGTGCGCTCAGAAGAAGCCTATCAACGCCGATGGAGCAAGGTGCTGGGGCTGACCGAAGAGGTCTGCGAAACCTCTCGTTTGCGTCTTACGACTGCTGATCTGTGCCAGAAGATTTCCGAGGAATTCGGCGACCCTGGTCCAACATGGTCGCTCGCGCGGCACGTGAGTCCCGACATGATGATCGCAGCGGGTTCGGCGGAGGATATTGGGCGCGGTGAAATGGACTTCGTGCTGGGCGAAATCCACCTCAGCAACACCATCCTGTCGTCGTGTTTCGTATCCCAGCATCCCGCTCCGGAAGAGGTTTTTTCCAACCTGGAACGGGATGTTACCGAAGAGCCGATCGTCGTCCCTCAGGTGATCCGTGAGGGCTGGAATCAACGCGTCAACCCGGTGCTTTCGGTGTCGAGTTTTTATCGCTACGACTTGGCGGATACCCCTCCCGGAAGCGCCGTCGATTGTTGCTCTCTACCGGCTGCAAATGTCGTCGTGGAAATGACCGAGGTCGGCCTCGAAGCCAGGACACGAGACGGTGCGCTGCGTTTCCCAGCGATCGAGCTATTCGGTCGCCACCTCAACGGGGAATGTACCGACATGATTTCTCACTTCCTGCCGCCCGCGCGTCACTGGCCACGGATTTCGATCGACCATGTAGTGATCTCGCGGGAGCGTTGGCGATTCTCTGCGCAGGAGCTGGAATTTGCCCGTATGAAAGATCCGATGGATCGATTCATGGCAACCAGGCGTTGGGCTCATGAAAATCGTCTGCCTCGATTCTGTTTCTACAAGGTGACTACGGAGCCGAAGCCTTGTTATCTCGACCTCGCCAGTCCGATCTTCGTCGACATCTTCGCCAAATTACTGCGCAAGACGATGACGAGCGAGGACAACAGTGTGGTCTCGATCAGCGAGATGTTGCCACGGGGAGACCAGTCGTGGCTCGAGGATGCCGAGGGTAGGCATTACACCTCAGAGCTCCGCATGGTAGCGATCAACCAGGGTGAGGGCTTTCGGTATGGATCGTGAGTTATCGTCGACGAGTCGTAGGCAGAGTTCTACTGTGAGTGGGTCCACTGCAGTCGCCCCTAACTTGGTCGAGCTGCTTCGGTCCCGTGCGGTCGAAAAGGGTACTGACAACGTCTTCACCTTTTTGGAGGATGGAGAAACCGAAGGCCGTCGGCTGAGTTGGGTCGAACTCGATGCGTCGGCTCGTACGATTGCTGCCGAACTGCAAGCGGCCGGGCTCGGGGGGGGACGGGTTCTGTTGTTGTTTCCTCCCGGTCTCGAATTCATCGAGGCGTTCCTGGGATGCCTTTATGCTCGGGTCGTTGCCGTGCCCGCCCATTTGCCGACCTCTCGGCGTGTATTGCCGCGCTTGCAGTCGATTGTTCGGGACGCGACTCCTGCTGCCGTTCTAACCGCCTCGAGCCCCCAGGGCTGGCTGCGCTCTGCGGCTGCTCAGGTCGCGGAACTCGCCGAGCTACGTTGGTTGGCTAGCGATGCTATCGAGCAGAGTCCCGCTGCCTGGAACCCGCAAGAACTCCAGGGCGATGATTTGGCCTTCTTACAGTACACATCTGGATCTACCTCCGAGCCCAAAGGCGTCATGGTTTCGCATCGTAACTTGATGCACAACGAGGAGATGATTCAGCGCGCCTTCGAGACCGATGAGGAGTCGGTCATCCTCGGATGGCTGCCCTTGTTCCACGACATGGGCTTGATTGGTAACGTTCTGCAGCCCCTCTATGTCGGTGCCCGCTGCGTGTTGATGTCACCCATGGCCTTTCTGCGTCGGCCGAGACGTTGGCTGGAGGCGATCGAGCGTTATCGGGCGACGATCAGCGGCGGCCCTAACTTCGCCTACGAGCTCTGCTGCCGAAAAGTCAGTCCTCAACAACGGCAAGGTCTCGACCTGAGTTCTTGGCGGGTTGCTTTCAATGGCGCCGAGCCAGTTCGTGCCTCGACTCTCGAGACCTTCGCGGCGGCTTTTGCCGACTGCGGTTTTCGCCAGGAGGGCTTCTATCCCTGTTATGGCTTGGCGGAAGCAACTCTGTTCGTCAGTGGCTCGGCGCCCGCTCGTCCTCATCAGTTCGAGTCTTTCGATGCCCGGGAACTGGAGCAGCATCGCGTTCAGGTCGCCAAAAACCCCCAAGGAGCCCACTCCCTTGTCAGCTGCGGCAGTTCCTGGATGGATCTGGAGATTGTCATCGCTGAACCGGAGAGTGGTCGCCGGAGTGTAGCTGGCGAGGTCGGCGAAATCTGGATCGCCGGGGACAGCGTTGCGGGAGGCTACTGGCAGCAGCCGGAGGCCAGCGAACGGGATTTTGCAGCCCGCCTCGTCGAAGATCCCGCCGCTGGCCCCTATCTGCGCACTGGCGATCTCGGCTTCGTCCACGATGGCGAACTATTTATCGCCGGGCGTATCAAGGATTTGGTGATCATCCGTGGGCGCAACCACTACCCGCAGGACATCGAGTTGACCGCCGAGGGGTCTCATCGCAGCCTACGGGAGGGAGGCTCGGCGGCGTTTTCGATCGAAGTCGAAGGTGAAGAGCGGTTGGTGGTGGTCGCAGAGCTCGACCGTCATGCGGCTGGCGAGGCGACGGCTTGCGGCGAGGCGATTCGCGAGGCGGTGGCTGAATCCCACGAGTTGCGAGTTCATATGGTGGTCTTGATCAAGACCACCACGTTGCCTAAAACCTCCAGCGGTAAAGTGCAGCGCCATCGAGTGCGCCAACGGTACCTCGCGGGCGAGCTCACCGAAGTACACCGTGTGGGATCCTTTGCCATGCCCGCTCTGTCGGATGATGGCAACGCGGCACCAGAGCTCGATGGCAGCGAATCGCCGGAGCTTCATCGTGAGCATTTGCTGGGAGTTGACCCTCACGAGCGCGTCCGAGTTCTGGTTGATGGGTTATGCCACGAGTGTGCTCGCGCGTTGCGTCTTCCGGACCTTGCCGCCGACGATTCACTGACTTCGCAGGGGCTCGATTCTCTGGTTGCGGTGGAGCTCGAACAACGTCTGCGATTCGAGTTCGACTTACCAGTCTCGGTGAAGGATCTACTCACGGGCCTGTCGCCGCGTGAGCTTGCCGACCGAGTCTTGTTGCGGTTGGGGGAGGATTCCGCGAGCCTTCAGGAGAAGGTTCAAGAGAGTGCAGCGCCGATGGCCTGGGCTACCGAACCGTTGACACTCGTCGATCGTGAAAGCCTCTCGGACGGCCAGAAGGCGATGTGGTTTCTGAATCGTCTGGCACCCGAGAGTGGTGCCTACCACATTGCCGGAGCAGCCCGGGCGCATCCGGCGCCGGATGCGGAAGCACTCATGCGTGCTTTGCTGGCACTCAGCGAGCGCCATCCGATGTTGCGGACGGTTTTTCCCGAGGTTGGTGGAGAGCCCAAGCGAGTCGAGATGGAGCAGCCAACGGTCGACTTCGCTGTGATCGGGTTGGCGAACGCGGATGAGCTCCAGACCCGCTTGGCTGATGAAGCCTATCGCCCCTTCGATCTCGCGCAGGGGCCACTGCTGCGCCTGAGGCTGTTCGAACCTCCGGCCGGCTCGGCCGTCTTGATGTTGGCGGTGCATCACATCATCGCTGATTTCTGGTCGCTCGCGATCTTGCTCCGCGAACTCGCTGCGCTTTATGCCGAAGCGGTCGGTGGCGAACGAGCGAGTTTGGGGCCATTACCTTGGAGCTTTGACGATGCCGTTCGCTGGCGGCGTACCGAGCTGGACTCTGTGGTTGGCGAGCGTTCGTGGCGTTTCTGGCTCGAGACGTTGACCCCACTGCCAACCGCGCCCGAATTGTGGACGGATCGGCCGAGGCCCGCCCGGCCTAGCGGTGAAGGGGGGCTTGTCATATCGAAGCTGGGCCCCGCCTGCCTGGACCGGTTCAGAGGACTCGTTCGGGATCGCCAGACAACCCTCTTTGCCGGTCTCTTGTCGGCTTTCCAAGTGTTCCTGGGGCGCCATGGGGGCCAAGAAGACTTCTTGGTCGGAACTCCGACCCTCGGCCGTGATCGGCCCGAGCTGAGTGGCATCCTGGGTTATTTCGTAGAGCCCTTGGCCCTGCGGGCAGACTTGACAGGGGAGCCGACTTTCGGAGACTTGATCGAGCGCGTACGGGATCATGCGCTCAATGCTTTCGAGCATCATGTTGTTCCCTTGCCATTGCTCGTCGAACGACTTCAGCCTCAGCGGCATTCGGGGCAAGAGTCGTTGTTTCGGCATATGTTTGCGCTCCAGCAGGCCCCGCCGGGGGCGTCAATGGATCTTGCTGCCCTTGCGGTAGGACAAGGCGGAGGCCGACTCCGCTTTGGCAATGTCGAGCTCGAGACCCTGCCGTGGACCGAGCCGTACTCGCCCTTCGACCTGGTATTGCGCTGTGCCGAGGTCGGCGAGGAATTGATCCTGTCATTGCAATTCGACCGCGAGCTGTTCGACGAATCCACGGTCATTCGCTGGTTGGAGCACTACCGGCGTTTGTTGGTGGCGGCAACAAAAGATCCTGATCGTCACCTTGGCGAGTTGCCGATGTTGGACGATAACGAGCGGCTCCAGCTGCTCGGTGAGTGGAACGACACCTCTCGGCAGCCCGAAACCGCGCTGCTCGTCCACGAACGGATCGCTGGCTGGGCGCGGGCAACTCCTGGAGCGTTGGCGGTCGAAGACCAGGCGACACGGTTGACCTACGCCGAACTCGATGCACAGGCGGCTCGCTTGGCGAGCCTACTGGTCACTCGCGGATTGGGGCCGGAATCGCGAATCGGTGTGCTGCTAGGTCGTTCCTGCACGTTGTTGGTGGCGTACCTCGGCATCATGAAAACAGGCGCTGCCTATGTGCCGCTCGACCCAGAGTATCCGCGTGAGCGGGTTGAATTCATGCTCGCCGACGCCGGGGTTTCGGTGGTCCTGACATCGAGCGAGTTCAGCTCCAGCTTGCCCGGAAGCGAGGCTGATCTGTTGGAGCTCGACCGCCTCGCGGGAGCCCTGACTGGGGAGAGCCTGGAGTCTTCGGCTTTGCGACTATCGCCGAACCATCTCGCCTACGTAGTCTACACCTCCGGCTCGACGGGACGCCCAAAAGGGGTAGCGGTCGAGCAGCGTGGCCTGAGCAACCTGGTCGACTGGCACTTACAGACCTATGGCCTGAGCTCGGCCGACCGGGCCACCCAGGTGGCTGGCTTGGGCTTTGATGCCGTCGTCTGGGAGGTGTGGCCCAGCCTCGCTGCTGGTGCGAGCCTGCATCTGCCACCAGCAGAGGCACGGACTTCAGTGGCAAAACTCTGCAGCTGGTTGGCCGAACGCCGAATCACTGTGACCTTCTTGCCGACGCCGCTGGCGGAAGCGATTTTGGTCGAGGGTGATGCGGCTGGGCGGCATGATCTGGCGTTGCGAGCTGTGCTCACCGGCGGTGACCGTCTGCATCTGCGCCCGTCGGCAGATCTCAGGTGGCAGGTGATCAACCACTACGGGCCAGCAGAAAATTCTGTGGTAGCGACCGCCGGTACCATCGCTGCGCAGGGTACTGGCCTGCCGTCGATCGGCAGCCCGATCAGTAACGTTCAGGTTCGCCTTCTTGATCGCCGAGGTCGGTTGGTGCCCGCGGAGGCGCCGGGGGAGCTTTGCCTGGCCGGTGCGTCCTTGGCTCGCGGTTATCTCGATCGACCGGCGTCGACCGCCTCGCGTTTTGTTCCTGATCCCTTTGCCGAACAGGCTGGACAGCGGCTGTACCGTAGCGGTGATTTGGCCCGTTGGCTTCGCAGCGGAGACATCGACTTTCTCGGGCGAGTCGACCACCAGGTTCAGCTGCGAGGCCAGCGTATCGAGCTCGGTGAAATCGAGGCGATGCTGGTCTCCCATCCAGAGGTGGAAGCGGTCGTTGCATCAATGCGCGAAGATCGGTCGGGTGAGGCCATGCTGATTGCTCACATGGTGCTGATGACTGGGGCCGCTGCGAGCGATGAGACGCTCGTCGGGTACTTGCGCCAGCGGGTACCTAGCGCAATGGTGCCGTCGCGCTTGATCAGGCTCGAGACGATGCCACTCACCGCGAACGGCAAGGTGGATCGCGCCGCAATCACACAGCTGGAGTTGCCGCAACGCGAAGCAGGAAGCGGGCCTCGCAACGCGTCCGAAGAACTGTTGGCGGAGATATTCTGCGAGCTGTTCGATCTCGATCGAGTGCATCTGGATGACAACTTTTTCGCCCTCGGCGGTCATTCCTTGCTGGCCACACGTCTGCAGGTTCGAATACAGCGTGTGTTTGGTGTCGATCTCGAGTTGCGTGAAATCTTCGAGGCACCGACGGTGCGTTTGTTGGCTGCCCGACTCGAAGGTCGTCGGGCAGCTCCAAGTATCACCGCGTTGCGTCCCGGCCCGCGTCAGGCAGAAGCGCCGGCCTCGTTCCCGCAGGAGGGGATGTGGATCCTGCATCAGCTGGATCCCGCCAGCCCAGCCTACAACATACCGGCTATCGTCGAAGCTCGAGGTCACCTCGAGCTAGCAGTCCTGTTCTCGAGCCTGGATGAGATCGTGCGCCGTCACGATGTCTTGCGCTGCCGCTTGGAACGTCGACGCGATACGTTGATCCAGCGGATCGAGAGCGCTCCGGAGCAGCGCCAAATCTGGCCGCGGATTGATCTGAGCCGATTGCCGGCCGCGGTGCGGCAGTCTCAAGCGGTCCGTTGGTCGAACGAGTTGGCACGTCAGCCCTTCAATCTTGCGACAGGACCGCTGGTTCGGATGGTACTGTTGAGCCTTGGTGAGCAGCTGCACCAGCTGGTCTTGGTGTTGCATCACACGGTTGCGGACGGCTGGTCGACCGGCGTGTTGATCCGAGAGTTGGGTGAGCTCTACAGCGCTTTTGCCAGCGGTCGCCCAAGCCCACTCGTCGAACCGGTTTTGCAATATGCCGACTTTGCACGCTGGCAGCGGGAGCATCTCGACGCGGCTGCAATTTCCGGCGATCTGGCTTACTGGCGAGGGCAGTTGGGCGAGGCTTCTTCGGCGGCGCCGCCCCTTCGGCTACCGACCGACCGACCGCACCCGGTTGTCCCATCCGGGAGTGGAGTAACCCGGAGTTTGAGGCTGGGCCCCGACATCCCAGGTGTGCTGCGGACGACCGGACGTACCCATGACGCCACCCTCTTCATGGTCTTGTTGGCGGCCTATGATCTCTTTCTCCATCGTTCGACCGGCATGAGTGATCTCGTGGTGGGGACACCGCATGCCGGGCGCCGTTGGCTCGAGTCCGAATCGACAATCGGCTGTTTTGTGGACACTCTGGTGATACGGGTCGATCTGGGCGGCCGTCCGACGTTCGCCGAATTGCTGGCACGGGTTCGAGAAACGATCCTCGAGGCCCACGCCCATCGAGACGCGCCTTTCGAGCTGGTGGTGGAAGCTCTTCAACCGGTACGAGCGACCGGTCAGTCACCCTTGTTCCAGACGATGTTCGTGTTGCAGAACAAGCCTTTGGAAACGCTCGAACTTGACGGTTTCCAGCTGAAGCCACGAGCTCTCGACACAGGTACGGCGAAGTTCGATCTAGTCTTGGGACTGGAAGAGAGCGGGGCCGGGATCACCGGCTACCTGAGTGGGCGGCAAGATCTTTTTGATGCAGCGACACTGCAGAGATTTGTCTCGCAGTTCGAGACCTTGCTGGGCGCGGCCACGAGTTCGCCAAGCAGCCGGCTCGATGAATTACCGGTCATTGCTGCCGCTGAACGCCATCAACTGCTGGTCGAGTGGGGGCAGTCTTCGCAAGAGGCAAAGCGCTCTTTGATCGTCGAGCGCTTCGCGGCGCAGGCTGATCTCCATCCGTCGCGCGTCGCTGTCCGTTTCCTCAACGAAACGTTGACCTATGCCGATCTCGACGCACAGTCGAATCAGTTGGCACACGAGCTGCGGCGGCGGGGAGCTGGGGCTGATGTTCGAGTCGCACTGATGCTCGAACGGTCCATCGAGTTAGTGGTTGCCGTGATGGCGGTGCTGAAGACCGGCGGCGCTTACGTACCGCTCGATCCAGGAGATCCGCCGCAACGTATCGCTCTGATCGTCGAGGACTCGGCGCCGCGTTTCGTTCTGACCCACTCGCAGTGGGTTGCTCGTTTGGCCGAAGTCCGATGGGCTGGAGACGGTCCCGAGGACAGCATCCTGGAGCTCGATCGTGAGGCTGCAGCCCTCGCACTGTGCCCTGTCACGCGGCTCGCGCCGAACGTCCACCCAGGGAATCTCGCCTATGTAATTTACACCTCGGGCTCGACGGGCCGCCCGAAGGGAGTCATGGTCAGCCGTGACAGCCTGGCGAGTTATCTGAGCTGGGTCGAGCATGAGCTGTTCGCCGATCGGCTGCAGTCGCTCCCCTTGGTCACCCGCATCACCTTTGATGCTTCCCTCAAACAGTTGCTGGCGCCGCTCCTCCACGGAGCGGCGGTTCGTGCCGTGCCCGAAGCAGCAGTGGCCAGCGCGGTCGATTTACTCGCACAGCTCGATGGCGAGGCCGGGCTCAATTGTGTGCCTTCCCTGTGGGAGGCGCTGGTTGCGGTCATGGAGTCCGATAGCAAGGCGGTTCCGACCTCGTTGCGGTACCTGATGGTCGGAGGTGAGGAACTGACACCAGCGTTGATTGAGCGTACTCGGGCGGTGTTGCCGGAGTTGGTCCTGATCAACCTTTACGGACCGACCGAAGCGACGTCCAATGCGAGCTGGGCCATCGTCGATCGAGAGTCTTCATCGAGCCTCGGTCGGCCGCTCAGCGGTCTTGAAATTCGTGTCTGCGATCCGTCCCAGCGCCCGGTCCCTACTCAGACCGTGGGCGAGATCTGTATCAGCGGAGCGGGTCTTGCTAGGGGATATCTGGGGCAGGCGGCGACCACCGCTCTTGCCTTCGTGCCCAAGACGGGCTCTGAGAAAGCGGGGGAGCGTCTCTATCGCACCGGTGATCGCGGGCGTTGGCGTTCAGATGGTGACCTCGAGTTTCTCGGCCGTCTCGATCGGCAGGTCAAAGTTCGCGGTTTTCGTATCGAGCTCGACGAGATCGAGGCCACGCTTTCGTCCCACACCCAAGTGCGTGAAGCTGCGGTGGTCCTCAGCGAGGCTGCCACCGGTGAACCGAGCCTCGTCGCGCATGTGATGACACGGGGTGAAGCCGCCCTCGAAACCGAGTTGGGCGCTTTCTTGAGGCAACGGTTGCCAAGCTACATGTTGCCGCGGCAGATCATTGTTCACCTCGAGTTGCCGCGTACTTCGACCGGCAAGCTCGATCGAGCGGCTCTGGCCGCCACCGTCGAAGAGGAGGAACTGCTGCTGTTCGAAGACTTGGCCCCCGAAGTCGGCGCGAGTACTCCGGTCGAGGAAGTGTTGGCAGGCATGATGGCAGAGGTTTTGGGGCTGGAGGAAGTTGGGGTCCGTGACAATTTCTTCGAGTTGGGTGGCCATTCGATGTATGCCACCGAGCTCAACGCGATGGTTCAGGACGCTTTCGAGATCGAAGTCCCGTTATTCCAGGTGTTGTTCGACTCACCGACCGTCGAGACGATGGCCACGTTCCTGCTCGAGGATCCCGAGCGGCGTCGCAAGCTGGAGGCCATGGCTCCAATCCTGCTCGAGCTCGCCGATGAGCCGGAAGCAGACGACGACGGAGACAGCAGCCTTGGGGACGAGTTGGTGGCAGTCGGCAGTCGAAGTCGGGAATCATCGGGGAGCGAGGCATGAAGCGTCGATCCTTCAAATTCTCGGGCCAAAAGCGGGCACGGCTTCGCGAGGAGCTGGCCAAGCAAGGTCGGGACGTAGGGTTCGAGGTGATCGAACGGCGAAAGAACCTTTCGGTGGCTCCGATGTCTTTTGGTCAGAAGCGTCTGTGGTTTCTCGAGCAGCTCGAACCGGGTGCAACCTACTTGATGCCCGCATCGATACGCCTGCGTGGTCCGTTGGAGCTAGCTGCTCTGGCGTCGAGTTTGAGCGAGATAACGCGCCGTCACGAGGTCCTCCGTGCTCGGTTCCCAGAGGTCGACGGCGAGCCAACGCAGGAGATTACGGCGCCCGAAAGGTCCGCAATTCCCATGCTAGATCTGGAATTCCTGAACCCAGAGCAGCGCGGGCGCGAGGCTTGGCGTTGGATTCGCAGTGAGGCGACCCGACCGTTCGATCTGACCGCAGATGCGCTTGTGCGCTGGATGCTTGTGCGATTCAACGTTCAGGAGCACTTGCTCTTCATCAATCTCCATCACATCATCACGGACGGGGTTTCCGTGAAGCGATTCGTAGGCGAGCTATGCGCGCTTTATGGGACTTGCGAGGGGCAGTCGAGTGTGACGTCACCTCTACCTCAGCTGCCGATCCAATACGCGGACTTTGCGGCCTGGCAACAGCAACGCCTGTCGGGTGACTACCTAGAGAGTCAGCTCGCTTGGTGGCGAGAGGCCTTGACGGGAGTGCCGGAGGTTCTCGAACTGCCGGTCGACCGCCCTCGGCGTCCGGTTCGTCGTGCCTTGGGTGCTCGGTTGGGCCGTTCCCTGCCGCTAGCGCAGTGCGTCCAGCTAGAGCAGCTGGCGCGGCAACAAAATTGCACCCTCTTTCTCGCCTTGTTGGCGGTCTTCGAGCTGCTTCTGCACCGCCTTACGGGGCAAACCGATCTAGTCTTGGGAACTCCCTTCGCGGGCCGGGATCGTCGCGAAACCAGCGATCTAATCGGCTTTTTCGTTAACACGCTGATTCTCCGGGCTCACCTCGGCGCCGAGCCTAGCTTTGTCGAATTGATGAACCGGCTCTCCAAGGTTGCATCAGGGGCTTTCAGCCACCAGGACTTGCCCTTCGAACGGTTGGTGGAAGAGCTACAACCACGACGCAATCTCAGCCAGACGCCTTTAGTGCAGGTTCTGTTTGCTCTCGAAGGTGGTATCGGAATCGATCCGAGGAGCTTTCGTTTGGGGAGCGTCGAGGCCGAATTGGTCGAGCTAGAGCGCGGCGCCGCGACCTTCGACTTTGCTCTGCTGATCAAGAGCACTTCCGACGGCTTGGCCGCCGAGGTCGAGTACTCGACCGATCTTTTCGATCCGACTACGGTCGAACGTTGGCTGATGCACTTCGAACGCCTGCTCGAGCACGCTGTTGCGGATCCTGGGCTTCCAGTGGCGTCGTTTGAGTTGCTCTCGCCGGCCGAGCGTCAGCAGCAGCTACTCGAATGGAACGATACCGCGGTGTCTGCGGATCGTGACACGGATACCGAGGCACCGAGGCTCTTGCACGAGCTGTTTCAGCTACGCGCCCTGGAGCAGCCGGACGCGGTGGCGTTGGTTAGCGGTGAAGTCCATACGAGCTACCGAGAGCTTGCCGAACGAGCCGCTCGCCTGGCTCGCTACCTCTGCGTTCAGGGGGTCAAACCCGAGATGCGCGTTGCTGTTTTGGCCCAGCGTGGTCCAGATCTAGTGATTGCGTTGCTCGGGATTCTCGAGGCAGGAGCGGCCTATGTCGGCCTTGATCCGGACTATCCGGCCGAGCGCCTGGAGTTCTTGCTGCGCGACAGCAAAGCCGCCCTCTTGCTCACCACGGAAGCAATCGACTTGCTGCCGCCAACCGAGGCACTTGTGGTGCGGCTGCCGCTCCGGGCGTCGGCGGACGGTGACTTGGGATACCAGCCCGAACGGGACCGTACTCGAAGTGGGTCGCCTGGACATCTGGCTTATCTGATTTACACCTCGGGCTCAACAGGTCGCCCGAAAGGGGTGGCGATCGCCCACCGTAACGCGGTCGAGTTGATGCAGTGGGCCCGGCGCCACTTCGACAACGAGCAACTCAGTGGAGTCTTGGCAGCTACGTCGGTCTGCTTCGATCTGTCGGTTTTCGAGATCTTTGTGCCCTTGAGCTGGGGAGGCACAATCGTGTTGGCGCGTAACGCCCTGGCATTGCAAAATCTGCCGGCGGCCTGGCAGGTAACTCTGATCAACACGGTTCCTTCCGCGATTTCTGCGTTGGTCTCTCAGCAGGCCATCCCTGCCTCGGCTCGGACGATAAACCTAGCAGGCGAAGCTCTGTCCGGAGACCTCGTGGCGCGGATCTATCGGTGTGCTCCTTGGGTTGAACGTGTTCTGAATCTCTATGGTCCTTCCGAAGACACCACCTATTCGACCTTCACCACAATTCCGTCTGGGGCACAGGGTGAGCCGTCGATCGGATGCCCGGTCGACGCCACCCAGGCCTTCGTCGTCGATTCGCGATTCACCTCGCTGCCGTTTGGTGCGATCGGTGAGTTGGTCCTGGGTGGGGCGTGTTTGGCGCGTTGCTACCTGGACCGGCCTCGACAGACCGCAGCTGCGTTCGTGCCCAGCCCTTGGAGCACTGCATCAGGAGAGCGCTCGTACCACACCGGAGATCGGGTTCGTTGGCGGGCCACCGGTGAATTACAATTTTTCGGACGTCTCGATCACCAAGTCAAGCTGCGCGGGTTCCGGATCGAGTTGGGTGAGATCGAAGCGTCGTTGGTGAATCATCCCGCCGTATGTGAGGCCACGTTGACGGTTCGTGATCAGGTGCTGGTGGCCTTTGTTGTGGCCAACGGCGTCTCACCAACAGAGCTCGGTGAGTTTCTGCGCGGCCGGCTTCCCGGGCACATGGTGCCGACGTCGATCGTCCAACTCGACGCCTTGCCGCTGTTGCCCAACAAGAAGGTAGACCGCAAGGCACTTGAGCGCGTGGCCTTGCCCGATCCATCGGGAAGTCTGAGCGACGTTACTGCGGGGACGCCAAACGAAGAAATCGTAGCGGGAATCTTCGCAGTATTACTCGGCCGGGAACAAGTTGGCATTCACGACTCCTTTTTTGAACTCGGTGGCCATTCTCTGCTTGCGGTGAGAGTGGTGGCTCGAATCCGCGACATGCTAGGCGTCGAGCTACCTATTCAAACTCTGTTCGAGGCGCCGCGAGTTACGGACCTCAGCCAGCGCATCGAGCAAGCTCGGCGAGCAGGTGATCGACACCCGGCGCCTCCTTTGGTAGCCCAGTCTCGCGGGGACTCACTCGAGCTGTCGTTTTCACAGCAACGACTGTGGTTCCTTGATCGTCTCGAGCCTGCCAGTGCGTTGTACAACCTTCCGATAGCGGTGCGTCTCAAAGGTGTGCTCGATATCGCCCGGCTCGAGCAGGCCTTCGACGAATTGATCCGGCGTCACGAAGTCCTTCGGACAACCTTTTCGACCGAGAGGGGGGTGGCGCGCCAGGTCATTCATCCGTGGGCGCCACGCCGGTTGCCGGTCATCGACTCGAGCGGCGATGCGTTCGACCTCCGGCGTTTGGTCGACGCCGAAGCGAAGCTTGCTTTCGATCTCGAACGCGGTCCGCTGCTGCGCGTCCAAGTCTCGAGGCTGGCTGCCGACGATCATCTACTGCTATTGACGCTGCATCACATTGTCAGTGATGGTTGGTCGATCGGGGTGATGCTGCGCGAGATCGCGGCCCTGTATCGGGGCATCCAGCTGGAGGAAATCAGCTTCCAATATGGGGACTTTGCTCTCTGGCAGAGACGCTGGCTCGAGGGTGAGGTGCTCAAGGGGCAACTCGCCTATTGGCGCCAGGTGTTGGCGGATATCGCGCCGCTCGAGTTACCCACCGATCGGCCCTATCCACCGGTACCGAATCATCGCGGTGCAGTCGTTGAGGCGCATTTCCCTGCGCCGCTAGTCCAGGAACTGACGTCTCTCGGTCGTGTCCATGGGGCAACCCTGTTTATGACGCTGCTGGCGGTCTTCAGTCTGCTGATGGCACGTCTTACCAGGCAGCGAGAGTTTGCGGTAGGGACACCAACCGCGGGACGTACCCATAGCGAGATAGAGGAGCTAATCGGTTTTTTCGTCAACACGTTGGTTTTGCCGGTGGCGATCTCGGGTCCGATGAACTTCGTCGAACTGCTGTCGCGCACCAGACGGACGGTGCTTTCGGCCCACGATCATTCCGATGTGCCCTTCGAACAATTGGTGAGCGCCCTTGTCCAACACCAAGATCCGAGCCGTTCTCCACTCTTTCAGACGATGTTCTCACTCGACGAAGAGGTGCCGCCCCTCGATCTGCCAGGTATCGAGGCCACTTTGTGGCCCCAGCAGCAAGATGGTGTGAAGTTTGATCTCGATGTTGCGGCGGCACGCGATGGTGAAGGCGTGTCGCTGACACTGGGCTATCGCACCGATCTCTTCGACGCGACGACCATCATCCGGCTGAAACGCAGTTTTCAGCTTCTCGCGCAAGCTGTGTCTTCGAACCCCGACCAGCAGTTCGAGACGTTCGATGTGCTGGCTCGAGCCGAGCGACACCAACTAGTCATGGAGTGGCCGGGTAGTCTACCCGTTGCACCGGGCGTAGCCGCGAATCAGCGCACGCTCGTTGAGCTGTTCGAGGCTCAGGTTGAGCGATCGCCAGATTCCCTGGCGGTGTCCTTCCGTGAGCAGAACCTGAGCTTTGGTGCCCTCGATGAGCGCTCCGAGGAACTCGCCCGCTATTTGGGGCGTCATGGGGTCGGTCCAGAAACCTCGGTTGCGTTGTTGATGGAGCGATCGCCGGAAACGATGGTGGCCATTTTGGGGATTCTCCGGCAGGGCGGGGCCTATGTTCCGCTCGACCCGTCATTCCCTGCGGAGCGACTTTGTTTTGTGCTGGACGAAACGGCGACGTCGGTGATTCTGACCCAGTCGTGGTTGGCCGATCTACTACCGGGTGATGGCGCGCCGGTGGTTTGTCTGGACCGCGAATGGCCAGAGGTTGCGGAAGAGCATGGTGGGCGCGTTGGCAGGTCGCCGGGGCCAGAGAATCTGGCCTACATCCTCTATACCTCGGGCTCGACGGGTGTCCCCAAAGGGGTTCAGATCGAGCATCGGGCGGTTGCAGATTTAGGGGCGGTCGCGGCAGTGCATGGGCCTCATCGCATCGCGTTTACCGCGCCACTGATCTTCGACGCTTCGGTTGAGCAATGGGTCCATCTGCTGTTCGGCTGTTGTTTGTGCCTGCCCGATGAAAGTGTCGGGCGTGGAGTTGGTCTGCTGGTTGACTGGTTGATCGAGCGGCGCGTAGAGATCCTCGACATGACCCCAACCCATCTACGCTATTTGATCGACGAAGGACTCTTCCGGAGCTCGTCCCTGCAGCGATTGGTGATCGGTGGTGAAGCGCTACCGGAGTCCCTGTGGGCAACGCTGGCCGCCAACGAGGCTATTGTGTCTCGCAATGCTTATGGGCTCACGGAATGTACGGTCGATTCGGCTTCGGCATGGGTGGAGCCAGGAACCGCACCCAATATCGGCCGCCCGTTAGCTCATGTTCGGCTGTTTGTGGTCGATCGCGAGCTGCGACCGCAGCCGGTAGGGGTTGCAGGAGAGCTTCTGATTGGAGGCTCTGGACTGGCGAGAGGGTATTGGGGGCAGCCTGGCTTGACGGCGGAGCGCTTCCTGCCGGACCCGTGGGATTGCGACGGAGCTCGTCTCTACCGGACCGGTGATCTTTGCCGATGGGTTGGCGGTGGTGTGGTCGAGTATCTCGGGCGCGTTGACCACCAGGTGAAGATCCGAGGTTTCCGCATTGAGCTCGGCGATATCGAAACCAACCTGAAGCGGCATCCCGGGTTGCGTGATGCAGTCGTCGTTGCGCGGGGCGAAAACAGCGACCGGCAACAGCTGGTGGCTTTCGTCGAAGTCGAAGAAGGCCAAGACACGGAGGAGTTGGTAGGCGTCGAGCTGCGGCAGGATCTGCAACAGCGTCTACCGAGCTACATGGTGCCGTCCGTTTTTGTAGCGGTGCCAACCTTGCCGTTGACCGTCAGCGGCAAGGTTGATCGACATCGTTTACCCGAGGTCGAAGAGAACCGCCAAGAAACTACCTTTGTTGCCCCGAGAACCGCAACGGAAAGCGTCCTCGCGGGTATTTTCTCCGAGGTGTTGGAGATAGAGGACGTTGGAGTCAACGACTCGTTCTTCGAACTCGGCGGGCATTCATTGCTCGCGACTCGGGTCCAGTTCCGGGTTCAAGAGGAGCTCTCTCGCGATGTACCGCTCGCCGAGCTTTTCCGCAACGACACCGTTGCAACCCTTGCCGGATTCGTCGAAGGATCTGCTGGGACGGTAGAGGAGGATCCGGGTAAGGACCTGACTGCGACTCGCCGCAGCGAGCAGACCCTCGACGAACTGTTGGCATCGATTGATGATTTGTCAGAAGAAGAAATGCTCGCGCTGCTGGAAGATACAGCCCGCGAGCCAGCTTCGGTGGCTTTCGGGAGTCCTGAGAGCCTCGAGGGAGATGATCCATGACCGAACTCGCAACCCGTCTCGGGAACCTCTCCTCGCGTAAGCGTGAGCTTGTTGAGCGACTTCTTCAGGAAAAGGGCGAAGCGTTCAATACCTTTCCCTTGTCGTTCGCACAGGAGCGGCTTTGGTTTCTCGACCAATTGCAGCCTGATAGCTCGGCCTACAACATCAGCGCCACGTTCAGAGTGGTTGGTGCACTCGATGCTGCTGTTTTGCAGAGTGCTTTTGGCGAGATCGTGCGTCGCCATGAAGTGTTGCGTACCCGCTTCGTGTCCGTTGGCGGTGCGCCGCTCGCGAGCGTCGAAACTGAGGCTGGTTTCGAGCTGGCACGGACAGACCTGCGCCCGCTACCCAGCCCCGAGAGGGCGCTCGAGCTCGACCGTGTTTTGCGAGTCGAGGCCGCCAGGCCGTTCGATCTGACCAAGGTCGGCTTGTTGCGGGTGTTGCTGATTCAATTGAAGGACGAAGAGTACGTTCTCCTGCTCGCGTTTCATCACATCGTGACCGACGGCTGGTCGATGGATGTGCTGTTGCGGGAGGTGAAGGTGCTCTACGAAGCCTTTGCAGCGGGGAAACCGTCCCCTCTGCCGCCGCTTCAGGTTCAGTATGTGGACTACACGCGTTGGCAACGCGAGTGGCTGGAGTCTGAGAAGCTCGACGAGCATCTAGCTTCGGCGAAAGAACGTCTTGCCAGGATGCCGCCGGTCCTCGACCTGCCTGCTGACCGGCCACGCCCGGCGGTTTTCGACTACCAAGGCCAGACGGTCCCGTTCCGCTTGGGGGAAGAACTTGCTGCCGCCGTCGACACGGTGTCACAGCATGCTGGGACAACTCGATTCATGACGATACTGGCGGCTTTTCAGACCTTCCTGTATCGCCTCAGTGGCGAGAGCGACATGGTGACCGGCTCGCCAGTTGCCAACCGCAACCGGGCGCAGACGCAAGATCTGATCGGCTTTTTTGTCAACTTGCTGGTGCTGCGAAATCGCGTCGAAGGGCAAGCTACTTTCAATGACTTGCTTGCGCAGGTGCGCAAGACAACTCTCGATGCCTATGCCGATCAAGACGTACCCTTCGAAAGGCTGGTAGAAGAGCTCCAGCCGCAGCGCAACCTCGCCCATGCACCGCTCTTTCAAGTGTTGTTGATGCTGCAGAGTGATGCTGTCGAGCGCGTCGACTTCGGGGATTGGCATCTCGAGCCTGCGGGTTTCGAAACGTCGATTGCGCGTTACGATCTGACCCTGGCTCTGGCTCGCGATTCGCAGGGGCTGAAGGCCGCCTTCGAATACAGCACAACGCTTTTCGACCGAACCACCGTACACCGTTTCGCCGGTCAGTTCGAGACTTTGCTGGGTGAGCTTCTCGAAGCTCCTGGCCGGCCTCTCGGAGAGCTGCCGCTGTTCACCGCCGCCCACCGTCATCAGCTGCTCAGTGAGTGGACCGACCGTCAACGGGATCTCGACCAAGAAACGCCGATCCATCGATCCTTCGAGCGGCAGACGATGCGGCATCCCGACTCGGTAGCTCTGATTTTCGAGGGGGAGTGCCTGACTTACGCTGCGCTCGATCGGTCGGCAAACGCTTTGGCCCGTCGTTTGAGTGCTGCCGGTGCCGGGCCAGAGACAGTCGTTGGTGTGGTCCTCGATCGTGGGCTGGATCTGGTGGTCTCGATCTTGGGTGTTCTGAAGGCTGGCGCCGCCTACCTTCCCGTCGATCCGGAGTACCCGGCGCAACGGCGCCGCTTTGTGCTCGAGGACGCCAGCGTGACTCTACTGCTGAGCACGGATCATGCGGCCGATTCCGTGGATGGTCTTCAGGTTTTGGTTCCGAACCGTGCCGATTGGGCGACAGGTTTGGAGCGGCCGCCGCAAGCGGCATCCGACCTGAGGCATGCCGCCTACATGATCTACACTTCGGGCTCGACCGGGCATCCCAAGGGAGTTGTCGTCGAACATCGGCAGGCCGCCAACTTCTTTCTAGGGATGGACGAGCGGATCGGTGGCGACGGGCCGGGAACGTGGTTGGCGACCACCAGCATTTCGTTCGATATTTCGATTCTGGAGCTGCTCTACACCCTGTGCCGTGGAGCTAGGGTCGTGATCCAAGGAGCGTCACCTCGGCAGACCACAGCAGGAGCGATCAGTGCAGCCGCGTCGCCGCGTGCCCGTCAGCTCGATTTCAGTCTGTTCTACTTCGCCAGCGCCCAGGCTTCCGCGGAGCAGGACAAATATCGCCTCTTGCTCGAAGGGGCGAAGATTGCCGACCGACTGGGTTTTTGTGGAGTCTGGACTCCCGAGCGCCATTTTCATGATTTTGGTGGCCTGTACCCCAATCCGGCGACCACTGGCGCGGCGCTGGCGGCAGTGACCGAGAACCTGCAGATTCGAGCTGGCAGTGTCGTTTTACCATTGCATCACCCGGTGCGGGTGGCTGAAGAATGGTCGGTGGTCGACAATATTTCTGGTGGCCGGGCTGGACTGTCGTTCGCTTCGGGCTGGCATGCCGATGATTTTGTTTTTGCGCCCGACCGATACAAAAACCGCCAGGCGATCATGGCTCGTGAGATTGGAACGGTACGCAAGTTGTGGCGAGGTGAGTCCGTCGCCTTCGAGGGTGGCGCTGGTGAAGTCCAAGTTGAGCTCTTTCCCAAGCCAGTCCAAAAAGAATTGCCGTTCTGGGTAACTGCGGGTGGCAGTCCCGATACCTTTCGGATGGCCGGTGATTTGGGTGGTGGAGTCCTAACCCATCTACTCGGCCAGAGCCTCGCTGAGCTCGCCGAGAAAATTCAGATCTATCGCCAAGCTCGACAAGCAGCAGGGCACGAGGGTAAGGGCCACGTAGCGGTCATGCTGCACACCTTCGTTGGTGACGATCTCGATGAAGTTCGTGAGCTGGTGCGTCAGCCCTTCACCGACTACCTACGGAGTGCCACTGGGCTGATCCGCAATTTGATGCGTAGTCTAGGGCGCACCGAGGAGTTCGAGGAGCTGAGCGAGGAGGAGATTGATGTGGTCCTCGGGCATGCATTCGAGCGTTTCTTTGTGACTAGCGGTCTGATGGGAACCCCTGAGACTTGCGGGCGGATGACCGCGCAATTGGAGGAGATCGGCGTCGACGAGGCGGCCTGTCTGATCGATTTCGGCGTCGGGCACGAGCGTGTGTTGGCAGGGCTCGAACGGTTGGCGGAGCTACAAAAGGAAGATCCCGAGGACGACTCGACTCAGCACGATGCCACCCCTTTGGGACTCCAGCTCGAGCGAGAGCGTATTACCCATTTGCAGAGTACGCCGTCCCTGGCTCGCTTGTTGATCGCTGATGCTTCCGCCGAGCCAGGTCTGCGGAAGCTCAGTCGGTGGATGCTGGGCGGCGAGGCCTTGCCCGCGGCGTTACTCGAGAAAATCAGGGGAGTGACTTCGGCCGAAATTCACAATATGTACGGGCCGACGGAGACTACGATCTGGTCGGCGACTCAGCATCTTGATCAGCGGGATGCCGAGATCTCGATCGGTAGCGAAATTGCGAACACTTCGATCTATGTGCTCGATCCGCGGTTCTCTCCGCAGCCTGTCGGCTTACCAGGGCAACTCTACATCGGCGGTGAGGGGGTGGCGCGTGGCTACTTTGGACGTGCGGCTCTGACCGCTGAGCGCTTCCTACCTGACCCCTTCGGCTCTCATCCGGGGACGCGGATCTATGCCACCGGTGATCTTGCACGACGGCGGAGTGGCGGTCGACTCGACTTTATCGGGCGGGCCGACAACCAGGTTAAGTTTCATGGACATCGCATCGAGCCTGGCGAGATCGAAGCCACCCTGCGCCAGCATCCGTCCGTGCACGAAGCCTTGGTGGTTCCCCGGGACGATGGCGCTGGCGCTGGTCGCTTGGTGGCCTATGTGGTTTCCAACCGACGGGATGCCCTTTCTGGAGCGCAGGTCGACGAGGCGCGGCGGCGTGAGTTGCTGGCGGATCGTCAAGGTTTCGCCATGCCGAACGGCATGTGGGTTACGCACTACGATCAGCAACAGGCATTGGGGCTCTACCGTGAGGTATTCACGGACCGCAGTTACTTGCGTCATGGCATCACATTCAGTGATGGCGACGTGGTGTTCGATGTCGGTGGAAACGTCGGATTCTTCAGCCTATTTGCCAGCCAAGTATGCCGACCGTCGAAGCTTTTTGTTTTCGAACCGATTCCGTCGAATTGCGACCTGCTGCGGACCAATCTGGCGTTGAACCAGGTCGAGGCCGAGATCTTCAACTGCGGTGTCGCGGATCAGCCGGGTGAGGCCGAATTCATCTTCTATCCCCATGCCGCTGGGCTGTCGAGCCGTGCTTCCTTCCACGAGGGGGATTTGAGCGAGCTCAAGACTTACGCTCGCCAGGGCATCCTCGGCCAAGCGGGCTCGTCGTCGCTGTCGGAGGCGGAGATCGAAGCGGCCTTGCGGGAGCATCTGCGGGGTGAGCGCTTCAGGTGCCAGCTGCGTCCCTTGGCGGACGTGATCGACGAATTCGAAGTCGAGCGCATCGATGTGCTGAAGATTGATGTCGAGAAGAGCGAAGTGTTGGTGTTGCGTGGTGTCCGTGATGATCAGTGGCAGAAGGTGCGCCAGGTCCTGCTGGAGGTGCACAGCATCGAGCTTCTCGACGAGACGACTTCGTTGCTCGAAGCTCAGGGGTTCAAAGTATCGACCGAAAGCCTGGTGGAAGTTGCGGCGACCACCAGCGAGGACGAAGAGCTCCGGGTATTCATGGTCTACGCGCGTCGAGAAGACGCCGACCATCGTGCGTTGGCTGATGTCAGCCGAGTGCTCGACGAAGGCCTTGCTCTGTCTTTCTCCGACCTTCGGGGTTTCCTCGCAGAGCGTTTGCCGGAGTACATGGTGCCTTCGATTTATATGCCTTTGGCATCGGTGCCGCTGACTCCGAACGGCAAGATCAACCGTGCTGCCTTACCCGATCCCGAGGGTTTCCAGCGCAGTTCTCGCACCGAGTACGTGGCACCCAAGACCGAGCTGGAAACTCGCATTTCGGCGATCTGGCAAAAACTGCTCGGGATCGATGGCGTCGGACGCAACGACAATTTCTTCGAAATCGGAGGCACCTCACTGTTGCTGGTGCGGGTGCACGAGGAGATGCAGCGTGCCTTCGATCGCAGCTTTTCTTTGGTCGATATGTTCCGCCATCCGACGGTTGGATCACTCGCCAAATACCTCGGTAACGCTGAGAAAAAGTCCCAGAATGTTGCGGAAAGTACTCAACGAGTGGAGCAATACAACAAGGCGATGCAATCCTCGGATGCTCTGGATCGCCAACGCCAGTTTCTGGCCAACCGGCGGCGAAGGAGGCCATCGTGAACCGTGAACATGGAGGCACAGCCGTGCTCGAGAACCACGAAATCGAAACACAACCAGCCGCTGAGCCGGCGGTCATCGCCGGGGTCAGCAGGTTGCGAATGATCACTCTGCCCAACGGTTTGGATGTCGCTTGCCATACTAAGACTGAAGCAGAATTTTTCTACGATGACATCTTCGTCAAGCGGATTTATCACCGGAACGGGATCGTTCTCGACCCTGTCCAGTGCGTTTTCGACGTGGGTGCCAATATCGGACTCTTCACTCTGTTCGCGCATCGCTATTGCCCTCAGGCCAGGATCTTCTCCTTCGAGCCTTCACCGCCGACATTCGAGGTCCTGAGTCACAACATCCGAACTCACGCACAGAATGTGAAGCCCTTCGAGCTCGGTATTTCCGACCATGAAGGGGTGGCGGAGTTGACGCACTACCTGACGAGTTCGGGGATGTCTTCTCTACATGCCGATGCCGACGAAGAGCGCCGAGCACTCGAAGGTCTCTTCGAGAGCCAGCAGCGCCAGGGAGTTGCTGGGATGAGCGAGGTGATGCACCATCGCGAAGATTTGCTCGAGGAGCGCCTACGTTCGAAGAGCTACGAGGTGTCCGTCGCGCCGTTGTCCAAGGTCATTCGCGACGAGCATGTCGAGCGTATCGATCTCCTCAAGATTGATGTGCAGAAGGCTGAAGCGGCGGTCCTCGACGGCATCGATGCCGCGGACTGGCCGAAGATCCAGCAGATCGTAATCGAAGTTCACGACATCGATGGCCGGCTCGGTCAAGTGCAGACCGATCTGGAAAACCAAGGTTTCTCGGTCGAGGTCGAGCAGGACACACATTACGACGACTCCGAGACCTACAACCTCTTCGCCGTCAGGCCGGGAGTGTTCGAGACGTCGAGTGCAACGATGCCTTCAGTCCACGACCGTGCCAACCGTCTGCGGACGGCTCTGGGCCAAGGACGGGTCACGCCCAGCGCAACGGGGCACGTGCGATGAGCGACGGGAGCACAACCACTGGCCTTCAGGGTATCGCGATCATCGGTATGTCGGGACGTTTCCCCGGTTCCTCGGATCTCGACGAGTACTGGCAGAACTTACGCCAGGGTGTCGAAGGTATTCGACACTTCAGTCGCGAGGAGCTCGAGGCAGCGGGAGTGGATCCGCGCGTGGCTGACCATCCAGACTACGTTCGCCGCTCGGGGCATGTCGGCGGCTTCGAGAACTTCGACGCGAAGTTTTTCGACTTCAATCCGGGCGAGGCCCGTATTCTCGATCCTCACCATCGTCTCTTTCTCGAACATGCCTGGCAGGCTCTGGAGAACGCTGGCTACGACTCCTTCTCCTACCCGGGAGTGATTGGCGCCTACGGTGGAATGGGTGGACTGTTCTACCTCATGGATCACCTACTACCCGATCCAGAAGTGTTGCGCACGGCCAGTCCGTTGCAGCTGAGGATCTACAATGACAAAGATTTCCTCGCTTCGCTGACCGCCTTCAAGCTCAATCTTCAGGGACCGTCCGCCACCGTGCAGACGGCTTGCGCGACGTCGCTCGTTTCCACCTGCTTGGCCTGCCAGAGCCTACTGTCTTATCAGTGCGATATTGCTCTTTCCGGTGGTGTTGCGCTCTCGCCGCCGGGCTACTTCGCTCACGAAGGAGTGTTCAGTCCCGATGGCCATTGTCGGGCTTTCGATGCTCGCGCCGAAGGCACAGTGGCGGGTTCGGGCGTGGGCGTCGTCGCCCTCAAACGTCTCGAGCAAGCGCTCGAAGACGGAGACACCATTCACGCGGTGATTCGTGGTTGGGCATTCAACAATGACGGGGCCATGAAGGTGGGATACACCGCCCCGAACGTCGATGGTCAGGCCGAAGCGATCGCCATGGCTCAAGCGATGGCAGGTGTCGAGGCCGAGACCATCACTTACATTGAAACGCATGGTACTGGGACGCCCCTTGGCGATCAGGTCGAAGTAGCCGCCCTGACCGATGTTTTCCGCGAAACCACCGATCGCCGTGGCTTCTGTGCTCTCGGCTCGGTGAAGACCAATATTGGTCATCTCGACGCGGCCGGTGGTGTTGCCGGGTTGATCAAGACTACCCTGGCGATCGAGCACGGTTTTCTGCCGCCGAGCTTGCATTACGAGACCGCAAATCCGCAGATCGATTTCGAGTCGAGCCCGTTCTACGTTCAAGCTCGCGGTGAAGAATGGGCCGTGGACGGACCACGCCGAGCCGGGATCAGCGCGTTTGCTGTCGGTGGGGTCAACGCCCACCTGGTGCTCGAACAGGCGCCGACGGCGCGCCCATCAGGACCGAGCCGAGCGTGGCAACTGGTGCCGATCTCCGCCCGTGACGAGGACGCTCTCGAGCAGGCAACAGAGCGGCTCGTCGATTGTCTGAAAGATCGCCCAGTCGACGATTTGCCGGATGTGGCCTACACTCTGCAGGTCGGGCGCCGCGCCTGCGAGCATCGTCGGCTCGCGGTTTGCAGAAACCTGTCAGATGCCGTGACAGTTCTCGAAGCCCGAGACCCGCGTCGTCTGACCGGAGGGGTGGTCCGTGAGGCAGGGCGTCCCGTGGTTTTTCTTTTTCCCGGCCTTGGCAACCATTACATTGGTATGGCGCGCCACCTCTATCGCGAGGAGGCTGTCTTTCGGCGTGAGTTGGACCTTTGTGCCGTTGGGCTTGAAGCTCATCTCGATGTCGACATCCGAACGTTGCTTTATCCGGCCGAAATCTCCGCAACCGAGCAGGGAGGGGGCATGGCGGCAATGCTCGGCCGCGCTGGAGACGAAGACCCTGCCGGAGAGTTGGTCCACACTCGCCTAGCACAACCTGTGCTGTTCGCCGTCGAGTACGCCTTAGCTCGCCAGTTGATGGCGTGGGGTATCGAGCCCGAAGCGATGTGCGGCTACAGCGTCGGTGAATACGTCGCAGCTTGCTTGGCCGGGGTTTTCGAGCTCGAGGATGGCTTGGCTCTAGTGGCGGAACGAGCCCGCATGATCGACCTTCTACCCACCGGAGCGATGGTCGCGGTTTCCCTCGCCGAGGACGAGATCCAGCCGTTGCTCGGGGACGATCTTTCGATCACCGCGATCAATGGACCACGGGTGACGGTGGTCGGTGGGGCGCCCCAAGCAGTCGACGCCTTGGTCGACCGTCTCGAGAAACAGGGCGAAACCTGCCGTCGGCTCGCCACCACCCACGCCTTCCACTCGCACATGATGGCGTCGATCGTCGAGTCCTTTCGGGCTCGAGTGGCGCAACTCGAGTTGCGGGCACCACGAGTGCCGTTCGTTTCGAATGTTTCCGGTGACTGGATCACTGCCGAGCAGGCTACCGATCCGTCGTATTGGGCCGAGCACCTGCAACAGCCGGTGCGTTATGCCGACGCAGTGGAGGTGCTGTGGCAGGAGGACCACCGGATTCTGCTCGAGGTTGGTCCGGGCGGAACGATGGCTTCCTGGGCGCTTCAGATGAGCGAAGGCGATAGTGCGCGGACGGCGTTTTCCTGTCTACGTCACGTCTACGAGCCGGAAGATGATCAAAAAATCTTGCTCTGTGCGGTCGGGCGTCTCTGGCTTGCGGGAGCAGACATCCAATGGGATGCGTTCGCGGCAGGCGAACAGCGTCACCGGGTTGCCCTGCCGACCTACCCCTTTCAGCGTCAGCGTTTTTGGGTCGAAGCGGGGCGGCGCCAGTTGGATGGTCGAGCCGAGGTTTCGGCAACCAGCACACCGGTTGCTGGTGAAGGAGAAAACCCGCGCAAGGTCGACGACATCGGTCGTTGGTTCTATTTGCCTTCCTGGAAGCCCGAACTCGGTATGCAGACGCGTCGAGAACTGGCGGTCGAGAAGTCACTCAGTGACGAGGAGCCGCGGGATAAGGAACCTTGGCTGCTGTTCATCGACCCTCAAGGTATAGGGCTGCAACTCGCAAAGCGCCTCGAAGAAGCGGGGCATTCGGTGGTGCTGGTCGCTGCCGGGGACCGGTTCGAGAAAGTTTATCGAGGCGCCTACATACTCGACCCTGCTACGCGGGAAGGCTATGTCGAGCTGCTGCAGGACTTGCGGGCAGATGGCCTGAATGTGAAGCGAATCGTCCACGGCTGGACGGTCGGTGAATGTTCTGAACCAGGCATGATGCTCGACCGCGGTCTACACAGCTTGGTCTTCTTGGTTCAGGCACTCAACACCTGGCCAGAAACTCGAGGCTTGGTGGTGCTCTCCAGCCACTTACATCAGATTACCGGTAATGACGAGGTCGATCCTGAGCGAGCACTGATCTCGGGTCCTTGCTCGGTCGCCCCATTCGAGTATCCCGACCTCTCTTGTCGTAGCATCGAGATCGCTTTGCCATCGTCAGACAGCGCGTTGGAGAAGCGGCTGGTCGATCGGCTCTACCTGGAATTGTCAGCCGAAGGCGATCAGGAGTCTCCGATCGCATTTCGCGGAGCGACCTGTTGGACCCGGGACTATGAGCCGGTCGAATTGCCGGCCACCGAGGCCGACACGAGTCGAATTCGGGAGCATGGGGTCTACTTGATCACCGGTGGCCTGGGTGGCTTGGGGCTGGTGATCGCCGAGGACCTGGCGAGAAACGTTGGCGCTCGACTGGTTTTAGTGGGGCGCTCGGAATTCCCTGTTGAGAGAAGTCGGCAGAGTTGGCTCGAAGAGCATCCACCGTCCGACCCGGTGAGTCGTAAGATTCGTCAGGTTGAGGCGCTAGAACAACTAGGCGCCGAAGTCCTGGTGGTGTCGGCCGACGTCAGTAATCTCGACGCTGTACGACAGGTACGGAAGCTCGTCCATGAGCGTTTCGGACCAATCGATGGCTTGGTTCACGCTGCGGGTATCTCCCCAGGGGGTTTGATGGAGGTCAAGACCCGCGAGCAGTTGGCCACCGTCCTGGCACCCAAGACCGAGGGCACTCGCTGCCTGTATGAGGTCTTCGGCAAAGACCAGCCTGACTTTCTCATGCTGTGCTCGTCACTGACGGCAGCGACCGGTGCCTTCGGCCTCGTCGACCATACTGCCGCCAATGCCTATCTCGACGCTTTCTCCCAGGCTCTAGTAACCGAGGGGACCATTCCGACGATTTCAGTCGGTTGGGATGCGTGGCTCGAGGTGGGGCAGGCGGCTGCGGTGGCGGCGGGCTACGGCCTGACCAGGGGTTACGACGAAGAGATCTTGAGTCGCCCAGCTCATCCCTTACTCGACGCCTGTGTTTATGATTCTGGCGAGCGGATCGCCTACCGGACGCAGCTTTCGGCGGAAGGCCATTGGTTGGTCGAGGAACATCGTTTGGGTGAATTCGGGGTGATGCCGGGTACTGGCCATCTCGAGTTTGTACGTGCTGCTTGGGAAGACCATTTCGGCTCCGATCCAATCGACCTCGAACAAGTGGTTTTCAAGTCGCCGCTCTTGGTCGCTGCAGGGACTTCCGTTGAGGTGCACCTCGAATTCCAGCAACGACAGGACGGAGAAGTTTTCGACTTCGTCTTAGAGAGTCGGCCGGAGAGCGGCGGGAGTTGGGTCGGCCATGTCGAAGGACAAGTGCGGTCGACCCCGAAAGAGGCGACTCCGCAAGGGTTTGACTTGGCGGCGATTCGCGAACGCCTAGGTGCATTCTCGGAAATTGGCGCCGAGTTGGCTGCTGACGATGCCAGCAGCGATGAGTCGGCTTCCTTCACCTTTGGACCCCGCTGGCAACATCCACGGATGGAACTACATAGCGGTGAGAAAGAAGGGTTGCTGACTCTCGAGCTCGATCCGCAGTTCGCGGACGATTCCGACGCCTACGGGCTCCATCCTGCTCTGCTCGACAACGCCACCGGCGTTCTCCAACGGCTAGCCGGAGGCCGAAACTTCTTGCCGTTCGTGTATGGGCGCCTGCGCAACTGGCGGCCTTTACCGGCAGTCGTCCACAGCTACCTGAGATTCGAACGTGTGGAGGAAGATGCCGAGACATTGGCGGGTGACATCGTGTTGTTGGACGATGCTGGCGAGGTTGTGGCCGAGATCGAGGCCTTCACCATGCGCCGGATCGACCCGTCAGCCGTCGGCGAGAATGCGTTGGCCGAGAGTTCCGGTGTTGAGGCACCGTCGGGCTCAGAGCAGCTCATCGGCATTCGCCCAGCCGAGGGAGCCGAGGTCTTCCACCGTTTACTCGGGCCCATTGACTTGCCTCCCCAGGTGCTGGTTTCCACACTACCGATCCCTGGGCGCTGGCGGGCGATGTCGGCAGCAGTGCCCGAAGATCACCTCGCCGCGCGGCTCGACCTGGCCTCTTCGGCTTCGGCCAAGAACCACCCTCGACCAGAGCTCGCTACAGAGTTTGTCGCGCCTCGGAATACGACCGAGGAAAGGATCGCAACCGTGTTCTGCGATCTATTGAGTCTCGATCGGGTAGGCATTCACGACAGCTTTTTCGATCTCGGGGGTGATTCCCTCCTTGCGACGCGTCTTGTTGGACTCATGGAAGAACGTTTTGACGTGAAGCTGTCGTTGCGCGTCATTTTCGAATCCAGCACGGTCAGCGAGTTGGCATTGACTGTTGTCGAACTCCAGAGTGACAACTTGGATGAAGTTGAACTCAGTCAGGCTCTCGAGGAGCTTCGGAGCTTGTCGCCGGAGGCGGTGAAACAACTTCTGTTGGACGAATAATCCTCCCACTAATAATTGAGAGTTAGACATGGAATTTGCGGAGAAAGTCTTGGCACAGAACATCTCGAAACTCGCTTTCGGAACGTTGGTATTGATGTTTCTGGCTGGCTGTTCCAAGCCTCCGGTGGAGGACTTGGCCGCAGGGGAGGAATCGTCGACAACAGCGGGATCGATGTCCCGAGAGGTCTTCTCGACAAGACTTTCGTCAGACCGTCTTGTGGGTATCACCTTTACTCCCGACGGTGACTCAGCCTATTTCATGAAAACCAACAAAGATGGGGCCAGCGAGGGAATCTACTGGTCGAGTCGCGAAGCAGGCGGAGACTGGGCAACTCCCCAATTGGCTGGCTTTTCGGGCTCTTATGCTGATCATGATCCATTCGTTTCGCCAGACGGTCAGCGGTTGTTCTTTACCTCCAACCGACCTCTCGTGCCAGGTGGAGAAGCTGGAGGGTCGGACATTTGGATGGTCGAGCTCAGGCAGGGGCCGGAATGGTCGGAGCCCCGCTCGCTCGGTCAACCGGTGAATTCATCACGATACGAAGCATTTCCGACCATCGCGGCGGATGGAACACTCTATTTCGGCTCGAATCGCGATGTGGCGTCTGGTGAGGAAGGGGGCTCGATCTATCGGGCACCTGAAGTTGCCGATGGCGTCTGGGGTGAGCCTGAACCGCTCGACGCAGAAGTCAATTTTGGCGCGGGTGAGTGGCACGCGTGGATCGCACCAGATCAGAGTTATCTCATTTTCACTTCCCATGGAGGACCAGGCTCATACGGTCAGGACGATCTCTACGTGTCGTTCCAACGCGAGGGCCAATGGTCCCGTGGCCGCACTTTGGGGCCAACTGTCAATCGAGCTGGTTTCGAGATTTGTCCGTCCGTTGCACCCGACGGGCAGTTTCTTTACTACAGCTCTAACCATGAGGAACTCGGAGCCGCGATCTATCGGGTAGCTCTGGAACCTCTTCTAAGCGAACTCACGACCTCAATGGAAGGGGACGACCATGACTAGTTTGCGCGATGAGCTGGCTGGGCTCTCACCCGAGCAGCTAGAGCTATTGCAGCGCCGACTCGCCGCAAAGCGACAGAAGGACTCTAAACGGAGCTCAGGTTTGGTCCCTCAGAGTCGTGATCCTGAGCGCTTCCCATTGACCGTTGCTCAGCAACGTTTTTGGTTTCTCGACCGATTGAATCCTGGCACTCCAGACTTCAATGTACCGGTTGCGGTTCGCCTCAGGGGACCGCTACGAGTCGAGATACTCGAACAGAGCTTTTCCGAGGTGGTCAACCGGCATGAAATCCTGCGTGTGCGCTTTTCCGAGGTCGACGGTGAAGGCCGGCAGGCGATCGGGCCGCGAGTGCAGCTCACTGTGCCGGTAGAGGACCTCAGCCAGATTGCTGTGCAGGAACGCCGAACGGAGATGTCGCGCCGGGTCCAGCGCGAGGCCCGGCATTCGTTCGATTTGTCGACGGATTTACTCGTGCGTGTCGTGCTTTTGAAGCTTTCCGAAGTCGAGCATGTGGTCTGTCTGAATCTTCATCACATTATTAGCGATCGCTGGTCCGTCGCTCTTTTCTTGAATGAGGTCCTGGGGACCTATCAGGCGAGGGTCGAGGGATATCAGCAGGCGCTGCCGGAGTTGAGTCTTCAGTTCATTGATTTCGCCATTTGGCAGCAGGAGCAACACCAGCGGGAGAGCACCGTGCTCGAACGCCAATTTGCTTTCTGGAAAGAAGCGTTGAGAGATGCCCCGAAACGCCTCAATCTGCCGTCGGATCGGCCGCGCTCGACCCGACGTGATGTTTCCGGGCGCGTGCTGAAAGAGTGCAAGATACGACTCCCGCAGGGTGTTCGCGAGTCGGTCCGCGGGTTGGCGCGCCAACACGAAGCGAGTACTTCGATGGTACTGATCGCGATATTCGATACCTTGCTGAGTCGCCTATCGGGTCAGTTGGACGTCGTGATCGGTTCGCCGGTCGCCAATCGCGACAAGGCGGTTCTGCAAGATATGCTGGGTTATTTTGCCAACGATGTCTTGCTACGGGTCGATCTCTCGGGGAATCCAACGTTTGGCGAAGTTCTGGGCCGTGTGCGACAAAATAGCCTCGAAAGTTATGAGAATGCCCAGCTGCCGTTCGAGAGAATCCTTCAGGCGTTTGACGTCGAACGGGATCCAACTCTTGGCTCTCCGGTTCAGGTCTTCTTTGTGCTTGAAAACGTTCCGTCTGCTGATGGCGACATCAAGGGGATCGAAGTCGAGATCTTGGAGGTCGAGCAAGGTGCCGGTCAATTCGAGTTATTGGTTTATCTGACCGAGTCCGAAACGGCGATCGAAGGCTCGTTTTTCTTCGATCCGGCGTTGTTCGACGATGATACGACGGGCTGGATCGTCGAAACCTATGTTGCTTGGCTCGAGCAGGTGTGTGTGGCTCCCCAGGTTAGGCTGGATGAGTTGGAGCTCGTGGGAGATCTCCCGCACCGTGTAGCAGCGGCGCACCAACGCGATCGAGAACAATTGATTGCGGTTGCCGCAACGTTTACTGGCGAGCCGATCGAAGACTCGCTGGAATTCTGGACGGATTTTCTCGATCTGCCGAGTCGCATCGAATTTGCTCCATACAATCAAGTCTTTCAACAGTTGCTCGATCCGACCGGGCTCATGCGCTCCAATGCCTATGGGGTCAACGTCGTTCTGTTTCGTTTTGAAGATTGGCAGCGGTACCGCTCGGAAAGCGGCAGCGATTCGGACCTGAAGGGGTTCTTGTGGCGTGCTCTCGATGATCTGGTGGCTGGTTTCGAGCAAGTGTCGGCGGCCAGCTCCGTACCCTATCTGGTGGTCAGTTGCCCCGCCTCGCCGGAGTTCGTGAGCCGCCCTGGACATGCCAAGCTCTTGACTGGGCTCGAAGAGCAACTGGCTAGTCGACTGCGCGAACTGTCAGGTGTGGTTTTCATGGCAGAATCCGAATTCCGAGCACTCTATCCAGTCGCAGCACCCCACGATCCCCATGCTGATGAAGTGGGGCACGTACCCTACACGCCGGAGCTCTTCGCGGCGCTTGGCACGGCAGTGGCGCGGCGCCTTGTGGTGTTACGCAACGTGCCACGCAAAGTCATCGCCGTCGACTGCGACCAGACCTTGTGGCGAGGAGTCTGTGCCGAAGATGGCCCATCAGGGATTTCGATCGACGCGCCATATCGGCGATTGCAAGAGTTCTTGGTCGGGCAGCACGATGCTGGGATGCTGATTTGCCTGGCGAGCAAGAACAGCCCTGAAGATGTTGCGGCGGTTTTCGCCGAGCGTGGTGACATGCCACTCAAGGACAAGCATGTGGTGTCGCGACAAATCAACTGGGATCCCAAGTCGACCCAGCTGAAACGGTTGGCTGAGGAGCTCGATCTCGGACTTGACAGCTTCATCATGATCGATGACAACCCGGTCGAATGTGCCGAGATTACCAGTCATTGTCCGCAGGTGCTGACGTTGAGGTTGCCGTCGGATCCGAACGATATACCTGGCTTTCTGGAGAATGTATGGGCCTTTGATCGTCTCCACGTCACCGACGAGGATCGGCGCCGGACGGCACTTTATCAACAGAACGTCGAACGCCAGCAGTTTCAGCGAGAGGCACCGGGCTTCCTCGAGTTCATTGATGGTTTGGAGCTCGAGATAGAGATAGCCGTACCACTCTCCGAGGATATGGAGCGGCTGGCTCAGCTGACCCAGCGGACAAATCAATTCAATCTGACGACTCGTCGCCGAGATGTGTCGGAGGTCGAAGCCTTTCTGCGGCGGGGTGAAGCGAGGATCGTCAAGGTGAGCGATCGGTTCGGCGACTATGGTCTCGTCGGAGTGTTGCTCTTCAGTGTCGAGGCTAGTGATCTGTCGATCGATACCTGGTTGCTCAGTTGTCGGGTTCTGGGTCGAGGAATCGAGCATCGCATGATGGTTGAGCTCGGGAGCCTGGCGCGTGAGCGAGGGCTGGAGCGTCTGCTGATTCCATATCGACGGAGTGAACGCAACCAGCCCGCCAGGGCTTTCTTGAGTTCGGTTGCTGAATCCTGGCGCGACGCTACCGGCGACGTCGAGCGGTTTGCGGTTCCGGTGGAGGCGGCACTCGCAGTGTGTCTCAGGGTCGGTGCTGCCGACGACGAGTCCGCATCCTCTGAAGTTGTTACGCCGGTATCGGCACCGACGGTTGCCCCCAGCGAGCAAATCCAGAGAATCGCAACCGAGCTCGGGGCAGCACACCTGATCCTGGCCCAGGTTCGAGCGCGCCGCCGCCAGCATCGGCCAAAGGAGGCTCGATACGTTGAGCCCGCAACCCCGTTCGAAGAAATGGTGGCTGAGATCTGGCAGGAAATTTTGGAAGTTGACCGGATCGGATCACAAGATCATTTCTTTCAACTGGGTGGTCATTCATTGATGGGGACAATTTTGCTCTCCCGGTTGCGCGACGCCTTTGGTATCGAGCTGCCGTTGTCCGCAATTTTCGAGGTGCCGACGGTCGCTACATTAGCGGAACGGGTCGAGTTGGAGCTGATTGGGGAGGCCGATCTCGATGACCTCGAAAGTATCGAACACCTTTCCGAACAAGACGCTTTGGAGATGATCGAAAGAGAAACACGGACGGAGGCGCGCCGACTACCCGTCGGCTCTGGTGCTGAGGGAGTCCCGTGAAATTCCTGCTGGTGCAAAAAATGGTTTATCTGCCGACCCTCGGCGGTTCCAACAGAGCCAACCGAACGTTGATTGAAGGGCTGGCCTACAAAGGGCTACCGGTCTTCGTGGAATTGGTGCAGGGGATGTCAGAAGTGGTACAGGTGTTCGAAGACTCTTGGTCGCGACGATACAGCGTATACAAAACCTGGCCTCAAGAAGCGCTCTGGCCAGCGGGCCGTAGTCGGCCATCCGGGCACAGGCTGAGATTTTCCTTGAGCTCTGCGGGCATTGCTGGCCTTGAAGAGCTTGAAACCCAGTCAAGAGACACTCGCCAAGCGAGGAAAGGAGTGAGGGTGCCATGAAGATCGTCCTCATCCAGAACATGCTCTATGTTCCGACCCTCGGCGGGGCCAACAAAGCCAATCGCGCCTTGATCGAGGGATTGGCCGCTTGTGGTCACGAATGCAAGGCCCTGGTACCTACGACCGGTAGTCACGGCCCCGGGAACCGAGAAGAATTCTACCAAGCCTTGGCCGAACGATCGCTGAGCGTCGATGTCGCTCATCCGGGTGTCGATGTGTTCACCTCTGAGAAGGTGGAGGTTCATGCTGTCCACGACCGGAAGCTAACCAGGGAATGGCTCGAAAAGTTGCTGCAGCAATTCGATCCTACTTGGGTCATGGTCTCCTCCGAGGACCCTGGGCAAGAGATGCTCGAGGTGGCTCTGGAGGTTTGTCCAGCGCGCGTCGTTTACATCGTGCACACGCCATTACATTTGCCATTCGGTCCCCGCAGTTTCTCGCCTAGTCAAAACAAGACCAAGCTGGTCCAACAAGCTGCTGGCATCATCACTGTCAGTCGCTACGTCGAGAAGTACCTGCGCCAGTGGGGGGACTGTGAGTCGGTCGTAATCGGATTCCCTATCTATGGGGAGGGGCCGTGGCAACGCCTGAGCGATTTCGACGATGGTTATGTGACCCTCGTGAACCCTTGCGATTACAAGGGCGGCCCGATTTTCGAGAGCCTCGCTGCTGAGTTCCCGGACGTCGCTTTTGCTGCTGTGCCGACCTGGGGGACAACCGATGTCGAGCGCGCGCGACTCGAGAAATTGCCTAACGTCACACTCTTGCCGCCGGCCGACGACATCGATGATATTTTCCGTCTGACCCGAATATTGGTGATGCCGTCGCTGTGGTCGGAAGCTTTCCCGCTGCTACCGATCGAAGCGATGTTGCGGGGTTTGCCGGTGATCGCCAGCGACGTCGAGGGGCTGGCGGAGGCTAAGCTGGGGGTCGACTACATTCTGCCGGTTCGCCCGATTCAGTCCTACGAGGATCGGTTCGACGACCGGAGCAATCCGATCGCCATCGTTCCGCATCAAGATATCGGACCCTGGCGGGAGGCTTTGACCTCGCTGTTGAGCGATCGCCGAAGGTATGCCGAAATATCTGATCGGTCGCGCGCCGCCGCCGAGCGTTTCGTCAGTGGCTTGGGGATCGATCAATTCGAGAGTTTCCTTCGAAACCTGAAACCGCGGCAGCACCTTTTTTCCAGCGAGAAGGAGGTCCGCGAAGAGCGCAAGTCGAAAGCGAGTCGACTGACCAAGCAGCAACGAACGCTACTGGCGTTGCGGGCGCTCCAAGCCCGGAAACAGAACACAAACGGACAGCTGGCGTCACCGGTGGTTGATATTCCACGACGCGACCAAATGCAGCCGGCCCGACTTTCGTTCGAGCAGGAACGGCTCTGGTTCCTGACGCAACTCGAGCCTGAGAGCTCGGCCTACAATGAGTTCGGTGCGGTGCGACTCCTCGGTGACTTGGATACCGGAGCCTTGAATCGCAGCCTCTCCACGATTCTCGAACGGCATGCCGTGCTGCGTACCGTCTTTTCTGTCGAGGACGGAGTGGCTGTTCAGCAGATTCAGCCGCCGATCGATTTGGCGTTACGAGCGGAGCCAGTTGGCAACCTGGTGGGCGAGGCACGCCTGCAGGCTGTGCGTCGCCTCCTGACCGAGGATTTGCAGCAGCCCTTCGATTTGAGTTGTGAGCGGCCGGTAAGGTTTCACCTACTGCAGCTGGCCGAAGAAGACTGTGTTCTGGGCGTCGTGGTCCACCACATCGCTGCCGATGGCTGGTCTCTCGGTATTTTTGTCAGCGAGTTGGCGGCGCTATATGCGGCCTACAGCAACGGGCGACCGAATCCTCTACCAGCGTTGGCAATCCAATATGCCGACTTCGCTGCTTGGCAGCGCAAAGAATTGTCGGGACCTGACTTCGAGTCCCAGGTCGAGCATTGGCGTCAGCAGCTGCAGGGTGCCCCGGCTCGCCTTGCACTGCCGACGGATCGGCCACGTCCAGCTATGCCGAGTGGCCGTGGTGCCCGGCGGTCGTTGACCTGGCCGGATTCGCTTACGCAGCGTGTTCGACACTATGCTCGGGCAACCGATTCAACCGGTTTCATGGTGCTCCTCGCTGCCTTCAACGCGTTGTTGGGCAGGCTTACCGGCCAACGAGACATCGTGATCGGCACCGATGTAGCCAACCGAACACGTTCCGAGATCGAGCCACTGATCGGCTTTTTTGTCAATCAGTTGGCGGTGCGGACAGATCTTTCGGGCGATCCGACCTTTGCGAGCCTCCTGCAGCGGGTCCGGACTCGGGTGATCGATGCCTTCGCTCATCAGAGCGTACCGTTTGCCCGTGTGGTTGAAGCGATGGAACTCGAGCGAGATCTCGACCGAACACCGCTCTTTCAAACGATGTTCGCCTTGCAGAATACACCTCAGGGTGAGTTGAAACTGCCTGGCTTGCGCCTGGCACCGTTCGAAGTCGAGTCCGGCGCCGCCAAGTTTGATCTCGTGGTGATGTTGGTCGATGCAGCGGAGCAGCTTGGTGGCATCGTAGAGTTCGATACTGACCTTTTCGACGCCACTACTGTCGATCGTTGGATGCGACAGTATCAGCGGCTACTAGAAGGCTTCTTGAGCCATCCGAATCAGCAGCTCACAGAGCCTTCACTGGCGAGCCGCGGACAGCGGCATCAGATACTCAGCGAGTTCAACGACCGCAGTCGATCGGTACGTAGACCAGGTGGCTTTGTCGGGCTCTTCGCTGAGCAGGTCGAACGAACCCCAGGGAACGTCGCGGCGATATGCCAGGGCCATAAGATGAGTTTTCGGCAGCTCGACGAGGCGTCACGGCGAGTGGCCGCGGCTTTGGTCGAGCAAGAGCTCGGCGGTGAACCCTTGGTGGCGCTCCTCGCCAATCGCGGACTGAGCCTGCTCTGCGCGATTCTCGGTGTCCTACGCGCTGGAGCTGCCTACCTGCCGCTCGACCCGCAGCATCCAACAGCCCGTCGCGAGCAGATTCTCGACGAGAGTGGTGCTGCCTTGGTCCTGGTCGGGGAGGAGCTGGCGTCGCTAATCGATACGTCCACTGAGGATGTGGTGTCTGCGGTCGGAGACGGGAGGCCAAAGAAACCTTGGTTGATCTTGGAGGATCTACTCGAACCGTCGAGACCGATGCGGCCGCTATCAGCCCTGCCGGTCCCGGACCCAAACGGTTTGGCTTACGTAATCTACACCTCGGGCTCGACCGGGGTGCCGAAGGGGGCCATGTTGCATCACCGCGGCATGCTCAACCATCTCGATGCCAAGATTAGCGATCTGCAACTGAGTGCAGCCGATGTGGTGGCGCAGACGGCCTCGCCCTGCTTTGACATTTCAGTTTGGCAGTTCTTGGCCGCGTTGTTGGTTGGCGGCCGGATAGAAATCCTTCCAACCGAAATTGTCCAGGATCCACCGCAAATGCTCGCACGATTGGTGAGCGACGGGGTGACGATTCTCGAGACGGTCCCTTCCTTGATGCGTGTGGTGCTCGATGAGATCGAGAGTCGAGAGGGTGGACCACGGCTAGACCGCTTGCGTTATCTAATACCGACCGGTGAAGCTCTGCCACTGGATCTGGTACAGCGCTGGCTGAACCACTATCCGGATATCCCCCTGATCAATGCTTATGGCCCGACTGAATGTTCGGACGATGTCACGCATCACATCTTGCGCCGAGGGGCCGATGTCGTGAACGGTGTGCCGATCGGTCGCCCAGTGGACAACCTTCAGCTATTCGTCGCCAGCCGTGGCCTTCGACCACAGCCGCTTGGAGTGGTCGGTGAGCTCGTGGTTGCAGGGCCTGGAGTGGGCCGCGGCTACCTCGGCAAGGCCCGCGCGACCGCTTCGACCTTCGTCCCTTCGCCATTCACCCGCAAACCCGGGGAACGCCTCTATGCGACGGGTGATTTGGCACGCTGGAAGACCTCTGGCGTGCTCGATTTTGTTGGCCGAGTCGACCACCAAGTCAAGATTCGCGGTTTTCGCATCGAGTTGGGAGAGATCGAGACCGCACTGCTGGCCGACCCATCGGTCAAGCAGGCGGCGGTCATCGCGTGGCAAGCTGATGACCAGCCAGCACGCCTCGCGGCCTATGTTGTACCTGATCAAGAGAATCTCGAAGAAAGGGACCATCTCGAGCGGAATCGTGTGGATCACTGGCAGGTCGTTTTCGACGAGGCCTACGGTGATCGTGAGAAGACGCTGGAACCAGGTGTCAACCTGCGCGTGTGGGTCGACAGCCATACTGGCGAGCCGTTACCCAACGACGAGATTCTAGAATGTGTCGAAGACACAGTTTCCCGACTACGGGATCTGCAACCCGAGACGGTACTCGAAATCGGTTGCGGCACCGGCCTCTTGCTCACTCGGCTGGCGCCGGATTGTTCTGCCTACCATGGCACCGATATCTCCCGCCGGGTTCTAGATGACCTGGAAGCTCATCTGGCCGAGCTGGCAGACGACTTCGATGGAGTACAACTACGTCAGGGGCAAGCCGCGGATCCAGTGGATTTTGGACTCGCTTTCTATGATCTGGTGATCCTGAACGAGGTGGTTCAGTACTTTCCTGGGGTGCATTACCTGGGGCAGGCATTGAAGGAGGCAGTCCGGCGCACCCGAGATGGCGGTTTCGTTTTCGTCGGTGGCATACGGAATCTGGATCTGCTCGAAGCCTTTCATTCGGCAGTCCAGCTAGCACATGCCGACGAGGATGAAACCATTGAGTCGCTGCGCCAGAAGATCCGACTCCAGATGGGGCGCGACAAGGAACTCTTGTTGGCACCTGAGTTCTTCACCTCCTTGCCATTGGACTTGCCGCGGGTGCGTGCGGTGGGGTTGTCACTCAAGGGAGGCCGTGCACACAACGAGTTGACTCGGTATCGTTATGACGTGGTGTTGCATGTCGGGCTGCCCGGCGAGAGTGTACCCGACTCGGATGCGCCAACATCGTGGCACGATTGGACTCGCGAAGGTCTCGATCTCGAATCTCTGAGGGAGCGGTTACAGCGCGAGCGACCCGAAACGCTAGCAGTGTCTGGCGTTCCTAACGCCAGACTCGCCTTCGATCGAGGGTTGCGTGAGTGTATGTCTGGCGAGGACAGCGAACGGTTCGATGTAGGCCAGCTGCGAAGCAGCACGAAGGCACGAGCCGCCACTTCTTCTGGCGTCGAACCAGCCGATCTCTGGGCACTCGAGGCGACCTTACCGTACCGCATCGACCTTGCCTGGTCGGACCGCGGAGACGGTGACTTCGATCTGATCTGCCGCCGATTGGACGCATCGGCTCGGCGACCAGCCATGCCGCCGGCCCAGCAGTGGAGGCGTCGATCGCGGTCGCCCGAACGCCTTGCCAATCATCCGATGCGTGGCGCCATGACGGAAAGCTTGGTGCCTCATCTGCGGACACAGCTCAGCGCGGTGCTGGGCGACTACATGATTCCGGCAACCTTTACCCTACTCGAGACGTTACCTTTGACGCCCAATGGCAAGATCGACCGCAAGGCATTGCCCTCGTCTGAAGCAGCTCTCGAGAGCTTACCGCGTGAGGTGGTTGCGCCGCGGTCGATGATCGAGACCACCTTGGCCGAGATCTGGTCGCAGGTGCTGGGGGTTCAGAGGGTAGGTATCCACGATAACTTCTTCGAATTTGGTGGGGATTCCATTCAGAGCATTCAAGTCGTCGCACGCGCGACCCAGGCCGGCCTCCGACTGACCCCGCGACAGATGTTTCAATATCAGACGATCGCCGATTTGGCGTCGGTCGTCGACCTTGGCAGTCAGGTTGATGCAGAGCAAGGGCTGGTGCTAGGAGACGCTCCACTGACACCGATTCAACATTGGTTCTTCGATCAGCAGTTACCCTATCCGGGACATTGGAACCTGGCAGCTTTTCTGCTCGTACGCGAAGCACTCGATCCTGCGGCCGTGCATCAGGCGATCGGCCGGCTGGAGCGTCATCACGACTGCTTGCGCATCCGCTTTGAATCGCGAGCCGGCGGCTGGCGGCAGCGTTTCGTCGAGCCGGGGGTGGCGCCGCACACCCATCTCGATCTGACGGCGCTGTCAGCAGCCGAGCACACGAAAGCATTGGAAGACCTGGCACTCGCGGCGCAGATGAGCCTCGACCTTATCCACGGACCGATCTTTCGCGCGATCTCTTGCCAACTCGGTGACAACACGAGTCGGTTACTGATTGTCACGCACCACTTGGCGATGGATGTGATTTCCTGGCCGATCTTGCTAGAAGATTTTCATTCTGCATACTCCGCTCTGAATCGTCGAGGTGGCGTCGAGTTGCCAGCGAAGACGAGCTCTTACCGCAGCTGGGCCGAGCAATTGACCGAGTTGGCCAAGTCCCCCGAGACCGAACAACAGGGCGCTGTGTGGCTTGCGGACGAGCGGCCATGGCCGGCGTTGCCAGTCGACTTCGATCATGGCGAGAATCACGAGGGCTCGGCTAAACAAGTGGTCCGAGCTTTGGCCGCGGAGCCGACCGAGCAGTTGCTGCGTCAAGCGCCAGCGGCCTATCAGACCCAGATCAACGATCTCTTGCTCAGTGCTCTGATCGATGCATTTGCTGGCTGGACCGGAACTCGGAGCCTGGCGATCGACCTTGAAGGCCATGGCCGCGAAGAGCTGTTCGAAACCCTCGATGTGACCCGTACGATCGGCTGGTTCACTTCGCTCTATCCTGTTTATTTGGAAGTTTCTGAAGCTGCGACTCCTGGTGAGTTAATCAAGACGGTGAAAGAGACGCTGCGCGCGATTCCTGATGGCGGTATACCCCACGGGTTGCTGCGTTTTCTTCAGCCAGAGAGCAGCATCGGGCGTCGTTTAGCGACCCAATTGCGTCCTGAGGTGTCCTTCAACTACCTCGGACGCCAGGGAGGCGGCGAGGAGGACGAACGCGAAGGAACGTATACAGAAGCTCCCGAAGCGGTTGGCCCGACCATCGATCCCCGCAATCCGCGCCGCCATCTGCTGCAATTCGACGCCTTTGTACAGGGCGGCCAATTGATCGTCGAATGCAGCTACAGCGAAAGTCATCATCTTCGATCGACCATCGAAACCTTGCTCGATGACTATCTGAAGGTGCTCGAGAGTCTGATCCACCATTGTCTGGATCCCGATGCGGGATCCTATTCTCCTTCGGATTTTCCGGAGTCAGACCTGGATCAAGAGGACCTCGATAACTTGATGGGTTTGTTGGCGGATAGCCAATGAGAGCACCCAGCGAGCTCGAGACAAGAGGAAGATCCAATCAATGAAACCGCAGAATGTCGAGGCGATTACTCGACTCTCGCCCATGCAGGAGGGCATTCTTTTTCATACCTTGTATGAAAAAGAGACCGGCCTCTACTGCCTTCGATTTGCGTCTAGCCTGCGTGGTCCGCTGTCGATCGAGGACCTTCATCTAGCGTGGGACGAGGTGTTTGCCCGGCACGGTATCTTGCGCACGAGCTTTCACTGGGAGGATCTCAACAAGATCGTTCAGGTGGTGCACAAGCAGGTGAGTCTGCCGTTCGAAGTCGAGGATTGGAGCCATCTGCCGGACTTGGAGCAAGCCGCCGCTTGGCGAGACTTGTGCAGAAGCGAGACTCACCGAGGGTTCGATCTCTCCAAGGCACCGATCTCACGCTTTCGACTGATCCGAGTTGCCGACGAGGATTACCGCTTTCTGTGGATCTGTCACCACATTTTGATTGATGGTTGGTCGTTGGCAGTGATTTTGGCGGAAGTCTTTCAGATTTATCGCGCCCGCACTCGCGGCCAGCAGCCGGCCCTCGCCAACGCCAGACCGTTCAAAGACTACGTGGGATGGCTTCAGAAGGCCGACATGAGCGCTGCACAGGTTTTCTTCGAAAAGCGCTTCGGTGATTTCACTGCGCCGACGCCGATTGGGCGACGGGGAGCAGCGGCGGGGGCGTCCGAAGGACGCTCTCAGCGACGTGAGACCATCGGCTTGAGGGCGACCCGCGACTTGGTCACTTTAGCCCGGCGCCAGCAGTTGACGATCAACTCGCTGGTGCAGACAGCCTGGGCCCTGCTGCTCAGTCGCTACAGCGGTGAATCCGATGTTGTCTTCGGTGCCACGGTGTCGGGACGCTCGGCCGCGTTGCCGGGGATCGAATCCATGGTCGGGCTGTTCATCAATACGCTGCCGGTGAGAGTTCGGGTCGACCACTCGGCTCGTCTTCTCCCCCGTTTACAGCGTGTTCAGCAGCACCACAGCGAATTGTTGGAGTTCGAGTTCACACCGCTTCATCAGGTCCAGGGGTGGAGTGGTACCGGGCGAGGGACTCCACTATTCGACCATATTCTGGTGTTCGAGAACTATCCGATTCAAGATGCGGTGGGACGAGAGCAGGGAGACTCGCGGGACCTGACGGTCGAACCGGAAGACAGTCTCGAACAGATCAACTATGCGCTCGCTCTGATCGTTCAAGCGGACGATGAGATCGTGGTGCGTGCCAATTACGATACTGCTGACCTGGACGCCACTGAGGTTGAGCGCCTACTGAAGCAGCTTCGATGCGTGCTCGAAGCGATGGCGGATCAGCCCGATCGGCTGTTGAGCTCGCTGCCCTGGTTGACTGGAGCTGAGACTCATCAAGCGCTCTACGCTTGGAATGACACAAGGCAGCCCTTGGCGTGCGGAACGCTTCAGAGTTTGTTTCGATCCCAGGCGGAGAAGACACCCCAGGCGATCGCAGTTGTTGCTGGAGATGGCCGGCTCAGCTATGAGGAGATCGGTGACGAAGCCGGTCGCTGGGCTCGCCGCTTACGTCATGCTGGCGTGGGACGAGGTACGTTGGTGGGTGTTTTCCTGAGCCGCCGCTGGGAAATGGTGCCTGTGCTGCTGGGAATCCTCGAGGCGGGGGGGCTGTACGTCCCCTTCGAATTCAGCTTTCCGGCGAAGCGGATCAGTTGGATCCTATCGAGTCTCGGTATTCGCCATATGGTGCTCGATCACCAAGCGTTGGACCATCTGAGTGCCGACGCGGACGGCGAAGGGCCTGAAAGTATCGATCGCTTCTTCTGCGTGGACTCGGAGCGACCAGAGCAGACTCTGCCGAACTTCGCTCAGGGCCGCGTCGTTTGGCCGACCGTGGGGGAGGTCGAGGGGCCGGTCCATCTGCCTGAAGTAGGACCGGAAGATTTTGCTTACTACATCTTCACTTCAGGCTCGACCGGCACTCCGAAAGGCGTGATGGTTCGGCACCAGCCGGTGCTCAACCTCATCCATTGGGTCAACTCTACCTTCGAGATTGGCCCGCTCGACCGGCTACTCTTCGTCACCTCGCTTTGCTTCGATCTGTCGGTTTACGACATCTTCGGGATACTGGCCGCAGGTGGCACAGTGCGTGTCGCCTCCGGTCGTGAGACTCGCGACCCGGAGCGTCTAGCTCAGATCTTGGCCGAAGAACCGGTGACATTTTGGGACTCGGCACCCGCTGCGTTGCAACAGCTGATCCCTTTCCTTCCGCGGCGGGCTGCCCTCGAACGACGCCAACATCTGAGGCTGGTTTTTCAGAGTGGCGATTGGGTGCCGTTGACATTGCCAGAGGAGATGCGTCAGGTTTTCCCCAACGCTCGGGTTGTGGCTCTCGGCGGGGCCACCGAAGCGACTGTTTGGTCGAATTTCTTTCCGGTCAGCGAGGTCGAGTCCAGGTGGAACAGTATTCCCTATGGTCGACCGATTCCCAACGCGCGGTACCACGTGCTCGATGCGACGCTACAACCTTGTGGTATCGGCATCTCGGGTGATCTGTTCATCGGAGGTGACTGCCTCGCTGCGGGTTATGCTGGCGCGCCTCAGTTGACCGCCTGGAAATTTCTTCCCGATGCCTTCACTCCAACCGACGGGGCACGTTTGTACCGCACTGGCGACCGGGCACGTTTTGGGTCCGACGGCAACATCGAGTTTCTCGGGCGGCTGGACCACCAGGTAAAAGTCCGCGGTTTCCGGATCGAGCTTGGTGAGATCGAGTCTGTGCTGGGCGAGCATCCAGGGGTAGCAGAGTCGGTAGTCTTGGCGCGAGAAGACGAGCCGGGCCGCAAACAGCTCGTGGCTTATTATCTAGCTGCGTCAGCCTCAGAGCCGCCGGCCAACGACGCGCTTCGCGACTACTTGACCGGGCTACTGCCGAGCTACATGGTGCCAGCGGCGTTCGTGATGTTGGAGACTTTTCCGGTCACGGTAAATGGCAAGCTCGACCGCAAAGCATTGCCGGCACCGGACGTGGACCGGCCGGCAGCTGTCGAAATCTTGGGGCCGCGCACCGATGTGGAGGAGGCGCTTGTTGATATTTGGCAGCAGCTACTTCGTCTGGAGGAAGTGGGTGTCGACGAGAATTTCTTCGAGCTCGGGGGCGATTCCATCCTTAGTATCCAACTCGTGTCCAAGGCCAAGAAGGCCGGACTGCGCCTCAATCCACGCCAAGTCTTCGAGTATCCGACAGTCGCCGAGTTAGCTTCGGTGGCGACGCTCGCGACGACCGTGCTCGAGAACGATGAGCCAGGGTCGGAGCCGGTGGGATTGACCCCGGCTCAGCATTGGTTTTTCGAACAGGATTTGACAGCGCCTCATCACTTCAACCAGTCGCTGTTTCTGGCCTCGAAACGACGATTGTCGGTGGCGCACCTAATCGCGGCATTCGAACAGCTTTCGCATCACCATCACGCCCTCCGCCTGCGCTTTCGTCGGCAATCAGGCCGCTGGCAACAGGTTCATGCAGCGCCACAAGAAGCATCAAGCTTTACCGTCATCGATCTCGGTCTATTGTCACCAGCGATACTCAAGGCTCACATCGAGACTGCAGCGAATGCTGTTCAAGGAAGTCTCGATCTGGCGCGCGGCCCGCTGCTGCGCGGCGTCCTATTCCGCTTGCCCGATGCGGCCGACCGACTGCTGCTAGTCTGCCACCATCTTGTTGTCGACGGTGTTTCCTGGCGTATTTTGCTCGAAGACTTGATGCTGGCCCATAGCCAGCTCGAGTCTGGCAAGACTATCGATCTGCCGGCCCGAACGACGTCGTTCCATCGTTGGACTCGGCTGCTGGCCGAGACGGCCCAGTCGTCGGAAACCGCTGCTGAGTTGGCGATGTGGACAGCGCCCGAGCGTGCTCGTGTGCCTGCGTTACCGCGCGACCGAACTCCTGCCGCTGATCGGTCGTCGGAGCATTCGAATACCTTCGTTTCTGTCGAACATGTCGATAGCTCACTGTCGGCAAATGCGACTCGAGCCCTACTGCGGGAGGTCCCTGCGACGTACCAGACGCAAATCGATGACGTCTTGCTGGCGGCTCTGGGACAAGCCATAGCCGGGTGGACCGGACAGCGCCGTTGCTTGGTTGCGCTCGAGAAGCATGGACGCAACGAGCTCGATGACAGGATCGATCTGAGTCGCACTGTTGGTTGGTTCACCGCTTTCTGTCCGGTGCTTTTGGAGTTGCCGCAAGCTGCAGACCCAGGCGAGGTTCTACTGGCGGTCAAGGACCAGCTGCGAGCCATGCCGGGCGATGGTTTTGGTTACGGGTTGCTACGCTATCTCCATCCGGATGCCGACGTGCAAGACAGTCTGCGTGACTTGCCGCAACCGGAGTTGAGTTTCAACTACCTCGGGCAAGTGGACTTGGCCCTCGGTCGAGAGACGTTGTTCGAGGCCGCACCGGAATTCGGAGGGCACGGCCGGGCTCCTCAACAGCGTCGTCGGTACCTTATCGAAGTGGATGCCCACATTGTGGATGGGTGCCTTCGAACGAGTTGGACCTACTGCCCGCACCTTCATGATCGAGCCACGATCGAGGGATTGGCAGAGCACACGGTGGCTGCGCTGAACGATTTGATCCGTCATTGCAGCTCCACCGCGTCGAGGCGTTACAGTCCTTCGGACTTTCCCCTGGCGATGATCAGTCAGCCGCGTCTCGACACCTTGGTTCGAAAGCTCGCCGGCGAGGACCTATCAGCTGAACTCGAGGCGCTCTATCCACTCTCACCACTTCAACAAGGCCTGCTCTTCCACAGTGTCTTCGAACCGGAATCCGGGGTCTACAGCATCCAGTTGCGCTGCGAGCTCGATGGGGCTCTCGATGGTGCTGTTTTCCGTCGAGCTTGGACGCTACTCTTCGCACGGCATCAAGTGCTTCGCACCGCGTTCTTTTGGGAAGGTCTGGACCGCCCCCTGCAGGCGGTCTTGCCGCAGGTTGAGCTTCCGTTCGAGCAGCTCGATTGGAGTGCTGCAGCCGAAACTCAGCTCGAGGCGCTATTTGCAGCGCGGCTCGAAAGCGATCTGAAGCAGGGTTTCGAGCTGTCGCGAGCCCCCTTGGCGCGTTTGCTGTTGGTGCGTGTCGCTCCGGACCGCCACCGCTTCGTGCTCAGTCTGCACCATCTGTTGATCGATGGCTGGAGCCTGGCGCAACTCATCCGAGAAGCGATGGCGCTCTACAGCGAACTGGCGGTCGGTCGATCACTCGATCTACCGGCGCCACGGCCCTTTGTCGACTACATTGCTTGGCTCGAGCAGCGAGATCTCGAGGCGGCGTCCAAGTTTTGGCAAGGCCATCTCGAGGGTGTCACCGAGCCCGGGTATTTGACCAGCTCCGCTGGCGGTGGCAGTCGCTCGATCCCGTCGGAGCGCTTGCCGTTTGCCGTGCGCCCCGAAGTCTCGAGCGGCGTGGCAACCTTTGCGCGTAGCCAAGGTCTGACCGTCAACGTTGTGTTGCAGGGGGTGTGGGCGCTACTTCTGAGTCGCTACAGTGGGCGCCGTGAGGCGCTCTTTGGCATCACCGTGGCGGGCCGGCCACCGGAACTAGATGGTGTCGAGTCCATGATTGGTCTCTTCATCAATACCTTGCCTCTACGACTCGAGGTCGATCCGAAAAGCGTGCTGGTACCCTGGCTTCTAGAGGTTCAGCAGCACCAAGCCGAAGTGATGGATTTTGCCTTCCTTTCATTGACTCGTGTTCAAGAATTGAGCTCGTTACCTCCCGGCAGCGAGCTGTTCGACAACATTCTCGTGTTCGAGAACTATCCCACCGCCAACGCCAGCAGTGCGGGCGCCGGAAGTGACGGCCCTGATGTGACGATCCGCAGCATGTTCAGTGATGAGCGTTCGAGCTACGCGGTCAGCCTGGTGTTGGGGAGAGATCTCGAAGGTAGCCTGATTTTCGATCCGGCACGTCTCGAGCCGCGCTTGGCGCACCGCCTCATCGGCCATCTCGGCTCTCTCTTCGAAGAGCTAGTGAACAACCCGTCGGGTCGTCTCGAAGGGCTGTCGATGCTGAACGCGGCCGAGCGTTCGCAGCTGGTAGCCTGGAGTCGAGCAGCCGACGCTCCGGCAGTCTCTCGGTCTCGGCCTTCCTTACCAGACCTTCCGTTGCATCGGTTGATCGCTGGCGCGGCCGAGCGCGATCCTGAGGCGCCGTCAGTCATCTTCGGCGATCTGGTGTTACCCTATGGTGAGCTGCTGAGTCGCTCCCGCCGATTGGCTGCACGCCTGCGCAGCGCGGGCACGGGCCCGGAAACTCCTGTCGGACTGTTCCTTGGGCGTTCGGTGGACATGATCGTCGGTATGCTCGCCGTGCTCGAAGCAGGGGGCGTATATGTGCCGCTCGATCCTGAGTATCCGAGGCAGCGCTTACTGCAGGTACTCGAGGACCTCAGCGTTTGGGGTGGTGGTCGCAAGCCACTGCTCTTGACCGCCGAAACCCTGATCGAGCGGCTTCCCGAAGTGGAGGTCGAGATCATCCTCTGCGACGGTGACGTCGACAGCGATAGCCTCAGCGAGGCGTTGGTACAGCCGCCGTCAGACGAGGTCTTGATAGATCATGCCGCCTATGTGATTTACACGTCGGGCTCGACCGGTCGCCCCAAAGGTGTGACGGTGAGCCATCGGAACGCGGTGCGGTCGCTGTCTGCGCGTCTCCAGGTCTACTCCGGGCGCCCAGTGCGCTTCCTGCTTGTCCCATCGTTCTCGTTCGACAGCTCGATCGCGCCAATGTTTTGGACCCTCGTCGAAGGGGGCTGCTTGGTGTTGCCTGACGAAGAGGCGGCGAAGGACGGCGATGCCCTGATCGATCTCATTGCCGATCACGAGATCACTCACTGGTTGAGTGTTCCGTCACTGTATTCGGTGATACTCGACTTCGGTGCCGAAGACCACGCTCGAGGTGGAGCCGTCCTCGAGTCGTTGCGAACGGTCGTAGTCGCTGGAGAGGCGTGCACTCGGGACCTGGTGCAGAGGCATCTCGACGCGTTGCCATCGGCCGATCTCTACAACGAGTACGGTCCCACCGAGGCGAGTGTTTGGAGTTCGTTTCACCGTTTCACGGCGGTCGACGTAGCGGCGGATCCAGAGCCTACGGAGGCTTCAGCTCGGTCGATGGCTGGCAGGCCGGTTACGATCGGTCGGGCGGTCCCCAACTGGTGCCTCTTTGTGCTCGACGGCCAGGGACAGTTGATGCCACCGGGGTTGGCGGGCGAATTGTTCATTGGTGGAGAGGGAGTCGCTCGTGGTTACCTCGGACGCCCCAGCGAGACCGCAAGCCGTTTTGTGCCCGACAGTCTCTCGATTGTCGAGGGCTCCACTGCAGACGGCTCGGTCACTGGAGGTCGGCGACTTTACCGTACCGGCGATCGAGTACGGTATCGCGAAGATGGTGGTTTGGAGTTCCTCGGTCGATTCGACCAGCAGGTCAAGATTCGTGGCTACCGGATCGAGTTGGCAGAGATCGAAGCGGTCCTGCAGGAGCAGCCCGCCGTGGTCCAAGCAGCGGTGCTGGCGCACGATGACAGTTCCGCCCGAACCCGCTTAGTTGCCTACGTGGTGGCCCGTGTTCTGGACGAACAGACTCTGCGGCAAGTCCTGGCAGAACAACTTCCGAACTACATGGTGCCGGATCGGATCGTTTTGCTCGAAGCTCTGCCGTTGCTCCCCAATGGCAAGGTTGATCGTCAACGGTTGCCACGACTTTCAGCAGAGCAGCGGCGCCAACCAATAGCGCGGGCGACGCCTATGATCGGGCCCGCAGAGGAGCTGGTACTCGCCGTCTTCCGGCCGCTGCTCGAAGTTCCGGAACTCGGGCCGGACGACGATTTTTTCGCCTTCGGTGGGCACTCTTTGCTTGCGATGCGGGCAGTGTCACAACTCGGGCGGGTGTTTGGCACCAAGGTATCGTTGCGTACGCTCTTTGAGGCGCCGACGGCCCGTGCCATAGCAGCTGAAGTCCAGGTCGCAAACGGGATGAGCGAGGTGACACCACTGATACCGGTCGACCGCACCGGCGAGCTCCCTCTGTCCTTCGCGCAGCAGCGGATGTGGTTCCTCGATCGTTTGGATCCTGCCTCGTCGGCATACAACGTACCGATGGCGGTGCGGTTGCGCGGTGGGCTCGACCCGACAGCCTTACAATCCTGCTTGGAGCTGCTCACCGAACGCCAGGAAGTGCTTCGGACATCCTTTCCCGATGCGTCGGCCGAACGGGTTCCGGTGCAGCGGATCGCATCACGAGCACGCCTCTGGGGTCGAGTCGATCTGCGACGTCTCGAGTCGGCGGACCGTCCAGCCGCCGCACGAAACCTGGCGGTTGTCGAAACCCGGGCGCCGTTTGATCTGAGCCACGGACCCCTACTACGGATGCGGCTGGTGCAACTCTCCGAGGATGACCACGCGATCGTGTTGACCGCGCACCATATTATTTTCGACGCTTGGTCGATGGCAGTTTTCATTCGTGAGCTTTCCGAGCTTTATGTCGCCTGGACCGAGGGCCGTGCCGCGGAGCTGCCCACCCTCACGATCCAATACGCCGACTACGCTGTCTGGCAACGTCAGATGCTCAAACGACAGGGGCTGGAATCTCAGCTCGCTTACTGGACGGAGCGGCTCGGTGGTGATCTGCCGGTGCTTTCTCTTGCCACTGACGGCTTGCCCGAAACCACCGACGATGCTCGTGGCGGAGTGGTGAGTCGGCGGCTCGACGGGGCGCGAGTCAGCGCACTCTTGGAGCTAGGGCAGGGAGAAGGTAGTACGCTCTTCATGACTTTCCTGGCCCTGTTCAGTCTGCTCTTGAGTCGCCTATCCAACCAGGACGATATCATCGTCGGGGTGCCGATAGCCGGCCGCCAGCACGCCGGTACGGAAAGCCTGATCGGATGCTTCCTCAACACGTTGGCGTTGCGTTGTGACCTGTCGCAAGCCCCGACGTTTCTCGAGCTTCTCGGCCAAGTGCGTCGACGCGTCCTCGAGGCCTACGAACATCAGGACGTACCCTTCGAGCAGATTGTCGAGCGGGTCCAGCCGCGGCGAGACCTGCACCGTTCACCAATTTTCGAGGTGTTGCTGAACGTGATGGACAACGTCGATCGCTCGGTTGCGGACGCCGGACGCCCGGCCAATTTTCTCGGGCTCGAGTCCGAAGCACTGGCGGCGTCAGATCCGGAAGCGAAGCTTCTGTTGTCCTTGGAGGTCATTCGGAGTGGTGGAGAGATCGATTTGCAGCTGGTGTTCCAACGTCAGCGCCTCGCCGAACAACGTGCTGAGGAGCTGCTCGATCAGCTGGTCGGTCTGGTGACGCAAGCGGTCGAGGGGCCGGAGCAAAAAGTAGCTACCTACTCCCTGCTCACCCCGTCGGCATCGGCTCTGGTGGCCGATCCTGAACTCGCGCTCAGTGAACCAAAGTTTCCGCCGGTGGCCCACGCGATTCTCGATCGGGCGCGCCGCAGCAGCACCGCCATCGCCTTGCGACAAGGCGAGCTCAGCTGGAACTATGGCACCCTCGCGACCCACGCGTTGGAGGTGGTCGCAAGGCTGCGCGATCAGGGTTTCGTGCCTGGTGACACGGTTGTGGTTGAAGGTGAGCGTCGGGCAGAGTTGGTCGCAGCGGTCCTTGGTATTCTGGCTGGTGGGGGCGTACTCCTGACCATGGATCCTCAACTGCCTGGTCGGCGCAAGCGCTGGATGCTCGAGCACACTCGAGCCCGCCACCGGGTGGTGATTGCGGGCAGTGAGGTCGAAGCAACTTGGCTCGACGGTCTCGAGGTCGACACGCTCGAGCTGTCCGGCATGGGTGAGGCGTCGAGCGAGATATCGTCAGTTGACCTTCCTAGCCTGGAGCCCGACGCTCCAGCGTACATCTTCTTCACCTCGGGAACGTCCGGAGTTCCAAAAGCGGTGGTCGGTCAGCAGCGTTCCCTGGCGCACTTTCTGAACTGGCAGCGCGACACCTTCGAGGTCACCGACCGAGACCGAGTACCTCTGCTGAGCGGCCTCGCGTTTGATGCTGTGCTTCGGGACATCCTGCTGCCGCTGATCAGCGGTGGCGAGTTGCATCTGCCGGTGCGTGCTCTCGCTCCAGACGATGTCATACCGTGGATGCGGGTCGAGGGCATCACGCTTTTGCATAGCGTACCCTCGGTAGTGCGTTCGTGGCTGGCGATGTCCCAGGCAGCCTCCGGCGAAACGTCGATCGATAGTCTTCGCTGGACTTTCTTTTCCGGTGAGCCGCTGGAAGCCGACCTCGTGGCTGCCTGGCGGCGCACCGCGGGTTCGACTGGCAAAGTGGTGAATTTTTATGGCCCGACCGAGACGACCATGATCCGCTGCTTCCACGTCATCGAGGAGCAGCCCGAACTAGGAGTGCAGATGGCGGGCCGGGCTCTACCCCAAAGCCAGGCACTGGTATTGGCGCCCGGCGGCCAGCTCTGTGGCCTGGGTGAGGTTGGAGAGATTTACCTGCGGACGCCATTTCGGACGCTCGGGTACCTTGGCCAGGCGACCGAGACACGGCGCTGGTTCATTCCCAATCCATGGCGCCAGGATCCAACGGACTTGCTCTATCGCACCGGTGATCTTGGCCGTTATCAACTGAATGGCGGGCTCGAGATTCTTGGCCGGTTGGACGATCAGGTCAAAATTCGTGGTGTTCGGATCGAACCTGCGGAAATCGGTGAGGTTCTCGCTCGTCACGAGGGCGTTCGGCAGTGTTTCGTGCTCGCCAAACCCGGTGTTGGTGGCCTCGACGGAACGCTGGTTGGCTACGTCGCTCGTCGTCATGACGTCGAGTTGGAAGTCGACGATCTGCGCCGTCACTTGGGGGAGCGCCTGCCGGCCGCAATGGTCCCTGGCATTTGGCAGTTTGTCGAGAAATTCGAGTTGACACCTAGCGGCAAAATCGATCGTCAGGCGCTACCGGTTCCCGAGCAGACAGTGGACTCACCCAAGCGTCGAGTCGTTGCGCCGCGAGACGATTTGGAGATGCGGCTAGTCGGCATCTGGGAGCAGGTTCTCGAGGTGTCTCCGATCGGTGTGACCGAGAGTTTTTTCGACCTCGGCGGGCATTCTTTGCTCGGCGTCCGGCTGCTCGCCCAGATCCACAGTGAGTTGGGTCGTGAGCTACCGATGGTCAGCCTGTTCACGGCCGGGACGGTCGAGTCTCAGGCGGCTCTGTTGGGTCAAGGCGAAGCGCTGGGATCCACCTCTCTGCTGGTGCCTATTCAGCCGCAGGGTGAAGAGTCACCGATCTTTTGGATTCACCCAGGGCGTGGCGGTGTCTTGTGTTATCACGAGCTGGCGCGGGCTCTCGGCCGGGAGCGTCCTTTTTGGGCGTTGCGTGCCCGTGGACACGAACTGGGCGAGGACCCTTCGGCGAGTGTTGAAGAGATGGCAACCCTCTACCTGGAAGAGATCCGAACCGTTCAGAATCAAGGACCGTTTCATCTTGCTGGCTGGTCCTTCGGAGGTTTGGTAGCGTTCGAGATGGCACTTCGTCTCAGGGGCGAAGGAGAAGAGGTTGCGTTCTTGGGTATTCTGGATACTTTCATGCCCGACAGTTATCACCTGCAAGGGAATTCTTCCGGTCCTATGCAGACTGTATTAGACGAGATCGAGCGGCTCGAAGGGCAAGAGCTCATGAATCTTGTCGCCAAGGCGAAGCAGCAGAATATGCTTCCACCTGAATTCAGCGAAGACGACGCCATGCGACTTGCGCGGCTCACTGCCGCACACCAGACTGCGGGCCACCACTACAGTCCTCAGATATACACTGGACCTGTCACTTTCTTCAAGGCGCAAGAGCCTCTGCCGGAAATGAAGGACGCTATTACCGGTTGGCAGGGTATAGCTCCTGGCCTGAAGGTGATCGAGATACCTGGTAACCACTATTCGATGATCGAAACGCCCCGAGTCGACAGATTGGCAACGGAACTCGAACGTAGCCTCGACAACTTGAACATAGTTTGCGGCGAGCCAGCCGAAGTCTGGAGCTGAAATGATTGGAGCCTTCCGCCAAGACTCGACCTTCGCTTTTCGTACTCTGCGACGGCAGCCAGGGTTTACCTTGGCCGTCATTCTATGCTTGGCACTGGGGATCGGTGCAGTCACAGCAAAGTTCACCGTTGTGAACTCGGTTTTGCTGTCTCCGTTGCCGTATGAGAACTCAGATCGAATCGTCCGGGTGTTGTGCAACCTGATCAAAACCGATCTCGATCGAATTGGTGTGTCCGTCCCAGAATACATCGATTATCGGGAGCAGGTCTCTGCGTTTGAAGAATCTGCAGTGTATACCGAGGGATTCGCTGTCAACCTGACCGGCGATAGCCAGCCGAACAGCGTCAAGGTCGTGATGGCAAGTGCCAGCTTTTTTAGTCTGCTGGGAGTCGAGGCGGCTGAGGGGCGCGTTTTTTATAGTGAGGAAGACCAACCGGGGAATCAAACCTACGCGGTCTTGAGCGATCGACTGTGGCGTAGTCAGTTCGGCTCAAGAGATGTGGTCGGGCAAACGCTTTTACTCGATGATGAACCCCACGCGATTTTGGGTGTGATGCCGCCGAGCTTCCAATTCCCCGAACCCGATATCGATCTCTGGGTGCCCGTGGGCCTGGATTTAGCCAATCCAGGTAGTCGACGGTTTCGATATCTGTCGATGATTGCTCGTCTCCGCAGCGGTGTCGATCTCGAGGCCGCTCAAGCGGAGGTCGAATTGTTCGAGCAACGCGGCAAGCAGGAGTACAGCGAGGCTTATTCCAAGGTCGGTTGGGAGATTTATCTCGTTCCAATCCAACAGGACATGGTGCGCGGCTTCCGCTTTATCTTGCTGACCCTGTTCGGAGCAGTAGGCTTTATTTTGCTGATCGTCTGCGCCAACGTCGCCAATTTACTGTTAGTGCGCTCGACCCGGCGCGGTGGGGAGATGGCGGTGCGAACGGCACTCGGCGCTAGTCCGCTGCGGTTGGTGCGTCAACTGCTCACCGAGAGTCTATACCTGGGGCTTTTTGGGGGGGTGGTCGGTTGCGGTATGGCCTGGTTGTTACTTCGGATCGTTGCGGCTCTCAACATCGATTTACCGAGACAAGAAGAGATCGCGATCGACTTCCAGGTTTTTCTGTTCGCGTTCACCGTCAGTGTGGTGACAAGTCTTCTGTTCGGTTTGGCGCCGGCACTTCAGGCCGTCAAGGTCGACTTGGTGACCAGCCTCAAAGAGGCTGGGCGTTCGGCAGGGTTGAAGAACAGTCGACGTCTGCGCTCCCTTTTCGTAGTCGGCGAGGTGGCCCTGGCTTTGGTTGTAGCTGTCGGAGCCGGTTTGATCGTCAAGAGCCTGGCCGGTGCGCAGCGTGTCGATCCTGGTTTCGAGACCGAGCGAATTTTGACCTTGCAGACCAACCTTTCCTACGCCACGCCGAGAGACCGGGTGGTGGGCTTTTACAGCGATGTGACCGAGCGCCTGAAAGGGCTTCCCGGCGTCGAGATGGTTGGTGCGACATCGCACTTGCCGCTCGCTACCGGGGGTAGCGAGGCGGCGTTCAGCCTCGAAGAGTACGTATCGGAGGATGGCGACTTTCCCAGCGCCGACCTCTGGGTGGTGACGCCGGAGTACCATCAGGCGATGGAGATTCCCTTGTTGGAGGGACGTTACTTGAGTGCGGCTGACTCTTCTGACGGTGATCGTGTAGTGCTGATCGACGAGAAGCTGGCACAACGTTTTTGGTCCGACACGAGCGCTATCGGCCAAAATCTTCGAGTGGGTAGTGGGGGGGATGGGCCGCCGCTGCGCATCGTCGGTGTCGTCGGGCACATCGAGCATGCCGGCTTGGACGTCGAGTCGAAGGGGCAACTCCATATTCCCCACGCTCAACAGCCCAACCATGCGATGTACATGATTCTGCGTACCGCTGACGATCGACCTGATCGGTTGGGGAGCGCTGCGCAGGCTGCGATTCGAGAGCTGCAGTCTGATGTCCCGATCAAGGCGGTTCACACGATGCAGGAAGTGATCTCGAACTCCCTGGCCGATCGTCGTTTCACCGTCATCATTTTTGCCTTCTTCGCCGGTCTGGCGCTGCTGCTGGCGGCAATCGGTGTCTATAGCGTGATCGCTTATTCCGTTCAGCAACGACGCAAAGATCTCAGTATGCACCTCGCACTAGGGGCCAAGACGAGCGACATTTTCCGACTGGTGATCGTCGAGGGATTGGTGCTGACCGCAGTTGGCGTCGTGGTCGGCTTGTTGGTATCGATCGCCACCACCCGCTATCTGTCGAGCTTGCTGTTTGGCGTTGCGCCGAACGATTTGACGACATTCCTGGTAGTCGCCGGAGTGCTGCTGACAGTAGCCGTCGCCGCATCGTTCGTGCCTGCCCTGCGCTCGACGCGTTTGGCTCCCTCTAGTGTCCTCAGAGGAGACTAGCAGCCCGGGAGTCCTTGGGCCCGAGTCTATTTCTGTTCTGAAGTAATTGAATACCGTTTCCCGAACGGTTGAGGTAAAGGAGTACGATGGGTTCATTGACCAAGTTGTTTGCGTTCATGCTGCGCTTTGCGAGGGAGGTGCGTTTCGCTCGTTTTTTGATTGCTGTTGCGGTGATTGGCGGTATCCTGGCCGGCGTCAGCTCGGTCGGCCTGGTCAGTATCGTCGGTCGAGTGTTGAGCCATCGGCAGCAGAGCGACCAAGTCTTTTGGATTTTCGTGGCACTTTGCGTCGCACTGCCGGTCTGTCGTTTTGTGTCGGACCTCTCGTTGATCGGGATTGCGGAGAGATCACAATTCGAGCTTCGCCGCGTTCTCTTCGAGCAGATTCTGGGTGCCCCTTTGCGGCGGTTGGAGCAGGTGGGCAGCGCACGCATGCTAGCGATAATGACCGAAGATGTCGGAGTCATCATCGGTGCGATGACGACGTTACCCTTGCTGATCATGCACCTGGCGATCGTCTTGGGCTGTTTGATCTACATTACGGTGTTGTCGTGGAAGATCGCTCTGATTACCTTGGGTGTGATCGTGGTCGCGGTGATCGGCTATCAGCTGCCGAATGCACGGGCGACGGTCCATTTCAGCCGCCAGCGAGAAGCTTGGGACGTGATGTTCGAGCTGTTCAAAGGACTGACCAGCGGCATCAAAGAGCTCAAGATCCACCAAGCTCGTCGACAGGCTTTCTTGGTTGACAGATTCGAGCCCGCGGCGCGTCGTCGTATGCACTATCGGGTTCGCGGCCTGGTCGCCTTTTCAGCAGCTCGGGCATGGGGACAGATCACCCTCTTTGCCCTTTTCGGAGTCATCCTCTTCGGAATCGATGGCCGGTTTGGCGATTTTACCGACGAGGCCTTGGCTGGCTCAGTGGTCGCCTTGCTTTACATCATGACTCCGTTCGAAGTACTCCTCGGCGCCTTGCCGCAGATCGCTCAGGCGGCAGCTGCAGTGCACAAAGCGGAAGAGCTCGAAAGCGAGCTGAAGGCCGAGGAGTTCGGGATCACAAGGCAGCAGTTGGACGAGGTAACCGAGGAGAACTGGCAGGAACTCCGTCTGGAAGGAGTGGTCTACGAATACACCCTCGAAGATCAAGACGAAAGTTTTACCCTAGGGCCTATCGATCTCACCTTCCAGCGTGGCGAGGTCACATTCATCATCGGCGGCAACGGCAGCGGCAAGACCACTCTGACCAAACTTCTGTTGGGTCTTTACCGTCCGGATGCTGGCGTCGTCCGACTCGATGATCAAGTGATCGATTTGGAGCGACTCGAAGCTTACCGCCAACTATTTTCTGTCGTGTTCTCAGATTTTTATCTGTTCGAAGATTTGATTGGTATTAATTCCGAAGGGTTAGATCTTCAGGCGCAGGATTACTTGGAGAAGCTTCACCTAGAGAAGAAGGTTAAGATCGAAGATGGTCGCCTGTCTACGGTAGAACTGTCGCAAGGGCAAAGGAAACGCTTGGCTTTACTGCATGCTTACCTGGAAGACCGTCAAGTGTATCTATTCGATGAGTGGGCTGCTGATCAGGACCCAGTTTTCAAGCAGATCTTCTATGACAAACTGCTTCCCGAGCTGAAGTCGCATGGCAAGACAGTGATCGTCGTCAGCCATGACGATCGGTATTATGAGCAAGGAGATCGCCTGATCAAGCTGGTCGACGGGAAGGTCCTCTCGGTCGTCAAACCAGGCACCGCAGCCTGAACCGATGCCAAGGTGGATGGAGTCGAGGTGATCTGTACGGTGGAAGACCATAGGGCTTGTTGAAGACCTCGCGCCGGTCTCGGGGCGTTCAGAGGCCGGCAGACTTTCGCAGGCGTTGATAACGCGGATCGTCCTGAAGTTGTTCGAAGAACGGTTCGATCCGAAGGTAGACGATGTTAGGCGAGCGCTGAGTGAACGCCCGTTCGAGGGCGTCTAACGCTTGGTCGTTTTCGCCGAGGCCGGCATAAACGATGGCCAGGCTGTAAGCGTCGCCATCGGTGAGAGTGATCTGCTCTTCGATGCGGCTTGCGATCTCGCGCGCCTCAGCGGTACGACCGGCACGAGCCAAGGTCCATCCCATGACGCTGCGATGGGTTTGATCATCGAAATAGCCATCGGGCATCGGCAAGCTTTGTTCGAGGGCGGCGATGGCAGCATCGTAATCGCCCATCAGTGCTTGATTCCAGCTTTCGTAGCCGTGCGGCCGATCAGAGAGTCCTAGCTCCGTAATGCGACGCAGCTCGACGAGAGATTCGGAGTAGCGGCCGGCGTTGAAGTAAACCCAGCCTAGGGCGATTCTGGCGATGCGGTTCAACGGATCGAGCTCGACTGCCCGCTGGGCCTCGGCGGCCGCCTCGTCGAACCGACCTAGACAAGTTAGCAGCACCGAGTAGCGTTGGCGGGTCAAGGCATCACTCGGGTTGAGCTCGAGTGCCCGTAGGAAGTCGCGTTCAGCACCTGGCCAATCCCAGTCGAAACTGAAACGCATGACGGCCGAGGCCAGGTAGGCCTCGCTCAGCGTATTGTCGAGACTGAGCGCTTTGTCAGCGGCAGCTCGGGCTAGCGGATACGCCTGCGCTGGAGGGAGATACCCGTAGACCGCCAAACGGGTGTAGTACTGGGCGAGTCCGGCATAGGCTGGAGCGTAGTCTGGGGCGATATCGAGTGCCTGGTGGAACCGCTCAGCAGCTTGGTTCGGACCTTGCTTGTCGCAGGCATCGAGACCTTGCCTGCCTTGGAGAAAAAGCTCGTAGGCCCGCGGATCGACACTGCGCTCGGAGATCGGCGGCGGCAGCGCTGCGACCGCCTGGATAGGATCGGGTGACGCCGCCGCAGCGCCTGTTAGCAAGGTGCCAATCTCGCTCGTGATGGCGCTGGCGATGTCATCCTGCAGCGTCAGGATGTCGCTCATCTGACGCTCGTAGCTTTGGGCCCAAAGATGGGTGTCGTCGGTGGTGTCGGTGAGCTGGACAGTGATTCGGACCCGACCCTCGGCCCGCAGCACCGACCCTTCGACGATGCCGTCGACGCCGAGAGCGTCAGCAATTTCACGGGTCGGTAAGGTGGTGCCACGAAACGCCTCGACCGAGCGACGTGAGATGACTTGCATGGTGCCGTTGCGGGCCAACTCGGTAATCAAAGCCTCGGTGAGACCGTCAGCGAAGTAATCCTGGCCTGGGGCCTGCGCTAGGTTGGCGAGTGGCAACACAGCGAGGCGCAGATGACGGCTAGTGGTGATCTCGATCGGATCGGGGGTCGCAAAACGTCGCGAGGTGGCGTAGCCACCGGTCACGATCAAGGCGCCGATGCTCAGCGTCACCAGTACGAGCCGAAGTCGCGTGGTTGGCGTTGGCGTGGGTGTTTGTGGCGGCAGGTGAGCCGTCGGCGGATCTTCTAACCGAGGCGCGGGTGAATCGAGTTGGTCCACCGGGGCGACATCGACCTTGAGGCGGTACCCCCGTTTGGGGATGGTTTCGATGTAACGCGGATGATGGGCGTCGTCGCCGAGGGCGCGTCGTAACTCGGCAATCGCCCGGGTGAGGGCGGAGTCTGCAACAAAACGAGTTCCCCAAACCCCATCAATGATCTCGTCTTTGGTCGCAACACGGCCAGGATCGCGCAGCAAGAATAGGAGCAGTTGGCAGAGCTTGGGCTCGAGATGCTGCCTAGACCCAGAGCAAGAGATGCGATGCAGTTCGGGTTCGAACAGCCAATCCCCGAGTTGGTACGTAGCGCGTTCCGCGGCCGCATTATCGAGCTCGGTGGGTGGAGATGGGAGTGGGCTTTGGATTGCGGTCATAACGGTATCGCCTCTGGCAGAGGTACGGTCGGAGCGACCGTGAGGTTGCCCGGAGTCGTCTTGGCAAGGGCTTTCTAGGCTTTCGCGAGGCTTTTCCGAGGAGCCGGTACCGAGCGAGGTTTTGGCACGGACTTCGGTGGCGAAAGCCGAGCAGCGTGCGAGGAGATCCCTGAGGACCCGAGGCCAAGTTGACCGCCATGCTGCGGTCCATGAGGTCACGACACCATCGCACGTTGTTTGTCGACGAGGTCAACGGGGGACATCGTCGGTCTCGGCCACCTGCCGGGCGTCTCGCGCTGTGGGTCGGTGCCTCCCTCCTCCTTGTGGGGGTGTCGGCTGGCGCAAGCCAGCCGGCACCTTCAGTTCCCGTCGTGGTGAAGGCGCTGGCGCCGCCGATCGAGCGTAAGCTCGACCGGGCGTTTGAACTGGCTATCGGTCGGGTCCGGGAAAGTCCGGCCTGCGGCGCCCTGTTCAGTGAACTCGGACGTGATGGCACGATCGTCCTGCTCAACTCGCGGTATTACCCGGCGGGGCTGATCAATGAGCAGAAGGTTTGTCGTCGTGCTTCGGCCTACACCGGCGTCGGTAGCCCGGCGGTTCGACTCTGCCGGTCTTTTGGACGACTGTCGGTGGATCGTGCCGCGGCGGTGGTGATCCATGAGGCGCTCCACTTCGCTGGACTACCCGAGTGGCCGGCGGATCCCCAGGCCATGACCTCCGCCGGCATCAACCAGCTGGTCGAGTCCAGCTGCGGTCTGTGAGACTCCTAAGCGTCGCGCAGCGCCTCGATCGGATCGACCCGGGTTGCTCGGTGTGCGGGTCGATAACAGGCGATCAGCGAGACGCCCAGCAACAGAGCGCAGACGACAGCTAGCGTGGTGGGATCGTAGGCTTGGACGCCGAATAACATCGACGACAACAGGCGTCCGAGAGCGAGGGCGGCGAGGACACCGATGCTGATCCCGAGGCCGACCAGAGTCAGGCCCTGGCGCAGGATCATCTGCATGACCTGGCCTGGACGGGCGCCCAAGGCCATGCGGATACCAAGCTCCTTCAAGCGTTGAGCGATCGAGAAGGCGAGGACGCCATAAATGCCGACGGCCGCCAGCAGCACGGCCAAGCCACCGAAGGCGACGAGCAAGACCATCGACACCCGGCGGTTGGTCAACGACTCTTCGAGCTGTGCCTCGAGGGTTGCGACGCTGTAGGCCGGCAGCTCCGGGTCGAGCCCGAGGATGGCAGCTTGCACGGACTTCTCGAGCGTTTCCGCCTCGCCGGTGGCCTGGAGTACAAACGTCATCCGTTGACGAGCTGCCTGGCGAAAGGGCATGTAAATCGTTTCCTTGGTCACCGGCTGTTCCAGGTCGCGGATCTTGACGGTGTCGACCACCCCGACCACGGTGAACCAAGGGCCATCAGGACCGCTTCGGCCGATGTGTTGACCGATGGGGTCCTGGCCTTGAAAATACTTCTCGGCCAAAGTACGGTCGATCACCACTACGGACTCGGCGTCGGTATCATCGAGGCGGGTGAAGAGGCGTCCTTGCAATAGCGGAATGTCCAGCGTACCGAAGTAGTTTTCGTCCACTATTCGAATGAAGCCGTGGGGATCAGATTCGCCACCTCCTGGTTCATAACCTTCGATCGAATAGGAGCCTGAACTCGAGCTGCCGCTGAACGGCGCGTCCGAGATCAAGCCGACGGACTGAACACCTGGCACCGCGGCGAGCTCGCTCAGCGCTCGATCGTAGAACGCGGCGATGTCCGCGTCGTCGGTGTATTTGGCGTCGGGTAGATCAACTTTGGCGGTCAGAATGCGCTCTTTGGAGAAGCCTGGATCCTCATGCTGCAAGGCGTTCATGGTGCGCACCATCAAACCGGCGCCGACCAACAAGATGAGGGCAATCGCCATTTCGGCCACCACCAGGATGTTACGCGGCAACGCGGCGCCAGGACCACTCGAACCGCCGCGCCCGCCGCCTTCACGCAACACGTCGTTGGGGTGGGTACGCCACACGGTGGCGAGGGGGAACAGGCTGAACACGATGCCGGTGACCACAGCCAGGCCAAGTGTGAACAGTAGTACCTCGGAATCGAGGCGAACCTCGACACCTGCCCCCGGATTGACTCCCAGCCAGCTGAGAATACGAATTCCAGCGTAGCCCAACCAGATACCGAGGAAGCCGGCAGAGAGTGCCAAGACCAGACTTTCGATCAGCAGCTGGCGTGCCATGCGCCAGCGTCCAGCTCCCAATGCCGAGCGTAACGCGAGCTCTTTTTGGCGTGCGCTGAGCCGTGTCAGCAACAGATTGGCGACGTTGGCGCAGGCGATCAACAGCACAAACCCCACAACCGTTTGCAACAGCATCAAATAGGGCTCGAGGTCGCCAAACAACTGCTCGCGATAGGTGATCACCAGGCCACCGAAGCCACTGGACTCCCAAAAGTCGCGAGAATCCGGCATGCGGTCCATATTGGCTCGGTGGATGGCATCGATTTGAGTTTGGGCTTGGGCCAATGTGGCGGCGGGAGCCAGGCGGGCCAGCATGCGGGCGAATTCGTTACCACGGGCGTCATCGGAGCGCTGCTCAGTGGTGAACGCGAACGGGGTCCAGATCTGGACATCGGGGTTGGGGAAAGCAAAATCGGGGGGCATGACGCCGAGCACTCTAAACGGTTCACCCCCGAGACGCACATCGCGCCCGATGATTGACGGATCACTCCCCAACTGACGTTGCCAGAGGCGGTGGCTCACTACCGCCACTCGGTCATTGCCAGGTTGCTCATGCTCCTGGGTGAACACCCCACCAAGCTCGGCCGTACTGCCGAGGAGGGGAAACAGCGAGGCTGTGGCGCGTAGGCCGGTGACACGTTCGGGCGGTCCGTCGGATGCCATGTTGAGACTGCGGAAGTAGTAGAGAGCGCTCTCTTCGAAGGCCTCCACGCCGCCTCGTCGATCGAGATAATCAGGGATCGAAACGCCAGCTCGGGGTAGGTTCATCAGTGGATATTTGTTCCACACTTGCACCAGGCGCTCCGAGTCGGGGAAGGGCAGTGGCCGCAACAAGACGCTATGGATGACACTGAAGATAGCAGTGTTGGCACCGATGCCGAGGGCCAGAGTAGCAACTGCGAGCGCGGTGAAGGCTGGCTTGCGTGCCATCATGCGAAGCCCGAGGCGAAGATCTTTGGCGAGACTCATGGCGTTCCCCTATCCGTTGGACTCGTGACCGTTGGCTATGGTTCACGAGTACGCAAAGCACGGAGGGATGTTCTGGCACGAGCTTGCCGGACCGTCCTGGGCGTCTTTGGTGGAACGCTTAGAACATATCCGACCGGTTTGCTCAGAGGGCGCCAAAACCGCGAGTTAGCGTCGATTGCCCGTTCCTGAGCGTTGGGAGACCGCGATCGAGCATTAATCGTGGTTTCCTGACGCCGGGGAGAGTGCAATCGAGCGTCAATCCTACGATCGGTCACGTCAGGAGACCACGATCGAGCGTCGATCCTACGATCGGCCACGTCAGGAGAGTATAATCGAGCATCAATCCTACGGTTTACACGGTCAAGAGACCGCGATCGAGCGTCGACTGCCTTTTTTTCTGCGGTTCAGACCAGCGGCTCTGTCCGCGCTGCGCCTCAGTCCGCGCCTCAGTCCCAGGCGAGCAGTTGCCGAAGGATTTTGGGGATGTCGGTATTGTCCAGAATACCCTGAAAGCGCTCGGCTCCTGGTCCACCGGCGAAGAGCGGCACGTCCTCGCCAGTGTGGCCGTAAGTGTCGTTGCCGATTTTTGGCAGCCAAGTCACACCGGTGCGCTCAGCGAGTTTGCGGCCCAGGATACGGCAAGCAGTGTAGCCATCGATCGCCTGCCGAACTTCGTCGGCATCTTGTTCTGTGAAGTCGTCGTAGCCGGTCAGTTCGTTGAGCATGCCGGCTCCTTCTTCTGAGCCGCGAATGCGATCTGCCATTGCGCTGACCGAGGCATTCTGGCGCTTCAATCCGTCCCAATCGATGGCGTCTCCTGCTGCTAAACCACCGGTGGCGTGATCGGCGGTGAGCAGGATCAAGGTTTTGGGGTGCTGCTTTTGAAACTTGAGCGCGGCTGCCACAGCCTTGTCGAAGGCCTGGGTCTGTAACGCGACGCTGGCAGCGTCGAAATCGTGCCCGCCATGGTCGATCCGGCCGCCCTCGACCATCAGGAAGAAGGGTTTGCTTTTGCTGCTCAGGCTGTCGAGCGCTAGTTGGGTGAGACGCTCGAGACTTGGATCGCGGCGCTCCTCGGGGTATTGCCGATCGTCAATCGTGTAATAGAGGTGGCCGTTGGTGAACAAACCCAGCAGTTTGGATGGGGCTGGCTCGTCGAGGTTCTGGCCACGTTCCCAGACGGTGTAGCCGGCTTGCTTCGCTTCAGCAAGCAGGTTGCGACCGTCTTGGCGGCCACCGCCTTCACTTTCGGGTAGGAACGAAGATTTGCCGCCACCCAGGATCACGTCTGGCTGATGGTCGAAGAGCTGTTCAGCGATCAGATCTTCGTCAGTGTAGCGATTGAGGACATGAGCATAGAAAGCTGCCGGCGTCGCGTGGGTGACGGTCGTGGAAGTCACGTAGCCGACTTTCCAACCCTTCTCTTGGGCAATTTCCGAAATACTTTTGGCAACCTCGCCATCTGCCGTCATTCCGACATAGCGGTTGTCGGCTTTGAAACCGGAGGCGATGGCTGTTGCTCCGGCACCGCTGTCGGTCACTGAGTTGGACGCCGACCACGTAGAAACCAAAGCCGTCACGGGAAGGCTTTCGAGCTCCAATCGGCCACCACCAGGGCCGTACAGGAAGTTGCGAGCGAACGTCATCTGGCTAGGGCCGAAGCCGTCACCGATGAACAGAATGACCGAATCGGGCCGCTCGACTTGTGGTGAGCAGGCCAGAGCACAGAGTCCGACGAGGGCGACAATACTCATCAGCATCCATCGACGTACAAGATGAGGGTGGCGATCGGAATGATGGCGGGCGGAATGCTGGCGAGTCGAATGCTGGCGAATCACAGTGTCTCTCCTGGGGCTGAACCTATCGGTCGAAGTGTTCGCGGACGATAGTCTTGCCGTGTGAAGACAGCATCAATCGGTGGTGAAATCCCCGTTTGTGAGGGTTGTCGGGGTAGACTGCGGTCCGAAACGTCGATTCCTGCTCTCCGTCTCTGAGTCCAGACCGTGCGGATGCGCTTGAGGTCTCAGATTGAGGGATCGGACGGTTACATCAGGAACCTTCAGGGGCCCGCTTCCAGAACTAGGTGGTAGCAGCCCGGATAGGAGTTGCTGTATGCGAAGCCTTGGCCTCAGTCTGCTGACGATTTTTCTCGTTGCCTGCCGTGGAGCGACACCGCCTCAAACCTTGCCTGAGGCGACCTTGCCTCAGACGGATTCAGCTCAGGTGTCGAGCTCAGACTCGACCGCCGAGGATCCGCTGAAAGACGCCAAGGCGATTCGCTGGGCCCGTCGTTCAGCGGAGCACAGGGCGAGCTTGATCCAGACCTACCGCTTCGCTAGCGAAGCGTTGGCAGCAGCAGTCACGGATCGCGAGCCTGGTACTTGGGCGGTCGCTCTCGATGCCGATGAGACGGTGATCGACAACTCTCTTTACCAAAAAGAGAGAGCTGTGGTTGGGGAGGACTATTCGTCAGAGACTTGGCACGAGTGGGTGAAGCGCCGTGAGGCCGTGCCCTTGCCTGGGGCGCTTGTGTTCCTGCACTCGGCACGGCAGCTGGGCGGCAAGATTGCGATTGTGACCAATCGCAAGCAGAAGGAATGTGAAGACACTGAAGCGGTGTTCCGGGCCCATTCGATCCCGTTCGATGTCATCCTCTGTCGGAGGGATGACCATCGTAAGGAGACCCGTTGGCGCAAGGTCGAAGAAGGCAAGGCGTCGGCGGACTTGCCTCCCCTCGATATCGTGATGTGGATCGGCGACAACATTGAGGACTTTCCGGGTTTGGATCAAGAGATCCGACGCGAGCCGGAGGCGGCGTTTGAACGTTTTGGCATCGAATTCTTCGTGTTACCGAATCCGATGTATGGCTCTTGGAGAAACAATCCAGAGCGGCATTGACACTCGAAGCCTTCGGTTTCGCCCTTGTCACCGGCGCCCAGGCGATGTACTTTCCGACTTGAATTTGCGTTTCGCGATATGTCGCCGCAACCCAACGGCTGGTCGCCACTCGACGTCGCGGTCAACAAGTTGGGTCGGCGAGAGGGCAAGCTAATCTTCGGTCGGTCGTTTTCGACTGGCTGCAACCGGTAGGGAATCAAGATGTCGGAAGAAACGAGCCTCTCCCCCGAGCTTTTGCCGTCCCGATACATCGAGAAGGTCAGCCTAGTGACCGGTGAAGTGATCGACGACGAGATCGAGCCGAAACACTTGTTGGTCCACAACCATCGGGACTATCACCTGGCCGATGTCCAGGCGCGGCGTTTCATGAGTCGACTACTGAAGGCGACCGGTGACGAGGACCTGGTGCGCGAAAAGATGAAAGAGGTTCGCGAGCGTGGGCATCGCACCTCTGAGGTGATCGCCAAAGCGATTGGGCAGCGCGATCCGTCCAAGGTTGCAAAAGCGCTTTTTGGGCTCAAGAAAAAAGAGTACTACTTCCGATACAAAAAACCGCCAGTTTCGAAGGAAGAGATCGAAGCTGTGCTGGCCGAGATGCAAACGGTGGCGGCAGAGAAGCTTGCCGCAGTGACCCATGACGGCCGACCTGCATTGCGTTTCCTGCTCACCGGCGGCACCGGTTTTGTCGGTCAGGAGATTCTGTGGCAGGCCGCCTATGATGACGATATTGCGGAAGTGGTGGTACTGATTCGGCCCAAGGAGATTCGCGACCGCAAAACCGGCGAGTTGCTCGAAACTTTGACGCCAGCGGATCGGGGAGAGGACCTGCTCAACCGGTTATGGCTCGAGACGCCGGAAGATCGTGCCAAGTTCCGTTTCATCGCGGGTGATGTCGAACAGCCCAACATGGGAATTGCAGACGAAGATCTGGGGCAGCTACGATCGACCTTGACTCACGTCATCCATTGCGCCGCCAGCGTCGCGTTTGATGATCCCTATGAGAAGTCTTTCGGGGCCAACGTCACCGGTACTCTCAACGCGTTGGAGTTCTCGCATGCCTTGCAGACCGCTGACGGCAGCCCGTTCATCGCGCATCTGGGAATCGAGACCTCGTACATCCATGGCCGGCAAGTGAATGTGGTAGCGCGGGAAGAAGAAGTTATCTTCCCACGCAACTTCTACAACAACTACTACGAGCTGACCAAAGCGATGGCATCGATCGAGACCGAACGGTTCATCGTCGAACGCGGATTAAGGGTCGTGGAGCTGTGTCCGGCGATTGTGATTGGTGAATCTCGGGCCGGTAACAATCGCGGTGACACCAAAGTGGTGAACGCGCCGGTGAATGTGTTTGGCCGTGCTCATCAAGCGCTCAGCCACCCCAAGGGTGGGTTGATCGAACGGTCGTCGGCGTCGGTCATTGCTCGAATGGCCTGCATCTTCCCGGGTGATCCGTCCGCCGAGATCAACTTGATCCCGGTCGACCGTGTGGTGGCAGGCATCATCGCAGCGCTCAAGAAGCCAGGAGCAACCGGTCGTCGAATCCACCTCGGAACCGACAACCGAGTCACCTCGGCGGAGATCGTCCAGACGGTGCAAGAAGAGCTTGGGGTCGACATCAAGCTGGCCGATCCCACTATGCATCGCAACGTGACCTTGCCGGTGTTGACCAAGTTGCTGGGGACGTTCAAGCAGGAGCGGCTCGGCAACGCACTCGAGAAGCTTGGCACTATCTTCGGTGGCTACAGCGAATGGGGCCAGCCGGTGCACGAAGTGGGACGTGACGTCGAAGTACTTGGGCTGTCGCCGAAGAGGCCCAATACGCGCTACGCCTTCCGCATGTTGTGCCGTCACAATCGGTATGTACACAACTTCGGCCAGGTGCGTGATCTCGACGAGATTTCGCGTCGAGAAAAGATCTGGTGGGACTTCTGTCTGGCGCTCGAGCAGGAGACGGGGCAACCAGTGGGTGCGATGACGGCGGAAGCGTTTCAGCAGGCGGTTGGCGAACACCTCGACCTCGAAGGGTTCGAGCCGAAAAATTCGTAGTGGATCCATACCGGCCGAGAGGCGTTTGGTCTCGTGGGCTGCAGCCTCTTTCCCACAGTCGTCAAACCTGACGGGGCTTACAACACAGCCAGGTGCCACCAAGTGCACGGGATGGGATTGCATCGGTTGGGGATGGTGTTTATTCAACATCTGCTCATACTCAGCTTGTAATCTTCCAAAGATCTGTCTGTGATCTTGGTACAATCCAGGCCATGGCAGGTAACAGTTTCGGTCAGCTCTTCCGGCTTACTACCGCGGGTGAAAGTCATGGGCCCGGTAACGTGGTTATCATCGATGGCGTCCCTCCCGGGCTTGCCCTATCAGAGCAAGATCTGGTCGGTGACCTGGCTCGTCGGCGTCCTGGGCAGTCGAAGATCACGACTCAGCGTCAGGAGGCTGACCATCCCGAGATCTTGTCGGGGGTTTTTGAAGGCGAGACCACAGGCACAAGCATCGCCATCCTGATCCGCAATCAGGATCAGCGGTCGCGAGACTACACGGAGATCAAGGACAAATACCGCCCTGGCCATGCGGACCTGACTTTCGATGCCAAGTATGGTCGGCGCGACTATCGTGGTGGCGGTCGATCGAGTGCTCGCGAAACCAGTGTCCGGGTGGCGGCCGGGGCGGTGGCGAAGAAGATGCTGCGAGAGCTGCACGGCATCGAAGTGGTGGGTTATGTCCGGCAGGTGGGTGATCTTGTCGCTGAAGTACCCGATCCTGCTGCCATCAAGCTAGCTAACGTCGAAGCGAATATCGTGCGTTGCCCCGACGGTGCAATCGCAGACCGGATGATCGAGCTGATCGAGACGGTGCGGAGCGAACGTGACTCGATCGGTGGCGTGGCCGAGTTGGTGGCTACCGGGGTGCCGGCAGGTTGGGGTGAGCCGGTGTTCGATAAGTTGAAGGCTGATCTGGGCAAGGCTTTGTTCAGCCTGCCGGCAGTGCTCGGTGTCGAATACGGTGCCGGCTTTCGGGTCGCTGCGCTGCGTGGCAGCCAGAACAATGACGCGTTTTTGCCCGCCGACGATCGTACCGCCCACGTCCATACCGCCTCTAATCGTCACGGTGGCATGCTGGGGGGGATCTCCTCAGGTATGCCCATTATCCTGCGGTGTGCGGTCAAGCCGACGAGCTCTTTGCCACAACCCCATCCGACCGTGACCACCGCGGGCGAGGCCACAACGATCGCTACCATAGGCCGACACGATCCCTGTTTGTTGCCGCGATTTGTGCCGATGGGGGAGGCGATGATCGCTTTGGTGCTTGCCGACCACTGCCTGCGTCAACGGGCACAGATGGGGTGACGCTCTGTCTAGACTTAGTGGAGGAGATCCCTGGCGACAGCTGCCGTCTGATAGTCAGTAGCGCGATCAAGATCATCTCGATCCGTCGTTGGAAGCTCTGGTGACGGGTCCTTGTCGACTTGGTGCTGCTTCAGAGTTTGGGCAAAGATCTTGCGGTCGATTGCAGTGAACTCGGACGTGTCGGGATTGGTCGGATGCACGCGGTCATCGATCTCGGCAACGAACGTGGAGAGCTCTGGCGACGAGGCTCCCCACCCCTCTGCAATCACCAGAGCTTTGAGCTCTCGGAGCCATTCTCCAACCGACTGTATGCGCTGAAACCGAGGCGCCACACTGCGGTTCAATAAGTATCGTAGCTCGTCAGGAATACTGTGGTCGATGCGCAGATCTGCTGGCGATGCCAGCGGCTTGAGAGTCAACAGCTCGAAGAGAATGGCGCCCAAAGAATACACATCGTCAGAGCTGTGGGGTGCTTCGCCAGCTCGCACCTCGGGCGCGAGATAGGGGAAGAACTGGGCGAAGGTTGTGGCTGTGCTGCGCAAAGTATGAAGGGCGGGGGCGATCTCCAAGCCGCCGATGGCTACCGCACCTTCTTCCGAAACTCTGATCAGATGTGGCGTCATGAATCCATGCACAAGATGATTGCCGTCGAGGCCAGCCTCGAAGGCTACGCGCAGGCCGTTGGCTACCTTGGCGGCGACGAACAAGGCAACATCCAACGGAAAGATCTCTCGATGCTGCTTTGCTCGCTGGATCAGCAGCGCAAGGCTGGAGCCTGACAAGTAAGGGAATAGATCGAAAGCCCGCCCTTCGACGACACCCAGTCGTAGGCTAGTTAACAGCTGATCGGAAATCTGTCTCCCAACGAGCGCTTGGCGCTCCGCGATTGACTCGAGAAAATACTCAGCATCCATGTCGTGGCGATGGAACAGCCTGACGAGGACAACTTTCTCGACCTGACCTACTCGGGTTTCGGCGCAATAGACCTCGCCGAGGGCGTCAGTCTCAACTTTTTCGATCCAGTGGATATCCTCTACAGACACATTCATGATCGTCTTCTCCTTCATACGATGGCGAGTCTTGATCCTCACGGGTTCGGAACCTAAAGAGGCTTCAAATCCATTAGAGGTTCTAGGCTTGTACAAGCAAGACGAATGCCACCCGACACATCGGCCTGAGAGGCCATAGTTCTACTCAAGCAGGGAACTAGGAAAGGGTAGGAATTCCTCGGTGGGGAGTTTTACCTGGCCTAAGCTCGGTTTTTGGGGGCACACACCACCAGGTGGGGACTAGATGTTCTCAACCGCTGCCAGGATGGGGTGGGCTGCTGGAACCCGACTAGAATTACCGCGTATCAACCTACGTCAATCCATCACAACTCTCGGCACGGAGAGATAAGTGATCCCCGTGACCGCAGCTCTCAACCGCTCTAGGAGGAAAACGTATGCAACAGCGCAAGACGCTGCCTTTATTGACATTCGCACTCGTAGCCTTGGTTTGCAGCAGTACTGTGTTGGCCCAAGTCGGCGAACGCCAGGCCAAACACATCTTCACGCCGATGGCGAGTCCCGGTGCTGAGGTTGCACAAGACATCGGTTTGACCGAAGTTCGGGTCAGCTACCATCGGCCGGCGGCCAAGGAACGCGACATTTGGGGCACCGTAGTGCCGAGCAGTGGCGCGATTTGGCGCACGGGTGCGAACGAGAACACCCTGATTTCGGTCTCGACCGACGTTACGGTGCAGGGGCAAACATTGTCCGCTGGTACCTATGGTTTGCACACGATCCCGGGTTCACCAGCCACCGAAGGCGATTGGACGATCATTTTCTCGAAGGCCATCCATGCGTGGGGTAGTTATGCTTACGATGAAAAGAACGACGCACTACGAGTCATGGCCAAGCCAACGTCGGCGCCGCATATGGAGCGTTTCGAGATTTCATTCGGCGAGCTGGATGCCGATTCGGCCCATCTGATTTTGCGCTGGGGCGAAGTTGCGGTACCGGTCGAGATTGCGGTTGATCTCGCAAAGACCGTCAAGGAGAGCTTCGAGCAACAGCTCACCGGCCTTTCTGCCTTCTTTTGGGAGGGTTGGGACCAAGCTGCACAATACAGCCTGCAAAATGACATGAATCTCGACAGTGCCTTGGAGTGGGCCGAAAAATCGATCGGCATCGAAGAGAACTTCAGTAATTTATCGGCCAAGGCCCAGCTACTCGCCAAAAAGGGCGAGGACGCGCAAGTCGCAGGGTTGATGGCAAAGGCGATGGAACTCGGCAATGCGGGCCAGATCCACAGGTATGCAAGCCAGCTGCTCACCCAGGGGAAGAAGGAGGAGGCTATGGCCGCGTTCAAGACAAACGTGGCAAAGCACCCAGACGCCTGGTTCGTTGGATTCGGCCTGGCGAAAGCCTACTCAGCGATTGGCGACTTCGATAACGCTGTGAAAGCTATGAAGATGTCTGTCGACAAAGCTCCTGAACAGCGGAAAGCGTTTGTAAAGGGAATGCTCGAGAAGTTGGAGAACAAGGTCGACATCAACTGAGGTTGCGACTCATTGGATCTCGTTCAGTTTTACTAGGTCGGCCCCAGGGAGGGATGCCTTGTGGGTTGCGCCGCAGCTCCGGAAACTCGCCGGATCTCTTGCAACATGCCTAAGTTCTTTTGGCGCCATCGAATACGAGACGCGAGCAAATGCGCTGCTCAAACACGCTCGCTGCTTGCCCGCTCCACAAGGCCTCCCTCCCTGAACCCAGAACGGCAAACTAGACGCAATCTAATTAGCGCACCTTCGAGTAGCTCGGGCGAATGGTCCGAGCTATTCGACTCGGCTAGCTGTCAGGAAGATGGGCGTGTAATTGTTCGACGATCCGCTGGTAGTCCTTGGTGGAACGAATCGACGCTAGTTCGGTACTCTGTTCAATGTAGTCGAGGTTCGAGTAGCCGACCGCCACCGCTTGTTCCAGCGCGGTGATCGCCTTCGATTTCTTGCCGCTGAGGGCATACACGGTGGCGAGGGAAATTTTCGGTCGCCAGTGTTCGGGTTTGATCGCCTCGGCGATCTCGAGCATCAGGATCGCCCGTCGATAGTCTTTCGAACGCATCAGTGCACGGGTGCGATAGGAGGCTATGTTGACGAAGGCAATCTGGAGCTGACGTTGTGCCGAGCGGCCGTCTAGCGACTCTTGTTTGGCCTTCTCGAGCAGTTGCGGGATTTTCAGTCGCGCCAAGACCGCCTTGGATGGTGGCAGGGGTGACGAGTTGGTGACGTTGGTCAACACGGCGTCGAGGTGGTGACGGTAGTCGGCCTCCCGGCGTGCCGCGACGAGGATGGCGGCGTGTTGCTGTCGAATCGCTTCCATTTTGCCGAGCCGCGTGACCTCGGTTCGAGCCAGGCCGATGTCGTGCAGACCCTCGAAGTCCTGCGCTAGCTGTTGCCACCGCTTGTGTGCGGCGTGCGGTTCTCCTTGCGTTTCGAGATCGCGGGCGGCGGTCGCTCCTGCGTCGAAAAGTTCAGAGATCAGCTCTGGTTGGCGGTCACGGGTTCCAGACTGCATCGCTCGAACATCCATCCAAGCCAACGCTTCGGTCAGCACCTCGGGTGGTGCCCATTGGTGGCCGCCAGGAAAAAACTCGAAGCGATGAGCTATTTGGGTGGCGTCGAGGTCTTCGTCCAGTAGCCACATCTCGCGATGGTTGAAGTCGAGCTCACCTGCGGCACCGAAGAAGGCGAAGTCGACGTCTCGCCATTGTTTGAAGGGCCCGGGTAAAGCTCCACCACAGCCAATGACGCCAGCGATCTGGCCACGTAAACCAAAACCCACTGACCAGGCGTAACGAGCGGTACCGGAGAAGCCAGCGAGATAAACACGTTGGTCGTCAGCCGCAAATCGGGTCATCGCATCCTGCAGCAAAGCCACCATCGCTGCCGGATTCGGATCGTCTTCGGGCAGGATGTCGCTGCGGGTGCTGTTCGAGCTGACCAAGATGTAGCCGAAACGCTCCGCCCCTTCTCGAAATAGCTCGGCAGCGGCCAGGCCTTGGCTGCGTGGGTCGAGCACAAAGAGGATCGGCCACAGACGCTCGGTGGCGTAGTTGGAAGGCAGATAGAGAGCATAGGTTTCGTTGTTGTCGTCACTGAGGGTTGCGACCGGGTCAATAATCTTGCCGCGAGTCAGGCTTTCAGCATGGGCTGAGCTGGCTATTGCGAGCAGGCATACCAGCCATCTGGAGGTCTTGGTCGTCAGAGTCTTTGAGGTTCGCATCGTAGCGAGGATTTTCCCAACCAGGTGTTCGGGGCGTCAATCCAACTCGCGGCGGAAATGGCCCGGTCCAGCCCAAACCCCATCGGCTGCTAATCGAGGTAGCCAAGGGCCTTCAGTTTTTGCCTGAGCTCTTGATCCAGAGCTGAAGGTGCGCTTTGAGACACGTCCAAGCCTGAGTGCCAGGTTATGGTCAGCCCGGACGTTGTTGCTGTGGCTGCTGATGTCTCCGTCTGCCACCCTGTCCCCGTCTGCCACCCTGTCCCATTGAAGCTCACCGTTGTTGGGTTGTCCATACTCCTCCCTAGCTGGAGCTCGTTGCGGAATGCCTGTTCGCTGTCCGCTGGCTCTGCCGGTCCACTCCAGGCTTCGATACGGAGCGGATCATCGATCACCTCTTCGAGGTGGATCTCGAAGTCTGCGCCAACCGGCACATCGATGCGGGCCTGAAATGGCTGCTCTCGGGCCACGCACTCGCAGGGCAGATCGATTGCCTTGACGGATTCGATGCCGATCATCCGACTGGTGATGCGGAAATGGAGTGGGGTGCTGGTGAAGTTGGAAAAGCGTAAGCGGAAACCCGGCAAATCGTCGAGGGCGTGCGCGGCTTGTTCGACGATGGGCTCGAGGTCCGGCCGTGGCAAGTCGCGAGCAGCCAGGTCTCGGGTGGCCAGCGGGTCGTGTCGTAGGTCATAGAATTGATGAGGTTGACCGTCGGTTGGCCAGGCTGTGTTGTTGACCACGGCCTTCCAGCGTCCACCACGGCGCAGTGCCAGTCCCAAGTTACGTTTCGCGGCGTAACTCAGCGCTAGCTCGGGGAATGGTGCGGATGCATCGTCGATCAGGGGCAGCAGTGAGGATCCATCGAGTTGGGGATGCTCGATGTTTGCCAGCTCGAGGAGCGTTGGCGCCAGATCGATCGAGCGAACCTGTCGTGTGATGCGCTGGCCAGCGCCACGGCCTTTAGGCAAGCGAATGACCAGGGGCACGCGCAGGTTATTTTCACTCAAGAAGCCGTGTCCTTGAGGGCCATCTTCTAGGCCCTCACCGTGATCGGAGGTCACAACGACGACGGTGTTGTCTCGTAGACCCGGAGAGTCGAGTCGATCGAGAAGACGGCCCAACGCGGCGTCGGTGTGGCGAATCCGTTGGTCATACCAGAGACCTGGAGGCTCCTGATCAGCCCCGGCGGCATGACGGTAGATCAAATAGTCATGGACTTCGAAGGTGTGCAGAAAGAGGAAAAAGGGTTGCGGCAGGGAGTCGAGCCATTCGATCGCACGGTTGATCGAGGTCGTGAGCTCTTGGGCTGGCTCGCCGAGGGCCGGCCAATAGTCGAAGCGGTCGAAGCCCTGCCCCAGGCCGTACTTTGGATGCAGGAAGGCGCCCCCGGTGACTGCGGTGGTCGCATAACCCGAGTCGCGTAGCCACTCGGCGAGCAGCTGCTGATTTGGAGGCACCACCGTGTGGGTGTGATTGATGCCATGGCGGGTGGCGTCCAGGCCTGTGAACATCGAAGCGTGGGAAGGTAACGTCCATGGAGCCTGAACGACGGTGTCGTCGAAAGTCAGGGCAGATCGTTGTGCCCAGCGCGTTAGACGGGGGGCGGTGTCCTGGGAGTAGCCGTAGAGTGGCAGTCGGTCGGCCCGTAGCGTATCGATCGAAATCAGGACAATGTTGGGGCGGGGGTCGCGGGGCTTGGGCTGGATCTCGAGTTGACTCCAGGCCGACAAAGCCCGATTGTCGGGGGGAGCTGAGGATTCGAACCGAAGACGAACCGGGCCTCGGTCTTCTAGGTCAATTTTGGAATCATGCCATTGATCGAGCTGGTTTTCATCGAGGACAGTTTCAAACACTGTGATCGGTTCGTCGCTTGCAGCGATGCGGGAGATACGAAACTTGATCCCGCGAGTGGGTGCGGCGGTAGCACCGTAGGCAAACGATAGCCGACCCTGAGCAGGCACATCGAAGATCCGTTCGACGGCGTGGCCAGTCGGCGTCAGCCAGGCGGTACGGGCCGAATGTCCAAGGTCGAGCGTCCACGGGCCTGTTGTCTCGAGTACCTGAGGTGCCAGCCTGTAGTTTTGGCCTTGTAATCGCCTTAGGGTTCGGGTTTCGGAATCACGGAGCACGAATCGTAGACGTAACTCGTGGATCGATCCCGACCATTCGGGGTGGGTCAACAGATCGAAAGTCAACAGGCGATCGAGCTCAGCACGCCCATCTCCGCGGCGTTGCCGCAGACTGCGCTTGGGGTCAAAGCCTTGGCTCTGGTGGCGCCACGATAGCTCGACTTCAGCTCCCTGTGGATAGAGCAGTGTGATGAGCAACGCGTCGAGCTCATTGGTCTCGACGTCAACGGGCCATTTCAGAACCGTTTCACCCTGCATCCGAAGACCCTGGCCGGGGTCGTGAATTAGCCCGACGACGAGCTCTTCGGCCCCTTTTGGCGTTGGGCCCTTGAAGTCCCAATCGAAGCTCGAAGTGCTAGCATAGAGCTGTTCGTGTCCGAGGAGCCTTGGGGTCTCACGGGCCGGTCTCGTCAGGGCTGGTTCTTGCAGGGAGGCGTCGTCCGACGGTGAGGCGCAGCCAACCGCCCACACCAAGGAGGCCACCACCAATAGCAGTCGGTGGTGGCACAATATTGACATCATGCCTCGGATCGAGAGCTACGTTAGGCTCGTTGCACGGCAAGACGAATCGACTGCCCCAGGATGTCGATCGGCTTGCCGTCGGCGGTGTTACCGGATTGCACAGCGCTCGCCAGCGTTTCGCTGGCGATGCGGTCACGATGCTCGTCGATTGCCGCGAGCAATTTGTCATCGTCGGTCTCATAGGTGACCAGGATGCGGTCTGTGACGTTGAGGTCGAGTTCCTTGCGTGACTGCTGGATATGTCGAATGAGATCGCGCGCCAATCCTTCGCGTTCCAGCTCGGGAGTGATGTTGGCGTCGAGAGCGACAACTAAGCCCTTGTCTTCGCTGACCGCGAATCCCTCGGTCGGTTGTCGTTCGATCAGGAGGTCGGCGGGTTCGAGTTCCCAAGACTCGCCGTCGGCTTCGAGCGTGATTGTCTCGCCGCGTCCAGCCGCGTTGCAAAGGGCTGCGCTGTCGGCTTGCCCAACGGCTGCCGCCACCTGTCGCATCTGCTTGCCGTATTTGGGGCCGAGTAGCTTGAAGTTGGGTTTGACGCTGACGGAAAGAAAAAGTGCCGAGCTGCTGCCGATGGTGATGGTCTTGACGTTGAGCTCGTCGAGGATGTGAGCGCTGAAGCGTTCCACCGCTCGCCGTTGTACGTCGTCCGCCGGCACCACGGTGAGCTCGGCGAGGGGTTGCCGGACGCGTAGCGACTGTGTTTCGCGGGCAGCAAGCGCCAGTGAGACGACCCGCAAAGTGGCGTCCATTTCCCGAGCCAGCGCCTCATCGTGGAGGTTGGGGTCATACGTTGGGTATGGGCGATGGTGGACGCTTTCTGCCGCATCGGGATCGATCGACCGCACCAGGTTCTGGTAAATCTCCTCGGTGAGGAAAGGCACGATAGGAGCGAGGGATTCGGACAGCGTCGTCAATACCTCGTAGAGGGTTTGGAAGGCGGCAAGTTTGTCCCCGTCGTCGACACTCTTCGGCCGCCAGAACCGCCGTCGACACCGCCGGACGTACCAGGTCGACAGTTCATTGATGAAGCTGTCCGCCTTACGCACCAGCGCCGCGGTGTCGAAGTCTGCGAGGCGTTCATTGCCGGTCTGGACCAGCTCCTGCAGTTTAGAGAGCACCCACCGATCGATGTCTTGGCGGTCGGCGAACGGTACTTTGGGTTGGTTGGGGTCGAAGGCGTCAGCCTGCATGTAGGTGACGAGGAAGGCGTAAACGTTCCACCAGGTGTTGAATACCCGGCGTCGGATCGCCTCTCCTAGTCCGTAGCCGAAGTTGAGGTTCGACACCGGACTCTGGCGGCAGTAGAGCCAGCGCATTTCTTCGACGCCCATTTTCTCGGCAGCCTCTTCGAAGCGGATCGAGTTGCCCTTCGACTTGTGCATTTCCTCACCCTTCTCGTCACGCACCAACGCGTGCCCAAGCAGGGTCTTGAAGGGTGGGGCGTTCTCGATCATGGTGCTCATGGTCAACATGGCGTAGAACCAGTTGCGGAACTGGCCAGGAAAACACTCGAGCACGAGATCGGCGGGGAACCAGCGCTGCCACTCCTGGCGATCGCTGTTGTAACCCATTGTCGAGTACGGCACGATACCGGCATCGAGCCACGGATTACCCACGTCGGGGATCCGCGATGCCTGGCCGCCACAACTCTGGCAGGCGATCTTGACGGCGTCGATCCACGGCCGATGGGGGGTGTTGCCTTCGAAAGCCTCCCAGCCCGCCACCGCCCGGTCTTGAAGCTCCTCACGGCTGCCGATGACGGTGAACTCGTCGCAGTCGCTGCACACCCAAATCGGTAGCGCCAGGCCCCAATAGCGACGCTTGTTGATCATCCAGTCGCTCATGTTCGTGAGCCAATCGAGCTCGAGATCGCGGCCGTAACTTGGGATCCACCGGATCTTCTCGACAACTTCCTTGATCTCGTCACGCCACGACATGTTGATATACCAGGCGTCGACCGTGCGATAGAGCAGCTTCGTTTTGCAGCGCCAGCAGTGGGGATAACGGTGGGTGTAGGTTTGGCGCTTGTAGTAGGCACCGTGGGTGCGCAGCTCGGCGATGATGTCCTCGGCGACGTCGCTGGCGTACCGTCCCGTCAACTCGCCGTAACCGTCGACATAGTTGCCTGCTTCGTCGATCGGCACCAAACGAGGAAGGTTCTCTGCCTTACCGAGGCCGAAGTCCTCTTTACCGCAGCCAGGGGCGATGTGGACGATACCGGTGCCTTCGTTGGCCTGGACATCTTTCCAGGCGATCACCCGGTGTTCGGCAGCAATCGATTCGCCCGCCGGCAGGTGATCAAATGGGCCGGCGTACCGTCGATCGACGAGCTTGGCACCCTTGATTTCTTCGAGTACCTCATGGGGGCCCTTTTCCTTGAGGATCTGCTCGAGATCTTTCGACAGATAGTAAGTCGCGCCGCCTTGGCGAACTTTGATGTAGTCGAGCTCGGGATGGACCGCACAGGCGATGTTGGCTGGCAGGGTCCACGGAGTGGTCGTCCAAATCAGCAGGTACTCGTCGTCGCCGTCTGGCTCGGTGTCGGTCAGCCGTAGCTGACAGAAGACCGCTGGGTCGGCGATCTCTTTGTAGCCCTCGGCCATCTCTTGGTCCGAAATGCCGGTGCCACAACGTGGGCACCAAGCCATGGCGTCGATACCGCGATAGATCAACTCCCGTTGGTGACACTTCTGCAAGAACGACCAGATAGCGTAGTTGTTCTCGTCGGACATCGTGAAGTAGGAGTCGTCCCAGTCCATCCAATAGCCGAGGCGGACGGATTGGTCGGCCTGGAGTTGGCTGTACTTCAGCACCCGTTCTTTACATTTGTTGATGAAGCGTTCGAGACCGTAGTCTTCGATGTCCTTCTTGGAGGTGAAGCCGAGCTCTTTTTCGACCTCGACTTCGACCCACAATCCCTGACAGTCGAAGCCATTCTGGTATCGCAGCGAGTGCCCTTTCATGGCGTGAAACCGTTGAAAGACGTCTTTCAGCGTCCGCCCCCAGGCGTGATGTACTCCCATTGGATTGTTGGCGGTGATCGGGCCGTCGAGGAATGACCAGGGAGGCTTGTCGCGGTTGAGTTCTCGCAACTTGTCGAAAGCCCGGGACTCTTCCCAGAACGCCAACATGCGATGCTCTAACCCGACGAGATCGAGGGGCGTCGACACCGGGCGAAAAGGCGAGTCTTCGGTTGTGGTTCTAGGGGCTGTTTGGTCTTCGCTCATGGCATTCTGCCTCTCGGAGCTTCTTGTGAGTAGAGACGAGTTCCCTCGACGTCGAGACACCCGCTCAAGGCCTGACTCCTCAAACCAAAACGGCCTCGCCGGAGGCGAGGCCGTGGGAGCTCTGGCTCGATGGTTGGCGCCTCGCTTAGGTGGAAGAGCTAATCTTCGCAGACGTGGCGCCAATAATCTTCATAGCGGCGCAATGATATTGCACCGTGGCTTGCTGTCAACTCAGATGGTCACTTCGCGAACAATCACCTCTCGATGCCCGGTGAAAGAAGCACCCTGATGCGACTTTTGACCACCCCGGGGGTGCGGTGACGACGACCACTCGTGTTAAGCTCCCTGGCGCCCCAAAATCGACGCCAGAGCCAGCATAGGATGATGCCTTCTGCGACGGGTTGTCGAGGTCGGGCGAGATAGGATGAATTCCACCAAGAACCCCCAGCGGTAGGGATGACTGGCTAACTGAGTTCGAAGTCGTGATTGGGTCCACTGATTTTCGGACACGCGCTCTGGCAAGAGGCATCTGACCAACTCATGAACACTGTCCGTTTTGGCCGTACCGGAGTCCAGACACCGACAATCTGTTTGGGCACCTGGGGGCACGGTGGGTCCAGCACGGTCGGCGGCCGCCCAGTCGGCTGGTTTGGTACCGACGAGGAAGAGGCGCGGAGAAGCCTGATTTCTGCACGTGATGTGGGAATTACGCATTGGGATACCGCGGATGTCTATGGCGCCGGTCGTGCCGAGCGTCTGATCGGGAGTTGCTGGGGCGAAGTACGGCGTCAGGATATTTTTCTGTCGACGAAGGTGGGTTGGGATCCCGGATCCCACAATCACTACTACCATCCCGAGCAGATCCGGCGTCAGTTGGAGAGCTCGCTGCGCAACCTGCGAACCGATTGGGTTGACCTCTATTACCTACATCACTGTGATTTCGGACCTCACGGTGAGTACTTGGACGAAGCGGTTGACCTTCTGCACACCTTTCAGCAGGCTGGGCGGATCCGTTTCATCGGCCTGTCGGATTGGAAGAGTGAGGCGATTGTCAGGTACGCCAGCAGGGTGAATCCTGACGCTATCCAGTGTTATCGCAACGTTGTTGACGATACATACAAGAGCAGCGGGCTCAAGCAGTGGGTGGAGGCAAACGACGTTGGAGTGGCCTTCTTCTCGCCCCTCAAACACGCATTGTTGTTAGGTATCTTCGAGGGGCCGGTCACTTTTGGAGCCGGCGATCACCGCAGCGCATTGCCCGAATTTCGAGATTTTGGCTTGATCTCCCGGCTAAGAACCTGCCGTCGTGAGCTCGAGAGGCACTTCGGGGATCAAGCAGAGCCTGTGTTGCACGGCTTGGTCGGGGCTCTGTTGGCCGATGCGCCGACCGGCTGTGTCATCCTCGGCCAACGGCGTCGTAGTCACGTTGCGGCAGCGGCGGCGGTTGGGCAGCCCTTGAGCCCGGAAGACGCACTCTGGGTGCGACAGCTGTATCAAGAGAATGGTCGGGCAACCCGAGCCAGCTGGAAGACCTTTCAGCAGGCTCGTTAGTTGGGTTCCGCGGTCGCGTCCTGTAAAGCGGCTGTAAAGTTCTACCTCGTGTTCAGACTAGGCAGAACTTCGCCCCGGAGTCGGTCGTAGACTTCGGGTATGCCAACCCCGAACGCAGAACGTTCTGACCTCCCCGAACTAGACCTGCTATACCCCCTCACCGACTTCTTGGATCGTGCGGAGCCTGTTCCATTGGCTCGTGAAGAAGCTGGTGACGATCGTATGCCTGAGCCGTACCGCAGCCTTCTGGTGCACGAGCGCGATATGACGTCGACTCTCGAAGCGTTCCACAAAGAGACCCTGGGGTTGCGACTGCTCGAGAAGCGACGTGTCGCCAACGCGTTGCTGCGAAAAGTGGTGCTGGTCGGCCGCCAATCAGGGAAGCCTCGAGAGTTTGGTGCGATCCGGATCGACCTGTCGGCTTTTGAAACCGAGGCCCGCTGGGTGATCCTCGAAGGTGATTTGCCACTTGGGGCGGTGCTGGCGCGGTTCAAGGTTCCTTACACGAGCTCGCCGAGGCTGTTCTTTCGCCTCGAAAGTGACGCGCGCTTCGAACGCAAGCTCGAACTGCAACAACCAGCGACGTTGTATGGTCGCCAGAACGTGTTGAGCGATCCCACTGGGCGTCCCCTGGCCGAGGTTGTAGAGATCTTGCCTCCGGCGGCGATCGACCCTCCCTTGTTGCGCCGAGCTGAGAAGCACTCATAGACTTCAGCCCGTGATCTCAGACCTGTCGTTCACTCAGACCGAAACCCACGCGCTCCTCGAAGCGGACCAACTAGGTCGGCTGCGGAAGCTCGTTGCTGAGCTGGCCGCCAATCGCTTCTACGCGCCTCGCCTGCGGAGCGCCGGTTTGCTGGATGGCCCCGAGAGCTTGGCCGACTTTACGTCACGCATGCCGCTGACGACCAAAGACGAGTTGGTTGAAGATCAGCGTCTTCATCCACCTTACGGCACCAACCTGACCTTTCCGCTCGAGCGCTACGTCCGACTCCATCAGACCAGTGGTACGAGCGGCAAACCCCTGCGTTGGCTCGATACCGAAGAGAGCTGGAGCTGGATGCTGAGGGTGTGGCACAGGGTCTTTGCAGAGGCGTCTTTGACGCCCGTAGATCGGCTGTTCTTTCCGTTCTCCTTCGGCCCGTTCTTAGGGTTTTGGGCTGCTTTCGACGCTGCAACCCGTTACGGGTGCCTCGCCATACCCGGAGGCGGTATGACCAGCAAGGCTCGCCTCGAGGTGTTACTCGATAACGCCGCGACAGCGGTTTGTTGTACGCCGACTTACGCGATTCGCCTGGCAGAGATTGCGGCCGCACACGGCATCGAACTCGAAGGTTCGAGCGTGCGGGTGCTGATTGTCGCCGGCGAGCCCGGTGGCGCAGTGTCTGCTGTTCGAGACCGAATTTCGCATCTGTGGGGCGGCGCGCAGGTGATCGACCATCATGGCATGACGGAAGTTGGGCCGGTGAGTTTCGGCAACCCGCAGCGACCAGGGATCCTCCACGTTCTCGAGTCTTCTTACTTGGCCGAAGTGATCGATTCTGCAAGCGGTCTGCCGGTACCTCGTGGCGATGTGGGTGAATTGGTGCTCACCACTCTTGGCCGTCACGGCTCGCCGTTACTGCGATATCGAACCGGCGACTTGGTCAAGGTCTCGACACGAGAGACTTCCGAGCTTGGCTATGCTGAGCTTGCACTCGAAGGCGGAATCCTGGCCCGAGTTGACGACATGGTGGTGGTTCGCGGGGTCAATCTCTACCCGAGTGCGGTCGAAGAGGTGGTTCGAACTTTGCCGGAAGTAGTGGAGTATCGTGTTGAGCTGTCGACTCGTGCAGCGATGACCGAGGTCCGGATCGAGATCGAAACCAATCCAGATTGTCGCCAGCCAAAAACGATCGCAATGCGATTGGAAGAAGCGTTACGCAACGCCTTGCAGCTCAGGATTCCAGTCGTTTTGGCAGGGTCCGAGTCGCTGCCGCGATTCGAGCTCAAGGCCAAACGCTGGATCCGGCTCGACGGCGGCGCCTGAATCGCGGCTTGCTGGACTGCGGACCAGCTAGCGAGTGGTGCTTGACCAGCCGTTAGTCGAGCCTTCCTCGAAGCCGTTGGCGAAGATCTCCCCGCCACCATCGATGCCGATTTCGACTGCGAACGCCACTCCCAACCGAGCGAACTTGGCGGCGTGCGCGGCGCTGTTATTGAGTGTCGCGACGGTATCTGACGTCGTGTGGATGGCCTGGTTGTGTTCGCCGAAACGAGCTTCCGTCGGCATTGCGGTGGGGTAACCCTGAGCATGCCAGGAAGCATGGTCCGAGCAGCCGTAGCCACAGGCGGTCAGAGTCCACAGCAGGGTCGGTTGATATGTGTCGATCAATTCGGTGACGAATGTCGTCAGCGTGGAGTTGGTGCGATCGGTGAGTAGGCCAAAATCCTCAGTCGACCCGTTGAAGGCTGCGAGATCGAATTGCAGCACGGCCACTACATTGGTGCCAGCTGCCCGATAAGCGGTCGCAATGGCTTGGGAACCTACCAATCCAACTTCTTCGGCGGCGTAACCCATGAATGAAACGGTCCGTTGCGGTCGGAAATCCCCTGCAAGGGTGACGCGGATGACCTCACTGAGCACAGCGATACCGGACGCGTCATCGTCAGCACCAGGAGCCAGGAAATCAGGATTGCTGGTACCTCCAGCGATCGAGTCGAGGTGGGCGCCAAGTACGATCACTTCGTCCGGCAGCGTGGTCCCTGGGATGGTCAAGACTACCGAAGGTTGAGAGGTTGCGCCGGGATGCGAGACCAGTTCGACGATGACATCCGACCGCCCCAAAGCATAACTCTGCCATCGATTGCGGATCCATTCCGAAGCCGATGTGCCCGACGGATGGGCGTGGTAGCGATTGTTGAAATCATTCGACAAAGAGGCCATTGTGGCCAAAATTGGCGCTTCTTGGACTTGGTCCGCCAATTGTTGGACTTGTGCCTGGCGATCGAGAATGTAGGCGATCGGTGCTCCGCGGTCCGCGGCACCAGCCCGGTCGAGTGCCTCCTGGGCTTGTTGCAGCGTGCGATGGGCCATGAATCCGCCGCAGCGTCGATGGGCAGTGTGAATCTTGGCCGAGATGTCGGCCAGCACCCGGGTTGGGACCCGAGTCATCACCACATCGGAGCTTTCGCCGTAGTTAGTCAACGGGTGCCGTCCGCGGGTGACGTCCGCGTCTTCTTGGAGGGTCGCGAAGGCATCAGCACCAAGGGTGATCCAAGTTTGGGCTTCGTCGGCTGAAGCTCTTGGTGCTAAACCGCCGAGAACCACGGTCAACAGACTGAGCAGCAGGATTCCAGGCAACGAGAGTAGCGGCAGAGCAGAGCTGAGCTTGGGCTTCATGGTTGGAGTCTCCAGGAGAAGCATGCGGGCCGAAGAGGTTGCGGGACAAGATGAATAGTTGCCACCTGATGGTAGCAGGAGTCTGTCCTCTCTCAATCTGTGACTTACCAGGGTCGCGGTGAAGAGAGCGCCTGAACGAGTATAGCCATTGTGCTATCCTCGCGACGGATTCGCTGCTGGCCGTTGACGCAACAGGATTTACAACTAAGAGCAAACCCATGATTAGACATCTATCGACTCCGCTACGACTCAAGGTCCTGACGACGATCTGCTTGGTTTTCTGTTTGACCTCGGCTACCGATGCTGCTGCCGGTGAACATCGTTGGGGTGTCGGTGCACAGTTTTGGAAAACCGTTGACGATCTGGCCGACGATGGCCTCGACGATATCGAAGACGATGGTTTGGCCTGGGTGTTTTCCTACCAATACGATCCTGGGTCGTTGATGAAGTTTGAGATTGATCTCGAGTATTACGATGGCGGTTTTTCCGGATCTCCGGATTCATCCATCTCGCCAGTTGGTTTCATCATCATTGGCAACAAGATCTACGGCGCCCTCGGAATTGGGGTCACATATTCCGGCGGCCTACAGGACGACATTTCCGATCCCTTCTACGCCGTCCGGGTCGGTTATGTGTTGACCCTGTTGCCAAAGATCCGTATCGACATCAACGCGAATTATCGTGCCAACGCGTTCAGTGATCTCGACGACGCCGATACCGACGCCATCACTCTCGGAGCGATCCTGCGCTTCTAGAGCGCCGATCGGTCCCGATCCCTGATCCGCCCCTCGCAACCCCGCTGGAGACATCTAAAGTATGAAGACTCGTTTGTTCTACCCGACCGTCTGCCTCCTTATTCTTGCCCTCACCGTGCCAGCGATTGCTGACGACCTCACGGTCGTGTCGAAGGTCACGGATGGTAAAGGCGGCTCGACGACCTCAACGCAGTACATCACCACCGACAAAGTGCGAACCTCCGACGGGCGTTTCGACACCATCATGGATCTCACCTCGGGGCGCATGATCCACATCGATCACAAGAAGAAGAAGTACGAAGAGACCAGCTTGGAGGCATTACGTCAACATTTTGTGGAACTCGAGCAGATGCTCGAAGGCAATCCAATGATGTCGGCAATGCTCGGCTCGGAAACCGAGGTTGAGGTCACAAAGGGCAGCGACAGCCGACAGGTTGCAGGGTATGCATGTGACCACTACTTGATGAGAATAGGCCAGAAGTTTCAATTTGAGCTCTGGGCGGCTCGAGATTTGAAGGCCCCGCTGCAGTATCACGATGCCAAGAAGATGACCTACGCAATGATGGGGCCGATGGCGAGTCGCTTCGACAAGTTGTACGAAGCGATGAAGGAGATCGAAGGCTTTCCTTTGATGACCAAAATCGACACCAAAGTGATCGGTTTGAAAGTTCAGAGCGAGAGCGAAGCGACGGAAGTTCGCAAAGGCGCGATCCCGGCCGGAACGTTCGAGCCACCTAAAGGCTACAAGAAGAAAAAGTCGTCGCTCGAAAAATAGAGCGGGATGGGGAGAGCACTTGGAATCGATTGCATGGGATGACTTCACCCGAGTTGAACTTCGGGTGGGCCGCGTCATCGACGCTCAACCGTTCCCGCAGGCGCGCAAACCGGCTTACATCCTGCAGGTCGACTTTGGCGACGAGATCGGCGTCAAGAAGTCGAGCGCCCAGATCACCACCCACTACCAGCCGAAGGACCTGATCGGTCGGCTGGTGGTGGCAGTGGTCAACTTTCCCAAGAAACAAATCGGCCCCATCAGGTCGGAGTGCCTGGTCACCGGCTTCCATGACGAGGACGGAGCGGTTGTGCTGTGCGTACCGGACCAGTCCGTCCCGCTGGGCTCGAAGCTGCTCTGAAATTTCACGGCGAGGAGGAGCCGATGGCCATGCCGTTGGCATAGCGTCCTCGGCGGTGTCGGGTTGCGAAACGGACCAATTCATGGGTTGTCAATCCGGTGTGATACCGTCGCCCGACTCGCCCCCCACTGAAACTTCTTGTAACCAACTGTGGTGCTATGTCTGATCCCACTTCAAAACGACGCGTCTTTTCTGGCATTCAGCCCTCAGGCAACCTCCATCTCGGGAACTACCTCGGCGCGATCCGTCGCTGGGTTGACGAGCAGGGAGAAAAAGAAAACTTCATTTGTGTGGTGGATCTCCATGCGGTCACGGTCTACCAAGACCCTGACGAATTGCGAGATCAGACCCGTCGGTTGATGGCCTTTCTGCTCGCTGCAGGCATCGATCCACGACGCACTACGCTATTCGTGCAGAGCCATGTCCGAGCTCATGCCGAAGGCGCCTGGCTGCTCAACTGCGTCACGCCGATCGGTTGGCTCGAGCGGATGACGCAGTACAAAGCGAAAGCGGCCAAGCAAGAGAGTGTCCTCACCGGTTTGATGACCTATCCGGTGTTGCAAGCTGCCGACATCTTGCTCTACAGCGCCCATGAGGTGCCGGTTGGGGAAGATCAAAAACAGCACATCGAGCTGGCGCGCGATATTGCCCAGCGTTACAACCATCTCTATGGTCCAACGCTGGTTGTCCCGGAGCCGATGATCCCCAAGGTCGGGGCTCGCATCATGGGGCTCGACGATCCGACTGCCAAGATGTCCAAGAGTTCAGCGTCGGTGCGCGGACATGCAGTTGCCTTGACCGACTCGGATGACGAGATCCGCCGTGCCATCAAACGTGCGGTCACCGATTCTGGCCGTGAGATCGTGTTTGACGATTCGCCCGAGAAAGCCGGCGTCAACAATCTGTTGACCATTTACCAGGTGCTGACCTCCAAGAGCCAAGACGAGGTCGAGGCGGACTTCAGTACAGCGCGTGGGTACGGCGATCTCAAGAAGACTGTCGCCGAAGTGGTGATCGATGCGGTGGCTCCGATTCGTAGCCGCTACGAAGAGCTGATGGAAGATCGTGGTGAGCTCGATCGGTTGATGGCGATCGGTGCCGAGCGGGCGCGGTCGATAGCGGAGCCCAAAGTTCGCGAGATGAAGGAGAAGATGGGCTTCATCGTCCCGGCCGAGCTGTAACATGGCAGGTTGGATGAGGATGGGGTTGCAGCTTTTTGCCAGTGTCTTGCGTAAGGCTGGCGCCTTAACAGTTGGCACCGTAACTCTAGGCGCCAGAACTCTAGGCACCGTGGCCTTGTGTGCTGCTGCCGCTTGCTCACGTCCACCGGCGGCGCCGGTGCCCGAGCCGATCGAGGTTGAGCCGATACCGGTCACCCGCGAGACCGCCTTGCGGCTAGTGCCTCGCGACCAACTCCCGTTGCTGCTTGATGATGGCAATTGGGAGAGCTTGCGGCTTGCGCTGGATCGTAATCTGCGTTGGTTGGCTCGACAGAAATCGGATCGGGTTTTTGTGTTTGGGCCTCGGCGGGTCGAAGCGGCCGAGTTGCGAGCAGCATTAACCCTGATGGACTCCTGGCTGGATGGTGATCCGAGCCCTGAAGAGCTGGCGGTTCGCATCGCCCAGGCCTTCGATGTTTTGGAGAGCGTCGGCAACGCTGAGGGCGAGATGCTGTTCACCGGGTATTACGTGCCGGTGATTGAAGGCAGCTTGCGCCGGACCAGCCGATTCAACGTGCCGATCTACAGCCCGCCCGGCGACATCATCAAGGTTGATCTTGGCCTGTTCTCCGAGCAATGGAAGGGCATGCGCACCGCCGGTCGTCTGCGCGGCAAGACGTTGGTGCCCTATCCCGATCGTGGCGAGATCCGGCGCACCGGTGTGCTGCGCGGTCGCGAGATCGCCTGGGCCGAGGATCGGGTTGATCTTTTTTTCATCGAGGTTCAGGGATCGGGTGTGCTGCGTTTACCCAGCGGCAGTGAACGACGAATCGGCTATGCCGGTGCCAACGGTCGAGAATATCGTTCGATTGGCCGTCTGTTGATCGACGAAGGCAAGATCGAGCGCGAAAAGGTTTCCATGCAGTCGATTCGTTCCTACTTGGCTGAACATCCCGACGACATCGACCGCGTGCTCGACTACAACACTTCCGTAGTCTTCTTCCGCTGGCTGGATGGCCCGCCGCTCGGCAACCTGGGTTTTCCAGTCACAGCCGGACGCTCGATAGCGGTCGATCAGAAACTCTTTCCCTCCGGCGCTTTCGGTTTCGTCGTCACCGATCTACCGGCGATGGGCACGGATGGCCGCACGGTGGCCGAGGCGCCCTTGACGCGTTTCGTGTTTGCTCAGGATCGTGGGGGCGCGATCCGCGGTGCGAATCGTGCTGACTTTTTTTGGGGCCGAGGCGCCGAGGCTGCTGAGCGTGCAGGAGTCATGAAACAAGGGGGCCGGCTGTTTTTCCTCGTCCCGCGAGTCGAAGAGGAAGAACTGGAGGGCTAGGTCTTCTTGCCGATCAATCTCGCCTCTTCAAGATCGGCCTAGTTGTTTCAAAGGGCGCAGAGACCGCCGCCTTCTGCGCAGGTTGCCTCATAGGCTCTGGCGAGGTAACGAAGTGTGATCTGCCCAGCCTCCGCCGCGCTGCGGCCGAAAGCGATGACACCGTCTTCGTGGCCGCCCATCGAGAGAATGCCGAGATCCGAGAGGGGGGTAGTCTGCCATAGCCGCTCGACTTCACGGGCCATTTCTGGAGTGCCGTAAGCCACCTGAGGATCGGTGGTGGGGATACGCAGCGCCGCAGCCCGCCGCCAAATGGTCGGAGAATGAGCGTGGAAGACGAAACGGATGTGAGAGCCGAGATCGTAAATAGCGCCGTGGGTCAACGATTCAGAGGACGGTAGGGTCGTGCCGTAACTCTCGACTCGGTTGCGGAGCGGTTCGCAACGCTCGACCACACATAGATCGGCCAGGGACATACAGGCCTTGCCGGAGGTCTGGGTGCCAGTGATCAGGAATGCCCGCTGTCGCCGGGGGACTGATAACGGGCCGACCCGACAGCTGACATTGCCGTAACCGAATCCACCGTAGAGCCCCGGTTCCTGGCCTACCAACCCGGTTTTGGCAAAGATCTCGCGCCAAGCTAGGAGTCGGCAGGCTGCCTCGGCGAATCGACGCGATGCCAGCGGCTGCTCGCGGTGGGCGGCTTCGAACTTGATGGCACCTTCATCGATCATCGAACGTCTCCCACAATCCAAGGCGACAAGGAGTTTTCGTTAAGGCTGAACGTCTACTTGATGTTGGAAGTTTCACCGATGGCTCTTACTGTATAAGGACAAGAGTCCTCACCGCGCTAGACTGATCGGGTCGAGCATACAGGTCCATCCTGGTCGAGAGAAAGCCATGCCTAAGGCTCCCGCCCTGCCCCTCTTTATTGCTGCGCAGCTGCCGCTGCATCGGCGCACCTACACCCTGCGAGAGGGGAGCGATGCTGAGCGGACGATTCACTATATCGACCATGGGCCGGCAAAGGGGCGGCCGGTCTTGATGCTCCACGGTAATCCTACCTGGAGCTTTTTGTGGCGTAAGGTGATTGCTGAGCTCGAGGACTGTCGTGTAGTGGCGCCGGACTTACTGGGCCTGGGGCTGTCAGATGTTTTGCCGCGGCTCCAAGATCACTCGGTGAAGCGTCATGCGGATGCGATTGCTGAGCTTGTCCATGCCCTCGACCTCGAAGAAGCCATCCTGGTTGGGCAAGACTGGGGCGGCCCGATTATCGCGGCCGTTGGGGCGCGCCTAGCGGATCGTGTGGCGGGACTGGTGCTCGCCAATACCGCGGTGGCATTACCCCCTATTCCGCGCGGAACGGCGTTCCACCGCTTTGCGCGAATGGCTGGGTTCAGCGATTTGGTGTTCCGCGGACTCGGATTTCCACAGAACGTAATGCGTTTTACCCAGGGTGACAAACGCTCGATCCGTGGTGATGTCGCTCGTGCCTATCGTTGGCCGTTGCGTGGCTGGGCCGATCGCGTCGCGCCCTTGGCTCTCGCCCGCATGGTGCCCGATAGCCCTGATCATCCCAGCATGCCCGAACTGCGGCGTGGCGAGGCTTGGGCGATTGGCTTTCGCGGCCCTGTGGCCCTAGTGTGGGGCGAACGCGATCCGATCTTGGGCCGTGCCTTGAAGCGCCACGAGCGGGCCTTCCCAGAGGCGAAAGTGACGCGCACTCAGGCAGGACATTTTCTGCAAGAGGAAGTGCCTGAAGCCTTGGCCACGGCGATTGTGGATATCGGTACCCAGCTCAGACGAACTAGAGCATGAGCAGAAACGACATCCCTGAGCGACCCGTGGCCGAACCTACAGTCCCGTGGCCAAACCTACAGCGTGGTAGGTCGCTCAACGCACGTAGACCGTCTTGAGGTTGACGAATTCTTTGATCCCATAGTGACTCAACTCTCGGCCGTAACCCGATGTTTTGACGCCGCCGAAGGGGAGTCGTGGATCGGAGCGGACGAAGTCGTTGACGAAACAGCTGCCGGCGTTCAGGCGTCGGTATGCGATCTCTTCGCCACGTTCGATGTCGGCGGTGAAGACGGCTGCGCCGAGCCCAAACGGGCTGTCGTTGGCGACCCGGATCGCTTCCTCGTCGTCAGCCACCGGGATGATCGACGCCACCGGGCCGAACAGTTCTTCGTCGTAGGCTGGCATTCCACGTGCAACTTCGGTCAACACGGTAGGAGGATAGAAGGCGCCGGGTGAGTCGGGGATTTCACCACCGAGCAGGCAGACGGCACCGGCTGCGATACTGCGGCGAACTTGATCGTGGAGCTCGTCGCGCAGATCGTGTCGCGCCTGAGGGCCGATATCGGTGGTTTCGTCGAGTGGGTCGCCCATGCGTCGCGATCGCATTGCGTCCAGGAACTTCTCTTCGAACTCCTGGCGACGTTCCGGTCCGACGATAAAACGTTTGGCCGCGATGCAGCTCTGGCCGCCGTTGATCAGTCGGCTGGTGGCACAGCATTGGGCGGCATGGTCGACGTCGGCGTCATCGAGGATCAGGTAGGGGTCGCTACCGCCTAGCTCGAGCACCGTCTTTTTGAGGTGGCTCCCTGAGACGGCTGCCACCGCACGCCCTGCGGGGGTCGATCCAGTGAGGGTTGTCGCCACCACTTTGGGATTCTCGATCACCCGCGCCACGGCGCGGCTGCCGACCAGCAAGGTACGGAACGCATGATCAGGAAAACCTGAGAGGCGAAACACCTCCTCGATCGCCAACGCCGAGCCCGGCACGTTGCTAGCGTGTTTGAGCAGTGCGGTGTTGCCGGCCATCAGCCCTGGCGCGGCGAAGCGGAAGACTTGCCAAAATGGGAAGTTCCACGGCATTACCGCCAGCACAACCCCCAGTGGCTCAAATGCGACGAAGCTCTTGGCCGCCTCGGTAGCTATCGGCTCGGGGGCCAGGAATGTCTCTGCGTGGTCGGCGTAGTAATCGCAGGTGAGAGCACATTTCTCGATCTCGGCGCGGCCTTCACGCAACGGTTTGCCCATTTCGAGCGCCATCAGCCGGGCGTAGTTGTTCTGCTTCTTGCGCAGCACCAGAGCAGCCTCTCGCATCCGTTCGGCACGTTCGGCAAACGGCACGTCGCGCCAGGTTAGAAAACACTCGTGAGTGTCGTCGATGGCGGCGTCGACTTCGGCCGGGAGCATTTCAGAGTAAGGTCTGATGACCTTACCGGTAGCAGGGTTGAGAGCTTGAAGGGGCATCATGGGTCTCCTGCGGTATCAAGCACTAGATCTCCAAGGTTAGAAGCTCGAGTTTGGACGGATTGTACAAGAGGGCTCTGGGGAGCTTGAATCGAGTCAGATAGTTAGTCTATTTGACTTCCCGGGGAGCCCTGCACCCGGTGCACTCGCGTCCGGTAAATGACCGAGAGCCTCTGCGCCCGTTGTTTTCGTGTCCGGTAGATTACCGAGAGCCCCTGTACCCGTTGCCTTTGCGTTCGGCAAATGACCGAGAGCCTCTGCGCCCGTTGTTATCACGTCCGGTAGATCACCGAGAGTCTCTGCATGCAAAGCTGAGGCGATGGATGTTACTCAGGCTAAGGCGATCGAAGCGTTGCCGTCTTGGCTGGTTCGTAATGTCAGCACGGCGACCTCGGGGAACACGCCGATGCGGAAAGGAATGCCCCAGTAGTTGCTACCAGGATGAATGTAGAGCAGCGACCCGCCTGCTTGATGCGATCCCATCGCCAACTCTAGAAATGGCGACGCCATACTCCAGCCCCAGGACGGAATAGCCAACTGGCCATAGTGAGTGTGGCCACTCAGGGTGAGATCCACCCCACGCTCGGCGAGGGCTGGCCACAAGACTGGATTGTGAGCCATTGCCAGGACGGGTTCGTTCGGCGGGACGTCGGCAAGTGTTCGTTCGATGTCCGGTGCGGCGCCGCGACCGCCACCCGGTGACCAGCTCTTGCCAGCTGGATCTCCGGTGCCAGCGACCCACAAGCGTTGTCCGTCTCGCTCGACGGTGACGGCCTCGTTGACGAGTACGATGATTCCTGCCTCCGAGAGACCTCGGTGTACCGCATCCCAACCGGCGTACACATCATGATTGCCGGCCACCGCAAACACTCCCAAGGGGGCATGCAGAGCGCCGAAGGCGTCGTTGAAGAGCTGTACGTCGCGAGCAAAATCGTCGACCTGATCGCCGGTGACGAAGATGAGGTCGGGTTTTGCGGCTTGTACAACCTTGGCGATCCGTTCCATGAATCGTTGCGAAGTCTGAGGCCCAACATGCAGATCCGAGATCTGAACGAGTTTCAATCCATCGAATGCTGCCGGCAACCTGGGCATGTGAACATTCAAATGCTTCACCGTCAGCCGTCGGCTTCCGGCCCACCCTACCAGTGCGGTAACGGCCACCAAGGCAGCTGCGGTTCCCAGCGCCCAGCGGCCACCGGCTCCAAAGCCTCCAAAAGGTAGACCCGTGAGCGCACCTACCAGAGTTGCGATGGCAAGCAACGGCATGAATAGCATCGCATACCAGAAGGGTCGGAGAATCAACAAGCGAGTCGCCGCAGAAGGGTAGGAGATGCCCTGGAACCCACGCAGAAGCGTCCAAACTGGGATCGTACCGACAGCCAAGCCGACTGCAACAGCGCCCCATCCACCGGGTAGCAACGGGCTGAGCCATCCGCCCACGACAAGCCATGAGCCACCGAGCCAGACTGAGAAGAAGGTGGCGATGGGCCGAAAAGAGAAGTTGCTGCCTCGATGTCCGCTTGAGTTGCCGAGTGTGTCGTCAGTCATACCCTGGTCGGTCTCCGACGGGGCGCACCAGGCTTGGTACTCCAGGGGAAGAGAGGCGGTCGCGGAGGTGTCATGGGGGGAATTGGTCAATTGACTTCAAAGGACACCGAAAAGTCAGTCTATCAAGCTCAAAGCCGCAGCTGGGGACCACGGTCCACTAGAATTCGAACGGCCATAAGGACAATCAATTGAGGTTCGTCAATGTTTAAACCAGCCCTTCTTTTGCTAGTGATGTTCGGGTGCGTCGGTCCAGTGGGTGCTGCCGCCGAAACCGTTAGGACGGGTTGGCACGCCGAGGTGATGCCCGGTGGCCTGGAGCGCGGCAAGGTGGACGGTGAGTATCTGTGGACGAAGGATGGTTCGGTGATGGTTTATGTGCGGCCAGGATTGTTCCCGATGGGCAGCGAGAAGGGCGACCCTGACGAACTGCCGGTGCGCGAGGTCCACCTCGATGGTTACTACATCGACAAATACGAGGTGACGTGGCGGCAGTGGCGACTGTCCGGTCTGCCGCTACCCAAGGATATTGATGGTGGTCCAATTCCGGATCACAAGCCAGTCTGGGGCCGGGGCGACAAGCTCCCCGTGACCTACATGAAGTGGCACGATGCCAAGGCTTATGCCGCCTGGGTCGGGAAACGGCTGCCGAGTGAAGCGGAGTGGGAGAAGGCAGCACGCGGCACCGATGGCCGCGAATTCCCGTGGGGCAACGAGCCACCGACCTTCGAGCATGCAGTGTGGAAGGACCATCCAATCGGCAAGGAGTCGCCGGCACCGGTCGACTGTTGCGATGCAGGGGTTTCACCTTATGGTGTGTACAACATGGCTGGTAACGCCTTCGAATGGTGCGAGGATGGGTATGATTCAAAGTATTACGCCAAGGGCCCCGACACGAATCCAGTGAACCTCGAGGCACGGCGCCGCAAAGTTCTGCGTGGCGGCGCGTTTGTCCTCGACACGGTCGATCTCAGAGCACCGCTGCGCTATCGCCAGTATGCGATCGAAGGCCAGGACTATGTCGGGTTCCGCCTGGTGTTGTCGCAGTCGAGTTCCGAGCAGCCGACCTCTCAGCAACTCGAGGAGAGATGAGAGTGACCGAGTTTCTCAGACAGGAGTTTCGTAGACATGTGGCCCTTGGCTGTCTGATGCTCTTGAGTTGGGCTGGTGTGGTAGGTCTAGCGAATGCCGATGAGGAGTATTCGGGCCGAGGTGAGCCAGAGGCTAGGCTGGGCTGGCACGGCGAAATGATGCCCATAGGACTCGAACGCGGTGACGATGAAGGCGACTATCTGTGGTCCCGAGACGACTCGGTCATGGTTTATGTACCACCCGGCCGATTCCCGATGGGAAGCGAGGATGGTGATCCCGATGAAAAACCAGTCCACGAGGTCCATCTCGATGGCTACTACATCGACAAATACGAAGTAAGTTGGCGGCAGTGGAAGCGATCAGGGTTGCCCTACAGTGACCGGATTGGCACCCGTAGGGCACAACCGGAGCCTCCAGACTGGGGAATCGTCGACAATCAGCCGTTGCAGAATGTCACCTGGCATGACGCCCGGGCCTATGTTGATTGGGCTGGCAAACGGCTGCCGAGTGAAGCGGAGTGGGAAAAAGCGGCGCGGGGCACTGATGGCCGTACCTATCCCTGGGGCAACGAGCCGCCAAGCTTCGAGCGTGCGATCTGGAAGGACCATCCAATTGCCCTCGAGTCCACCGGCTCGGTCGACTGCTGCGCCGCTGGTGTGTCGCCCTACGGCGTCTACAACATGGCGGGTAATATCTACGAGTGGTGTGAGGACGTTTACGCCAAAGACTTCTACGCCCGCTCGCCGGAGCGCAACCCGGTACAGCGCGAGCCGGGACGATACCGAGTGTTGCGTGGCGGTGGCTTCGTGCTCGAAGCTACTGAGTTGCGCAGCGCTCTGCGCTATCGCCTGCTGCCTCTTGATCGCACACCCTACATCGGCTTTCGGGCAGCGTTATCGGGCGCTTCTGAACACTGAGCGGGGCGGGGGCGCACCGCTGTGCGCCCCTACACCGCCTGTCGTAACCTAGTTGACCAACGTGTCTTTGAACGCCGCGATCGGCGATTGCACGCAGATGCTCGATCCGCTGGCGACCGTTGACTCTTGCTGCCGGAAGACGAATCGCCCGGAAGCGTTGACCGTAGCGTTGCCCAGCAAGGTGCCCGTGCAGCCGTTCTCGCCAGAGCTGCCGGAAAAAACCGTCACCCACTCGACGTAGGTGTTGATTGACAGCTGACTGAGGGCACCCTTCACCTGCAGGCTGTTACCGCGCTTTCGGGCGCCCAACTTTTCGACCACGTCCGATTCGTCGGGGTCGTCGATGTCGCCACCCACCGGGTGGGGCGAGAAGATGACGTTGTCGTGGAATAGGTCGTCGAATTGGTAAAACACCTGACCCGAAGCTCGGGGCAGCTCGATGGTTGCGGCTAGCGTTTGGCCGGCAAAAATCGGGGCGCCGTGACTGTAGGTCAAGTCGGACCAATAGCCTTTGCTCTCGTCATCGGGATCGATGAACAACGAGCCATTGTTGGGATTAATCCAAAGGAAGGGGCGCCACGAGCCGGTGGGCGGAATGATGTCGCCAGCGCCGACGATGGTTTGTGACGGGTTGCGCAGGAAGGGTGGAAATCGTAGCTCCACCGCCTCGTTGGGATAAATGTCCCCCGGAAACTTTCCAATGTCCTCCGGAAACACCGGCTGTCCACGCAGGGGTGGTGGTGGGAAATTCTTTGACCCATTCGGGTTGTAGGCCTGGATGTCGCGGGTACAGAAGCCCGGCCAAGGATCTTCCGGACACATCTGGCCAACGCCGTAACCTTCGGTGAACTGCCCGATCACCAGGCCATTTTCGCCGTCCGCATCGCGCAGCAGATAGGTGCTCGGATTGTCGGCATCGAAGCCGATGACAAATGGCGGTGGATTGAATCTGAAGTCGCCGCCGCGGGCCTCTTCGGAGTATTGGTAGCCGAAGTAGGCGCCACCTTCACCGCCGATGTAGGGTGCCAGCTTGACACGGTCTTTGCCGCGGGGAAAAACGTCTGGCTGTTGGATGATGTCGTAGTGCGGTCGGAAGCCCCAGCCCGCTCGCCATTGCATCTCTGCGACTTTGGGGGCGCCGTAACTGGGCTTGAAATTCATAATCTCGAAACTGGTCTCGCCGCCTCCACAGCATCGCAAGATGTCGTCATGCAGCCGAGATCCGAAGTCGACATTGCGGAAGTAGTGAGTGTGGGCATCCAGGTTGAGCAACTTCACTTTGAAGGTGTCACCCTGGTCCCAAGTGATGACCTCGTTGCTGAACGGGCCATCGCCGTAAGCCTCGTTGTTGATCAGGGCGGTGATCATGTTGTAATCGCCGTAGTCGCCTGGAGCGAGGCCTTCCTGAGCCAGCATTTCCCAGGCCTCTGGCGGCAGTTGGGTCTGCACCTTGGCCAGATCGGCCCACTCGAACCACATGCCATAGGGACCCTGATCCGACTGAGTGAGCCAAGCTTCGATGGTCGCGGGCTCGGCGCCAGCGAGCACTGCCTCGGCGACCCGGTACATCTTCTTCTCGGGTGCAGCCTCACCGATCGTGTCGAGAGTCAGGTCTTCACGGTTGCGCACGATGAACGACTCGCTCTGTGGGTCACGCACGACCTCACCCTCATGACCCTCTCGCATGTCGTAGATGTCGTACACCGGTTGCAAGAACTGGATCCGTGGTGGGTGGTCGCGCCAGCCCCAGGTGTAGACGCCGCGCCACTGCCGAATGGTGGAGTAGTTGATCGAGACGTTCATCACTTGACCGGGGAACATCGCGATCCAGACTGCGTCCATCCCCTTGTAGGGAAACTGAACCGTGTTGAGTGCCTGCCGTCGATCAAGCATCACGACGGTGGGGGAGAAGTCCTCCTGCACCAGGGTGTAGACCCGGTAGTGGACTCGCACGGTATCGTCAGGATGGGCGTCCGCCGGAAAGTGCACGAGAAACGTGTCGGAGTCGATCTGACCATCGTAGTAGAGCATCTGCACGTCAACTTCCCACACCTTGCGGGTATCCCCGGGATCATAGGGATTGTCGAACCGTTCGCCGGTATCACGCACTTGCTTGAACTTGTACTCACCTGGCACCAGGTCGGCTTGGAACGATTCCGGATCGATCGAGGGTTCCTTGTAGCGATTGAAGTTGAGCATCGGAAAGCCGTCGTAGATACGGCCTCGAGTGCTACCCAACAAGATGTCCCTGAGCTCGTTCGCGGCGGTCTGCATGGCATTTTGGTCGCTCGCCTGCGACGCAGCAAGCAAGGCTTGTAGGCCGAGCCTCAGGTCGTCGTTGGGGCTTGCAACGTGAGTGATTTCGTGACCTACCGAGCTCGAGACGCCGGGACCGAAGGCATCCTCGAAGTCGATATTCCCCTCGATTGTAGACTGTACGGTCCCGTCGACAGACTGGTCGGAGTTGGGCATCCTGATGTCCTTGCCCTGAAGGGCTGAGGTCACCGGTTCGAGGATACCCGGTTCGTTGGAGTCGACCTGAGCTGGCAAGATTCCGGCAATGAACCCTAAGACCACAGAGGCGGTCAAGACTCTCCGGATGGTGGCGTAATGTCCGGGCTGTTGTGCCGAACGGTACAGTGTGGATCTGTGTGTAGGACTGCTTGTTGTAGGTCGATGTCGCATAGGTCTCTCCTTGCTCTCGCTCTGTTGCTGGACCTCTATTGCCGAGCCTTCTATTGCTACGCCTTCTATTGCTGTGCCTTCAATTGTTGTGGCTATCATTGGCCAATCGCCTTGCTGGCGACGCCGCCGCCAAGGGACCGTATACAAACCTCCTCCGGCATCGGATTGACGGATTGGCTGAATGTCCATTCGCCGCTACCGAGGTCAACCTCCGCCTTGCCGATGGCCCTGCCGTGGCATTCACCATCGGTGACGCCGCCTTCGTGCACCACCACCGCCGACACCGTATCGCCAGCAGGTCGCACCCCATTGACCCCGGAGAGTGACAGGATGGTCGTCGAACCCTCGGCAGTTGCTTCGAGATCCAGGATACGGACCGTGTCGGTGCCGCCGGAAGCGCCGTCGCGTTCGGTCACTCGTAGGATGTTCCACAGGCCATATTCGAGGAACGGTTGACGGCGATCGAGAAAGAGGTAATCCCCGGGTTCCTGAATGTCGCCGCCAGCGCCGCCGACGAAGTGGAGGTTCAAACTCAAGCCTGGGATCAAGACGTCGTTGAACACCTGCTCGGAGCCCTCCATGCCAGGCTCGAGGGGCCAACGGTGACCCTCGAGAGTCGGCACGTGGGTTTGGTTACCCCAGGGTTGAGCGACACGATAGGTCAACGGTGTGCCAGCGGGTACGGTCACGACGTGCCGCGGATCGCCCCACAAGTCCGATTTGAAAACCTCCGCAGGCTCGCTGACCAGACCGCGAATATCGAGCGGCTCATGGGAGTAGTTGATGCCGGCAAAACGCTCCACCGCCACCGGATAAGGCATTGCGCTTTGGCCGATGCGGCGATCCTCGTCGGAGAACAACGCCACGAACTCGCGGGTGATGAGCCCGTCGGTGAGGATGTCCGCTTGGACGCCAGCACCGCCGCTAGGCAGTGGCTCGGTTGTCCCGGGCCGGAAGTACTGCGACCCTGCGGGCTCGACCACCGCGCCGGCGAAGGCACCGCGCTCCACCGAGTCGATGTCACCTAGGTTCAGGCCAATGACAATGCCGAGCTCGCTATCGGCGTAGAACTCGTACACTCGGCTAAGTCCAGGGCCGACGGTCGAGTCGTAGTTGTATCCAATCGCTGCGCCATAGGATCTCTGCGGATCAAATAGCATCTCTCCGAAGCTGATCGAAGAGCGAGCACGGCGACGATTTTTCAGTTTCACCCGCAGGCATTCTCCCGCGTTGGCACGGACCACTAGCGGCGTGCGACTCTGTTTGCTGTCTCCGCCTCGCAGAGAGTAGGAAACGCCGCCGTTGTCCCGTGCGGTGACCTCGTTGTAGATGATCGACGAATCGTCGACCACTACCGAGTATTCCCGCGCCACAGCGTCCGCTGGACAAGCATCGCCGGGGCCGTCGTCGAGGGACGGTGGCGATTCGCCGGTGAATGCCAACTGCGGGAAGCCGTCACCCTCTGGTGGTGTGGTGCGATCCGGCAGAGGTTGGAGATCACTTTGGGAGGTGTCGTGTACCCGCATCAACCCCCATGCTCCAGACTCGAAGTCTTTGCCGAGGGTCGAATAGTAGAGGTAATCGCCGGGGAAGCCGCCGGGCCCGCCGGCACCCCCTTCGAGAGAGACATCGAAACGTTCTGAGATACCGATGAAGGTAGCGTCCCGGGTATCACTCTGATCGGTGTACCGTTCCATGTTGAATCGGTGGCCGGCGAACCGGATACCGCCAACACGCTCCACAAGACCCATACCGCGCACCACCAACGGATCACCGACGTAGGCGCGGATCTGTGGTGTGTGCGGATCGCCGTGGGTGACCGAAGAGAAACGGTAAGCCGCTTCGCTATCGCGCAAACGCCACGGCTCGGCACGCAGGTTGATGGTGCCGCCGCCGAGCGAGAACCGACCTTCGACCGGACTCTGGTTGTGCAGAAAGAGCATGAACTCACGGAACGAGCCTTCGACGCCATGAGCCACCGGATTGCCGCCGGCCTCCGGATCGACTCGAATGTCAACTAGGGTGCCCGACCGGACTTCATCGCCAGTTTGGGGATCGTGGTACGAAGATCCCTTGGGCTCGACAATGTGGGTGCCGAACAGGCCGTGGTCCCAATCTTTGAACTCGACGTGGGTGTGGTAGAAGACCGTCCCGAAATCGACGTCCGAGAACCAGTGATAACGCACGAATTCGACGCCCACCGCGTCACCTGATGCATGGTTGTTGGCCAGGGGCGCGTCGAGGGTGATACTGGAATCGGTCATGCTGACAATTTTGCGGATCTCGGTGCAGGGTAGGGGCTGACCATCGGCACTGACGCCGCAGGTCGCCTCACCAAGACCGATACCGAGCCAAATCCCCGGGCGTAAGCGATCGGTGTGATTGACCGCCAAGGTGGTGGTGCCCGGGCCCGCCGCCGAAGTCAGCCAACGCCCCTCGTTTTCGTACGGTCGCACGGATTGTTCGTAGGAGAAGCCGGTGATGACTCCGTCCGAGGCTTGGGTGTCGAACTGCACAAAGTGGCTGTGGATGTTGACCTTCGAGAAGTTCTTGTTGAGGTCGCTGTCCGGGATCTTATTGGTGAACACCAACTCGACACAGTCGCCGACATTGGAGCGTACCGCGAGCGGTTCGGCTGGCATGTCCCCGTTGCGGACCGCCTCTTCGTGCTCATTGAGGACAAAGATCATGCCGTCTTTGTCGACGCCATTCTCGCCGTCCGGCGTGACTTGAATCGGCAATGTGATGGCCGACACTGGGTAGTAGCGCTTGACCGCACCTGGACCGATTTCGGGCACCAGATCCTTGCTCGCGCACAAGCCGTCTGGCCGGCCGTTTTTCATCTCCTCGCCAAGCCAAGGAGCGCCGGTGTGCCGGGGGGTGAACGGCGGTCGCTGGGCGTTTTGCGGTCGGAAGAGCGGCCAGGTGTAACGACCGTTCTTGGGGTTGAATCGCACCTCGGGACGTTGGCCCGGCATTCGTGAGGTCCAGCCGGCGAATGGGGTGTCGTCGTCGGGCTCACCCCAAATCTTCAGGCTGGCGCCGGATCCGGAGGTGGTCCAATTCCACACCGTCGCGTCATTGTTGTCGAGCGGCACACCTTGTGGTGGCAGCATGTCGGTGATCCACTCCAGGAGATTCTTGGTGCCGGGGCCGGTAGCCCCGGTACTCAAGACGCGATCATCGTCGACTGCCAGACCCAACAGGGAGCCGGCCGAAACGCCGAGCTCGGGAGGTGTGTTGGAGGCTGCTTCCGGAAATGGGCTCTCGCTTTGGAAGAGGGCAGGGATGGTCGCCAGCGGGAAGCCGTTGACGTTGGTCTCCGCCGTCTGCTCGGTGCCGAACACCCGCCAGAATGACCACATGCCGGCGATGTAGTGGTGGCCGATGTGGCAGTGGAAGAGAAACTCACCAACCCCTTGCTGACAGCCACCGGCGCCACATTCGTGCTCCAGATTGTAGCTGGTGCCCGGGCCGATCGACTGTGAGTCGAGGTGGATCGAGGTCAGGTTCTGATCCGGTACCTTGGTCAGACCTTTCCAGAAATCGTTGGCAGGGTCGGCGTTGGGATTCCGCCGCCAGCGATCACCACCCCCGTGCAGATGGTGGACATGGAAAACTTCGCTACCGCCGTGCATCAAGCGAGTCTTGACGCCTTCGCCGACATAAGAGCGGGGAATTGGCGTCGGTGGATCGCCGAAGGGATAGGAGGCGTAACCCAAGCTCTTGCCGTGGCCGGCGTTGGCGCCGTTGGTCAGTTTGTCCTGTTCGATACGGCGACGGAACGGCTCGCTGCGATAGTTGATCGCCCGCGCTGCGGGTCGATAGACCCCTGCGATATCGTCGATTAGAGGGACCGGCTTGTTATCCTGATCCCGGATGTTGGTGAACGCCTCGTCGCCAATCTCGTGGTAGAAGATGGTGAACTCGCGAAAGCTTTTGCCGTCCGGTCGGCCGTCGAGATTGGGATCCATGATGATCGCTTCCCAATTGCTACCGGTCACCGTATCGAGGGGCTCGCCGGTTTCGACATCTAGGTAGGTGGCACCTCGCGGCTCGGCGACAATGGCTCCGAAGAGGCCCTTGTTTTGGCGTTGCCGCCCAGCGCCGTGGTCGTGAAAGTAATACGCACGCTCGGCGTTGGGATCGAGCGGAAGCGGAATTTCGTAAGTCAGGGTCTCGCCGGCCTGGGCGAAGGTGTCGGGATTGTAGCCGACGGCACTGGAGGCGTTGTCGACGGTGTGCGGTAGCCCGAGAATGTGCATCGAGGCGGGGTCCCCGTTGCCCAGCGAGTTGGTGAAGTTGATCCGCAAGCACTCGCCGAGGTTGGCGCGGATCACCAACGGCTGAATCGGATCTTTGCGTAAGCCGAGCGACACCCGGGCCACATCTAACCCTTCGGGCTCACCTCGGTCAGCTTCGACAGCGGCTTCGAACGCTCGAACCGCCGGGATGTTGGCTTCGAGAGCGTACATGTAGGCGTCGTCGACATGATCGCCCCACCGGTTGAGGGTTATAGTGACGTCGATCGCGTGGACATCGTACTCTTTGACGGCGCCACCCTCAGTACAGGCGTTGTAAGCCTGGCTCGGTTCGGCGTGAGCCTCGCCGCTGCCCGAGGGAGTAACGCCGTAGCCGACGCAGAACAGTACCAAGCTGGCAAGACCGAGCAGGCCGAGGCGTGGCATGCTCGGACTGAGGCGCCGAGCGGTCGAAACCAGCCATCGCCGGGGCTCCAGCAGCCCAGGCCATTGGTTGGGCAAGTTGGCTTCACGACGGGCAAGAGCCAGGAATCCAAGCAGCAGTAGGGGGACCAACGCCGCTTGTTGAATCAGTGCATCCCGCAGGCCGAGCGCAAGGCGTGCCAGCAGGGTTGTCTCGAAATCTTGATAGGAAGCACGTGCCAGGCTGGGATTGCGCACTGAACCAAAAGAGCACAACTGGGTCGATTCGCGTTTGGTCAAGTCACTGGTGACGACCGTCGTCTGGACTTCGGCGAGCGATAACTCAAATGTAGCGCCAACCCACTCGTGGGCGAGATCACGAGTGCTGGTGAGGGGCACCATGAGCATCATCAAGACGAGGGCCAAGACCCCGATTGTCCCCAGCAAGCCGGCAGATTCGTCGCGGTGCAACCCCATACGACGCGCCGCGCCAAGGCCCAGGATCAAGGCGATGGTGATCAGAGGTAGGAGCAAGGCGAGATCGAGTACCATGTGGCCCGCGACCCCAACGCCATTCCAATCGACGTCGGGGTTCATCAAGGCATTCAGACCATACTCCCAAGCGATCACACCGAGAGACAAGCTGAGCGCTAGCCATCCTCTTGCTCTGCGGCCAACGCGTGGTGGATTCCCTGAAGTGGCTCCGGGCGATGGCTCCGGCTGCTGTCGGGCGGGCCCTGTTGGTGTTGCTATCATGATGTGTCCCCCTCTGGATGCTCTCTCGTGATGTGGTGTCCCTTGTGTTGCTCTGGGACGGTCTTGGGATTTCGGTTCTGATGGTGAAGGTCTTGCTAGATGGGCGGGCTCGTCTTGGTGACGCACCCGTTTCAGCCCTCGAGTTCCAGCAGGTAAGCGAGCAGATCTGCGACATCCTGCAGATTCACCAGGCTGGCGTACTCGGGCATCGCTGTCGGCTCGGAGCAGGGCAGTCCACCCTTACACTCCGGGGCGATGAACGCACTGGGCTCGATGATCGATTCATAGATGTACTGAGGAGCCGTGACACCGTCGATACGCGTTTCGGCAGCGTTGCCGATCCCTGCCAAGTGAGGACCAACGTTGTTGCTGTCCGGTGTTGCCGGGTCGCCATGACACGCGACGCAGCCGTAGACCGCCATGTATAGCCCCTCGCCCCGCTCAGGCTTGCCGATCGGCAACAGCAGGCGGGCGTCCGGTGGTAAAGCGACTTCGCCTCCCCGCGGCCGCAGATGATAGTGCTCGGCGGGCTCGGGGACAGCAAAGAAGGCGGAGTTTTCGCCACGTCGCCATTCGACCCGCAGCTTGCCGTGCGGCAAGCTGGTGTCGAAGTCGAAATGGATGGCAGTATTGAACGATTGCCCGGGACCAATCTGGGCGCGTCCGACCTGGGCGCCGATCGGCGATACCTCGTCACCCTCCTCGGGGACCAGGAAGAACTCCAGGCCGTCGTAGATTTTGGCTTCTGCGGCGTGGTTCTGGAACGCCAGATCCAGCGTGACGCGTTGTTTACCCCAGTCCGGCATGTCTGGCATCATCACCGAGGGTTTCTGGAAGTTTTCGCCATGATCCATCTGGTCGAGAATCCAGCGAGCTTCTTCCATCTCTAGGGAGAGCCCATCGAGGGTTGCACGTTCGACCGGAATGCGCTGGCTAGCACGGATCACCAGTCCCCAGCCGACCGCCGCGATGGCGAGCGCGGTAAAAAAAATCAGAACACCGGGCTGTGCCCACCAGCGTAGTGCAGCCCTACGCCCACTCTCTCGCTGCGCTGCACGTCGTTTGGCGGCACCGCGACTCAATGTCTCAGAGGCTGGGGTGTCAGTGATCATTCGTTCCGGGTTGCGACTCAGTGTGTGCCATCGAATGAGCCTCTCCGTGCTCCAAGCCATGATTTCCCGCTGGGGTCGTCACAGCTGCCTCGATGGTGATGGATTCAGAGGTTGCGAAGTGCAAGGTCAGCGCGATCGTGCCGCCTTCTGGGATCGAAGGCTGAGGTTCGATCAACATGATGTGTTTACCACCCGGTGTCAGCTCGATGCTGCCCTCTGCTGGGATCTCGAAGCCCTCCGGACGGGCCACCATGCGCATCACGCCGTCTTCGACGACGGTTTCGTGCGTTTCAGCGGAGCTGGCGGCGGTACTTTCGACCGCGATCAGACGATCGGTCTCCCCACCGGCGTTGGCGATCTTCAGATACACCGCGCCAACCCCGGGCATCAGCTGAGCCTGCGGCTCATGGATATCCAGCATCGGTCGGCTAGCGAGCGGTGGGGTGTGTGGTTCCGAGGGGGTGTCCGCGGCCTGAGGGGGGCTGCAGCCGGCCAACAGCGCCAGCGCCACAATTCCCCCGAAAGTATGGTTTGTGGTCGACATGGTTCTTAGGCCCCTAATAGGACGCTGAGGTCTTGCGCCATGTCTGCCGCGGTGGAATTGGGCGGAAAGGTCAGCCGTAGTTGGCCTTGGCGATCGACGATGAAGTAAGTCCCGGTGTGATCGACGTAATAGAAGCTGTCGGTGCCCGGTCCATCCTTGGGTTGGCCGTATTGCACGGTGACGTCCCAGTCGCTCTTGAGCGCGTCGACTTGGTCGGTATCTAGCCGAAGGCCATAGAAGCCAGGATTGAAATTTGGCACGTATCGCGCCAGACGTTCTACCGAATCGCGATACGGATCGACCGAGACAAAAACCACGGCCAGATCGTCGGCCTGGTCACCGAGTTGGTCCACGACCTGTTTGATCTTGGCGAGAGTGAACGGGCATACGTCGGGACACATCGTGTAGCCGAAGAAGACGATTGCCACCTTGTCGACTTGCTCGCTCAAGTCGAACGGTTCGCCGTTCCAGTTGATGCCGGTCAAGACCGGCGCGGGCTTGGCTGGATCGACGGCGGTGCCGATCCAAGAAGTTGCCGGCTGGCAAGCGGCCACAAGCCCCGCGATCAGCGCGAACACCACTCCGACCATAATGTTCTCACGTTTCCAAGCGAGTTGCAGAGAAACCATCGAATGCACGTTCATCTCCTGCAGAACTCCAGCGTCCGTTTGCGCAGAAGCTCCAAGGTTTGCAGCGCGGCTCTCACCGCGCTGTGCGTCGCCGCTCGCCTAGGGGCAGGTCAGGAATGCGTCGGTATCGGTGATTGCATCCGCAGCCTGACCGAGAGGGTTCTGGTAGATCTTGGTCTCGTTGGCCTGAGTATCCGTCACCGTCAAGGTGAAGGCAACGTCTGTTGTGGCGGCATAGAACACCCAGTTGCGATCGTTGATGGAACAGCCATCGAGGACCTTGATCAACATCTCCCAGTTGTTCTCGCTGAAGAAGTAGAGCAAGGCGGAATCGTCCGACTGGGTGATCAGCTTGCCGGGGCCGCTGACGTTGTCAGAGTCGGTCCATTCGACGTCGACCGTGAACCGGTTATCCCGCAAGAAGACCGTATTGGGGGAGCCGCCGCCAGGGTTTGACGACAGATTACCGACGTTCGGTACTTTGTCCGTCGGGTCCTCGAACTCAGGGAACACCACCGCCGCGGCGTTCACGGCGCCGTCATCATTGTTCAACAGAGAGAGCGGAATCGTGATGTCGATAGAATTCGAACTCACGGTCATGGGCACTCGGCCGGCGAGGGTGTCGGTGGCGTCATCGATCAAATCGACCAGCCCGTCGACCGAGCTATACGTGAACAACTCGACGTAGAATTCGTTGCCCATGCCAGTGGTCGGACCGGTCAGTACGTCCACCCAAGGCACATCGTCCTCTGGTGAGGCGACTTGATCGGTGTCGAGGTCGATGTAGCCATCGAGAGCGTTGGCGGCTCCACTGTCCGGTGCGCTGATGTCGGTGTGAAAGGTCAGACCGATGGTCAGGCTGTCAGCAACCGCGTCGACGGTGAACGTGTCGATATCGAGCTGAACTCCAGAATTACCCAAGGTGTCGCCTTGGGGATCATTCGCAACTTCCTTCAAGACACCGAAGTTGAGACCCTTGGGAACCGGGACATCGGCGCGAGTTCCACGCTGCACGGGCTCACGTCCAGCCGCTACGGCCGCGGTCGCGAGGGCCAAAATTAGGGTCAAGAGGGCGAGATGTGCAGACTCGCTTCGTTTCGCAGGCACTAAGCCACCTAGAGCGGGTCTCGTCTTCATGGAAGATCTCCTTTGAGCGACTATGGATGAACGGCTATGGATGAATGAACAAAGTTGAACAACTAAGGAGGAATTGGGCCCGACTGTTGGCCAAACAAGGTGTTTCAGAATCGAATAAAGATTCACCTGCGTCTGCTAGTTCAGATCTGGACAATGGCTAGATTACGCTCAATGACCAGGTTGCGCAGAAGAGCTTGCACAGAAAACCTATAGAGGAAGGTTCTGAAGACTTCCAGGCATCTACCGCAGCACTAATTCTCCTCAGACCTTAATTATACGTTGAAACGTATCTCTTGTCCGGTTTAGCCCCAAAAAAATGCGATTCGTCCCTCGGCGAGCTCTGGATGCGGGACCAATCAGCGATGAGTCTCGGCATCTACCCCATGTGCTTGGCGATCGAACCCGTCTTCTCGAGGTGTTGCAGAATCTGATCGACAATGCGGTCAAGTTTATGAGCAATCAACCCCATCTTGCTCTGGTGGCAAAGGTGTCGATCGGGTTGAGGCTGGCAGCATGGACCTTGATCAGGATTCGATTAGTAGAGTGAGAGCAGCTGAAACGCAGCAGAAGACGTGCGAGAGCAAACTCTGAGCGTCTCGGATCGAGTTGTAGCGAGTAGTCCGCCCTCAGGCGATTTCGTCGCTGGGTGGTGGTGGGCTGAAAGAAGCGTCGCCGAGTAATTCGGCCAGGCACCGGCAGGCATCGGTTGCGGTGAAGATGCCTGCCAAACGCCCGTCCTTAGTGATCAAAGTTGAGCCCAAGCGGCGCCTAGCCATCTCGGCTACCACGATGCGCAACGGTGTGGTCATGTCGACGGTGTGGACGTGGCTGACACAAACATGCCGCACCAACAAACGCTGATCATCGCTCGGTGTGTTGATGTACGGGCCGAGAGCTAGTTTGATGTCGCGGTCGGTGACCAGACCCATCAAGGTGTCACCCTCCTTGACGGGAAGGTGACGTATGCGATGTTGCAGCATCATCTTGCGTGCGACGCTCACCGGTTCATTCGCGTCCACAGCGTGGGGAAACGGTGTCATCACGGAGCGTATCAAGGTGGTTTCAGGCATCTTCGTTGGGTCGATGTTATCGGCCCAACGCGGTCTCTGGCGCCACCTCTTCGGGCGGGGGAGGTACGTCAAAAGCTCCCGGGTGGCCTACCAGCTTCCAATGATTGGTTGATCTCCCGGCTGCCCAAAGATCGCCCAAAGATCGTTCGCAAGGGACCATTGGCAACTCTCGTCGCGATCCATCAGGAACATCCGGGCTGACGGTCGATAGGCGCCGATCTGGTCGTCACCGTCACTGTTCCAATCGCCGATGATCGGCGTATCGCCACTCAGCCCGAAGAGACAGCCGAGGTCGCCCGGCGGTGTCCAGGTGCCGCTTTCGTCTCGGTCCATGAGGTAGATCCGGTTCGACGGTCGGTAGATGCCGATGTCATCGTCACCATCAGCGTTCCAGTCGCCAATGATCGGTGTGTCGCCGCTCAGTCCGAACAACGCTACAGCATCGGTAGCAGGCGTCCAACTGCAACTTTCGTCGAGATCCATGCGGAAAAGGCGATTGTCATAGAGGCCAATATCGTCGTCACCATCGCCGTTCCAGTCGCCGATGATCGGTTCGCCATCCAAGCCGATGAAGCGACAGCCGAGATCGCCGCCGGCCCCGAAATTCAATGCGCAGTCACCGTTGACATCCAACAGAAACTGGCGAGTTGATGGACGGTAGACCCCGGGTTCGTCAACTCCGTCTCCGTTCCAGTCGCCGACCAGCGGTACATCGCCAGCCACCCCCAGCTGGCATGCTTTATCGGTCGGAGGGGTCCACGTGCCGCTACCGTCGACATCGGTCAAGAACAGGCGGTCGGCGGAGCGATAGATACCGACGAGATCGTTCGGGGCGGGATCAGGCGCAAGCCGGAAGTTGGCCACGATTGACGCGGTGAGATTCCCGCTGCGGTGATTGTCGCGTTGGTTGGCGATGCCGGTCGGCGTGCCGAGGTAGTTCACATCAGGATTGGAGAACTGGCCAACTCGGGTGCAGCCGCTGCTGCATTGATTGCTGTACGACATCACCGTTCGGTAGGACCCGTTGACGGGGTGGCCAAAAGACCAGTCATACGACGCCTGAGACGGCGTTGGCCCGTTGGCTGGGTCGTGTTCGAAACCCATGTTGTGGCCGTGCTCGTGGGCCCAGCTCAGGTTGCCGACCGCACAAGCACGAGCCGTCACCTGAAAGGCGCTCGACGCGAAGCTCGGGCCCGGGTTTCGCATGACGCTCGCGAGACCACAGAATCCGCCACCGTCCTGGTTGATCAGGCTGACCATGTCCGCACTGTGCAGATTGCGCAGCGATGCGACGGTCGGGTCGTTGCTGAGCCAAGTCTTGTCTGCTGACAAGCTGCCGGTATCGTTGTGGTTTGCCAAGGCTGTATGTACCAGGTTGAAGCGAGCGACCATGTCGCTGGCGGCAAATGCTGCGTTGGTGACATCCACCGCGCTCTGGATCGTCGCCTCGATTGCCGCCACGCCGCCAGCAGCATCTCTCGCCTGCGGCGTGTACATTGCCATCACGTCGATACTGTCTTCTGGGTCCCCACCGTCTGTCGGATCCACAGCGTCTGCTGGGGCAGTAGCGTCTGTTGGAGCAACCGTGCCGCGACTTGGTGACGGCTCCGAGGGATTGGCGATCGTCAGCTCAGCCTCTGTCAGACAAGGCCCAAAAAGACTAGAGTCGAGTTTAGCGAGCCCGTGACCACCGCCCGGCAGCGGCAGGATCTGGTGGACCCCGTCCGGAGTCTCGATCCGTCCGGCCACCAGGCCCGAGTGCAACGTCAACACGACACGCTGCCCATCGGCCCAACCTCGCCACAGCGCCCGACCAGGTCCCCGACGCTCGGCGTAGCTGCGCCTCGCGATCAGGCGAGACCCGTCGAGCAGTTCGAGTTCGAGGCGGTCGGGCAAGGCTTCGAAGCTGACGGTGTCTATTGCGATCTCGCGGCCGGCAACCGATGCCTCAACAGTGCTGAGGACTCGGCTCCATCCCGAGCCCAGTTGATAAAGCGGCACTTGCAACCCCGTTGCTGCACCCTCTCTTAGCTGGACCACCCGCTGCTGTGCCCAGGCGGTTGCTGGTGTCGTCATCAAGACGGCCGTCAGAGCCACTAGCGCGGATCGTCCTAGGCCCTTGAGCCTATCGTGAGTGATGTGCATCGTTACGGGTTGCATCGCCGTCCTCGCTGTTTCGGTTTTTTGAAGAGTGTCTGACGCAACAATCGAGGCGCTGTTCCCTAGTTGCATATGAAGGAGCCCTCCAAAACGGCTCGGACGGCCAAACACTGAGACTCTAAGATGGTGCCATAAATATTGTTGTTTCGCTATATCTGGCCGGCTGCATCACCCTTGGACTGCCAAGCGAACGACCGCAGACTACCAAGGTGAGATCCCCTGCCAGATCTGAGATCCTTTGACAGACCATTATGCGTTGGTTGAGTTCGATCTGCATCATGAAAAGTGGCGCTGCCGACTGTGCTCGGTTGCCAGCCGAAGGCGGGCGTTCAGGAACGGCCATGACAGAATGATGATCAAATGGTGATGGCAGGACCACCCGCCACTAGCCACGATTTGAGAGGCTGTTGGGAAAGGAGGACACCATGACCAAACCGTATCGTCTAGCTGAGCTGCTGGCTCGGGTCAGGGCACTCTTGCGCCGCGTGGTTCAATGCCCTCCAGAGTTCAGCCGTTTGCTGGCTTCCACTTGGACACCACCAGCCGCACCCTGACAGCTCCCAGCAGTCAACCGATTGTCCTGACGCGCACCGAATTTGATCTGCTGGCGTTTTTCCTCGCCAATGCTGGCCGTGCCTTGACTCGTGATCTAATCCTCGATCAAGTATGGGGGCAGGAAGTGGTCGTCGATACTCGTACCGTCGACAACTTCGTCTCGAACCTCAAGAAGAAGATGGGCTGGCGGCCGGGGATGGGCTTTCGCATTGAAACCCTGCGCGGCGTCGGCTACCGCATGGAAGTTGACGAGTAGCGACTAGGTTCAGGATCAAGATCTCGTCAAAATGCATGGATCTAACGCTGGGAAGGGGTTGAACCTTGTCCGAACACCAGAAGCAAGGGGAGTCTTGTTGATGAATCTCGAGGAATTCGAACAAAAGTATCCGGGGGCTATATCTTTCACTTTTGGCGATAGTCCAGAGGTCTGCGGTAGGCTTTTGGAGTTGGTTCGAAGTGGTAAGAAAGTTGCAACCTGTGAAGCTTTTCGTACCTTCGAAAGTGGAGCCGAATCGATGCCCGTTGTTGGCCGTCGAGATATTGCTCTGAACTGGGATGGAAGCCCGGCGCTGGTCCTCGAGACGGTTTCTGTCGAGTTCACGCGATTTTGCGACGTCGAGGCATCGTTCGCGCTCGCGGAGGGAGAGGATGAAACCCTGGCGGGATGGCAAGACGGACACCGGAGCTACTTTGAGCGAAGTGGCGGATTCGATCCGGAAATGATGTTGGTTTGCGAGCGGTTCCGACTCATTGAGGATTTGGGTAGTCCTCAAGCCTCCGAATGAATTCGAAAACCCTTGGAACAAGACAAATATGAGCTGGGCAAGATTTGCGATCGAGCGTTTACTCCGAGCAGAACGCGCGACAATCCGCCCCAGCGGGCACTCGATGACGGGAGTCGTCAATCATCGCGACAAAGTGGAGCTCACACCGATCGACCCCTCGCGACTGGAAGCAGGGGATGCCGTACTCGTTCGTGTTTCTGGCCAGGTTTACCTGCATCTCGTCAAGGCTGTAGATCCTCAAAAGTCTAGGGTCCTCATTGGAAACAACTGTGGCAAGATCAACGGATGGACCACCTTCTCTAGAGTTTATGGTGTGGCCATCCAAGTGGCGGGAAAATCTACCCGAGCGGCGAAGCGAGCGACTCCTACGAGTTCCGAGCAGCCCGGCGGTGACAGCTGAGCTGTGGCAACCGCGTCCCACGGTGTTGCACCTCATCTCTACCGTCAGGTGAAGCGATAGGGGGGAACCGTGAATGCAAGCAAAGAATCCACACTGGTGATTGTTGGAGGTGCGCCTGCGTCAGGCAAGAGTACTCTCTCACGACAATTGTCCCGTGACCTGCGGATACCTGTCTTTAGCAAAGACGACTTCAAAGAGTCGCTCTTCGATGCCATCGAATATCGAGATCGGGAGTGGTCGAAACGGTTGGGCAAAGCCAGTTTCGAGCTGCTCGTGATGTGCGCGCGCAAGCTCGTCTCGAGTGGAGGTTCATGCATTGTCGAAAGCACGTTTCGGCCCGGTGATGGTCTTTACTTCGAAGATATCCGTCGTTCCCATTCCAACCGGGTACTACAGGTATTTTGTCGTGCCTCGGTGGACGAGATCTGCGAAAGATTCCACCGACGAATGAATGAAGGGAGCCGCCATCCAGGCCACTGCGACGAGTCCAATGATGAAGAGCTGATTCATCTCATGAACTCTGGCGAGTTTGTGCCATTGGAGGTTGACGGCCTGTTAATCCAAATCAACACTGGGGCAGACTGCCGCCAGGAATTTCGAACCAGTTATCAGGACATCCTGTCGAATTTCACCTGACCCCGCACCATGCTGGACGATCGAGCAGTGAGAGGGCTTCCAGGAGCCCTGGCCGAGTCCTAGCCCCTCTGCGCATCTTGACCCAACATAAGATGCCAGCGGTCCTGACACCGCGTTTGTGACAGCGAGTCGAAACGCTGCCATCTCCTGGCTGTTGCGCACCCACGGTAGATCACCGGCCAGCACCGGATGGTTCCAGGTTTTACCTTTGACCGCCGGGAACCGTGCCAGTTCTGTAAACTGATCGGGGGTCGCCTGAACCAATCCGCCGTCACAGGTCGTAGACCGATCGGTGGACGTCGAGGTCGATCGAGGGGGTCAGATGACGGTCGAGTTGGGGTGGTAGCGATCAGCCCCTTTGCTGAAACTCACCAGCCAACGGAACCCCCAATGCCATGAGATGGTGGGTGTCGGTAAGCCAGCCATCCGCGCCAGCCTCTTCAGTTCGTCGCGCTGAAACGCCCGCCGTACCGAAAGCGGGCCATCGTTGCGGATCATACGGTTTTTCGAAAAAAGCTGAGTCAACAGGCGGATCGCGGAGTACGCCACCGGGTGGCGATGGAGATCGTTGATCACAACTCCCCAACGACTCAGCGCGAACATCTTCGTAAGCACGGCAGCCGCTGCATCGTCGTCGAAATGATGGAGGACTAAGGCACAGTGGACGATATCGAACGTCTCCCGCTCTGGGAGGTCCATCAGATCCTGCACTTGAAACTCGATCCCGAGCAAGCCCTTGCAATGTCGTCGGGCGCGTTCGATGCTCGGTAGGGACAGATCGATTCCCCTAATCTGTGCCGCTATCCCCCGGGCAGCAGCCCAGCGGTGCAGCCGTCGCACGCCGTCACCGCCGCCGGTGCCCACGTCTAGTAAGCTGAATCGCGACGCGGAAGGCGGCAGCAGTGAGCGGACCCCCTGGAGGCTGGGGCCGTAGCCTCCTAGCGTGCGATTGATGAACGATAGCTCATCGAGCGTACTGAGCAGTTCCGTTTCATCGACGTCGAGATCGTCCATGATCTCGCGCTTGTTGCTACGGTGTGAGAAGTCTGGCATCCAGCGAGTCATGGTCCCTAACCGGATAAACCGGTGGTCTTCAACGCAGCAGCAATCTCGTCGAGGATCGTCGGGTCGTCGATGGTTGCGGGCAGCTTGTAAGGCTCGCTGTCAGCGATCTTGGCCATGGTGCCGCGGAGAATCTTGCCCGAGCGGGTTTTGGGCAGGCGATCGACGACAACGGCGAGTTTGAACGCCGCGACTGGACCTATGTTGAGACGTACTAGCTGGATGGCTTCGACCACGATGTCGGCATGGGGTCGGTCACAACCGGCATTGAGGCATAGAAGGCCCAGGGGCAACTGCCCCTTGAGAGCGTCGCGGACGCCGATCACGGCACATTCGGCGACATCGGGGTGAGCCGCTAGAACTTCTTCCATGGCGCCGGTAGACAGCCGGTGGCCGGCGACGTTGATGACGTCGTCGGTGCGGGCCATAATCGAGAGGTAGCCGTCGTCGTCGATGATGCCGGCATCCCCGGTTTCGTAGTAGCCCTTAAAGGTGGTGAGGTAGCCGTCCTCGAACCGTTGGTCGGCGCGCCACAGGGTTGTGAGGGTGCCGGGTGGCAGCGGCAGCTCGATGGCGATCGCACCCAAAGTGCCGGCTGGCAAAGGGACTCCGCCTTCGTCGAGCACTTGAACGTGGTAACCCGGCATTGGGACGCCCGCCGAGCCGTGCTTGACGGGCAACAACTCGACGCCGACTGGATTGCCGGCGATTGCCCAGCCGGTTTCGGTCTGCCACCAATGGTCGATGACCGGCACACCCAGTTTTTGCTCGGCCCAGACAAGGGTGTCCGGATCTGCTCGTTCGCCAGCCAAGAAGAGCGACTCGAGACTGGAGAGATCGTAGCGACCGACGTGATCACCGTTCGGATCTTGGCGCTTGATGGCGCGAAATGCGGTGGGTGCGGTGAACAGCGTCTTGACTCGATGTTCAGAGATCACCCGCCAGAAGGCGCCAGCATCCGGCGTGCCGACTGGTTTACCCTCATACAACACAGTGGTGCAGCCGGCGAGTAGCGGCCCATAGCAAATGTAGGAGTGACCAACCACCCAACCGACATCGGAGGCTGCCCAATAGACGTCGCCCGGCTCGACGCCATAAAGGTGCCGCATGCTCCAGGACAGCGCAACCATGTGGCCCCCACTCGGCCGCACGACTCCCTTGGGTTGGCCAGTTGTGCCGGAGGTGTAGAGGATGTAGAGCGGATCGTTGCCGCCAACCGGTACACAGACCGCCGGCGGGGTCTGGTGCTGGAAGACTTGCCAGTCTTCGTCGCGCCCGGTGACGAGATCCGCGGCCTGCTCGGGGCGCTGGAGGATGACGCAGAACTCAGGTGGGTGGGAGGCGAGCGCGATCGCTTCGTCGAGCAAGGGTTTGTAGGCCACGATCCGCCCCGGTTCGATGCCACAGGAGGCCGACAGAATTGCCTTTGGTTTGGCGTCATCGATACGGACCGCCAGCTCATTGGCGGCAAAACCGCCGAAAACCACGGAGTGGATGGCACCGAGTCGGGCGCAGGCCAGCATGGCCACCAACGCCTCGGGCACCATCGGCATGTAGAGGATGAGACGGTCGCCTTTGACAATTCCGCGGCTCGCCAGAGCGCCGGCCAGACGTGCCACTTGAATCTGCAACTCGCGGTAGGTGATGGTGCGTTGCGTCTTGGTGACGGGACTGTCATAGAGGATTGCCGCCTGCTCGCCGCGGCCGCCCTCGACGTGTCGGTCGACGGCATTCCAGCAAGTGTTCGCCGCGCCATCCGCGAACCAGCGGTAAAACGGCGCGGCAGAGTCGTCGAGCGCTCGCGTCGGCGGCTTCGTCCAGTCGATGGTCTCGGCGGCGCGCATCCAGAAGCGTTCGGGGTCGTCCTGCCAATTGCTGTAAACATCTTGGTAACCCATGTCGATCCTCGCTGGTTCAACCCGTCACGTTCGCTGCTGATTCACTCTTCCGATTCTATCGGGCCAACAGGACATTGCTCGGCAGCGAAATCTTTCAACCGAGTTGAAAGGCGAGTAGGATTGCCATCAGGCATACTTCAGGGCAGGCAGTTACCCATGCCGACGCATTTGCCGCTTCCGGAGTTGCAGCAGCCGCTGCAACATTGAGCGCTGGTGGCGCACGGGATGCCGTTGGCGAGACAGCTCTGAGCCATGGCAGAAGTCGGGGCGATGATGGTGGTCACCAAGGGCAATAGGGCTGCGGTGGCGCCGGCCAACGACAGGTGTCTTCCGATTGCTCGGCGGGTCAGTCCGTTCGAGATCTCTAGATACATTCGGTGCTCTTCCAGCAGGCGAGCCCTGGCCAACTGCCGAAGACCGAGGTGGGTCACTCTTTCCTCCTCCGCCAGGCCGAAGGACCGGCTTTGAGCGGCGGTCAGGTCCGAGATCGAGGTCTGCCCATCACAGAGTTGCCAGAGAGCAGCGACTGTTGGGTTCAGACAATGAGCACGATGACGACGTTTGTCGTAGACGATGAACTCGCCGTCGAGCTCTCTGGTGAGAATCTGAGAGCCGTTTCGTGCTTTCGGCAACATCTTTATGATCTCTCGCTCTTAGATGGCAGTTGGTCGAGGGTGTCCAGAAGGGATCTAGCAGTGTCCGCGGCTTCACCGCGGGTGCCGCGCAGGGCAAGTGCGCCCTTCAGTCCCGCCGACAACGCCTGTAAAGCAGCCTCTGGACGTTCCCGTGTTGGAATCGTGTGAGCCAAGGTTTCGAGAACCGCTCGCCCATTGGCCATCGACTTCGGTTTCCAGAGCGCTCCGCAGCGGTAGCGGGTTACGACGACCATGGACACTGGCAGGGGGTGCTGCGCAATTCGCCGCGGGCGGATGGCCAAGTGACTTCCAGGCGAAGCTGATCCTGGCTCCGACCGCACCCCTAACAGCCTGGGATACGGATGCACTCGGCCGTGTCGGTCTAGTACTGCATACTCGTCTGAAAGCAGGCTGGCGCCGGCATCCAATAGTGCCGAGACCAGTGTGGTTTTTCCATACCGACTGCGCCCGGGCATCAGGATCGCATTACCTTTCCAAGCGACGGCACCGGCATGCACAAAGACTCGGTTGGCCGCGTGGCAAGCGACAAATTGGTCTAACTCGGAAGTCAGTCTCGCGAGAACTTGGTCCTGATCCTGAGAGCGCAAGGCAAGCTCGAACCCCGAATACAACAAGTGATAATTTTTTAGACCTTGCCGTTTAGGCGGATCGGCCAAATAAACTGAAAACAGGTTATCAACTTGGTTGTTCGGGATGAGGCTCCCTGAAGGGGG
>JAJCXO010000137.1 GCA_029263395.1 Acidobacteriota bacterium | reverse complement strand
GGGGTTGATGAAGGCTCAGATGGTGAAAAATGCGGTGATCGTGCCGGTGGGTTCCAAGGGTGGCTTTGTTGTGAAGCAGATGCCACAAGGTGGCCGCGAAGAGGTCATGCAGGAGGTCATTGCCTGCTACCAGACCATGATGCGCGGCATCCTCGACCTCACCGATAACCTGGTCGGCGGTGAGATCATACCGCCCCGCGAGGTCCGGCGTCTCGACGGCGATGACCCTTATCTGGTGGTCGCGGCCGACAAGGGGACCGCAACCTTTTCCGACATCGCCAATGGCATTTCTGAGGAACGGGGCTTCTGGCTCGGCGATGCCTTCGCCTCCGGCGGTTCCGCTGGCTACGATCACAAGAAGATGGGGATCACCGCCCGCGGCGCCTGGGAATCGGTCAAACGCCACTTCCGGGAGCTTGGAAAAGATATCCAAAACGAAGATTTCAGCGTCGTTGGCGTCGGCGATATGTCGGGTGACGTGTTTGGCAACGGCATGCTGTTGTCGCGCCATATCCGTCTGCTCGGTGCCTTCAACCATCTCCACATCTTCATTGATCCGAATCCTGATCCCGAAGCTGCTTGGCGCGAACGTTTGCGACTGTTCCAACTGCCGCGCTCGAGTTGGGCCGACTACGACTCCAACCTCATCTCGGCTGGTGGCGGTGTCTTTGACCGTTCTGCCAAATCGATCGTGGTGACGCCGGAGATCCGCGAGTTATTTGATATCGAAGACGAGCGCATCACTCCCAACACCCTGATTCGCAAGCTGCTCATCGCTGACATCGAGCTCCTGTGGTTCGGCGGTATCGGCACTTACCTCAAGGCCCGCGACGAAACAGACGATATGGCCGGAGACCGGGCCAACGATCCGTTGCGAGTTGATGCTCGCGATGTGCGGGCCAAGGTCATCGGCGAAGGCGCCAACCTAGGGGTCACCCAGCGTGCCCGGATCGAATATGGTCACCTCGGCGGTCGTCTCAACACCGATTCGATCGACAACTCGGCGGGGGTGGACTGCTCCGATCACGAGGTCAATATCAAGGTGCTACTCGGCGAGGTCGAAGCGGCGGGAGACTTGACGCGCAAACAGCGCGACGATCTGCTGCGCGAAATGACCGACGAGGTCGGCGACTTGGTGCTGCGCGACAACTATCTCCAGACCCAGGCGATCACCGTCACCCATCGTCTCGGACCACGGTTACTCGATCGCACCGGCCGTTTCATCCGGCGTCTCGAACGTTCGGGTCGACTGGATCGGAAAATCGAATTCCTGCCCGACGACGAAACCCTCGCCGAACGTGTGCAACACGGCGTCGGTTTCACTCGCCCCGAAATTTCGGTTTTGTTGTCCTACGCCAAGATGGAGCTTTACGATGAGTTGTTGGCCTCCGACTTGCCGGAAGACGAGTACATGGAAGCGGAACTCCGGCGCTACTTCCCGCAGCCCTTACAGGACCGATTTTCCGAACCGATTCTCGGCCATCGACTGCGCCGTGAGATCATTGCCACGGTCGTCACCAACAGCATCGTCAATCGCGTTGGCATCGCGTTTCTGCATGAGGTTCGTGAGCGAACCGGCATGGTGGCGGCAGACATTGCCCGGGCCTACATCATCAGTCGAGAGATTTTCGGAATGCCCGCTCTCTGGCAGCGTATCGAGGGACTCGATAACCAGATGCCAGCGTCGGTCCAGGCTACGATGCTTGCCGAGTGTGGCCGTCTGATCGAGCGTGTTGCCGTTTGGTTCCTGCGCGAGGAAGCCAAGCCGTTGGACATTCGTCGCCAGATCGAGCGTTACGCTGATCCGATTCGGCTGGTTGGCGAAAGCCTCGAGAGCCTGCTTTCGGATGCCGACAACAAGCTCGTAGCCGAGCGTGCCGCGAGTGTTCTAGAAGAGGGAGCGCCGGAAGAACTCGCCACGCGGATCGCCCGCTTGCCCTTGTTGGCTCCGGGTTGCGATATTGCCCGCATCGCGCACGATACGGCCCAGGGAGTACCCGAAGTGGGGGCTGTCTACTTTGCAGTGGGTGCTCGCCTCGGATTCGACTGGCTGCGCCGCGCCGCCTTGCACCTGCCGAGCGAGTCGGCCTGGGACAAGCTTGCCATCACCGCCATCGTCGACGACCTCTACGGCCATCAGAGCGACCTCACGCGGCATATCCTCGAGTCCACCGGTGACGATGCTCACGCCTCCGCCATCGATCTTTGGGCCGAAAGCCGTCGTTCCCTCGTCTCCCAAACAGAACACTTACTCGCTGAGCTACAGAGCGTCGCCAACCCCAACCTGTCGATGCTGGCGGTCGCCAACCGCCAGCTCAAGTCGATGACGACCTAGGTCCTGCAGGTGCTGCTCTGCAAAGCCAACTAGCGCTGATTCCGATAGGAGACCCAATGACCCGATCTCGACGGTGGTTTCGATGGTTAGCTATCTGTGCACTCATCGCCTCTACGGCCTCGCTACAGGCTGAGCGGTCGGCAGACCACGTGGTATTGATCTCGATCGACGGTTTGCGGCCTGAGTTCTATCTCGATCCCGCGTGGCCGGCGCCGATGCTGCGGCAGCTGGTGGAGGATGGCTCGCATGCAGAAACGGTGCGCGGTGTGTATCCGTCGGTGACCTATCCATCCCACACCACGATGGTGACCGGTGTATTGCCGGCTCGTCACGGGATCTTTTACAACACGCCGTTCGAGCCTGAAGGGGAGACGGGGCGTTGGTATTGGGAGGCGGAGGCGATCCAGGTTCCGACCCTATGGCAGGCGGTGCGAGCGATGGGTGGCACCAGCGCCGCAATTGGTTGGCCAGTCAGCGTCGGCGCCGAGATCGACTTCCTGTTGCCGGAGATTTGGTCTCTCGACTCGACGATCACGTTTATCGAGCATACCCGGGCGCACTGCAAGCCGCCAGGGCTGCTGGCAGAGCTCGAGCGCGAGGCCACCGGCCGGCTCCGTAAGGAGAACTTTACGATCGACTACCTGACGCGCGACGACCGGGCTGGCGATATGGCGGCTTATCTACTCGAGACCTACAAACCGACGTTGCTACTGGTTCACTTGATTGGTACGGATCATTTCCAGCATGAGGACGGTCGGACTTCACGGCGGGTGGTGCGGGCGGTTGCCGCCGCCGACCGGGCAGTGTCGCAGATATACGAAGCGGCACAACAAGCTGGTATCGCGCAGCACACCGCCTTCGTGGTGACGGGCGATCACGGACATGTCGATCTCCATAGCGAGCTGGCTCCCAATGTCTGGTTGGCCGAGGCTGGACTACGGTCGACAGCCAAGGACCGAGGCGACTGGCGTGCAACATTCCACGTCACCGGCGCGTCAGCGTTCCTGCATCTGTCCGATCCAGCGGACCGTGCGGCAGTCGTGAAGGTACGAGAGATCTTGGATTCTCAGCCTCGCGGATTGCGTGATCTTTTCCGCATCGTCGAGCGCCCGGAGCTCGATAACCTTGGGGCTGCTCCAGAAGCTGTCTTGGCGCTCGATCCGAAACCTGGCGTCAACATGAGTAGTGGAGCAACCGGCGAAGCGCTGCGGGCAGCAACCGGCGCTACCCATGGATGGATTCCAAGTTTCCCCCATATTCAGACCGGTTTTGTGGCGGCCGGTGCTGGCGTCCGATCTGGCGGCACAGCCGCCCAGCTTCGACTCGTTGACGTGGCGCCGTTCATCGCCGAGTTGCTCGGTGTCGACCTCCCGGCTTCCGATGGTGCCGCCCCCCGTGGGTTTCTGGCGAGTGCCGCCGAAGGGCACTGAACAACACAGGACAACCCGTGGATGTGTCTGGCGGGGGCCGAGCTCGAGCCGATCAATACACTCAGAACGTCAGCAGGTCACAATCGAAGTCGAGAATGAAATCGATATTGCCCTGTTCGTAGCCGCCCGGTTGGTCGTCGCTCGTCCAGGCGACATGTCGACGGTATTCGTCAACAAGGTCTTGCGGCGAAACGCCATTGAGACATCGCTGCAGAATGCCGACCACCATGCCGGTGCGGTGCATGCCACCACCGCAGTGGACGTGGAGATTGCCCTGGGGTAGTTTGCCGCTTGGGCGCAAAATTTGGTCGTTGATCAGTTCGGCAACGATCGGCTCGACCTCGCCTTTGGCCTCAGGTGTCTTGCGCAAGCGGTCCCGCCATTCACTGTACTGTGGGCCGGCGATACCGACATCAAAATAGGTCCCACCAGCGGTGGTAATCGCCTTCGCCTCCGCCGCGATCAGATCTTGGGAGGGGATCTCGCCGTGATAAAGGTTAACGATGTGGCGCACACCCCCTGACTCGATCAAGCTGCGGACGCAGGAGTCCTCGGCTAGGGGATCCGGGGTCAAACCCGTGCGGTAAAGCACCACCGGCTTGCCGTCCGCACTGCGGATCCCGGTCAACGGTACGACGCCCAAGTTGTTGTAGTTGGCGCCGATCAGTTGGGTGCGTACCATGCGCCACATGACAACGTCTCGTGCCTCGTCGAAAAGTTCTTCCTCTTGTGCGGCAGTAACCTCGATGCCCGACGCTCGAGCGTGTTCGACGATCTCCCGGGCTGCGTCCTTGGCCTGATCACGCAGCCCGGGAATCCAGATACTGTGGTTGTTGCACGTAATGCCGGCCCGGCTCAGCTGAGCGACACTCGTGCTGGGCTCTGGCCGGCCGACACAGCCAACCACAAGTAGGGCGGCGGCAAGTGCGAGGGTCGTTCGGGTCATGAAGCCGTACCTCCTCCTGGCGG
>JAJCXO010000136.1 GCA_029263395.1 Acidobacteriota bacterium | reverse complement strand
ACGCGGCGTTGTTTGCCGGTCCACGGCCGGTGCGCACGGAGCACCTCGGCAATTTGGTTGCCGACCCGTTGCAAAGGATGGAGCGCCAGCGCCGGATCTTGGTGAATGAGTGTAATGCGATCGCCACGGATGGCTGCGAGGTTTCTGTCGTCAAGGCGATCGAGTGGTTGGCCTCGAAAGTGGATGGAGCCACCGGTGAGTCGACCGGTTGATGGCAACAAGCCAGGAATCGTCAACGCAAGGGTGGTTTTGCCGCAACCCGATTCGCCGAGGATGCCCACAGACTCGCCAGCTGCCAACTCGAGGTCAACGGTGTCGAGGGCAAAAACCGGTTCCTGACCGGGCGGACGGTATTCGACACTGAGGCCGCGGATCTCGAGGAGGGGGACATCACGGCTGGGTGTCAACTTGCTCGATGTGGACATCTCAGTGATCCCTCGATTAGAACACAAACACAAAAGGCGCCCGACTTGCGGGCGCCTTGCGTACAGGTATCCATCCGGGCGGCTACCGCCCGGATTTCGGGTCAGACCCTAGAGGTCATCGACTACCCAGGTCCAGAACAACATCACGGGCAGGCCGCAGCCGAACTTCCGCTGACCGTTGCCGAGATGCAGCTCGTCGATGATCTGCTCGCAGCTGCAACCCGCGGTGTCCTCAGTAGTGAATGTCGGCAATTGGTGCGGCCACCACCACGGTGCCCGGCTGTCGAAAGTGGTGTCACCGTCGACCAGGGCGTAGCGGAAGAATCCGAGATGCCGTGTTGGCACGGCCTCTGGGATCGCCGTTCCTGGGCAGACATCCGCGGCATCCGCCACACCGTCTCCATCGGAATCGGCCAGGATGTAGAGCACCAAACCGTCGTGGTCGGAAGCCCGCAACGTGGTGGTGAGATCGTCGAACAAGCTGTCCGGCGAATCTGCGTTGCCGCGAGCGTAGGCCATTTCGGTGACCAACGGAGTCAACGACTCAGAGGTCAACGCATGGTCGAGCACCTGGGCGTTGCCGCCGAAGACGAACGAGTACTGCTCATCTGCCGGCAAGCTCAGGACCTGGTTGGTGAGATCCGGGTTGACGAGGTCGGTACTCGAGAACTCGGCGCCAGCCGGGTCCGGGTTGCCGGTGAACGACCCCAGCACATCGACAAAACCGTCGGTGAACTGGAAGGCGTTGAAGTCACCGGTGACCACCAAGTTGATGTTGGGATCCAGGGTCTGGAGATCCTGGATGAACTGGGCAACGGTCTCGGCCTGCTCGAGGCGCTTGATCTTCACCCGCGTACCATCCGACGGATCATCAATGCCGCCCAGCGAGCGCTGGTGGACGTCGATCACCGTGATCGGGAACGAGGCACCGCCGCCGACGAAGGTGGCATCGAGCACCAGCGGCGGACGATCGTGAAGCAAGCTACCGTCGAACGACAACGTCAAGGTTTCGCCGAACTGCGCAACCGAGTTGACGACGATGGTGCCGTCGTTGGTCAAATAACCAACGTCGATACCGCCGACATCATTACCCTCGATCAAGTGGGCGCTGTAGGTCGGACCGCCGTCGGTCGCGATTTGTGTCGCCAGGTTTTGCAGCACGTTGAGGTTCTCGACTTCCTGGAACGCGACGATGTCTGGCGTGCCGAGGTTGAGCCGGATGTGCTCCGAGTACATCGCGATGGTGTCTTGGAACTCCACCGTACCGAGCACTGGATCACCGCCCGGATCGTCGACGTCGTCGAACAATCGCAGCATGTTCTGACTGGCGATGGTGAATTCACCCGCCGCCTTGGCCCGAACTGGCCGTGGCAGCGCTGGATCCGGACCGAACACCAACGGTTGGGTCGGCAGGATCTGGTAGTCGCCGAAGCTGAATGCGAGCGGTCCCTGCGCCTCGACGATCGGGGTCTCGGCGAACAGCTCGATGTCGGGCATGCCGGCGATGCCGTCAGGATCGATCTCGAACACTTCCTGGTTGGCATCCCATTCCGGGAGTCCGACCAAGCCCGGGAACTCGATCCCCGGCTCACGGAACGAACGACCCGGACCCACCACCACGGCGGTGTCGCCGAAGCGGTCTGTTGGTGCAGTGGTCAGGCCATTGGCCAGCCGTACCACCATACCCTCGAAACGTTCCAGGTCGGCTGGCGAGAACGGGCCGGGATCCGGATTGAATGCATCGAGCAACACCGGAGTCGGCAACGGATTGCCCGAGGAGGTGACGGTCACCGCCAGGCCGTTGTCGTCGAACTCGGTGAAGTCGAAGAACTCGACCAAGGTGCCGCTGACGTCCACCAGGTCTTGGATGCTCACCGCCGGTGCCCCGCCGGTGAAGACAAAGAGACCGTCGGAGGTGGTGGTGTCGCCATCCGCCCGGGCATCCGGGGTCTGGATGAAGAAACCGTTGGCCCGCACACCGGTGACGACGTTGTCACGAGTAGTGACCGACAGGCCGACAAACGGGGACGCCGCGCCCGAACCCTGGATCTCGAAGATCTCGGCCTCGATCGGGGTGGCGAAGCTGAACACGAAGTCCGCCGACATGTTGTCCGGTGGATCATCGAGGTCAACGTCGGTCACTTGCGCCGCGAAGATGGTGACGGTGCAGGTCTCGCCGCCGTCGAAATCGACGTCCGGATCGAGAGTGAAGGTCTGCGGTCCGCCAGACACGGTTGCGGTGTGGGCGCCGCTGCCGGTGCAGCTGATGTCGAACCAAGCACCCGCTACGTTGACGTCCTCACTGAAGTTGATGGTCAGGTTGGCGTCGAGGGTGCCGACGGAGCCACCGTTGGACGGTGTTGTGGTCTGCACCTGCGGCGGGTTCTCACCACCACCGAGGAAGCTACCGATCGGCCACGGGGTGGCAGCGGTGGCGTTGGTGGTCTCGCCGTCGAGAGCATTGATGCCACTGAAGGTCCAGTTGGCGAGGATGAACGTCGAGCCGTCTGGGCCGGTGCTGTTCACCCGGTAGGCCCAGCCGTCTGTGTGTTCCCAAGGTTGGCCGGTGCCATCGACGTTGATGTCGCCGAAGACATCGATTACCGCTCCACCAAAGAACAACTCGATGGCGTCGTCACCGTTGATGTTGGCAGCGCCAGACGTGAAGTCCGGGGCGAAACCGAAGAAATCGGTGAAGCCCGTCGCCTCCGAGGCGGCGTAGAGGTAGGTGCCGGCGGTGACGGACATCGCCGGGAAGGTGAACTCCTCGCCGTCGGTGCCGCCGCCGTTGTTGGCGGAGCCAAAACCGTAGGCGGAGAGGTCGGAGATGTCACCAAAGGCGAAGAACTCGATCGCCTTCGGCACACCGCCGGTGAGGGGACCGTCGACGACGCCGGTGATCACCAACGAGGCCGGCTCGTTCACCGAGTAGGTGCCGATCGGCCACGGGGTGGCGGCGGTGGCGTTGGTGGCTTCACCGTCGAGCGCGTTGATGCCACTGAAGGTCCAGTTGGCGAGCACGAAGGTGGCGCCGTCCGGGCCGGTGGTGTCAACGCGGTAGGCCCAGCCATCCATGTATTCCCAGGGTTGGCCGCTACCGTCGACATTGATATCGCCGAAGGTGTCGATCACGCCGCCGTTGTAGAACAGCTCGAGGGCATCATCACCGTTATTGTTGGCAGCGCCAGAAGTGAAGTCCGGGGCGAAGCCGAAGAAGGTGGTGAAGTTCGGGACTTCCGACGCCAGGTACAGGTACGAGCCGGCCGTAACCGAGACGGCTGGGAAGGTGAACTCCTCTCCATCAGTGCCGCCGCCGTTGTTGGCCGAGCCGAAGCCGTAGAGGCTGAGGTCGGCGATGTCGTCAGTGGTGTAGAACTCGACCGCCTTGGGCACGCCACCGGTCAGCGGACCGTCGATGACACCGGTCATCACCAGCGCTGGCGGGGCGAGGGGAACAAATAAGTACGAGCCGATCGGGAACGGTACCGCGGCGGTGCCGTTGGTGGTTTCACCGTCAAGGGCGTTCGGGCCACTGAAGGTCCAGTTGGCGAGCGCAAACGCGGCGCCATCCGGGCCGGTACCATCGACGCGGTAGGCCCAGCCGTCCATGTACTCCCAGGGTTGACCGCTACCGTCGACATTGATGTCGCCGAAGGTGTCGATCACCGCACCATTGAAGAACAGCTCGAGGGCGTCGTCGCCGTTGTTGTTGGCCGAGCTGTCGGTGAAGTCGGGGGCGAAGCCGAAGAAGTTGGTGAACTCGGTCGCTTCCGATGCCAGGTAGATGAAGCTGCCAGCGGTCACTGCTACCGCCGGGAAGATGAACTCTTCACCATCGGTGCCACCGCCGTTGTTGGCGGAGCCAAAGCCGTAAACCGAGAGGTCAGCGATGTCGTCAAAGGCGTAGAACTCGATCGCCTTGGGCACACCACCGGTAAGCGGACCGTCGATTACGCCGGAGATCAAGAGTGCTGCCGGGGCCGATCCGGAGGTGTAGGTGCCGATCGGGAAAGGCGTCACCGCAGTACCGTTGGAGGTTTCACCGTCAAGGGCGTTGATGCCACTGAAGGTCCAGTTGGCGAGCACAAAGGTGGTGCCGTCCGGGCCGCTGAGGTCGACGCGGTAGGCCCAACCGTCGGTGTGCTCCCAAGGCTGGCCGGAACCGTCGACATTGATGTCGCCAAAAACATCGACCACCACGCCGCTCTGGAAGAGCTCGAGGGCGTCGTCACCGTTGATGTTGGCGGCGCCGTCGGTGAAATCGGGAGCGAAGCCGAAGAAGGTGGTGAAGGCGGTGGATTCGGAAGCCAGGTACATGAACGTCCCGGCGGCCACGGGTACGGCTGGGAAGGTGAATTCTTCGCCATCGGTGCCGCCGCCGTTGTTGGCGGAGCCGAAGCCGTAAATCGAAAGGTCGGGGATGCTGTTGACGGCGTAGAGCTCGACGGCTTTGGGAATGCCGCCGGTCAATGGGCCGTCAATCGCCCCGGTAATAATGAGATCGGAAGCCGCGAGCGGGCTCGATCCCAGAAACAGTGCGGCCACAGCCAGCACGACGAACGAACGGTGGATGCTGCGTCTCATCGTTGTCTTCCTCGGTTGCCTTTTCATGATGTGGATGGATTGGCTCATCCCGCCTTCGAGATGTCAGCAGAGCGCTAAGTCGGCGAACTCGCGATGGGCGAGTTCGAGGCCGGCAGTGCGGGTTCGCTGAGGATCTCGACCCTCACCAAAACTTGAGCCTTCTGATCAGAATTGCTGGTCGATATCAAGAGGCTATCAGGCGCAGTGTAAAGAACACCGGCCAGATCCCGGAACACTGAAGAACAGAGCCGTCTCTAGCTGCGTAGACCTCCTATCGCAGTAGTCTCGGCCCGTGGTCAATCAGTCAAAGACTTGTCGCTTTATGGCTATTTGGCGAGTCTTTGCAATATCCCTGTGAGCAGCGCGATGAAGGTGGATTTCACCAGCTTTGCTGTTTCGGTGACGTCGTCATGAGACAGTTCGGGTTCGGTGCCCGCTGCCATGTTGGTGATGCAAGAAATACCCAGCACGCGAGCTTTCATGTGATTGGCGACAATCACCTCCGGCACGGTCGACATACCGACCGCGTCTCCCCCCAATCGGCGTAACATCTCGATCTCTGCCGGCGTCTCATAGGTTGGGCCGGCCAGGCCAACGTAGACACCTTCGGCGAGGTCGATCGCCAACGGCTCAGCGGCGCTGCGGGCGACATCGCGCAACTCCGAAGCATAAGCTTCCGTCATGTCTGGGAACCGTGGTCCAAGGCGTTCGTCGTTGAAGCCACGCAGCGGATTGGCACCAACCAGATTCAGGTGGTCGCGAATCAACATCAGCTTACCAACTTCGAGCTGGTTCGAGATTCCACCCGCGGCGTTGGTGATGATCAAAATGTCGGCCCCGAGGCGGACCAGAGTGCGGGTCGGGAAAGTGACGGTGGCGAGATCGTGGCCTTCGTAATAGTGGACACGTCCCTGCATCGCCACACAGTCAACGCCACCGGCTTGGCCGAAGACCAATTTCCCGGCATGGCCGACGATTTTGGACACTGGAAAGTGTGGGATCTCGCCATAGTCGATCGCGATCCGGTCGTCGAGCTGGTCGGCGAACGGCCCGAGACCGCTGCCCAGCACCAGGCCGACCCGTGGAGCACGGTCTCCGACCCGTCGGCGGATGGCGGCGACAGTTTCGTCGAGCCGCTCGACCAGGTTCTCGGGAGCCGGTTGATTCGTATCGCGCTGAGTCATCGTAGGACCTCTAGCACTCGCGACGCGGCTTGCGTCGAGGTGTTGATCGGTTGAAGGTCAACGTCATAGGCCGCCAAGATGCGCTCACGGGCCTCGTCGACCCCATGGTCGTTGTGAATGAGGTCGACAAGAGGCTCGCCAGCCTCGACTGCGTCGCCCCGTTGTTTATGGATCACGATGCCGACGCCGGGATCTACTCGATCCTCCTTGCGCCGTCGTCCGGCACCCAACAACAGGGCAGCATTGCCGATCTCATCGGCCGCAATCGACTGCACGGTGCCGCTGGCTGGTGCCTTCACTGAACTGCGCCCGCGGCCCCTTGGCAGCACGGCTCGTGGATCGTCGACGACCCGTGGATCACCGTCCTGGGCCTCGACCATTCGTCGGAAGATGTCGAGAGCGGAGCCGTCGTCGAGAACCGCGGCGATACGTGCGATACCGTCCTCAGGCGAGGTGCAAGCATCACCACAGAGTAACATCTCGGCGCCGAGCTGAGTGGTGAGCTGGCGCGTGTCTGCCGGTCCCTCGCCACGCAGGACCGCAATCGCTTCCTCAACCTCGAGAGCGTTACCAACCCGGGTGCCGATCGGCTCGTCCATCGCCGAGATCACCGCGGTGACGCGTTTGCCCGCCGCTTCCCCAATCGCCTTCAGGGCGGTCGCCAGCTCAACGGCGCGTTCGTGTGTCTTCATGAACGCGCCGCTACCCAGTTTGACGTCGAGCACCAGGCCATCGATCCCTTCAGCAAGCTTCTTGGACATGATCGACGACGCGATCAAGGGAATCGACTCGACGGTGGCGGTGACGTCGCGCATTCCGTAGAGCACCCTGTCTGCGGGCGCGATGCGTGCGGTTTGGCCGATGATGCTGGCGCCGACCTGATCGACGATACGCACAAACCGCTCGGTTTCGATCTCGACCTGGAAACCCGGAATCGCCTCGTGTTTGTCGAGCGTGCCGCCGGTGTGGCCGAGGCCACGACCCGATACCATCGGTACAGCGAGACCGCAGGCGGCGACTGCGGGTGCCAGGGGTAACGAAAGTTTGTCGCCGACCCCGCCGGTGGAATGTTTGTCGACTTTGACCCGGTCGATCGAGGACAAATCCAGTACATCACCAGAATGCAGCATGGCGTCAGCCCAGGTGGCGAGCTCACGGTGGTCGAGGCCTTGCAGGTAGACCGCCATCAGCATGGCAGCGATCTGGTAGTCCGCCACCGTACCCGCGGTGACGCCGCTGATGAAGTCACGAATCTCGTCGTCGTCGAGAGACTCGCCGTCGCGTTTCTTGCGAATAAGCTCTGGGATGAGGTACGCCATCAGTTTTCAAGCATCTTCAGGGAGAGCACTGTCGTGGGAAGCAATATCAGGGGGAGCTCCGCAGAAACAAGTCCGTGAAATCAAATCCTAGAAACAGCAGTGGTTAGATCCGAGGACCGAAGCCGAGAGGATTGGTCCGCGCGGCTCTTTTGCAAAGAGTCCGACTGCGAGACTATACCGTCAGGAGATTTCGCTGAGAAAACTCTCGCCAGCTTCCGGCGGCTCGACGCCGAACACGTCGGCAATGGTTGCGCCGACGTCGGCGAGCGACGAACGGATGCCGAGATCCACCCCGGCAGCGGTGCTTGGGCCCGCCGCCAAGAGGGGGACGTACTCGCGGCTGTGGTCCGAACCATCGCGGGTCGGATCGTTGCCGTGGTCGGCGGTTAACAGCATCAGATCGGTATCGCGGGAGCGCGATAGCAACATCGCCAGTTGGACGTCGAATTCCTCGAGACAGTGAGCGTAGCCGTCAGGGTCCCGCGGGTGGCCGTAACGGGTATCGAAGTCGGCCAGGTTGGTGATCACCAAACCGCGCTCGAGCCGAGTCATGGTTTCGACAGTTTTGATCATACCGTCCGTATTGCCCTGGGTCGGCATGCTCTCTTCGAGCCCTCGGCCACAGAAGAGATCGTCGATGCGCCCGATACCAACCACCGACACACCTCCGTTATGGCAATGGTCGAGGACTGTCGGTCGCGGTGGCATGAGCGTGAAGTCGCGACGATGGCGGGTATGCTCGAATCGGCCGTCGCGCGGACCGACAAAAGGCCTGGCGATGACTCGTCCGATCCGGTGAGGATCCAAAAGATCGCGAGCAGTTTGGCAAGCCTCGTAGAGTTCATCCTGGGATACCGCCTCTTCATGGGCGGAGAGGTGGACAACCGAGTTGCTCGAGGTGGTGAGGATCCACTGTCCACCAGCTAGGTGTTGGTCGCCAAAAGCTTGCAGAGCAGCCTCGGCTGAAGTGGCGACGTTGCCGAGGATCCGACGTCCGGTCCGACGCTCCAAATGGTTGATCACGTCGTCGGGTAGGCCATCCGGGAACGTTGCTAGAGGCGAGCGCAATTCGAGGCCAGCGAGCTCCCAATGGCCACAGGCACTGTCTTTGCCAGTGGTGCTGTGGGCCATTTTGCCGAAAGCGCCTTGCGAAGCTGCCATTTTGCCAACGCCTTCGATCGACAGGATATTGCCGAGACCAAGGCGTTGCAGATTGGGTACTCGCAAACCGCTCACATGTCGGGCGATGTTGCCGAGGGTATCGGCACCTTCGTCGCCGTAGTCGGCGGCGTCCGGCCCAGCACCGGCCCCGACCGAATCTAGAATGAGCAAGATCACGCGATCGATTGTCACCGCCGAACTTTAACATGCGACTCGGCCTGATGTCGGGCGAGTCCGGCAAAACAATGGCTATATAGCCATAAGATTGGCAAATCAGGGTTCAGAAGTGTGGTTTGACGAGAGGCTGGCGCGGCTTCGTGGCTCCGCGATACCATGGAGGGCCGGGTTGACGGCAGAGATGTCACTGTCTCGAGAGCCGCCCGGATCCAAACAACAAATCAGATCCCTTTGCAGGAGACTGTCCGTGGATTTCTCCCTGACCTCTGAACAGATCGCCATCCGTGACGCCGCCCGCGACTTCGCCCAAGGCGAAGTTGATCCGATAGTCGACGAGATCGACGAAGCGCAGCGTTTTCCCCACGAGGTGATGAAAAAAGCCGGTGAGCTCGGCTTTCTCGGCATTATTTTTCCCGAAGAATACGGCGGGGCCGGTCTCGGCTACGTCGACTATGCGCTGGTGATTACCGAGTTGTCGAAGATTGATCCCTCGGTCGGCATCAGCGTTGCTGCCCACAACTCGTTGTGCTCGAATCACATCTACAAATTTGGCAACGAGGAGCAGCGTCAGCGTTGGCTGACGCCGCTGGCGAGTGGCGAAAAGATCGGTGCTTGGAGTCTTACCGAACCGGGCGCTGGCTCGGACGCCGCTGGCACGCGCAGTTGGGCAGAGAAGGTTGACGGTGGCTGGATTCTGAACGGCGCCAAAACCTTCACCACCCACGGCTCGGTGGGTGATACCTGCGTGGTGTTTGCGGTCAGCGATCCCGACGGCCGCCGTCACCACAACATCTCGGCTTTCGTGCTGGATCGCGGCATGGACGGATTCCGTGCTGGTAAGAAGGAGAACAAGCTCGGTATCCGTGCGTCAGACACCGCCGAGGTGATCATGGAGAATTGTTTCGTCTCCGACGATCGCGTGCTCGGTCAGCCCGGAGAAGGGTTCATCCAGGCCCTACAAATCCTCGACGGTGGCCGTATCTCGATTGCCGCCCTTGGTCTCGGGACCGCCATGGGGGCTTATGACACCGCTCTCGCCTACTCCAAAGAGCGCCAGCAATTTGGCAAACGGATTGCTGACTTCCAGGCGATTGCTTTTGCCCTGGCCGAGATGGCGACGCGCATTGCGGCTTCCGAGGCTTTGTTGATGGCCGCCGCCGTCGAGATGGATCGCGGTGGCTCGGTATCCCGACTCGCTGCCGAGGCAAAGCTACACACTGGCGAAACCGCGGTGTTCTGTGCCGAACGTGGGGTTCAGATCCATGGTGGCTACGGTCTGATCAAAGACTACCGAGCGGAGAAGTACTTCCGCGATGCCAAAATCTGCACCATCGGCGAAGGTACCAGTGAGATCCAGCGCATGGTGATTGCCCGCAGTCTCTTGAAGTAGCGGGTTTGCGAACTATGATCGAGCGGGGCACAGCATGATCGAACGGATCGACCACATTGGTATCGCTGTGCAGTCTATCGACGAAGCCCGTAAGTCCTACGAGGCCCTGGGGCTCGAGGTTGAGGCGATCGAAGACGTGCCGCAAGAAGGTGTGCGGGTTGCCTTCATCCGGTGCGGCGGCAGCTCGATCGAGCTTCTCGAGCCGACCAGCGAGTCTTCGCCGATCGCCCGTTTCCTCGAACGCCGTGGCCCCGGCATGCACCACCTTTGTCTACGCACCGACGATATCAAGGGCGATGACGCCCGCCTGCGTGAGGCGGATATGCGCCTGCTGCGGGATGCGCCAACCCGTGGTGCCGAAGGTTGCTGGGTACAATTTGTCCATCCCAAAAGTGTCGGCGGGGTGTTGCTCGAGCTGTCTCAGCCCGACGATAACGAGCCAGACGATAAGAGCCAGACAGTGACGAGCTGACCGCCATGAAACTAGGCCCAGATGAGTCACAGCTGCGATGAGTAGCGGCTACCGTGAAGCGATTGCACCGGGCTCGATCATCATCCTCTATCTCGCTCAGCCGAGTGAGAAGTATTGGGGTATCCTCGAGTCATTGACCCCAATTGGGGTCACCCTGAGGGCGCTCAACCTATCGAGCTTCGACGATTGGGTGCGCTCGGTGCTCAACGACACCGAGCCGACCATCGGCCTGGCCACCGTCTTTTTTCCGTTGACGCGGGTCGAGCGCCTGTTTCTCGACGAACAGATCGGTCAAGTCGAAAGCATGGCCCAAAGTTTTGAGCGGCGAATCGGCCGAAGTGTCGAGGAGTACTTTGGGTTGGCTCCGTCAGAAGAACCGACGAACTAGCGACCTCTACGCGGGACTCAATCAACCCCGCGTCTAAGCACGTCCTCGAACTCCGCGTCGATCACGTGGCTTGACCGTCCGAGGTTGATTTCTTTAGCATTCTTTCTGATGCTCTCGCTATATTGTCTTGCCGAGAAGGTGCTCCGAGACCAGGTGCTACAGCTAAGGGTCTCTAGGAGACAGCGATTCCTAGTTGTCCCTTTAGTGATGGGATGGTTCTTCCAGGCATTGCCTGCACTGTTATCCGCTGACGAAGGGGCACCAGCCAGTGAGCCGGTGGTAGCAGAAGCAGCCCAAGCCATACCTGCCACATGGAGTTTCATCGGTTTTGGCGTTTGGGGCTCGATCACAGTCGACCTGACGCCAGATAGGGTTGCCTGCCCACAAGCAGCGCCACAGCAACACGCGGTCACCGTACCAGGGATGATCCAACCCTCTGCGGTTGCAGTGGTGACCGCGGGGTGCCCGGTTTGGACGTTGACCTGCGCCGGAGATGTCTATTGTTCGATGGCGATTTCCAGCGAGCCTTTCTTGGAGGCGCCGTCTGTGGAGGCTGCGCCTATGGAGTCTCCGTCTACCGAGACGCCGCCAGGCAAGACGCCTGCCGCGGCGAATGTGTTAGCAGTGGGGGTCTATCCAGCTGTGGCCATCCGAGGCCAGGTTGCGGTCCCGCGGGCAGTCGAATTGCCTGACAGGGTAGTAGTTTCAGGCCGAGTGCGTCCAGGTCGAGAACGGGTGCCCGGCGACCCCGAATTCGAGTTTGCAGCCACGGCTAAACTGGACGAAGACGGCAAGATCACCTTCAAGGCACCGAACGGTACGCTCGACCTGCGGATCGCCGCCGAGGATCTGGCGCCAGCGTATCGATGGAATGTCCGCCCGATCGAGGGCACGATCAATCTTGGGCGCTTGTTGATGGTGTCCGGTGCGTCCTTGTTCGGCTACGTGGTTGCGGCCGAGACCGGCCTGCCAGTGCCAGGGGTGATCGTCACCGCGATCCCAGCGGGGATCGAGCACGCTCCGATCACCGATCAGGAGGCCAGTCGTCACACCCGGTCGCTGTCTGCCCGCAGCCAGGAGCGTGGGTTCTTTCAGCTCACGGCGTTGACACCGGGAGCCTACCGCCTGCAGGCCGAGCACCCGGACTACTTGCCGGTCGAACCGGCAGAAGTCCAGGTTGTGCGTGACGCCGAGACTATTTTGCGCGGGGACATTGTCATGAGCCCGCCGCTTGCGCTACGAGTCGAGATTGATCCGCCGGTCTCACCGGCTGGCCATCGCTGGAAGGTCGCCCTGGATAGCCGCGTCACACGTCGCCAGATTGAAACCGCCCAGGCGAATGCCGCCGGGTTAGCGGTCTTCGAGCGCTTGGCACCTGCCGAGGTGACTGTACGCGTCGACGCCGAGGACGTGCACCGTGCCTTTGCTACCGATCTGGATCTGGTAGCAGATCACGAATTGATTGCTACCCTGCCTGTGGTCCAGGTGTTGGGGCATATCACTCTAAGCGACGAGCCGGTGCAGGGTACGGTTATTCTCGGTCGAGGGGACGCCGACGGCTGGATCGTCGAGCTCGACGAAGAAGGACGATTCGCCACCTGGATTCAGGAGCTGAAAATCGAATCGTTGTTGTTCTTGGAAGTCAAGGGCGAGGGTTTCGGCAGTCCAGCGATCATTGCTGTCGAAGATGCGGTGGTCGAGGACGGCAAGATCGAGATCGAGGTCAATCTGTTGGATCTCCGGGTCTCCGGGACGGTGGTGAGCCGCAATGGCACACCTGTGGCGGATGCATCGGTCAGGGCCACCCAGGCGAACCGACAAGTTACTCGGGTTCGTTCCAAGAAAGACGGCTCGTTCGCATTGGGGCCACTGCAGGCCGGGAGCTACCAGATCAGTGCGACTCAGCGAGGTATCGGAGAATCTCAACAAGAGCCTGCGGAGCTTGCTGAGCATGCTCCCGAGCGTGACGTGAGGCTCGTGATTCGTCCAAGTCGCTGGGTGAAGGGGACGGTGGTCGGCCCGAGTGGTGAGCCGGTAGTCGGTGCTCTCGTCGGTGCCTGGTCGGTGGATCGAGACTATGCTTCGTCAGATGCAGAGACAGATATCAACGGAAGGTTCAAACTGCGAGTCGCACCGGACTCTCGCCAAGTGGTACTGACGGTTTCGCCGCACGGTTACCCGTTTTGGTCGGCCTGCCTGCCGTCGAACGAAGACATCCATGTACAGTTGCCAGCCGCCGGCGGTTGGCTCGATACGTTTATTGACGATAGCGGCGACGAGCGACGATCACGTCTGGGCCCACACACTCTGCTAGTCAATGACCGCGGCGGCCTAATGCCAATCCAGACCTCCGTGACATGGTCTCTCCAGAATGGTGGCGGTGATGCGGTGGGTGAAACCGGAGACCCTGTTTTCCGGGTACCGAGTCTCACTCCGGGTCGTTGGGCCATGGTGTGGATGGCGACACACCTGAAGGATGTGATTCCGAGAGCCTGTACTGGCAGCCTGATGCCAGCTACGGGTTGGGTCCATGTTGTTCCGGGCGAAGGGGCTCAGTTGACGTTGGAACTCGATTCCTGATGCCTACTGAGGCTAACTGTGCAATTGCGACAGAAAGGTGTTGTCATGAAGGACGGATGGAAGGTGCTGTTAGTTGTTTCGGCTCTGGGTATGGCTGGACTCATGGAGTCTGCTGACGCAGCATGTTATCGCTGTAATTCTAGTAAGGAATGTGTCGAGCAATGTGTGCAAATGTCGGGAAATTCGTCCTGCTGGTCTCAGCGGTATTGCCCTGGCAACGGCAGTGAGTGTTTCAACTACAGTTGTTCTACGAGTGGCAATTCCTGTACGGGGGAGTCCACATCCTGCGAAGGAGGGTGCAGTCCGGCCCTTGATGAATGCACGATAGACAATCAAGGGGTGAATCTGGTGGTTCCCAACGGCGGAGTGCCCGATGGGCACCTATGGTTCGATCGCAAGCGTCAGGAGTTGAAGACCTGCGGCGGATCGACAAGAAACGAGACAGTTGATCAGCCAGGGGATGATTATCGTGCCTTCAAAAATAGATCGATCCCCAAGAGTTCATCCGAGTTGAGCCGAGCAGGGTCGCAGCGAGCCCGGTAGCTTCGATTCAATCGAAATGGCGCACGATCGGATCGAAGATTGGATGCCAGTCGTCCCCCGCGAGCTGCCGAGCCTCGGTCGCCAGGTGCTGGGCATCAGTCGATCGGCCCTTGGAATGTGCGATGGCAGCCTCGGCGAGTTGGACCGACCAAGCGGGCGCGTGCTTTCGGACTCTCGCCAGGATGCTGGTGATCGGCTGTTCACGCAACAACGTGGTGACGAGGATCGAGTCTCCTACGAGGCCAATGCCGCGTTCGAAACTCGAGGCTTCGGCCAGCGCCAATGCCTCTTCGAGCTCCGCTGCTGCGATGTCCAATTTGCCGAGCAGGAGGCCCATTTCGCCAGCGTTACCAAGCGACAGGCTGACGCTGTGTTGATTGCCTAGCTGGCGGTGGATACCAACCGCTTCCAGATAACGCTCGCGGGCTAGTTGCAGATCTCCTTCTTGCCTTGCCACAACTCCCAGGCTGTTGACGACTCGGGCAACCTCGGCTTCAGCCTTCCACTTGCGGGCCAATTGCAGCGACTTCTCGAACCACTGGCGAGAGGCTTCGAGTTGGTTTTCGTCCGACGCGAGAATGCCGTGCTCAAAGTAGAGACCCTGAATTTCAAGCTCGTCATTTGCCGCGGTTGCGACGTCGAGAGCCTCGTCCAAGGCGGCATCAGCTTCCTCTGCATGTCCCTGTTCACGGGCTATGGTTGAGACCCCGCGCAGAGTTGCAGCGAGGCGTCGCGGCCAATTGTTGCGTCGAGCCAGTGCCAGAGCCTCGTCGATGTCCTGGCGTGCGGCTGCATGATCTTCACGGAACCACAAATGCAGCCACGAGCGGGTTCGCAGGGCATCCGCCAGCAGTAGCTCGTCGCCGGCTTCGCGTGCCCGGCGAATCAATAATTCAGCGATCGGCTCCGCCTCTGCCGGCCGCCCAGCGCGATGCAAAGCACTGGCGAGGCGACTCCTAGCGAGGTCAAACGACGGGGTGAGCTGCAGGCAGACTGCGAAGAAGGGGATACTGGCGGAGGATTGGCCGCGCAAGAACCGTTCAGCCCCCATTGTGTAAACACGATTGGTGAACGGATCTTCAGCAAAGACACTGACCCGGGGCTGAACGGTAGAGTTTGGGTCGGGGGGAAATAGGCGTTGCTCCAGGCGCGCCACCAGCTCCTCGGCGGCGCGAGCTGGGTCCGATGCCACCACCTGCCGTCGGATAGCGCCGCCGATGCGGCGGTGTACCGTGTGGTCGAGCCGTACCGGCGAGGTGCCAGGGTCCACTCGTGCACTCAACACCAGGTCGGCGGACAGGCGTTCGGCGAGTGTGGATATGGCTGCGGCGTCGAGCTGAGTCGCCTCGAGCTTGCCGAGCGCGGTGCGGAGGCGTGAAAGCGGCACGATGTCCAACCCGCCTGTGCGGTCCAACGCGGAGGTTACGAGATCGCTCAAACCGAGCTCGATCCCGTCCACGGCCGAGTCGCCCTCGACTATGAAGGGCAGCACGATCATCCGCGATCGCTGGCCAAGCTCGAGCAGTGGAGCTTCCGGCAGCTCACGCGCCCAGCGCGCCGCCAGCCCAGCGAGACCAAGAGCACCAACAACCACTGCGGCCGCGGTCAACCATCGCCGCCGCCGCGCCGGACGGCCCAAGAGGTGCCGTAGGCGCTGTACCGTCTCCGCCGCCGACGGGCGCGCCCCCGGGTCGTGCGAGAGCAACGCCGTCAAGAGGCTGAGAAGCTCCTTTGGGAGCCCGGTTGCTGGCAGGGTGGCTGCGTCTCGCACCAGCGCCAGCCGGTCGTCGAGCTCCTTTGCCTTCGGGTAGACCGGCTTGGCCGTCACCAGACCTTGCAGCAGGATGCCGAAGGAGTACAGATCCGAGGCCACCGTGGTGGGTTCACCCGCTGCCTGCTCAGGGCTCATATTGAGGATCGTGCCGAGCAATGAGCCGCTGCCGCTGGAGCCATCCGCAACGTTGGCAGCCCGTGGATCCCCCTCGCCCGCCCGGTCCGAATCGCCGGGCGCGCTCGAGTCGTGAGCCGAGATGCCGAAGTCCAGAATTTTGACCTCACCGTCTGGGGTCACCATCACGTTACGCGGTTTCAAGTCACGATGTACCACTCGTTCGGCGTGAGCGGCGGCTAGCGCTTCGGCAATATTCAAACAGATCTCTAGCCGTCTGGACACCGGCATCGCCGCGGTGTCGAGCTCAGAGAGGGTCTGGCCTTCGATCCGTTCGAGGACCAAGTATTGGCTGCCGACCGAATCTTCCACGAGGTCGTAGATTCGGCAGAGGCCCGGGTGATCGAGCTGCGACAGGATGCGGGCCTCGTGCAAGAATCGCCTCCGCGCCAGTGGGTCGAAGCGGTTCGAGGACCGGATACTCTTGACCGCGACCATGCGATGCAGCACCTCGTCCCAGCCCTCCCACACCCGTCCCATGCCGCCGGCTCCGAGCTCGCGGACGATCCGCACCCGGCCGATGTTGGGTACCGCCTTTGCGGACGATGCAGCGCCGACGGTATCGGAGCGCGAGGCTTCCGAGGACCGTCGACGGTCGTCGACATCGGTGCGTTCGGTCTCGGACAGCATTTCGAGGTCAGACAGTGTCTCGAGGTCAGACAGTGTCTCGAGGTCAGACAGTGTCTCGAGGTCAGACAGTGTCTCGAGGTCAGACAGTGTCTCGAGGTCAGACAGTGTCTCGAGGGCAGAGCCGGCCTGGAGAGATGGTTCGTTGAGTTCCGGTTGAACGGATGTTTGCCGGACGTTGGAACGATCTCTCGGCTCTCGGGATGGATCAGAACCAGATGAAGTCTTCAAGATGCAGGCCTGATGGTAACACGGCCAACAAACGCGGATCGGGCCACGTTTTGGTAGAGTCCCGGGCTCGCCGCAGACGATCCGAACCTTCACTGGACACGCCGGGAACGGCTGACGATAGGGACATATGCCCAAACCTACACCCAAAGCGATCGTGTTGTTGAGCGGTGGCCTGGATTCGACCACGACACTGGCCATTGCCCGCGATCAGGGCTTCGATGTCCATGCAATGACCTTCCGTTACGGCCAGCGGCACGAGGTCGAGATCGAAGCTGCGCGCCGCGTAGCCAAGCGTTTCGAGGTACGAGATCACGTCGTGGTCGAGATCGATCTACGGGTTTTTGGTGGGTCGGCCTTGACCGGCGATCTAGATGTGCCCAAGGGGCGCTCAGAAGAGGAGATGGCGGGGAGAATCCCGGTGACCTATGTGCCGGCGCGTAACACGATCTTCTTGTCGTATGCCTTGGCTTGGGCCGAGGTGTTGCCGGCGGCGGACGTCTTCATCGGTGTCAACGCCGTCGACTACAGTGGTTATCCAGATTGCCGCCCAGAATTCATCGCGGCTTATCAGCGGATGGCCAATCTGGCGACGCGTTTAGGTGTTGAGGGGCAGGAGGCCGAGGACGGCCTCACCATCCACACGCCATTGAGTGCCCTCAGCAAGGCTGAGATTGTTCGTTGGGGGCTCCAGCTCGGGATTGACTATAGTCAAACCACCACCTGTTACGACCCGTCGCCCGAGGGCGCGGCTTGTGGCGAGTGTGATGCCTGCGTGCTGCGCCTCAGGGGATTTGCCGAAAATGGTATGGACGACCCGGCGTCCTACCGTCAGCGGTCGAGTCCGCTCACATGAACTCGGTGTTCGGATGAACAGAGTGCCCTTGTGAACTACAGTGTCAAGGAAATCTACTACACGCTCCAGGGTGAAGGTATGAACGTTGGTCGCCCGGCAGTGTTTCTGCGTTTCGCCGGCTGCAATTTGTGGAGCGGTCGTGAGGCGGATCGTGCTGCTGGCCCCGGAAGCTGCTCGGCGTGGTGCGACACGGATTTTGTAGGCACCGATGGTCCTGGTGGTGGCCGCTTTGCAACCGCTGACGATTTAGCCGCCGCCGTCGCAGACGCCTGGCCAGTTGCATCCACGGACCGTGCTTTGGTTGTCTGTACCGGCGGTGAGCCCCTCCTCCAACTCGACGAGACGCTGGTTGCCGCGTTGCACGTCCGAGGGTTCATGGTGGCGGTAGAGACCAATGGCACCCGTGAGCCGCCTGCCGGTATCGATTGGATTTGCGTCAGCCCAAAGGCTGGAACCGCGTTATGCTTGCGCACCGGCCACGAATTGAAACTGGTTTACCCGCAAGATGGGATGGAACCCGAACGCTTCGAAGACCTGAGTTTCGACCACTTTCTCCTACAACCTCTGGATAGCCCGGGCCGCGACGAGAACACTCGGCTGGCGCTCCACTATTGCTTGGAGCACCCGCGTTGGCGCCTCAGCCTCCAGACTCACAAAACCTTGGATATCCCATGACCGCCCAGCACTCTACTCTGAGTGATCAGACCACCCAAAGCGACAAGACCACCCCGAGCGACAAGACCACCTCAAGCGACAAGACCACCCCAAGCGAGATGACTGTCTTCAAGGAGTTTTCCTTCGAAGCTGCGCATCTGCTGCCCAACGTCCCGCCCGGACATAAATGCCGCCGGCTCCATGGTCACTCGTTCCGAGCCCAGGTCCATGTCCGCGGGCCGGTCGAAGCGGCGAGCGGTTGGGTGATCGATTTTGCCGATATCGCCCAGGCTTTTGCGCCGCTGCACGACCAGCTCGACCACCACTACCTCAACGAGATCGAAGGGCTCGAGAATCCCACCAGTGAGAATCTCGCACGCTGGTTGTGGCAGCGGCTGGAGTCACAGCTGGCGGGGCTCTGTCAAATTGTCGTGCGCGAAACCTGTACGTCAGGTTGTGTTTACGAAGGTGAGGGTTGAGCCTGGCTTCAGACACACGATCTGAGTTGCATCACCTTAACTCTCTAGCGCGAGTTCGATCGCTCCCGGTCCCGAGATCGATCACTGGCCCAAGATCTCGAGGTCGATATTTTGGGCCAGGGCGAACTCACAAAGGGTGACCAGGGCAGCACAGGTTGTCAGCCATCGGTTTTGTCCCAAGCGCGCGGAGAGCATCTCTCCGGTCCAAACCGGCAAGGTCGAGACGCCTAACTCCCGCATCAACAGGTCCTCGGTTTCCGTCCGAAGGACGGCACATGCCTGCTTGAGAACCTCCGACACTTCTTGTGTGCTACCGGTGCCGATGGTCCGATCTTCGTATGGATCGAGGGCGATCCCGGTCCCCTGCAGCAGCTCGACGATTGCTGCGGCAAACTCATCAGGAACAATCACAGACTGAATATCCGAGCTTCTACCCGTGCGCCATTCCATACTGATCCGCTAGATCTTTGGGCCCGGGCCGAAGGTCACTTTGCCGGTTTGCGTGTCGAGCAGCGTACCGTCCGGCGATCGAATATAGCGGCGAGGAGATGACGAAGCGGCTTCTTCTTGGATGGCCTCGAACTCCATCGGAGCGCCGACCGCTACTTCCACCAGAGTGCGGATTGCCTCTCTCTGGTCCGCGGTCAACTCAATACCCTCAGCACCTTCGATGTCTGCAATCGTGTCTTCGGTGACTCGATAAATCGTTTGATCCAGGGCAAGCATCAGGTCTTCGCCTTCGTTGACCGGTGAACTCGCCAACAGTCCGAGCGATACCACGTCGATAGCCAAGTCGAAAACGACCGCACCCCAGTCTGTGGGTCGATTCTCATGAGCTTCGATCAGTTCCCGGGCTTGTTCTGCCGCCTGTGCGGTGTTTTCTGTAAACAGGTCGATGGCAACGGCGCCAAGACCCATAGCCAAGAATCGATCCACCGGAAACGCCGTCACGACGCGACCGCTCTGGTCGAGAACAACCCTCAGAATCTGTTCGCCCCGGGAGCCGATGGACTTCCCGAAATCCTTCTCGACCACGGTGCGAAATTTCCCCGGGGTTCTAGTCGTTTGCTGTATCACTCGGACGCCGCCTTCCTCTAGCACCTCGTCGGCCGCCTTGGTAGCCTGACTGCGGGCCAGGCGAGCTCCGTCTTGGACGGCCTTTTGAACCAGACTCTTGATTCTTCGAGGATTTTTGAACACCGAGTGGACCGCTCGTCCGGCAATGCGCCGACCGTGTCGAGCCACATGTTTCGACAGCGTATTGGTTGTTCGGCGCGCCAGCCACCTGCCCGACCTCAGCAGAACTCGCAAGGCTGGATGGAACAATGGCAAACCTGGGGAAGCGGACAACGGAACCTGCGTCGTCTGATCCATTTCGGTCAGTTGGGCGGCGTGGTAGGCTTCCGTTTCGAGCGTTTCCCGGGAAGCTGCTGGCCCCTGTTGGACAGCCTGGGCGGCATGAGCCAATTCATGCCGCATGACGCCAGCGGGTAGGTGGTCAGGCGCAAAGATACGAGTGCCGATGGTGACTGCCTCCGCACCATAAGCATCCGCCACCAACTCTCCAACCGACCCATCGATCAATTGAGTCACGGTGCCCAGATGCGGCGGAAGATAGGGGTTGGGGACGGGTCTGCCGGCGGCGCCTCGGATGATGCGGGCCACGTTGCTGGTGTTCAACCGGAGCTGCCCCAGGCTAGACTCTGGACGGCGCCGTCCGTCACCTGATTGGGTCAGGAACATCCGTTGTACCGCTTGATTCCCCACCGACTGTTGGAGGTGCATGATCGCGCTCACCGCCGGTTGTTGGCCAGTGTGGCGCTGGTGGGGTTCCGTGGACTCGGTCACCGTTGTCGACTGAGTTGTCTTGGGTTTCTGTGCGTAAGTGCGCATGGTGTTTCCCCTATCCTTTCTTTCGCGGCCTGCCGACCTGCGAATCAAGGCGCCCGCGGCGCATCCCTCTGCCTTTAGTTCATTTCAGAGCTGTGTTCACTTCAGAGTGCTGTATTCATTCAGATCGCTGTACAGAATGCTGGAGTACCTCTGAAGCATCCTTGCTACTAGACCATACCCGATCGGAACCGCAGAGACAAACACTACGTGCGTTTCCTTGAGCCCAGCGTAGGCTACTTTGTATACTCTCGCCGATCGGGAAAACCCTCTCGAGGAGCGTAGCAGTTGGCGAAGGTTGGTGAATTCGAACTGTTGGTGATCCTGTCGATTCTGCGCCAGGACGACCAGCCGTATGCTAATCGGGTACGCCAGGACCTCGAGCAGAACGCCGGACGACGGGTTACCCGCGGTGCCCTTTATCGTACGCTGAGTCGGCTGCGAGACAAAGGTTACGTCGACTGGCAGATGGAGGCGAGTGAGATCCCGGAACGGGGTGGTCATCCGATGCGTCGACTGAACGTGACGAAGGCGGGGACCGCTGCGGCACAGGCGTCGCGCACCGTATTACTCGATTTCTTCGAGGGGCTCGGTCCGCTGGCGGATGGCGGATGACGCACCCTTCGCCCCTTCTGCCACAGCTGCTGCCGCCGCGCCGCGCCCAGCAGCTGTTGTGGCGTGCCCTCGGCCCTGGAGATGAGACCCGCACTATCCTCGGAGACCTAGCCGAGGACTTTGCCCAGATCTCCGATCGCGAAAGCGCTGCCAAGGCTCGACGCTTCTACTGGCGAGAAGCCGTGTTACTGAGCCTGAGCTTGAAAGGGCAACGAGCGCTCAGTGAGCTGGCCGCCGACGCCGACAGACACACTCTGGAGACCACCATGAAAAGCGCCTTCAGCTTACCCGCGATCGCTCAGGACACCCGCTATGCGCTGCGTGGCCTGCGCATGGAGTTGCGGCTTTATTTGTTCTCGATGATGATCATCGGGCTTGGAATTGGTGCCACCACTGCTGTCTACAGCGTGATGAGCCCACTGATGTTGCGGCCGCTACCGTTCGACCAGCCGGATCGTTTGGCCTGGGTTGCCAACGACGGAGAGGGGGGCATGTCGGGGGTCACTTCCCGCACCTCCAATCTACGCGACTTCCGGGCGCTCAACAAATCCTTCGACAGCCTCACCGGTTACTTCGCCTTTTTCGAACAGGGCAGCACCAACCTGGTGGGCAACGGAGAGCCCGAGAAGTTGATCGGTGTTGGTGTGGCGCAGAACTTTCTCGACGTGCTTCGTGTGGCGCCGTTAGTGGGGCGCAATTTTGTCGACGAAGAAGGGGTTTGGGATGGGCGCCCCGCGGTCATCTTGAGCCATGGCTTCTGGCAGCGACGCTTCGCCAGCGATCGTGGCATCGTGGGCACTGCGATCACCCTCGACAGCACGCCGCATGAAGTGGTGGGCGTGTTGCCACCGTCATTCGATTTTGCAGTGATCTTCAAACCCAGCACTCGGGTCGATTTCTTGCGGCCGTTTGCGATCAGCGACGAGACCGATCAGTGGGGTAACACCCTGTCGATGATCGGGCGACTGAAACCCGACGCGACGATCCCTAGTGCCCAAGCCGATCTCGACCGCATCATTGCCAGCTTGCAACAGGACGATCCCGAGCGCTGGGGATTGGGTGCCGTGGTGACGGGGCTGCAACGGCAAGTCTCCGGCCCCTATCGTTCGGCGATGTGGCTGCTGGCCGCGGCGGCCGCCGCGGTGATGCTGATCGTCTGTGTCAACCTGTCGAATCTGCTGCTGTCGAAAGGACCCAAGCGAGCCAAGGAGATGGCGGTGCGCAGCGCCCTCGGTGCTCCCCGCCATCGTCTACTGCGCCAGCTGTTGATCGAGAGCCTGTTGCTTGCCGTCGGTGGCGGTGTCATCGGGCTGGCGCTGGCGATCGCTATCACCCGTGCGGTGGCGTCGGCCAATGCGATCAGCATCCCGTTGTTGAAAACGGTTTCGGTGGATGGGGGTGCGCTGTTGTTCTCTATGGCCGTCGCCTTGGTCACCGGGCTGGTGATTGGGATCGTGCCGGCACTCCAAGCGTCGACGGGTAATGTGGCGGCAGCCTTTGGTGGATCGAGCCGCGGCGCCAGCGCGAGTCGTCGCAGCAATCGGTTGCGGGAGGCGTTGGTCGTCGCCGAGGTAGCGCTGGCGTGTGTTCTGTTGGTGCTTGGTGGGCTTTTGCTCGAGAGTTTTCAGCAGTTGCTCGACGTTGAGCTCGGCTTCCAGCCCCGAGAGCTCGTCACGTGGAAGATCAAATCGGCACGCGACTTCGAGACCCTCACCGAACTCAACGCCCACAGTGACGAATTGATTCGCAACATCGTGGCTTTGCCGGGAGTCGAGGCTGCGGGTCTGACCGACGCCGTCCCCCTCGGCACTAATCGGAACTGGTCGATTCCAAAACCTGGCAAGGAAGGTGAGGACCAAGAGATGTTGGGGGTGTTCCCGCACATCATCGACAGTCGCTACATCCAGGCGATGCAGATCCCCCTGCGATCCGGGAGGCATTTCACTGTCGACGACACGGTAGACCGTGATCGTGTTGTGATGTTCAACGAAAGTGCGGCCGAGGTGTTGTACCCAGGCCAGGATCCGATCGGACGAACGGTTCAGCTGTTCGACGGCGAAGCCACCATCGTCGGCATTGTTGCGGACGTAAGGCATGTGTCGTTGGAGTCGGACTCCGGGGCGGAGATGTACCTACCCTACAGTCAGTCCTGGAACTTCTCGAGCTTGGAGCTGGTGGTACGTTCGAGCCTACCGGTCGACGTGCTGGCGCCGAGCGTTGGTGCTGCGATCCAACGCGAGGATCCGACCATCCCGATCGGGCACTACCAGTCGTTGACGCAAGTGGTGGATCGTTCGACATCACCTCGCCGGTTTACGCTCCTGCTCCTGAGCGCATTTGCCGCTACTGCGTTGCTGCTCGCCGCTCTTGGTATCTATGGGGTGCTGTCCTACTCAGTCACTGAGCGGACGCGGGAGATCGGCATTCGGATGGCCCTGGGGGAGTCGGCGGGTAGTGTCCTGTGGCGGGTGCTCGCCAAAACCATGACCCTCGCTGGCCTCGGTATTGGGTTGGGTGCAATGGCGTCGTTTGCCGTCGGCCGTTCGGTGGCGTCACTGCTTTACGGCGTTGAGCCGACGGATCCGGCAACCTTTACCTTGATGGCGTTCGTTTTGCTGTTGGTGGCCTGTTTAGCCGGCTATTTCCCGGCACTGCGGGCGTCGCGCACCCAGACCGTGATCGCGTTGCAGGCGCAGTAGCAGCGCCGAAGGTGATCGCGTTGCAGGCGCAGTAGCAGCGCCGAATAGGGTGGCTGCGCAACACGGTTAGCAGCGATTGGCAGCTCAGGGGTGCTGGCAACGCGGCTCCTTGAACCCGTGCACCAATAGTCGATGAAAACGGCCGGCGAGTCGGCGGGATGAATATCGGCGAGTTGGTAAGCAGCGATCGGGCGTTCAAATGCGTCGGAGGATCACTGCGCTTTGCAGTCGGCCTCGAGCGGAAAGTCTCGATCGGTCCTGTTCCGAGGCCGCCGGCATTTATACCGCATAAATAGTCGGGCAACTGCTTCGGGAAAATTCTTCGGCACCCGACACAGGACATTCGACATAGACGAATACTGTCCGACACACCACCAAACTCCAGCGCTAGGCTTTTAATCGCTGGAACAGAACTTGCAATTAAGACTTCTAACGTTGGCAAAGTGGAAGTTGCGGCCAGCGCCACTTCAATAAATCTAGTTGCGGCCAACCAATCTCTAACCTGCACCGGAGGCGGCGATGTAACAAGTAACAAATCTCTTGCAAGGTCAAAGTATTCAATTTATTAAACAAGAAACAACGAGCCGCAATCAGGGTCCTAAGGAAGTCTTGGAAATCAATTCCAGCCCAGGACTACGGCTCAATTCGAAGGAGATAGCCATGATTTGTAACATCATTACAGGAACTTGGGATTTCTACCTCGACCGCGGTTGCCGCGGATCGCACTTGCGTTATTCAGTAACATTCAACAGCGACGGAACCTTTAATTTTGCTACCGGTGGCGAGGGTGTTTGGAGCCAAATCAACGGTCTCGTTATGCTTCTATTCGACTCCGGAGCAAAGCCAGCATATACCGCAAATGTCGCGGGCTCCGTGATGACCGGAGGCTTTGTGTTTCCGCAAAATCAAAGCGGATGCTGGTATGCCACTCAGGGGCTTCCGATCAACGATAGTGCCCAGGTGCAGGATCAGACTTCGCCGTCGCAATTGGAATAACAGCATTGTTGCTCTTCTGGGACGTCGGCCAAATCAACAGACACAGCCGCGTCCCAGGTCGGGTCCGGCCTGGCGCCGATCGGGCCTCGGCGCACACCGCGGCCTGGTGCGCGTCGAGATCCGTTGACCCGATGGCCGGCGGCAGGCCGAAAGTACCAAGACGCTCAATCGATATTGGGCGATCAGTTCTCGGCCCTGAAGCTTCGTCGCCGCCCCTTTGCAAGGGGCAATTCGCCGGAAACCAGCGAGGGGGACCTTCCTATGGCCCACAGGGTGCCGGCCACTTCGGCCACACTGTGACCCGCCAAGGTGGTTGGAGTGGTGGCGGATACACGCCATGTGACGCTGGAATGCAGCGGTGGCCCGCAGCTGTATTTGCCTTAACAGTCAGAACGGCGAGTTCAGCAGTCTAGATCTAGTGGTGCGCTCGCGCCTGCCGGTTGCAACCCTGGCACCGAGTGTCGGTCGTGCGATCCAGAGGGTGGATCCCAGTCTGCCGGTGGGCAGTTACCAGACCCTAGAACAGGTCGTCGATCGTTCCGCGTCGCCACGTCGTTTCACACTACTGTTGTTGAGCGCCTTCGCCGGCGCTGCCTTGTTGCTTGCTGCCCTCGGTATCTATGGTGTGTTGTCTTATGTGGTGGTCGAGCGTACCCATGAGATTGGTATTCGTATGGCGTTGGGCGAAACTTCGAGAGGTGTCCAGCGTCGTGTGGTGCATCAAACGATGCTGCTGGCCGGGCTTGGCGTAGTGTTGGGTGCAGTCACTTCGCTAGCTGTGGGGCGTTCGGTAGCGTCATTGCTGTATGGCGTCGAGCCCACCGACCCGCTCACATTTCTGATGATGGCGGTGATCTTGTTGTCAGTGTCTTGGCTGGCGGGTTATGTTCCGGCGTTGCGGGCGTCCCGTATCGAAGTGGTCGAGGCATTGCGATCGTCCAATTCCTAACCAGTTAGCGTGAGTCCGAGCGAGGAAGCCAATGAAGTCGCTCGGGAGGTCGGTAGTCCAGTCGTTATCCTTGTTCGAACAAGAAGTTTTATTTTCGCCGTCGTTTTGTTGATAGTTCGTTTCCACCCATGATGGCGACTTGACAACCTCCCAGAGGTGACAGCGGCCCGGAGCAAGGGTCGAGTCCCAGCCCCGGGTGACTTTGACGTCTACTACCGTTGCGCCGCCTTCGCTAGTGAACTGAAGTTAGGTCGCGTCAGGGATACCATTACTTGGGAAGAACAGAGCGAAGGGATTCCCCTTCGTCGTCAAGGGACCGTCAGGATCTGAATCGGCATCCGGGAGCGAGTCCAGGTGCCCCCCGAGGGCGTCTGGATCGCGGTCGACAAGAATCCTGTCGCCGAGCTACCGGAGGGGATCTCAACTCGGATACTCCCGGCGCTTCGGGGCGTGGGAGCCGTACTTCCTTTGCAGCTAGGGCATAACCCCGGGCCGCTATACCATGATACGGGAACGTAGGCGTTCGGAGAGTACGGGACCTGGCCCTGAACCCATCTGGGCTGGGAGCCCTCGTAGAACGTCACGGTGTTGACCATGGCATGGCCCGGCCTCGAGGCGGAGACCGTCAACCCCCAGCCAGACTCGGAGGGCGGAAACCAAAGGCCGCTGGCCCCGTCGCCACCGTGGAGGAAGCGGAAGCGCTCGCCACCGGCTTGGCCATTCAGAGTCCAGGAAAACCAACAGTCCTGGGAGTCATCCCATTCGACGGTGACCTGACCGACTAGCGTGATGGTCGCCGAGGAGCCATTCCAGGTCGTACGGTAGAGCGGTTGCGACCATGAGGCATTGGCCTTGACCGCCGTACCCGAGATGTACCAGATCGGTGTACCGTCACGCAAGTAGGTATACCAGGTCAATGTGTACTGGTCGAAGCTGTTGACATAAAACGAAAAGCCGTTGCCGGATCGTCTTGGGTTAGACCACAGGCCTTGTTGGGGCGTGAGGATCGGAGGGACTACTGTGAAGGTGAGCGACTTGGTCGTCGTCGATCCATAGGTGTCTGTCACCCTGAGCGATACGGAGAAGGTCCGAAAAAAGTTGCTCGGGTAACCGTGGAAGAAATGGTTCACCACCGGCCCCGTCTTCTCGACGCCGTCGGAAAAAAACCATCGGTACTCGACAATCTCCCGATCGTCTGAAGAGCTACTGCCGTCGAAGGTCCACTCCAGATTAGCGCCTGTATAGGTAAAACTGGCAACCGGAGGCTCGTCGACCACCTTGATCCTCACCCTCGCAGAATCGGTAGCAATTCCATTGGAGATGGTAAAGAGGAAGGCGGCCGAGCTGTAGTCGTCGATGGAAAGGGGGGCGTCCGCATCAACCGTAAACTCGATGTACGCCCCCCGGTCGATCAGCTGACCATTGACCGGGCCAGATACCGACGTTACTTGGAGCGCTCGGTCCTGCCAGTCAAAGCTTCCTCCGACCAGTTGTCTCTTGGGGAATGTCAGGGTGTCACCTGGGTGGGCGGATTGGTAGTACCGGTAGCCGGCTACCGGTGTATCGGATGTGTAGTCGGCACCGATATAGAGCAAACGTCCGTTGGTCACCAGAAGACCATTGTGATCTTTCACAATGGTCTGCGTAGCCATCCTCCTGAGGGCCTTATGGATGGCGCCTGGTGAGGCGCCGGGAAATCTCGACAACAAGAGGGCGGCGGCGCCAGCCACGTGTGGAGCGGCCATCGACGTACCGCTGAGTCGGCAGATCGACTGGGCGCCTTCCGCCGTCATAGAAACGATGTCAACACCCGGCGCGAAGAGGTCGATAGCCCCGGGCGCGCCGAGCCTTGATCCACAATCCGCGGAGATCGCCCCGGGGCTATCACATTCACAGAAGGCTCGGTCCTTATCGTCACTGGCGCCGACGATGAGCACCTTAGGCGGGTACGCTGGGCCGGCGAGGGTAACGTTCTCTGCACGTTGGGCTTCGTCGTCGGCATCATCACAGGTTAAGGGTTCGGCGATGTTGCCGGCTGAATTGACAACTGTGATTCCAGCAGCGATGACTCGCTGCACGGCGGAGGCCATGGACGGACTCGATGGAAGGCCTGGGCTGTTTGCACTCAAGCTCACGACGGCCGGAACGCCAACAACTTGCTCAGCCAGAACCGCCTCAAAGCCGTTGATGACAGTCGTAAAAGTGAGTTGACCAGGACCGCCTACTGTGACGGAGTGAAACCGGACGTAGTCACTCGCGACGCCATAATTCTTGCCTACCAAGATGCCAGCCACATGGCTGCCATGAGCGTGAGGCTGGAAGCCGGACCCAGAGATCAGAATCTCCTCGACCGGCGTCGTGTCGAACTCGTGGTGATTCAAATTGACGCTGGTGTCGATGATGAAGACATCAACCGGGTGGGTTCCAGCCATGGGCTGAAAGCTGCCGTCGAGTCCCTGGCGGTCATCGATACGGTCGAGACCCCAATTGCCAATGCAGGAGTCATCACCAGGACAATTCCGTCCCCAAGCGATCGTCGGCATGGACGAGGGGTACGGGTTGAGGACGAGTGGAGACGCGGCTGCGTCGTAGCAGTCCGGAGGTCCGCTACCGGCCGTTGACCAGTCTTTATACCTGACCGCTTGGCCCGTCTCCACCACTGTTCCAGGAAAGTCGATGGGAATATCCTGCTCGACGAAGGCGACTCGTGGATCACTGGCGAGTTTCTCGGCGGTGGCCAGATCACATTCGACCAACAGACCGGTCAGCGCTCGGGTCCAAGTCTCGTAGACCACGATCTCATGGTCCTCTCTCAGAGCCTCGGCGAGTGGGTCAACATCGGACCCGCTGGCCTGAAGTCCGACGATAAACCGCATCATCGAGCCGGCGCGAGGCTCAAGCAGCTCGGGTTGATGGATTACAAACTTCTGGACCGCCGGTTGGATGGCGGATTCCACTTGGTGCTGGGCCAAGGCTTGGGCCGAGCAGGCCAAAAGGGCCAAGATCATAGAAATGTATCGTCTGAATAGACTCATGCTTTCCATCCCAAAGTGTAATTCGGTCCCCTAATCGCATCCCGCTGTACAAACGGAACTGTGCAAGAGGAACCGAGCAAAAAGAATAAGGCGCTGGCTTTGACCTGCACCCAAATACCTAGGGCGAAAATACTCGCCTAGACTGCTCAATTTATTTTGAGAAAACCTATGAATGGGCTCTGGGAGTCCTCGGATGTACTCCTCGCCATACCGATCTGCAACAGTCACTAACGCGACCCGCTGTTCTTCTGACTGCGGAGTCGGCAGCGGCCCGGGGCATCCTCGCCCGCGCAATCGAATGCCGACGAGGCCCTGCGTCATCGACTTGTTGACGGGTGCTGCTGCTAGGGTGCTGGAGGGTGCTGCTGGAGGTTCGGGTGCTGCTGCTGGGTGCTGCTGGTGCTGACATCGAGCAGCAACACCCTCAATTCTGCTCCATAGTTGGCCAAATCGGTCAAAGAGCGACCTAATCTGGGTGATTCGATCGGCGGAGTCTGAAAAAGGTGCCCAGGAGAAGACCTTTCGACGATCCAAACTGGCACCCAACCGGCGGGAGAAGACCTTTCGAACGTTGCTAGTCGAATCCCACCGTGGGAGAACGTGTGTCGCTCGTCACGACAAGGGGTCCGCGAGCGGGAGAAGACCACTCGGACGTTGGAACACGTCGTCTTCCGGGCTCGGAGCGGGAGTCAGAAGACGGTAGAGACGTTCTCCCGCCGTTGGAACGCTAGTTGGGTCTCGGTAACGATATCCTTTTGACGACAAGGCGCTAGGGTCAAGACGGGCAAGGTACTCCGCGCCGATTCGGACACCAGTCGAAGCGCCGGCGTTTCCTCCGAGAACCATAAGACTTCGCCTAAGAATTTTCGCGTCGCTGATCAAATTTGACAGCTGATGTCGCTAGTCAAGATGAACGCTAGCGTGACCGAGGATCAGGTCCTGTTTTTCATGAACTCAGTCTCTTGCAACCTCTGCCTGACTGTAGAGAAGACACTCTGCAAAGGAGATCTACCATGATGATTCCGTCGAAGACCACAGCGACATGTGTGTTCTGTTTCATCTTGATCAGTAGTGCGGCGCCGCCAGCCTCTGCCTGCGTCGCAAGCTTTGGCTACACCGGCACCACTGCCGCCAATTCCTATGACATCGCAAATCATGTCGGCGCAACTGCCGCCTATGTCGGCGCTCCCGGGAACAACCCGTCCTACAACTTGGGACCGGAGGTCTCCCAGATTGTTGCGAATACTGGTCCGGTGTTCATAAATTTGAAAGAAATCATTTTCAATCCGAACCCGATTGCGGTCAGTAGTTGCACACACTACGAACGAGGTCCGGCTTCCACGACCAAGCGGTTTTACGCCATCCGAGGTGAATACAAGGCCCGTCTGGATGCTTGGTTTCTGGCCAACGACGAGCTGTTTCAGTGGAATGGCGGGCAGCGGCAAGTGTTTGGCCTCATCATCCACGATGAAGCGAACAACGATTGTGTCGAGAACTGGGTTTTACACCTAGCGTCAAGTTATGTCCGCCAGAAGCTCGCCGCCGCCGAATATTCGCCAATTTATGTGGCCGCGGGCTACGGTCTGCGCAACACACTGGGTGGCCCTGTGAGCAACGGGCTTCCGGTGACCCCTACAGGGGTCATCGACAAGTTCCCCAGCCCACTCGACCTGATCGGCATCATCGCCTATGACATCTTCAATCCGGCGAATGATTCAGACCCCATGAATCTGAACGCGGAGACTTGGAGCACTATCTCCGGCAAGCTCAACCAGGCGCTGCGTCCGGGGCAAAAGACCGCCTCAGTCATCAAAGGATTCTGTGACGACAACGACCCCACCGAACCTGCCTGGGGTATTCAGTGCCCGCCCAACTGGACTAATTGGTGGAAATTGGGAGTCCAGGCGACCAATTGGTACAACTACCTCAAGAACGACCCCCGCAACGTTTTCCTCCTAGCCTTCCACTGGCAGGATGCTGGCAGCTTTTCCGGAACGGAAAGCCTGTTCACGATCTGGAACGCGCATTCCCAGCTCACGCCGAATTGCAGCGTACCGATGCTCTATCAACCTTGATCGCGACCTTCCCGTCCTTGTCCGACCCGGATCGGGCATGTCGTGAGCCAGCGGCCGGGACTCTCTTCGATCCCTCTCACCCGCAGAGCGAGCGGTCCCGTTCGGCCACAACAGACGAAAGGAGGTGAAGACATGAAGACCAAGACCCGGGTCAAGGCCGGAGCCATGCCGCATATGATCCATCAGGGATAGCCAGCGCAGGACCCTCGCGCCCGGACCGAAACGCCGGGCGCGCTCCGTCTCACTCAGAGGTCGCGGCAGCCTTCATCGCGGTTGGCGCAACCAGACCTCCACGCGCTCTTTCAGCTCCCTTCCGAGTGCTGAATCGGCGCTGAGTCCAGCGACGGCATCTTGCGCCAGTTGGCGGGCACGCGCCGGAGCATCAGCCTTGATCGCCCTGGCCAAGGCGAAACGAATCCGTGCTGAATTCAGTGGCTCCGCCGACGAGCGAACTTGTTCGAAGGCCTGTTCGAGCAAAACACCGGCCTCGGCGCCGCGGTTGGCGTCGAGGAATGTCTCACCGATCGCGAGCAAGGGGCCCGATTGGTCGCCAGGAGTACCCGCCGGATCGCGGAGCATCTCGAGCAACTGCCCATGGCTCTCCAGTGCCGCCGGCAGGTCACCGAGCTCTCGCTGAATGCTTCCGATAGTGCCCAGCAGCGCACGCCTGGAGTAGTGCGTCTGTGGACGGGTCGCGGCATAAATCTGATCGGCCGCCAAGGCGTGATCCAAAGCCTCACGGTGACGGCCCAGCCAGCGTAGCGCGTCGGCCAAGGCGTGCCGCACGTCGGCCACCAACGGAGCCTCTCGGCCCCGGCTGACTTCAAGCAAGGCCTGGGCTCGTTGCAGGTATGGAAGGGCTTCGGCGGGGCGCCCCTTGGCGCTCAGGATCTGACCGCCAAGGACCAATGGAAAGGCGAGGTCGGGATACTGGTCTCCATAGGTTGCCTCCAGCAGCTCGACGGCTTGGTGTACCAGCGGCAGTGCTGTGTCATGCCGCCCCTGGTAAGCATACTCGGCTGCGAGGTTTTGCAACGGGCGAACCATGTTCACATTTTGTGTGCCGAATTCCCGCCGAGTCACTTCAATGGCCTGCTCGAGGTAGTCGGTCTCGCCAAACATTCCGCGGTTGGCCAAAGCTGCAATCCGCCGAGCGGGGTCGGCGCCCTTGTCCGCGATGTCGAGAGCCCTTGCATAGTGGGCCTTCGACTCGGCCAATTGGCCGGTTTCGAATGCTAACAGGCCTGCCGCTCTAGCAACCTCGTAGAGCAGGTCATCGTTGCCGTTGCTCAAGGCTTCGAGTGAAGCCTCAGCATAACCTTCCCAGCGTTGCGCGCCTTCCGCGTTCCCGTTGAGGCGAATCTCGACACTCACGAGAGCGGCATAAATTCGCGTCTGAAGTCGACGATCCCCTCCCGCGATAGCGGCCAGCAGCGCTTTTTCCAGATGTTCTAAGCCAGCCTGAGGGTTTCCCCCTTCAAAACTCTCTGCGGTTCCCAGAACAAAGAGCGCCCGCGCTAAGGCGGGCCGGTAAGGCAGATCGCTCGCCGTCTCGATTGCCTGGCGGAGGGTCTCGGTATCGACCGGGCGTTTGGTGTTCCAGCGCGCCAGTTGCTCCTCGGCTATCGCCAGCAAGTTGTCGATCCGCCGACGGAGAAAAGGATCGTCCGGGGGCAGCTCGAGGTTGGACAGCTCGCTGCGGTCAGCACAAACGACAATCGGCTGCAGGGCTCCGACAGCCACGTGGGCTTCTTTCACCACCCCCTGGTCGGCTTCTGCGAGCAGCCGAGTGATCGCCCGAAGCTCTTCTCGTCGGCCATCGAGGCAGATCATCCTCACGTCGAGCATTTGCTCCGACTGCTCGCCACGGATGTGGGTCGCTTCGCAGGTCTCGTCATGCATTGCCACCCAAGCCTCGGCGTAGTCGCCGAGTGTCCGCTCGATCCGGCGCCACACGTCGCCAGCGAATGGCAATCCGGTAGCGATGAACGCATTATGAATTGTGGTTTGGACTTGCGAGTCCCACACTCCCACCAGCCGGCCGACCGCATCGTCACAGGAGATGACCGGATGCTGCAACGAGGAAACAGCCCACGATGCGGTCACTGCGGCGACCAGCAAACTCACCCACAGCAGGCGTTCCCGGCGTCGCCTGGGGTCGGGCGGTAATAACATGCGGCGCAGTAGACGACCCGTGCGGTAGCGCCAGGTGCCACGTCGAGCCCGAACCGGCAGGGCCGCCAGGTGGCGTCCGACGTCGCTCGACAGCTCATTCACCGAGACGTATCGTTGTTCCGGCATCGGGCGTAGTGCCCTGAGCACGATCGCATCGAGATCGCCTCGAATCTTTCGGCTCAACTCGGTGGGTGTCGTCCGCCGTCGCCGACTCACCGCCAAAAAATCCACATCATCAGAACCTGTCGCGGGTCGCACCAATACCCGGCGGCTTGGCTTCTCGGCTTCCTGATCGACGACAGCGGATCCGAAATCGACGTAGCAATCGCCGCTGGCGACAAAAGGCAAGCTGCCACACAGCAGCTTGTAGAGGATCACTCCGAGTGAATAGACGTCGCTGGCAGTTGTGATCGACTCCCCAAGAATCTGTTCGGGGCTGGCGTAACCCGGCGTCATGGGACGGAGGCCCCGGGTCAGGGTGGTCTCGTCCAAGCCGTCGGAACGCAACATCTTGGCGATGCCGAAATCGAGCAGCTTGGGCGTGCCGTCAACGGTCACTAGGATGTTGCTCGGCTTGAGGTCGCAGTGCACTAAAAGGCAGCGATGAGCGGTCGCCACCGCCGCACAGACCTGCCGGAAAAGTTCGAGGCGCTGGCGGATCACCAGCTGCTGCTGGTCGCAAAAACGGTCGATCGGCAATCCCTCGACCCGCTCCATCACCAAGTAGGGAAGGCCCTCGACGGTTGTACCGCCATCATAAAGTCGCGCGATGTTGGGATGCTCGAGTCGGGCCAGAACCTGGCGCTCGTTTTCGAAGCGGCGGCGTACTTCCTCGCTCAGGAAGCCTTGCCGCACCAGCTTTATTGCGACTTCCTGCTGGTACTCGTCTTCGCGTCGTGCCAGGTAAACCGACCCCATTCCGCCGTGCCCGAGCGGCCGAACCAGGCGATACGGACCGATGCGCACCTCGCCGAGAACACCCCCCGGCTCAGATTTCATAGGTGCAGAAAGAGCGGCGATTGGCTCAGCGAGGAAGCTCGCGGCCTCGACCTCGAGCGCCAGTAATCTGTCCACGGCCCGCCTCAGCTTGTCGTCGCTACCACTCTCTTGTTCAACAAAAACGGCCCGGCGCTCCGGATCGACCTCGAGGGCTTGTTCGAAGAGCGCGTCGATCTGTTGCCAGCGCGCATCATTCATCCAAGTCCTCACCTTTGATTTCACAGAAGAGCCAAGTGCGGGCGCGGCGCCACTCGCGGGTTACAGTGGGCGTCGAGATATTGAGACAGCGGGCAATCTCTTCGCCGCTGAGGCCAGCAAAGAAACGCAACTCCACGATTTTCGCCTTTTGGGGATCTCGAGTTTCGAGACGCTTTATTGCGACATCGAGCGCTTCGATGTCGGGGCTCTTGCCATGGACGGCTAGAGGCTCAGCCTCGCTGAGCGTCACGCGTCTTCCAGCGGCGCCACGCTTCAACCGCCGACGCTGGCGGGCGTGATCCACCAAAATTCGGCGCATCATCCGGGCAGCCACAGCGTAGAAGTGTGCCCGATCTTTCCACGGCAGACCTTGAATATCGATTAACCGCAGGACAGCCTCGTGGAGCAGGGCGGTTGCTTGAAGCGTGTGGTCCGAGCGCTCACGGCGGAAGCATTGGGCAGCAATGTCATGGAGCTCGTCATAGACTTGCCCCATCAGGTCATCAAACGCTCGTGTGTCACCTGCACTCCAGCGTTGGAGCAGTTCGGTAACGGACTTCCTTCCCGAATTCACATGCGTCATCCTTGATTGGTGTCAGCCTGCTCAGCTCCCCGGGCTCTTCTTGGGCCATAGATATGCGGAAAGTAGCATAGCTCCATATTGCTCTGCTGCCAAAACCTCTAAGCGCTTTCTCGCATCGCCGGTTCATCATGCCAACCGGGCTTTTTGCGGGCGCGTTGCGGGAGTTAGAAGACGGTAGATGATGTTCTCCCGCCGTTGGAGTGCCAAATGGGTCTTGGTAACGACTTCCTTTTGACGACAAGGCGCTAGGGTCAAGAGGAAAGACGCTCCGACGGCGATGCGGACACGAGTCCAAGCCTCTTTTTCGCCGGCAGACTCCCGTTTCGGCTGGCGAAATTGTCAACAGGATGGATCTGGAGCCAGGGATACGAGGGTCCAGCAGCTAAGTCCGTCGCACGAATCCACTCGGATCCGATGAGTTTGTGGACTGACTTTGGTCCTTACTGCTACTCGCTGCGAATAGCCGCAACTGGATCTTGCCGGGCGGCTTTGCGAGCCGGTAACCAGGTAGCGATGGTGGCAAGGACCAAGGCGAGACCGCCGATTCCGACATAGGTTGCGGGGTCCTGGGCCTGGACCTCGAATAGCAGACTACCGAGGTAGCCGGTCCAGCCGAGGGCCGCCAGCAGGCCGAAGACGATGCCGCAGGCGGCCAGGCCGGCGCCTTGTTTCATGATTTCGGCGGCGAGCTGTGGCGGGGTAGCTCCGAGCGCAATGCGGACACCGAACTCACGACGCCGGGTGGATGCGGAGTAGCTGATGACGCCATAGAGGCCGATCAATGCGAGCACCACGGAGACTCCCGCAAAACCGACCAACAAGTTGCGGACCCAGCGGGCATTGAAGCTCTCGCGTCGTACCGCGTCGGTGAAGGGTTCGATCCGATACGGTGGCACATCGGGATCAACCTGGGCGAGAGCTTGCCGCAACTCGGGGACTAGGCTCTTCCAGTCTCGGCTCGAGGCCAAGGTCAGGACAGCTGACTGGGGCGACCAGGCGGACCACGGTAGGTAAACCGCTGGCCGCATTGGGGTGATCAGATCGAAGTGGCGGTAATCGGCGATGACGCCGACGATGGTGATCCACGGTCTGCTGCCGAATCGGAACCGTTTGCCGACCGGGTCGAGGTGGCTGAAATGGCGTTCGACGAAACTCTCGTTGACCACCGCGACACTGTTGTCGCGACCGTCGTCGTTGCGCAACGGACGTCCCCGCAAGTGTTCGACGCCAAGTAGTTGATGGAAGCCAGGGGTGGTGGTTTGGACGTGGACCACCAGCTCGTGCCCCGGCTCGGGGGCTGGATCCCCTTCTACTTGATAGTAGTTGTGGACGTCCCAGCCGCTGAACGGTAACCCCTGCGCTGCGGCAACCGCGTCGACCCCGGGGAGGGCTGCCAGACTGGTGAGCATGTTGTCGATCGCGGCGTCTCGCGACTCAGCATCTGTGTATTTGGATGACGGCAGGCCGACCTGAGCGCTGAGAATCCCGGTGGCTTCGAATCCAGGATCAACCGCATCGATGGCGTTGATTGATCGGATCAAGAGTGTTGCACCCACCATCAACACCACCACCAACGCCAACTGCGCGATCACAAACACTTGACGCAACCGGCTGGTTTGCCGACCGGTGCCGGAACGGGTGTCGCCAAGTCCGTCGCCCGCACTGCGCGTGCTGCCGAGGGCGGGCAGCCATCCGAAGACTAGGGTTGCGGCGAGGGACACTGCCAGGGCGAAGCCCAGCACGGCAGGGTTGAGCGTCAGTGAAGAGACGATGTCGAGGCGGTCGACCAGAAGTCGGCGCAAGTAAGTGATGCAGAGCCACAGCAGGGGCAGTGAGCACAGGGCTCCCAGGGCGGCCAGCACTAGGCTTTCTGTCATCAGTAGGGCGACCAACCGGCGGCGTCCAGCTCCGAGGGCGGTGCGGACTGCAAACTCCTGGCGCCGCTGAAGCCCTCGTGCCAGCAGCAGCCCCCCGACGTTGCCGCAGACGACCAACAACACCAGCGCGGCTGCGGCCTGCAGAATCATCAAGGCCGGGCCGAGTGGGCCGACAACATTGTCGATCAAGGGTGTCAGCTCAGCGTCCCAACCGTCATTGGAGTCGGGGAAGGCCAGAGCGAGCTGATCGCTGACACGCTCGATCTCCTGCTGAGCTTGCTGCAGGCGGCTGTCGCCAGCCAGACGGCCGATAGCGCCGAGCAGGAAACGGGCTCCTCGTTGCTGGTGCATCTCGAGCGGCGCCAATGGCACCCAGGCTTCTGCTTGGTAGGGAAATCTGAATCCAGCCGGCATCACGCCGACAACGGTGTGGGGTTCGCCGTCCAGCGTGATGACGTCGCCAACAATCGACTCCCGGGCGCCATAACGTTGTCGCCACAGGGTGTGGCCCAAGAGGACCACTCGATGGTTGTCGGTCACTTCTTCGTTCAGAAAGCCTCGGCCGAGGATTGGCTCGACCCCAAGTACACGGAGAACTTCTGGCGATAGCGCTGCGCCAGAAACGCGCTCCGCCAGGCCTGCGCCGGTCAGAGCGCCGGTCCAACCGGTGTAGGCGCCGAGGTGCTCAAAGCTGGTGGTCTTGTGTTGCCAGGAGAGGAAGTCTGGGTGAGAGATGTTGGCGTCGACGATGTTGCGCTCGGTGTGGCGTGAGGTCACGACTACCAGCCGATCCGGTTCCTCGTAGGGCAGGGGGCGGATCAAGACTTCGTGGACTGCGCTGAACATCGAACTTGTTGCGGCGATGCCGATCGCCAGGGTGAGCACAATCACTCCGGCAAATAGGCGCGATCGCCACTGTGCTTGGAGGCCTAGTGCTTGGCGGCCTAGTGCTTGGAGGCCTAACGCTCGGAAGGCCAGTTTCAGGTCTGAGGCGAAGTGTTCGAGCCATGGAAAGCCTCGATCATCCCGCAGCGCTTCGCGGTGCGATGGGACGCTGCCGAACACCGCACGGGCCTGCCTGCGTGCTTCGGCCGGGTTCATACCGAGACGTTGGTTCTTCTCGGTCTCCATGTCGACATGAAACTCGAGTTCTTCGAGTTGTTCGAGTTCGATCCGACGGCGATGTCGCAGCGCCTGGATGCGAAAGACTAGGGATGTCCACCAGCTCATGCGCGATTCCTTCTCAGATAAGTCTCGTCCAGTGTGCCGTCTTCGGCTCAGGGAGGAAGGTCTTGTGGGGCGAGCAAGCAGCGAGCGTGTTTGAGCTCCGCACCTGTTGGCTTGTCGTCCCCGTTGGCATCACAAGGGTTTAATCATGTTGCAAGAGAGCCGGCGAGTTTCCGGAGCCGCGGCGCAGCCCACAAGGCTGACCGAGCCTTCAGTGTGTTGGAGGATGGGATCTAGCTTCAAGTGGCCAAGACCGATTCGATCGCTTGGACATACCGCGCCCAAGAATCTTTCTCTTGGTCAAAAGCCTTCTCGCCCTCGGCAGTCAGCGAGTAGAAACGGGCGCGCCGGTTCTGTTCCGTGCGCTGCCATTCACCACCAATCAAACCCCGTCGTTCGAGACGCTGAAGAGCGGGGTAAAGCGAACCCTGGTTGACTTCCAACAAGCCATTGGAGGTTTGCTGAATCCGCTGGGTGATCGCCCAGCCGTGTTTTGCCCCCAGTGAGAGGACTCTCAAGATCAATAGGTCGAGAGTACCCCGCAAAACTTCCTGGGTTGCCGAGCTGGCGACTGCTTGCGGGTTGTCTGAAACGCTTGGCGGTGGCATGGTGAGACTCCTTTATGTCGAACTCCGACATAAAGGTACAATGGGTATTGTCGAAAGTCAACACAACGAATATTGACCGGCACCCTCCACCGGGCCGACATCCTGAACAATATGGGGGTGGTTTACTGGCGGCTGAGTGATTACGAACGAGCCGAAGGCCTTTATCAACAAACACTGGAAGTCCAGAGAGAGGTGCTCGACCCCGACCATCCCGCAATCGCGAACACCTTGAGCAACCTGGGGGATGTCCAGCGCGAAACGGAACGGTACGAAGAGGCTGGCGCCGCTTACCAGTAAGCGCTCGCAATCCGAGAAAAGGTGTTGGGTCCCGATCATCCAAGAGTTGGCCTGACCGTGAACAGCATGGGTAATCTCGAGCGTATCCTGAGAAAGGGTTGTCAATCCTCGAAGCCACACGGCGCCGCTTCATGCCTGCAAACAGGCAAGCTCGGCGCGGATCAACGCCGCTTCTTGTCGTCGACGCAGACGGATTCCTTGTAGCTTGTGCCGTTGTTGCATGGCGCCGACTTTGTTGGCGACGGCAACCCAGTCTTGCGCTTCGAGCAGCTCCCCGAGGGATTCGAGGTGCCGGTTGTTTGCGCCTCGGTTGTAGGCCAGTGAGAGCAACACGGTCTGGACGGAAGGTGGTGTGTCCAGCGCCGCGAGCGGCGGGAACCGTTCGGAGATGACGTCCCAATAAGGCCGTGATGCAACCGGGAAGACTTCGTTGGCCTGCTCACGGCTGATTCGGATGGTTTTGAGCACGGGATCGGCGTTCAGCGCTGCCTTCGCATCTTCGTCTTGAACACCGATGACGGCGTCGATCGCTGCCCGCTGTGCGGCGGTCAGCATGGGCCCGTAGTGATCCCGCAGTAAATCGTCGAGTAGTGCGGGTTCGGCATGACCGAGGTCGACACCGGGATCCAGCGTCACTCCCGACGCGCCGCCTGGCCAGTAGGGGCGGCCGGCGTGTCCTTCGAGCAGGTGGACCCAATACAAATCACCGTCGAATGTTGGCAGGTGGTTGGCAGCGCGCTCGAGCTCGTCCCCGAGCGCCTGCTGGATAGGCTCGTCCAGCACGCTCCACGTCGCCTTGCCGACGACCCCCGTGTCCAGCAACCTCTGAGACAGTTGAAAGGCCTTGAGAGCCCTTTCGGTCTTCGATCCGAATTGACCATCGGGCGACTGTGTGTGGCCGGCCTCGTTCAACCCCATTTGGAGTGTTCGGACGGGACTACGGAGCCAAGTTCTGCCGCTGGGAAGACCGTCGTTCTTGCGAAGTGCAATACACAGCATGGTGAACCTCCTTGGTGAAGAGTCTACACGCCACCAAAGAAGTTCTCTTGTTCGATCTGGGACCGTTCATGAGGTCGCCGAGCCGTTGGCCTGGAGTTTCGACGGATCGGCCACGCTGGCTTCTGTGTCGCGACCTTGTCGGCTCAGCAGCAAATCCAACGCTTCACGAACTTCTCTACGGCCGAGGGCACCCTCGGGTTGGTTGGCGATGCGAATGTCGAGGGCGCGACGGTAGTTTGCTTCGGCGGCGATGAAGTCTGCACGATCTTCATAGATCTTGCCGAGGTTGAACAGGACACCTGAAAGATGCAGGTGGTCTTCGCCGAGGGTGGCGGAAAAGATTTCCTGAGCGCGCAGGAAGTGAGGTTCTGCCTCCTGGGGTCGACCGTGGGCGTAGAGTGCTTCGCCGAGGTCGTTATGGCCTTCGGCGATGAATTCGTGGTCCGGTGCGAAGCCGGCTTTGGTCACGGTCAAGGCGCGGCCCCTGAGCTCGACTCCCTCAGCCGTCCGCCCTTGGAGCATCCGGAGACCTCCGAGCGTGCTGTAGGCGCCGGACAGCAGACGCGGCTGGCCGATAGTTTCACTGGTCTCGAGTGCTTTTTGACAGTGGTCCTCGGCTCGTGTGAAGTCCTTTAGCTCAATGCGCGAGATGCATAGGTTGAGCCGGGTGATCCCAACGTTGAGATTCGAGGCTCCGAAGGCCGTTTCGAGAACGGGTAGGGCCTGTTCCAGCGTTTCGGCAGCTTTGGCCGGCTGGCCGAGCTCGCCGTAAAGAGCTGCGAGATTGACCAGGCCAGAGGCGACTCTTGGGCTGTCAGCGCCATAGAGCCGTTCTTCGATGTCGAGTGAGCGACGCAGCTTCGAGCCGGCCTCTTCGTACTGTCCGAGTTCGCTCAGGATGTTGGAATGAGTGGAAAGCGCTTGGTCCAGATGGGGGCTCCACGGACCGTGGCGTTCTTCGGCCCATTCCGTGGCGGCTCTGGCGAGCTGCTCGGCCTGCTGGTATCGACCTTCGCCCTGGAGTGCTCTGGCCAGTCCCACCAGCAGACGCCCTCTGTCGAAGGCGTCGGGTTCGTGGCTCTCATCCAGCAGGCGCAGGGCGCGTTCGTAGGTGAGGACTGCCTGATCACTCTTGCCTTTGATCGCCTGCGAGAGGCCGAGATAGTCTAGGGTCTCGGCGATCGATCCGATGTTGGCCTGGGGAAGCGATTCGTCCATTTTCAGGCTCTCTTGGAGCTTGTCGATCGCTTGGTCGTGCAAGCCCATCGACAAGTAGACTCGGCCGACAGCCTGGGTCAGGCGAGCGCGGATCCGCGGCCGGTCGGTGAGCTCATCCTCTAAGCTGGCGGCACCGCGCTCGAACACCTCACGGGCGGTCAGCGTCTTGCCGCGTGCCTTGTTCGGGTTGGAGTATTGAAATAGGCCAATCAGGAAGTCGGTGACCTCCTCGGCCTCAGCTTTTGATTGTTCGGCAAGGGTGCGTTCGTGGCGAGCGCGCTCGGCTTCCAGCTGGGTGCGTTTCGACTCGACTTGCAAGCGGTGGATAAAACCTACTGTGAGCCCCGAGACGGTAAGCGCCAGCACCGCCGCAATTGCTGCCGCCGTCGCATGGCGTCGCAGGAGCTTGCGCAGCCGGTAACCACGGGTCGCTGGCCGGGCGGTGACCGGCAAGTCATCGAGGTAGTTCTGGAAATCCTTGCGCAGGTTGGCGACCGAGGCGTAGCGATGCTCGGGTTCTTTGCGCAGCGCTTTCATCACGATGGTGTCGAGGTCACCCTGCAGCTCTCTGGCGCGAACCGGAAACGGCTCCGAGGCGTCCTCGTTCTCAGATTGTCCGAGTAGAGTGCTGGGTAGCTCCGGATCGACCGCGGTGATGCGTTGTTCGGCTTCGGTTGGCGTGGCTCCCGCAAGGGTGTAGGGCAGCTTGCCGGTGAGAAGCTCGAACGCCAGTAGGCCAAGTTGGTAGACGTCTGAGGCGATTGAGATCAGGTTGCCGCGAAATTGTTCCGGGCTGGCGTACTGCAGGGTCATCAGCGGCTGCTCGGTGAACAGCGTCGTGTTGGCATCGCTGTCTTCGAGCAGTTTGGCGATGCCGAAGTCGAGCAACTTGACTTCACCTTGCGGTGTCACCAGGATGTTGGACGGTTTGATATCCCGATGGACAACCAATTGGCGATGTGCTGCATCCACCGCGTCGCAGACCTGGCACAGCAGGTCGATCCGCTGTTCGAGGGACAGGTTTTGGTTGTGGCAATAGCGGTCGATCGCCTTGCCCTCGACATGCTCCACAACCAGGTAGGGTTCGTTGGTCGCAGTGACGCCGCCGTCGAGCAATCGGGCGATGTGAGGGTGTTGCAAGTTGGCGAGCACCTGTCGCTCGCGTCGGAAGCGAGCGATGGCTCGAGGGCCCGCGCTGCCTCTCATTGTTTTGATCGCGACCTGCTGGTTATAGCTACCGTCTGCCCGCTCGGCGAGATAAACCACTCCCATACCGCCCCTGCCTAGCAGGCTGAGGATTCGGTAGGGGCCAAAGGTCTCGTCGGAGGGGGATTCACTGTGGCCGGATGTTCGGATCTGTCTCCGGTCCAGCAGGAGGGTGGTGTCTGCCAGCGGGCTGTCCGCGACCAAGTGCGAGTTGATGGCGCCGCCAGAATGCAGCAGCGGATCTTCGGTAAGGGCGTCCCGTAGCAGTTGAACCACTTCGATCCGTAGCTCGTTGTCGTCGCCGCAGGCATGGGCGAGAAAGTCAGGACGCTGGTCGGCGTCTAGGTCGAGAGCTTGTTGGAAGAGTCGGTCGATCTGTTTGAGGCGATGGTGGTGCGAAACTTTGGTGCGTTCGTGCGTCGCCATGTCAGAGAGCAAACCTTTGATGTGCAGGGCTGTTGGAGAAGCTCAGATCATGACGGGTAGGAGTCTATGAGCTGGTGGTTTGTTTAGCAGACGGGCGCAAGTGCCGTAGGGGCCGCCCTTGTGGCGGCCCAGAATCTTCACTTTGTTGTTCGGCAGCTGGGCGGACACAAGGCCCGCCCCTACAGGATGATCGTGGCCGTAGGGGCCGCCCTTGTGGCGGCCCAGGATCTTCACGCCACCTTCGACTGTCGCCGTACCCATTGTCCCGTTCCGGCGGCGGAGAAGCTCTCGCGGCCATCGCGAGAGCGATGGAACGCGCGCTCGCCACGGACGTAGAGCGAGCGCACTCTACCGGTGAACTCTTGACCTTCGTGAGGGGTGTAGCGGTTCATGTTGTGGAGCTCTTCGGCTCGTACCGTCCACTTGGCTTTTTTGTCGAAGATCACCAGGTCTGCGTCGAAGCCGGGAGCGATCCGCCCCTTGCGCTGGTCGATACCGAAGAAGCGCGCTGGCGCCGAGGATGTGATTTCGACTAGCCGTTCGAGAGTGATTCGTTTCTGACGGACCCCTTCGGAATAGAGATACGGCAGCATCAGTTCGACGCCTGGGATGCCGCCATAGTCTGCCCAGGCGTTGCCGGTGTTCTTCTCTTCCGGCCATTGGCCGGCTGCGTGGTCGGTGGCGACGTAGTCGAGTTCACCGGAAGCGACACCCTCCCATAAGCGCTCGCGGTCGACGGCGCTCTTCAACACCGGTGCGGTTTTGACCATTGAGCCGAGACTGACGAGATCCTCGGCAGTGAATTCCAGGAAGTGAGGGCAAGTTTCTCCAGACATCGGCAAGCCATCGCTTTTGGCCTCGGCGATCACGTCCAACGCCCGACCCGCTCCGACATGGACGATGTGGACCCTCGCACCGGTCTCTCGGCACAGGGTGCGCATGGTGTTGACGGCGTTGATTTCGGCCTCGGCGGGACGTGAGGAGGCGTAGTCGAGGAGGCCATTGCAGCCGTTTTTCTGCAACCAGTCGGTGAGCTCGTGGACCAGGTCGCGATCTTCGGCGTGCACACCGACCGGCACGCCGAGGCGTTCGGTCTCTTGTAGGACTTGGCGGATCTGAGATCGCCCCAGATCGCGAAAAGTGTCCATACCCGACAACATATAAACCTTGATCGAGGCGACCCCTTCCTGAGCAAGCTCGGCCAGCTTGTCGCGCCAGTCGGGTTCATCCAGCAGGTTGGCGCTGGCGCCGCCCCACAGCATGAAATCGACGTGGGCTTTGGGGGAGATGATGCCAAGTTTGTGATGCAAGTTGGCTCCAGAGGTGACCGGCGGCAGCGAGGTGCACGGCATATCGACGACGCAGGATACGCCGCCAGCCGCGGCGGCGCGTGTCCCGGTGGCGAAGTCCTCACGGTGAGTGAAACCCGGATCGTCGAAATGCACGTGGCCATCGATGACCCCGGGCAGGACAAGCGCGTGATTCAGATCGACAAGGTCGTCGTTCAGTCGACTGTCGCCGGTACCGGGCTGATCGACGGTCACGATTCGTCCTTCTTCCACCACAATCTCGGCCCGGCGGGTTTCGTTTCCGGTTGTCGGGATCTTGAGGTTGTAAAAACGGCTTCGCATGGTGGTTTCCTCGGGTGATTTGGTAGCCTGCGATAAGTCTAGCGTAGTGACATCATGGAGCGGAGGAAGATGCCGAGGTCAGGGGAGTTCGTCTCGGTCCATCCCGGTCGGATGCTTACCCACGCTCTGCGTCGCGACGTCATTGTGGGGCGACGTCATTGTGGGGCGACGTCATTGTGGGGCGACGTCATTGTGGGGCGACGTCATTGTGGGGCGACGTCATTGTGGGGCGACGTCATTGTGGGGCGACGCTATTGTGGGGCGACCGGCTTTTGCCACTCGCTGAGCGGGCTGCGCTTTTTGTCGGAAGAGATAGTCCGGGAGCTCGTGGACTACAGCAGCTCCCCGCTCTGGGAACCGACTTTCAGTCTCAAGTCGAGCCGGGGTGGACCATGCTCGGGGTGGGGCCGTTGAATATCGACTCCCACACCGTCCGCATTCGCCACAGCAAGGCAGTGTCGAGGCCGGTTTCGGGGCCCGTCAGGTGACCTCGTCGCACCTCGAAGGGGTCCCAGGCGAGCTCGAGGTGGAACGATTCGCCGGTGACCGTTGCATGGTTTTTCTCCGGCGCCGGTTCGAATCGCATCTCGACGCCTCCAAGCCGTGCGTGCAACGTGTCACCCTCGCGACAGAAACCGTCGAGCTGAGCTTCGGTGGTGAAGGCTTCGTGGCTGTGGAAGAGCCGTTCTTTGACCACAAACGGTGCGCCTTGCTCCGGGCAGTAGACTTCACAGTTCGAGCACTCGTTGCAGGCGCCTTCAACCACTGCTAGCTGATGGCGCTCGGCGATGGCGAAGCCGGCTCCTGGCTGGCGGGTCAGCTCGCCGTCTTTTGCCGCGCGCAACACCTCGGTAGCGACCACGATCGGCTCGACGTCGTAAGCGAAAATGGCGTCGTTGGGGCAGGCAGAGATACACAGGTCGCAATTGACGCAGTCGTAAAGATCGAGGGTGCTGTCGATGCGGCGCGGCGTCTTTTGGTTGCGATCTGTGTGATAACGGGGATCGTCGACGATCGGCGGCACGATGGCGCGCCCGTTCAGGCGACCCGCGATCCTCATGGTGTGCAGCAGCAGATCTTCGCCGTTTGGTGGGTCGAGTTGACGTAGGGCGGAGGGCAGCGCGTTGGGACTTTCAGCTGCCAGAGTGCTCAAATGAGACCTTTTTTCAGTCCAGGCCTTTTCTGCCCCGACCTCAGGAGTCCAAGACGTCAGCGCGTGCTCGATCGCTTCGGCAGCGTGGCCGTGTGCCGCCAGCACGTAGGCTTCGCGGCTATCGACTCCAACTTTGGCGATCGCCTTGGTCAATGCCTTCAGGTAGCCTGGCAATCGTCCGTAGCCGCCTTGGCGCAGGAGGTCGGTGCAGGTGGTGACCGGGGCCATACCGCAGGCTACCGCCGCCGAAACGTTGCGAGCGTCAATACCGGCTGAGAACGACACCGGCATCTCGAACCCGAGGTCCTCGCGGAAGCGCTGCATCAACGTCATCGCGATGACGTGCAACGGTGGCCCCGAGAGATACATATAAGGGTCGGTCTGAGTGGGGAAGAGGTCCTTGCGATTGGCGACGACCAGGGTGTTGGTGAATTTGGCCCCGATGATCGAGCCATGGCTCGCCGCTAGACCCTTCAGACGGCGCAGGATCTCGAGTCCGTCGTCATACTGCAGGTCCATCTCGAACGCTTCACGCATCAGTTCCTGGTGACGGTAGCCGAGGCGCTGGTGGAGGATCTCGCGCACTGTGTCGAAGCCGAGCAGCGTCGGATTGAGCTTGATGATGGTGTGCAGCTCGAGCTCGTCGATCAGGTATTTGGCAATACGTTCGATCTGATCCGCTGGGCAGCCATGAAAGGTCGAAAGTGTGACGCAATCCGAGATTGTCGCGGGCAGCTCGAGATCACGGAATTCGGCGAGGTCCGAGGTGTTGGCGAGCTCGCGGCGCAACAGGTCGAAATAAGGCTGAGGGTGCTGCAACGCCCGGATGAAGCCAGTGACTTTTTCCGAGCGGATGCCCTCGAGATCGTAGCCGACGCTGATGTCGTAGATGACGTCGAACCCGGTGTCTGATAGGAAGACGCCGAAACCTCGGGTCGACTTTAGGATCTCGATCAGGTAACACGCCTTGACGTATTCCATCAGCGACTGATCCACCCGCAGCTCCTGCGACCATTCGACGTTGTAGCCGACGTTAGGTACGTGGATGCAGGGCCTCGGTAGCTCTAGCTGATCGTTGATCTGAACCGTTTTGAGTTCGATGATCCGGCTGCCGGCGAGCCACGACAGGACGATGTTCTGTGCCAGTTGAGTGTGCGGGCCGGCCGCCGGTCCTACCGGGGTGGCGGCGCGTCGTCCAAAGTGGGTGACCCCGAGGTCGATGGCGGGATCAGGGATCCACCACTTCTTCACCGGCAGATCAAAAATCGCCTGGTGGCTTTGCACCTCGTGGCGCATGCGGCGCACGAGGTCCGGAAAGGGAATGGGGGCGAGCTCACTCATATCTAAGGTGTTGGGACGTTCAGCCTTTAGGCTAACACGTCTCCTGGCAACCTCGAGCCCGAAGCTGTTTCACTTTCCTGAAAGTGAGGTTGGTACCGCCGTTAGCAAAACCACCAGCGCCCGCTGATCACCTTCCAGACGTGAGGTGCCAACGACGACGGTTTCGCCTTCGTCCATGCCGAAGGAGGTGGAGATCAGCGATCGGGCGCGCCGCAGGGGGCCGGCATCAACATCGAGGTTGAGGGTACTGGTGTCGCGTAGATCGAAGTTGGAGATGTAGAGTTTGCCACTGCCTTTGGTGGAGCCGTCTCCGGTGGGGCCCTTGCCAACCGACAAGGTGAGCTCGAAGTCGCGATCGTCGGGACCCTGAACGCGGGCTGACGAGCGATGCGATGTCCGCAGCCAAGCGAAATCGAGCAGGCGGTAGCTCTTGAAGGGTAAGAAGTCGCGCAGATCTTCGAGCGCTTTCTGGGCGTTCTTGGACAGACCCTCGTAGCCTTCCTCGGTTTGGGTGTCGGCGAGAAGGAGGCTGATTTGGAAAGAATAGGTTGGTCGATCGAAGAGGCCTTCGGCCTGCGGTGCTCGAGTCAACCAACGTTGGTTGGAGGAGGCTCGATCGCGTTCGCCGGCCGAAGCCTCGGGGGCTGGCACTTGCGCTATGACGTCGGTTGAGATCAGAAACAACAGGCCGGTGAGGATAGGCGTGAAAACCTTCACGGGGAACTCCTTTGCTGAGGCTCGAGGTCGAGGACTAGGGCTCGAGATCGAGTTTGGGTTTGAGCAGCCAGATGACACGGGTGCCACCACGGGTGATGAATTGGATCTGGCGGTCGTTGAGTTCGTCAGCCCTGTCGGAGGTGGACGACGGGCTACCGCTAGGCCCGGTGGCCGCCACTACGCCGCCGTCGTTGACGGGTATCGGATGATCTGAGCTGAGGCGCAGCAAGTAGGCACTGCCGAGGGCGACACTGAGGGCGGCAGCGACAGCCGCTAGACGCCAACCTCGCTGAGGGGTGGTGTGGCGGACCTCAGCCAACATGGCGTTCCGCATTCGGGTTGCCGGCAAACTCGACATGGTTTCACCAGGGGCTAACGGATCACCGGCTCGCAGTTGGTCGCGCAGGAGCTCGTGGCGAGGGACCGGGCGGTCAGCGCTAGGATCTTGATTGGACTCGCGTTGGGTCATGAGTCGATCTCCGAAGTCGGGCTTTGGAGTACGGTGGCCAGTTGACGTCGGGCTTTTGCTAGATGCCAGCGGGCGGTGACCGGTGTGATGCCGAGCAACCGGGCGACCTCCCGCATGGGTTGATCTTCGAGCTCGTGCAGCACGATGATGGCGCGCCGTTTGGGATCCAGCGAGTCGAGTGCGTCGCGCACCGTCCGACGGTGAACCAAACGCTCTTCAGTGTGGTCATCGGTCGTTCGAGGATCGGGTCTCAAGACGGTCTCTTCTGCCCGTTGCCTGACCTCGGCGCGGCGGTAGCCATCACGACACAGATTGACCAGGGTGCGCACCAACCAGGCTTCGGCGCCTTGGGCGGACGTTGGTAGCCTGCGGGCATGCCGTGCGGCCCGAAGGAAGCACTCCTGGACCAGGTCGTGGGCTTCTTCGGCGTGGCCACACATGCGACGAGCTAAGCGGTAGAGCCGTTGGTGATGGGCATCGAACAAATCGGCGAGACGTGCTTCGGGTGATGGCAACGTTGGGCTCAGCAATGCAGTTTCGGTGGTTGAGATCATGGCCTTCGATGAGATAGACGCGCCAGCACCAAGAAGTGTTGGTGCTATATTCGCCGATCTTCAGCCGATGAGATTTGGCCTGGGATCAACCCACAAACTCGCAACCGATAGGGATGACGTGAGAGGAATGCCATGACAGATGACAGCCCCTTCAAACTCGAGCGAATCTGTGTCTTTTGTGGCTCCCACTCAGGAGTTGATCCCGCCTTCCGAGCGGCGGCGGTTGAGCTCGGTGCGCAAATGGCGAAGCGTGGCCTGGGCTTGGTTTATGGCGGCGGTAAGGTTGGACTAATGGGAGCGATGGCCGATGCAGCGTTGGCGGCGAACGGGGAAGTGATTGGCGTCATCCCGCGGTCGTTACGCGATCGTGAGGTTGCTCATCTCGGCGTGAGTGACCTGCAGGTGGTCGACTCAATGCACGAGCGCAAGCGCCTGATGTATGGCCAGGCGGAAGCTGTTGTGGCCTTACCCGGTGGCATCGGTACCTTGGACGAGCTGTTCGAGTCGATGACTTGGAATCAGCTCGATATCCATGCCAAGCCGGCTGGCCTGCTCAATGTCGCGGGTTACTTCGACCCCCTCCTGGCGATGTTGGAGCGCGCCGTCGAGCAGGGGTTCGTCGGCAGCTCCTATCGTGAGTTCCTACGGGTGGCAACCACCGTGCCTGAGCTGTTGGCGTCCCTCGAGAGTTACCAGCCGCCAGCTGAGACGTTGTGGTCGCGACGATCCGACGTCCCGACGGATGCTTTCGAATAGCCTGTGGTCATTGGCTACCGGGTATCGAAGGTGGCGGTGTTTCGTCGAAAAACACCGGGGTGGGCTTCAACTGAGTGTCGAAAGATTTCCCCAGGAGTCGGCTGGCTTGAGTGGCGACGACAACTGTCACTAGCATCACCAGGACGGCGACCAACAAGCCGGCTTGGCCGTAGCGGCGAGCCTGCGCCCCGCGACGAATCGGTGTATCGCTGAGGACCCGGGTACCCGGTGGCGGGAAGCGTTCACTCTTCAAGGTCTGCCATGAGGATCTGGCAAGGTAAAGACAGAGCGCAGCCGTGCCGGCGATCAGCAGCGCGAGCACCATGCGGATCAGGTCCTGCGCTTTGGCGGCGGCGGTAGGTTGCGCATCCTGTGCCAGGACGTGGAGTTCCAGCAGATAGGCATCGAGTGCATGGATGCCGAGGGCAATCAGGATCGCCAGGCCAGTCATCCCCAGCAGGAAGCGACGCTTGAGCTGAGGATCAGCCGGTTGGATGTCGTGGGTCATGGATCGTTTGCCGTCGTCACCCCTCGCGGGTGCCACGGTCCACGTTGATTCGTTACCTGTTGATCAACTCTGCTGCCAGCCTGATCGGCGGCGTTTCTGGGGTCACCGGTGGTGCGCTTTCGAGGTCTTCGCGGATCAACAATTCGAGGAAAAGATCGCGTACTCCGGCTTTGCCGCGCAGGTGAAAGACTTTTTTCACCTCGCCAGGTGTCAATTGAAGACCGGTCATATAGCGTAGGTATTGACAAAAGACCCGTGCCCGCGAGCGAAATGAGACAATCAAGATCAACAGTAGGCTGGTAGCTATACCCGCCAGCATCATCTCTAGTGTTTCCAACATGTGCATCCCTTCCTGATCGGCTTGCGTACAATACTGATTACGTCTAGAAGGCCGAGAACGATGCAGCGCATCGCCAGGTTGCTCGAAGCAAGAAAAGGATCACAAGAAGGCCACAGAATATCAGAGAGTTAAGTGTCCGGAGATAGTCGCCAGCGGTCAGCATGGATTTTGCACGACGGAATAGGATCATGAAGTTTCTTACCGACACTCTAGGCAAGGCGGAAGCAGGCAAGGCGGAAGCGTCCAATGGACTGGCTCGGCGCCAGTCGATCACTTCAACGCTGCAAGGTTTGGTGATCGCGGGGGTGTTGACTGCGCTTGGACTGGCTGTCCAGGCACAGGACACCCAGCCGATCGACGGCAAACTCGATCCACCAGCGGAAGACGCAGACAAAAATACGGCACAACCGTACAAAGAAGCTGAGGTAGCCACCGCTCGGATGGCCCAACCGGGGCTCCCCGGGCATCGTAACGTGCGCAGTGTGCGCGTCTTGGTCGACGGTGGTGGGCGGATGGATTGGTCGCAGCAAGGTGACTGGATTGCCTTCGACCGAGTCGACTCGAGTGGCTTTTATCATCTCTACAAGATGCGTCCCGACGGCACTCGCGAAACCTGCATCACCTGCGATCAATGGGACTTTCGCAAGACCAATTCACTGAGCCCAGCGTGGCACCCTTCGGGTGAGCACCTGGTATTCCAGGTCCAGGACAACGCCAACAAGTTGAAGCTCGACACGTTACGGCTGACCACGCCGCATCGTGGCCTGCACAGCGAGATCTGGATCATTTCGGCGGACGGCAAAAATCCCTTCAAGCTCACTCAGACCCGAGATCGTGGCGCTGCGGTGCTCGACCCACACTTCTCCCACGAGGCTTCGATGTTGGTGTGGACCCAGCGGGTGGTGAGTTTGGGACGATGGGGTGAGTGGGAGCCGCATGTTGCCGAGTTCAAGATTCGCCGCGGAGTGCCGCGGATCAGTAAGGTGAAAAACTATCAGCCGGGATTGAGAAAAGGTTACGTGGTGGCGCATGGGTTTACTCCCAACGACCGTGGGCTGTTGATCTCGGGTATCCCAGCGAACAGCGGCAGCCGCGACATCCTGGAGCTTGACCTCGAGACCGGGAGCACGGAGCCCCTGACAACCTCGCCTCGCGAGCTGGATGAGTTGGTGTTCGCGTTGCCTCGTGCGGATGGGGTCGTCTGGGTCTCGAATCGCAACATCGACCGACCGTCCGACCGGGTGCTACCGCGCCAAGTCGACGTCTGGTACATGTCGGCGAGCAAACGTCGCCAGGAACGCCTGACCTTCTTCAATGATCCTCAGTCCGACCATTACCTTGGCGAAGCGTTGATCGACGATCTGGCGTGGAGCCCTGACGGCGACAAACTTCTGGTCCATGTCGTCAAAGGTGGGGTGCCGGGCACCGACTCGATCGAAGAGGCAATTTACATCGTCGAGTTTGATGGTGTGTTTGGGACCTAGCACCTACGAGTTTGGCTAGCGGTGTATGATCGGCGTCCTCCCTAGGGGACGAACAACCGCAAGGAGTGGACGTATGTCGGTCTCTGAGAGTGCCACGCTGCCATCGACCCGTGCCGAGTTGGACTCCGACCTAGACTCCGACCTGGACTCTGGCGATTTGAAGTCTGGCGACTTGAAGTCTAGCGATTTGGACCTTGGCAAGATGGATCAGGTCCGTCGTCGGATGCTGAATCCATTTTTGATGCGGGGCTTCATGTTGGTGAAGATGCCGCTCGGGTTGTTTGCTGGACTGCGTCTGCGCGCGTTGGATGCTGAACATTGTCAGACCTCGGTGCCCTATGGCTGGCGCAGCACCAATCCCTTCCGTTCGATCTACTTCGCCGCCCAATCGATGGCAGCCGAGTTATCCACCGGTGCGTTGGCGATGTTGGCGATTGAGCAAGCACCGACCTCGGTCGCGATGTTGATTACCGGGCTCGAAGCGAGCTTTGGCAAAAAGGCGACGGCGCGGACCGTTTTCACCTGTGAAGACGGTCCGAAAATTTTTGCCGCCGTCCGGGAGACCCTCGCTACCGGCGAGCCGGCCACTGCCCAGGTCGAGACGGTGGGGCGCATGCCGGACGGCACCGAAGTCTCGCGCTTCGTCTTCACCTGGTCGTTCAAGCGCCGTCGTTAGAAGTTGTCCAAGAACGCAGTGAGAGGCCGGGTGAAAACGCACGGTCGAGCGTCGATTATGGTCTCCTGGCCGTTAGGAGAGTGCAATCGAGCGTAAATCGTGGTCTCTTGACCGTCAGGAGAGTGCAATCGAGCGTAAATCGTGGTCTCTTGACCGTCAGGAGAGTGCAATCGAGCGTAAATCGTGGTCTCTTGACCGTCAGGAGAGTGCAATCGAGCGTAAATCGTGGTTTCGGGACGGTGAGGAGCACCTGTTTCACCCTCGGACGGGGCGCCGAGGACCAGAAGTTGGCTCAACTGAACATGGGATCGTCGTCGTTTTCGACAAAAAATTGTTTTTCGCGAGGCGTGGCGGCACTGATCGCCGGCAGCGAGGTCGCGACGATGGCCTGGATGCTGGCGGCGTGGCGCTCTTCGACCAGGCTGAGCAGACGGACGACGGCTTCGAAGTCGCGGACGACCATCTCTTCTTTGCCTGGAGAGTCGATCAGCAGTAGGCCGGGGTGTGCACCGTGTTCGAGATCCTCAGCGGTGGCGATGGCCATTCCGAGGTAGAACGCCAGCACGAAGCGGACTTTTTCGCCCGGACTCAGCTCCTCGAAACTGTAGTTCTTGCCGTTCTGGCGAATTTGGGGTTTGAGCTGATGATCGAAGGTGATGTCTTCGAGTCCTGGGAAGCCGATGGTGGTGCAGTACTCCTGCACTCGCCGCGCGAATTCCCGCTTGAGGCGTTCGTTGGTGTCAACGTCCTGGATACGCAGATGACGCACGACGGCATCGAGCACCTGTTTGTGGCGTAGCAGTTGACGCATGGTGGAGTCGTCACCGTCTTCCGATACCAGGCGAGTCGCTTGGTCACGCTGAGCCTCCAAGCGACCCAGGTACCGCGTTTCGAGCTCGATCTCGCGGTCGACTTCGGCGGTGTTCTGGTGAGCGGCACGCAACTGGGCTTGCAGGTGGCTCTTGAGCTGGGCACTTTGCTTGGCGCGAAAATCAAGCTCGTCGAGATCAGCTCGACGGGCATCGATACGCTGGCGCTGAGTGGACATGGATGTGTGAGCTTCCCGCAATCGACGCTCGGCGATCTGCAGGAACGCCTGATCGTCGTCTTGGGAGGGGAGGTCTTCGTGGCACAGCAGGCATTGGCCGTCGGTGGTTTGTTGATGCCGCCTTCGCTCGGCGAACCGTGTCTCGCACACCGGGCAACGATCCGGGTGGATCGTGGCCAAGGCTCGGTGGCTGGCCAGCGCTGCTTCCAGTTCGTTGGCCTCGCGCTGCAGGCGTTGCATCTCGAGCTCGGCAGTGGTCAGGTGACTGGCGGTCTGTTGACGGATGTCATCAAAGGCGACCAACTTCTCGGTGACCTCTTTCAAACGCAGGTCGAGATCGTTGGATGTTGCTCGGACAAAAGCCGCGGTGCGCTCGACCTTGAGCTCGTCGACGTACTGCTCCAGCTTGTCGATCTCCTCGTCGACGGACGCCAGGTCTGGCAATTCGAAGGACTCCTCCAGGCGGCGGTGGTAACGCTCCTCCTTGGCCAGCTGATTTTCGATGCGTGCCCGCCGTGCCTCGACGGCGAAGAAGCCATCGATACCGCGGACGCCGAGCAGCATGCCGACCACCTTCATGAAGAGGTTGCCGTAGGGAATACCATCAGTGATCAGGGCGGTGTAGCCGAGGTCTTGGTTGATGTACATGCCACGGAAGTAGGCGCGATACGACGTGGTCGAGTCGAGCAGCGCGTCGGAGTCTTTGCGTGAGGCCTTTTGGGTGCCCATCAACGGTCGCAGGCCGAACGCTTTGTTGAAGAAAGTTTCGAGCTTGTGCTGCATTTGTTTGCCGTTGCGGAATTCGAGCAGCACATCAGCACCGTGTATCGAGTCGAGACCGTGTAGCGAATCAAGACCGTGTAGCGAGTTGAGACCGTTGCTCTCCGGCGTCCCGAGGGTTGCGTCGAAGCGCACTAGCCGCCCCTGGGGTCGACGTCGTTTGTCGACCGCAATGGCATGCAGGACACTGCCCAGGGAGAAAAAGAGCTCAACTTCTGAGATCCAGCCGTTGACGTCCTTCTTGAGCTCGTTGCGGCCGGTCAGACAGAAGTGGATCAGCTTGAGGACGGACGACTTACCTTTGTCGTTGCCGGCCCGCAGTACATTGACCCCCGGGCTGAAGCGAAAGTCGCCGCTTTTCTCACCCCGGAAGCGGAGGCGTTGCACCGTGAGCTGGGTGCGATGCTCGGGCTGCATCTCGAGAGTTGACTCGAGGCCCTGTAGGCAGGCCTGAAACTCGTCCCTAGAGATGTCTCGAAGGGAGGGGTGCAACGCGTTGTAGAGGCGGTCGAGCGCACTCATAGAGGCTCCAGGAAGGTCGCTTGAAACAGACCAGCGATCAAATCGTCTTCGACGTCGAGTTGTTCGTCCGACTGATAGGCGGTTAGCCGCGAGCGGACGCCGTCCAGGTGGGGCTCGAGGAGCCCCCGTCCACCCAGCAGACGAGGAGGCAAGGCGGTACGAAGTAAGGCGCACCGTTCTAGTTCACGTGCCAGAGCATCAGACCCTGCCGCATCAGACTCTGCGGCATCAGACCCTGCCGCAGTCTCGAGAACCGTGGTTTCGAGCCAGCCGACGGCTCTTTCGGTGAGCTCGAATCGCGAATCGTCTGGTGCCAGCGGAGAGATTCGTAGCAGGTCACGGCAGCCCAGAAAGGCAAGGACGTCATCCCATCGTTGCCAGGAGCCACGCTCGAAGGGACTGAAGATAGCGCGACGATGGCGGGCACGCGGTGGTAGATCGAGCAGTCGTCGGACGCGGGCGGGCAGATCTCGTGGCGCTGTTTCAGTACCGGGCTGGTGGCGGATGTGATCCATCACCACAAAAGCAAGATCGATCGGGTGTCGGACCAGATGATCGAGTTGTTGGAGTAGATGTTCACTATCGACGGTCCAACGCCGGGAAGTCCGAGTCCCCAACTGATGCACGATCAACAACACCCGCAGGGCATCGTATTCGATAGGGCTCTCGCGCCCGATCATGGCAGTCCAGTCCATCGAGTTTGTTCGGCTGAGGATATTCAGTAGTTGAGGCGAGTGCGCAGAGAGCAGGCGATTATATGACGACTGCCTCGCCTGTCCGAGCCCATAGTTGAGAAAGGTCCTCGGTGGCCTCGTTGTTTGCTGCTCGGTTTCGCCGAAGTCCAAGTCAACCTGAGATCGTCTTGTATGATGCCTGCAGAGCCTTGAACGACCGCTAAGTCTTGACCGATCGTTATGCATCGATCATAGCTGTGCCTCGACGACAGACCTCTTAGGAGACCACGAATGTTCTCGAGATCCAATCTACGTATTCCCCGAGTGCTTCTCTGGCTGACGATCTTCGGTGTCGTGTTGACCCCGGTCGCCAGTGCCGAAGACTGGTCGCAGTGGCGGGGCGTGGCGCGCGATGGCCATGCGCCGATGTTCCAGGTGCCGTCGGCATGGCCTGAGGCACCGCGGCAGATGTGGAAAGTCGAGGTGGGGGAAGGTTTTGCGTCGCCAGTGGTTGCCGGTGACACGGTCTATTTGATGGCCCGACAGGGTGACGACGAAGTGGCGATGGCGCTTGATTTGGTGAGTGGCAAGACGCGTTGGACGCATCGTTTCCCGACGCCGTACGATATGCACCAGGCGGCAGTGAAATACGGTAAAGGCCCTAAGTCGACGCCGGTTGTGGCCGATGACGTGGTCTGCTTCTTGGGCATCGACGCCCGTTTCTCCTGCCATCAGACCAAAGACGGCAAGGTGCTCTGGACCCGCGACTATTCCGACAAGTCGGCGCCTGAGGAGACATTCTGCGGTTCGTCGATGTCGCCGTTGGTGGCTGATGGCGTGGTGTATGCGCACCTCGGAGACGATCGCGCCGGTCGCTTTTTTGCCGCCGATCTGCATACCGGCAAGGAAAAGTGGGGTTGGGAAGGGCAAGGTCCTGGTTATGCTTCACCCTTCTGGATCGAGATTGATGGGGCATCACAAGTGGTGACGTTTGCTACGACTGATCTTCTGGGTTTTGATCCTCGCACCGGCGATCTGTTGTGGAGTCGTCCTTATCCCGACAAATACCGGGAGAACATCGTCGATCCGTTGGTGGTCGGCGAACGGATTCTGATCTCCGACTACGAGAACGGTACCCTGTCGGTGTGGCCCAAGAAAACGGACAAGGGTTGGGTGGTCGAAGATCACTGGCACAACAAAGAGCTCACCCAGCGCATGGCCTCGCCGGTGACGGATGGTGAACGGGTCTATGGCTTCTCCAATCGTCGCAAGGGCCAGCTCTTCGCCCTCGATCCCGAGACTGGCAAAGTGTTGTGGGAAGACGAAGGTCGCGGTGGCACCAATGCCGTCCTGACGATGGCCGGGGACTGGCTGTTGGTGTCGAATACCGATGCCGAGCTGAAGGTGCTGCGCTGGAAAAACCAGGCACTCGAGGAAGCTGCGCGTTACGAGGTTGCGACCAGCGAAGTCTGGGCGCAGCCGGCTTGGGTGCAAGATGGCCTGCTGGTGAAAGATCTGCGTCATCTGACACGTTTCGTGTTAGTAGCCGATCCGGCGCCCAAGCCGGGCCCTTGAATGGCGGCGACCCGTGACTGCTCGACTTCGGCTGGAGCTCCGATTGGGGCTCGAGGTAGCGTGGCATCTCTGTGACGCCTAATCTGCTCATTGAGGCTCCGCAACTGCTCGTCGAGGCGCTCCAGCGCTTGCACGAAGCGTTTATCGTGACCGATGCCGAGTTGGATGAGCCTGGGCCGCGCATCCTTTTTGCCAATCCAGCTTTCCTCGAGATGACCGGCTACTCGTGGCCCGAGCTGGTTGGTCAGAACCCCCGTTTCTTGCAGGGACCCGAGACCGATCGTCGTGTCCTCAGGAACTTACGCGCCTGTTTGGAACTTGGGGAGACGTTCGAAGGTGAGGCGGTCAACTATCGAAAAGACGGTGCCCCCTTCATCATGCGCTGGTATATCGAGCCGATTCGAAATGCTGGCGGCGACATCACCCATTTCTTCGGCATTCAGCGCGATGTGACGGCCGAGCGCGAACGCAGCCGCCAGCAGCGAGCCCTCGAGCAAGCGATTGGTCAGTTGGCCGACAATGTGGTGCTGTTCGATCGATCTGGCCTCGTTCGCTATGCCAATGAGGCCTACTTCGAATGGAGTAGTGCTTCACAAAAGGCAGTTATCGGTCAACTCGCATGGAAGCTTCCCGGCGCGCCGGAGCAGGTCACGGAGCTTCATTGGGCCCGTAAGATGTTGCGCCGTGGGCAAGGATGGCGGCGCGCCTACGCCGTTCGCCGAGGGGTTGCTGAACGACGATTCGTAAGCGTGACCGTGTCGCCGATTCGTGATCGAGTCGGTGACGTCGTCGAGTTCCTGGCGGTGGGGCGGGATGTGACGGAACGTCGGCGTCTCGAGTCGATCGCCGAAGCGCACAATTTCCATGATCATCTTGGGGTAGTGTTTTCAGGTATTCGTCACGAGCTGGGCAATCCGATCAACTCGGTCAAGGCAGCTCTGCAAGTGGTGAACGATGGCCTGGCGGCGATGCCTTTGGCCAAAGCACGCACCTATCTCACACGGATGGGAGATGAGCTTGGCCGGGTCGAATCCCTGCTGCGTTCTTTGCGCAGTTACAGTCTGTACGACGAACCCAAGCCCGAGTTGATCGACGTCCAGGCCTTTCTCTCGCGATTTCAACACTTGGCGCAATCCGAGTGTGAGCGCCAAGGGGTGCAACTTCGGATGCATATCAGCGACCGTGCTGACACGCTATGGGGCGATCCGCAAGCCCTACATCAAGTGCTGCTCAATTTGATCGGCAATGCGATGGTTGCCTTCGTGGGTAACGCCGATCATCAAATCGAAATCCTGGCCGATCGTCAAAGTGAGCATATCGAGCTGATGGTGCGGGATAATGGGCCCGGTATTCCGGCCGATCACTTGCCGCATGTGTTCAAGCCTTTCTACACGACACGCTCTGGTGGTACCGGGTTGGGACTAGCGATCAGTCGGCATCTCTTGTCGCTGATGCGTGGCAGTATCGAGCTCGATAGCTCGACAGCTGGCACCGAGGCCCGTCTGCTGTTCGATCGACAAGACCCCAAAAGATTTATTGGCCGAGAAGCCCCCTCGTCATGACTCGCTTGGAAGCTCAGCCAGTCGTACTGATTGTCGACGACGAAGACCTTTTTCGCTGCAGTGCCTCCGAAGTACTCCAGACCGCTTGTCCACACTACACCGTGCTGCAGGCCGCCAACGGCCGCGAAGCCCTCGATCAGATCGAGGCAGGCCCAGTGGACGTGATAATCACCGATATTGCAATGCCGGTCATGGACGGCCTGGAGCTACTGCTGATTTTGCGCAATCAGGGCTCGCGGCGCCCGGTGATCGTGGTGACTGCGTTCGGCAATCCACGGATAGAGAACGAGATCGCCCTCTATGGCAGTTTCAGCTACGTCGAAAAGCCGGTCGACTTACCGGACTTGATCAAGATGATCCGTGTTGCTGCTGAAGGTCAGCGCAGTCATATCGAGGGGATTACTTTGGCTGGTTTTGTTCAGCTTCTTGCCCTGGAGCGCAAGACTTGCAAGCTACGCGTTTCGAAAGACGGGCAAGTCGGCGAGCTGATGTTTCGTGATGGATCCCTGGTGGATGCCCGCAGAGATCGGCGCTCGGGTGACGGCGCGGCGCTCGAGATCCTGAGTTGGGAAGATGGAGCCAGTCTAGATCTTCATACCGGTATGTCCCCACGGCGCAAGACCATCCGTGCGCCTCTCAACCACCTGCTGCTCGAGGCTATGCGCCTGAAAGACGAAGGTGCTGAGGAAGCTCCTGTAGTAGATGCATCTTCACCGGCCGAACCCAAGAGAGAGCGTCTGGAGGTACGGGTTGCGGTCAGTCTCGAGGAGTGTATGCACATCGCCGGCGCCATCGGTGTCGCCTTGATGGATCACGTGACCGGAGAACGTTTGGGCAAAGTCGGTGGTGGCGAGCAGTTGGACATCGACATCGCCAGTGTCGGCAACACTGCCGTGGTGCGCTCCAAGCTGAAGGTGGTGCAGGACCTCGGCCTCGACACCCCGATCGAGGACATCCTCATCACACTCGAGGATCAGTATCACTTGATCCGGGTGCTGACCGCAGCTCCGGATCTCTTTCTCTACCTCGCCCTGGAGCGTGACCAGGCCAACCTGGCGGCAGCTCGTCGTCAGCTGACCATCATCGAACGAAATCTGTTGCTGTAGCCGCCTAGCAAGCTTGGCTCGACCAGTCGACCAGTGTGCGCAAATAAAAACGCCCGCCAAAGGCGGGCGTTCAATTCGAACCATTGCGAAGCGTCTTTTAGCCGACAGTGATCTTGCGACTCTTGGCGATCTCGGACTTCGGGATGTCGAGAGCCAGAACACCATTTTCGAACTTGGCCTCGACTTTTGCCGGATCGACGCCGCGCGGCAGAGTGAAGGACCGGCGGAAGGTGCCGTAGGAGCGCTCGACGCGACGGAAGGTGCCGTTATCGGTCGCGTCTTCAAACTTACGCTCACCGCTGACGGTGAGGACGTTGTCCTCGATCGAAACGTCGATGTCGTCCTTGGTCAGCCCCGGTAGATCGGCGGTGGCAACGAAGGCGTCTTCAGTCTCGCGGATGTCGACAGCCGGCACCCAGGTGCGCTGGCCGGTTTCGGAGTCGGCGACGAAGTCGGCGTCGTTCCAGAAGTTGTCGAGTACCTGACTGAAGAGGCCCTGGAAGGGCTCGTGACGACGGTTAGGGGTGCGGGGACGGGTCATCATAGCGTGCTGAAACATGGGGTCTCTCCTTTGGGTTGTGGATGGCGCCCATTGGCGCTTGTTGGGTTCCTGGCGCCTTTTGGCGCCGAGTGAGTTTTGGCACCAGCAAGTGCCTAAGTTCGGATCTATCGTCATTCGGTCTCCCGAGATCAATGTCTTGCTTCTGCTAACAGCCTGTGTGTCGATCTTTAGTTTGTTGGTGTCATATCAGGTGTCGCATTCATGAGTAGGTAACGCTAAGGTCTGAGGTGTTATTCCGGGATGTGAGTTTTTTTCACTAAGATCTTTCTTGGACGCAGCAGAGCCGGCCTCGGAAGGACTCCTTTTTCGAGGAGCCTCCGAAGTTCGAAAGTGCGTCTGTCAGTGTCGACTCAGGGAGTCGAGCCGGCACCGATGACAGTGCGAGCACTCAAACCAGGGCGATGAACCTGGACTTCGACGTCTCGTCGCTCGGCGTCGTCGAGGTCGCTGTCGACATAGAAGGACAGCGAATATTGGCTACGGAGCTCGGCGTTGATTTGCGCGTAGGCTTGATCGAGCTCGTCGAACGATTGGACGAAGTACAGCCGGCCACCGGTGCCTTCGGTGACCTTGCGCAAGTCTCTTTTGCTGTAACGCCGTTCATAGCTGTCGAGGCCATCGAGGCCAATGATGTAGACCGGGACACCGGTCTTGTGCGCCAGGTCGACGCAGTAGGCGGGACCGAATCGACTATCGAGATCGTCACCGTCGGTGAGTACAACCAACGCCTTGCGGCCTCCCTGGCGCTCGAACTGCAGCATCGAGAACACGATGGCGTCGTACATTGCTGTTTTGCCATCAGCGTTGAGCTTTGCGAGGTCGAGCAGCAGCGGTACGAGATCGGACGTCGTGGGGTGGAGCAGCCGCGGGCGGAGCGCAAAGTCGACCAAAAAAGCACGGTCCTGTTCTAGGACTGTCGAGCCGAGGAACTTGGTTGCGGCTCGGCGAGTGTCTTCCATCATCAGACGCATCGAGCCGGAGGTGTCGATGACCAACCCCAGCAGCAGAGCAACGTCATCGGCATGGGCGAAGCTCTGAGGCGGTTGCGCTTTACCGCGGTGAATGATGGTGAAGTCCTCTTGCCGGAGATCGCTGACCGGTTCCCCTTGGCGATCACTGACCACGACGTGGAGTTCCACCAGATTGACCTCGACCTCCTCAATGTCCACCGGTGATCCCAATAACACGACATCGTCGATCGAGTTGCCGTCCGTGAGGAAGGCAGCTACCCGGATGTAGTCTTCAGAGGATGGACTGGGGGTTGGTACCTGGGCGCGAATTGGGCTTTTGGTGAACGTCTGCAGCAGAGTCTGGTTATGGTAAAGCTCGATGCGATCGAGGGTGCTGCCCGACGGAATCGTGACCTCAGCAGCGATCTCGACCGAGCCTGAGGCTGGGTCGCCGGTCAGCTTGCGGATCCGAGCTCGCAACGGAGCGTCGATCTCGTTGACGATCAGCGTGTCGCTGTCGATCTCCCTGCCTTGGTCGTCGAACGCAATGACGCGCAGAGTCTGGGGGCGCGGCGGGTTGTCGAGAGCAATACGGGCTGCAAAGGGGCGTTCTAATAGCTTCGAGCGTTTGCGTTCTGCGACCTGGCGGCCATCGAGCTCGAAGATTACGCGCTCGACGACAGTCGACGACACCAGGGCGTCGAAGCGGGTGGGGCCGGTGACCGGTTGTTGGCGTGGTGGTATCAGGCGGATGAGGGTTGGTGCCTTGCCTTGATCCTGGTCTGCAGAGCGTGACGCCGGTCCACCATGGGTCTCGTGCCAAGCCGGAACTCTACCCTCCAAGTGGACCGCTCGCTGCCCGGGGCGGGGAAGCTCTCCAATATCGTCGGCGATGCTTGCTCCCCACAGCCCTGAAGCGGGCTCCTCGACGATTATCAACAGCTGGCCGGCGGTCTCTGGCAAGCGAATACGAGCGCCGTAGCTCCAAACCTCGGCGCCTTCCAAACTGCCGACGTCCAGCCGACGGTGGTCAGCCACTGGCAAGTCACCCTCGGCGTCCAGTACGACTGAAACGCAGAGGGTCGAAGCCCGGAGGTTTTGCAGACTACGGAGTGACTTACCGGACACACGGGTCTCGACGGTGGCTTCCAGGACACCCTCGTCGACCAGCAACTGCTCGTCGAGGGTATAAATGCTCTCGAGTGTGAGATCACCCCAGCTGCCCGTGCCGGTGAGCGCAGCCTCGGCAAGCCGGGCGGCGGAACGGCATGGCTTGTCTGTTGCTGCTTGGACGAAGCCGGTCGAAAAGAAACAGGCAGCAACGAAGAGTCTGACGATGCTGGTAGATACGTTGTGGGTAGGCACGTTCCCCGAAGACTCGGTGCAGAACCGAAAAGGGTGAAGGGGTTCTCCGTTCGTCGAGAGAAACCGAAGGAGATGGCGAGAGGAGGCTGGGAGGTGCTCAGCTGATGGTGACGCTGAGTCCGTTACCATCCTTGCCGGCTACCTTACCAAATCGGCCGTCGTCCAACAGTGCATACGCTTCGAAGTCATTTTTGCCTTGGGCCAGGAAGCTGGGGGCTACCATGAAACTCCAACCGACCGTGCTGAGCTCGGGTTTACCGAGATAGTTGGCGACATCCGGGCGAGCACTCTCGACCCGAATCTGTACCGGTACCTGCTGTTCGTTGACGACCAGGGCGACTGCGCGAGCCGGGGTGTTGGTACGTGGGTCATAGGCCCATCCCCAAAGTCCGACGGCGCCATCGCTGTCGAGCCTCGCGCCGTCGAGCGATCCACAGATCAGATCCGACACGATGTCGTCTTCGGTCAGCTGATGGAGTTGGGTATCGAGCAACTTGGCCAGTGAGTCGAATGACCTGAACGAGCGATCGGTGTGTCGCTTTCGGCTTTCCAGGATCTCGTCACAAACGGTCGAGTCGGTGCCGGTTGTATCGGCACCATAACCCAGTACGAGGTAAGATGTGGCGGCTGGCTTGTGACGGATGGATTCCTCGCGGATGCGGTTTAGGCGATCAACGACGAAGCGTGCCTTGATCTCTGGAGTGTGTCGAGTTTCGATGTCTCGCCGGGCTTGTTCGGCCTTGGCGCGAGCTTCCCCGCGGTGGTCGAAGACCCTGCGCATCCGGTCTGCAGCGGCTGCAACGTCAGGATTTGCCCAGTGAGAGTGTGAAGGATAGGGAGCGTTACCCTTACCCACTCGAACTCGTTCGTACGGAACCGGGTAGCTATTTTCTTCGGTCATGAAGTCCATGTTGCCCGAGTAGCCAGTGGCGATGACCGGCTTGCCGAGCGCCATCGCTTCGGCCATGGTGAACCCGAATCCCTCGGACCGGTGCAGTGATACATAGGCATCGCAGGTATTCATCAAGACCCGTTGCTCCCGACCTTGCAGATAGCCATCCACGACCTTGATGTCTGGACGATCCAGCGCCGCCGCATGCAACTGTTGCAACTGGTATTGGAAGTCATCACCGTTGATCGTCTTGATCAACAATTCGGCGCCGTCACTGGGAGAGAAAACGCGCCGAAAGGCATCGATCACCGCCAGCGCGTTCTTGCGCTCGAAGATGCTATTGAAGTCGAAACAGAACAGATAAAGGAATTTGTCCGAGAGCCCTAGGTCTTGGCGGCTGACGGTAGCCGGCTTGGGGACCGTGACTGGCAGCGGCAGTGCGTGGACTGGACAAGACACCGAACGGGCGATCGCTTCGGCCGAAAATCGGCTGCATGACCAGATCTCATCGAGGTAGTCAGCGGCTTTGGCCATGTTCGGCGGCAGGTCTTCGACTTCCCAGGCCCACATGCCGATGTTGTAGCGGCCGGCCAAAACTTCCGGGCCAACGTGCTGGGCGAACTTCGGTACGGTGTCTGCGTTGACGATGATCAGGTTGATGTCGAAAATCGAATCGCGAGCGCCGAAGTCATCGAATCGCACGGCTTGGCGACTGAAGGTCTCGGTATAGGGAATCACCGCATAGTCGAGCTCAGTTTGGCGAGCGATCCTGACCAGGGTGCGAGCTTCTTCCCCGACCCCGTGTTCAGCGAAAACATAGCCAAAGATGTTGACGCCAGGTTCGAGGGCGGACACAGATCTTGAATAAAACATGGCACACCAAAAATGTTGGAGGTCTTGACAGGAGTACTAATAACTCAAGCGCAAGAACTGCCGAAACACCTTCAAATTTCTGTCTGTCAGCGAATTGACGCAGAAAATCATGATCGGCTGACCATGAAGCTCCCTCAGAGAAGATATGCTTCTCTGTCATGCGCCTGTTTGTCTCTAGTGGGAAGAGGATATCACATATAGCTAAGAGGAATCCGAGGCACTCTAGAGAGGGCAGGGGTCTTCCGGTGCGAAGCTGAGGAGGTTGAAAACAGGTGGCGGAGTGCCATCCTCAGCATTGTTCATGGTTCGTCGAGAGGCTGCTGGCGGATAACTTTGGACGTTCTGGTGTAGAATTCACTGGCCTGCCAAGGTCAACACCACGGTCCGGTCCCGTTGTGATTAGACCCGAAGGTTTATTGCAGCTGGCAACTCCAACAGAGGTATCATGGCTAGCAAGAGTATGGGCATCGTCGTGCTCGGAATGCATCGAGCAGGGACATCTGCCACCGGGCATATATTGGTTGACCTGGGTTTCGAGATGCCCGGGGAATCCGTGCCCGCGGATCCGGACAATCCCAAGGGCTACTGGGAGCCACGTGAGATCGTCGAAATTCACGACGCTTTCCTGCATGGCATAGGACGTTGTTGGAGCGATCCCAGGCCGTTTGAGCCGGGAGTCTTCGATAGTGAAGCTGCCGATACGGCTCGCACGATGTTGCGAGAGGTCGTGCAGCAGACCTTACTGCCGCGTAAGCGCTGGGTGATCAAAGACCCCAGGATGTGTCGTTTGATGCCGTTGTGGGAAGGCTTGCTGGATGAGCCTGGGCTCAGCCATCGATTCCTGCATGTCCTCCGGTCACCTTTATCGGTTGCCGATTCACTCTACCAGCGCGACAAGTTCAGTCCCGAGAAGAGCTTCATGCTCTGGCTGCGTCATAACCTGGAAGCTGAGGCCGCAACCCGCGATCAACAGCGAAGCTGGCTCAGTTTCGAGGAAGTGAGTGGGGCTTCTGCGAGCCAGGTGAATGAGCGGTTTCGCTCGGCGACCGGTTGGTCTCGGCTATCAGATAAACGAATCCAGAAGGCCATCACCGATGTCCTCGATCACTCATTGGTGCACTCCGACCATGGCTTGGAGGAGAGCCTAGAGCAGTTGGCGGAGTATCCCTGGATCGCCACCGCCTACCAAGCTTTGACATCTCTGAGTCTCAATGGCGGCAAACAAGGCCAGGCGGAGCTCGATGAGCTGAGACCCCAGATCGTGAAGGCGGATGCTCTGAAGCTTGGAGATCCCGAATTCTGGGGCACGCAGTTAGTCAATGAGCGCCTACATTGGTTGCGGGAGTCGATCGAGAACCAACGCCGTGAGATCAAGGCGCAGCGTGCGGAAGTTGACGCACTGCGCTCGACCTTTAACGGTGAGCGCCAAGGGCTGGTCAACATCCAACAAGAGGTTGGAATAAAATATTCAGACCTGATCGATCGTTTGCGCGTCTCGGAAGAGATGCTGCAAGGCATGGGAGAGGCACTGGGCACAGTCGGTGGTTCGGCGAGTGTCTTGAAGACTCTGCGCGATGAGTTGCAAGACTGGGCGAGGCACCAGACGTCGGTTGCCGATCAACGTCAAGAAGGGGTCGAGATGCTTCGGTCTTCGATCGAAGCGTGGGTGCGGGATCAAGTGGGTTCGCAGGCTCAGCATCGCAAGTTGTTGGACAACCTCCACGAGACGCTTGAGAAATGGGCTCGCCGGCAAGCAGAGACCAGCGATCTCAGGCGGCTAGCTACAGACAGCTTGCTCGAGAAGTTGAATGCTTCTTTGGGTGCCCTCGGTGCTCGGATTCATCAGCTCGAGAATCAAGCTTCGACTCTCGACAAGGCGGTCACGAAGCACGCTGTAGTGGGTGATCAGAGCCAGATCCTGGTGCGCGAATCATTAAATGCGCTCGGTAGCCAGACGCAGCAGCTCAAGGTCTTGGAAGGGACAGTCGGTGACGTTTCTCGCCAGCAGGCGAAGGCGATTGATGAGCACGCCAAGGTCGTCACATCGTTGGCGCAATTGGGTGACCATGGACATTGGCTCGGCGAACTCAAAGAGTTGGTTCGTGAGGTCACGACCAAACAAGAGGCTGCGTCCGGAGACCAAGGACAGTTGGTAAAGGCCCAGGAAACCATCGCTGAGACGCAACAGAGGCTGCTCGATGGTCAGCAGACGGTCGGCCAGGGCCAGAAAGCGTTGGTCGAGACTCAGCAAGCGACTGTCGAGGCTTTGGTGGCAGTCCGCACAAAGCTCGAGGCTGGTGATGACTCCCAGCGGCGCCGCGTTCGTGTGTTGCAAGAAACTCTCAATGACCAAAGCAAGACCTTCGCCTCAATTTCCGGCAGTGTACGTGAGATCGAGCGCCTGATCGTCGAGCGGTTGGAGAATCGGCATCTGGCGTTACTCAGCAAGAGTCTTGGGGTTTCAGCCGAACTCGAGACCCGATGGCAGGGTGCTCAGGACAAGGTGTCGTCGATGGTCGAGGAGCGTGACCAGAGACGGATCGAGCTCGACATCGCGTTGCGCGAACGTGACGCAGCCATCCAGGCGAGAGATGCTGCCAGCCAGGGCCGCGATGCTGCGCTGCGTGAGCGTCGGACCGTGATTGAGGGGCGCGACGTTGCCCTCGTCGAACAGAGCCATGTCTTCGCTCGCGAGTTGGACAAGCTACGAGAAGAGGTTGTGCAAGTCGCAAGTGAGCGCGATAGGGCGCGAGCTGAAATCGACCAACTACTGGGCCGCTTCTCTTGGAAACTGACCGCGCCGTTACGCGCAGTAGTGAAGGGCCTCAAGAGCCTCCGTCCATGAGCTGGTCGTCTGTGCGACCGACCAACCTCCATGTGGCACATTTGTGGGGGGGCGGTACCGAAGTCTGGATCGAAGACTTTGCAGCGGCCGACGGCTTGTCTGAGAATCTTGTGTTGCAGGCTTTGGGCACCGAGGAGTGTTATGGCCTCCGTTTGCGTTTGATGCACGTAACGAGCGCCACCGTGATCGAAAGCTGGATGCTGCGCGACCCCATCGGTGAGGTCCGGTCGAGGCATCCAGAATATGCGGCGGTGTTAGCCGAAATCTGTGCGCGTTTCGGCGTCCGTCACATCTATGTTTCGAGTTTGGTCGGCCATTCGCTAGATGTTTTTCGGCAGGGTATACCGTGCACCAAGATCTACCATGACTACTTTCCATACTGTCCCGCGTTTTTTGTCACCCGCGATGGGCCCTGCACGAGCTGCACCAAGGCTGACTTGGGGGCTTGCAAGGATTGGGATACCAGTCATCGGCCCAAAGCCTCGCCGAGCTATTACGTCGAGCTACGGGATAGCTATTTCGAAACGGTTGCGGGTGGGGATATTCACCACGTGAGTCCGTCGCGCTCTGTGCCGCAAAATCTGCGCGCTCTCGATTCGCGGTGGAATGGCATCGACTTCGATATCATTGGCCACGGTATCACTCACCGCAAACAGAATCTGTTCGGTGGCGCGGAGGACGGGCGTCGGTTGCGCGTCGGGCTGCTCGGACTGTTGGGTTGGAACAAGGGACGGCAGATGGTGCGCGAGACCTTCGACACCATTAGAACGATTGTCGATCTACATATCATCGGCGCTGAAGAGGCGGGAGTCGAGTATGACGGACGCTGGGGAGCCCACTTCGTGCATCACTACGAGAAAGACGAGTTGCAGGGCATCATCGATCTGCACCGGCTGGATCTGATGATTTTTGTGTCTCAGGTGCCCGAGAGTTTCTCGTTCACCCTCTCGGAAGCTTGGTGCTTCGGGATCCCGCCAGCGGCGCGCCGAATCGGCGCCCATGCTGAACGTATCTCCAACGGCTCGAACGGTTTTCTTTTTGGCCTGGAAGACGATGCCGTAATCGACTTCCTCCTGTGGGCGGACCGGGAACGCGACGAGCTGAGGCGAGTCGCAAGGCGGCTACAGGAGAAATCTGTGCGCACCGTCAAGGAAGCTGTGCGCGACTACTACAGACTGCGGACCGACTACGCGGCCCAGCTCGACGACTGTCTCGAGTTGGCGATGTAGTCCCCCCGCGGTTGCGGATATTTTCAAATGATTCACGTGTTTACGTCCTCGGCGCCCAACTATGTGGGCAAGGTGCGAGCTCTGTGCGAATCTCTACAGAAGCACTGCTCCGGCATGATGGTGCATTGGCTGGTCGCTGATACTCGCAACGAGACGTTGTTGGAGAAATTGGAAGACGATCCAATCGACAACGTCATTTTCCTCGACGACTTCGAAACTTATCGAGATCCAGCTTGGCTGTTCCAACACGACATCATCGAACTCTCCACTGCGATCAAGCCCGGGGTCGCCCTATCCATAATGGAACGGGATGATTGTGACCTGTTGATCTACTTCGATCCGGACCAGGTCGTGTTTTCACCACTTGACGACCTTGTTGACGCCTTGAAATTGGCCAGTGCTGTGTTGACTCCTCATCTCTTGGTTCCCTACCAAGACCTCAAGGCGGTACGAGATCACGAGATCTGTGCGCTGCGCAACGGCATCTTCAACCTGGGATTTTTTGGTGTTCGGGACTGCGAGGAAGGGCGTGCTTTTCTATCGTGGTGGAGTGATCGCTGCCTGGACTTCTGTTGGGGAGATTGGCGGTCTGGCGTTTTCACGGACCAGAAGTGGATCAATCACGCGCCGGTCTTCTTCCCCAACATTGCGACTCTACGCAGCCCGCGTTTCAACGTTGCACCTTGGAACATCAACCAGCGAGAGTTCGAGGGCACCTTCGACGAAGGGTTCAAGGTTGAGGGGGAGGATCTCGGCTTCTACCACTTCACTGGATTCGACAGCGGTGCCCACCAAGAAGTTATCGATTGGTACGCACCCGGCAACAAGGCGGTCCATGGTTTGGTGCAGTGGTACAAAGAACGAACCAAGTCGCTGCTACCCGACATGGATCTTGCGTGGCGTCTTGGGACCTATACCAACGGCGACAAGGTCTTGGCTCCACACCGGCAGATCTATCGCCAGCGAGAAGACTTACGGGCCGCGTTCCCCGACCCGTTCCATGCCGGCGACGGCGACGAAATGACTTATCTGAAGTGGATTCAGACCGCCGGACCGGTCGAGTTTCCAGAGGAATTGGGTGACCAGTCATGACTAGAGCTTCCTTCTCACGCCAGGTTGCCCTGGTCTTGATGTTGTTGGCCGTGTTGGGTTGTGGCGCCGAGGTCAGCGAGCCGCCGCCACGTTGGAATATCGTCCTGATTGTGGTCGACACTTGGCGCGCCGACCACCTGAAGTTGTACGGCTACGATCGGTCGACAACGCCATTCCTGGATCAGTTTGCGGCCAACGGGGTCATGTTCAAGGACGCACGTAGTCAAGCAGGCTGCACGTTTCCGTCGGTCAATTCGTTGTTGACGTCTCAGCAACCGCAGATCTTTCTGCAGACGATGAAGGAGTATGGCTGGGGGATTCCTGGCTATCTGCCGACTCTGGCCGAAATGCTGAAGCAGGTGGGTTATTCGACGGCGGCAGTCTCGGCCAGTCCAATCATTCGGGTCAATCCTGGGCCGCAAAACCCCGATGGCGGTTTCGGGGCCGGGTTCGACCAATTCGACGATAGTTGCGAGCGTAAGCCCGCCCCGTGTGTCAACGAGGGCGCCTTCAAGATGCTGGATTCGGTTGCGGAAGATCCGTTCTTTCTCTTTCTCCAGTACTTCGAACCTCACGATCCCTTCCAGCCTCCGGCCGATCACGAGCGAGTCTTCGCTGTGGATGACTATGAAAAGAGCTGGGTAGCGGACGGTACCTTACTCCCGATGTATAGGATGCTCTACAAAGAGGGACCCGTCGTCGAATTCACGGATCATGACTTGGCCCATACTCTAGATTTGTACGACGAGGAGATTCTCTATTTCGATCGGCACTTTGAGCAGTTGATCGAGCGCCTGAGGAATGACGGCAAGCTAGAAAATACAATGCTGATCTTGGCATCGGACCATGGCGAAGAGTTCATGGATCACGATGATCTTTTCCACTGCAAAGACCTTACGTTCGATACGGTGATGAAGACGCCACTGTTCGTCTGGATTCCTGGGCTCGAAGGTCGGACAGTGGTGGAGGATCTGGCCCAAAATCTCGATATCGTACCGACCATTCTCGACTACCTAGAGATCGAGGTGGACTCAAAGCTCGAGGGCAAGAGCTTGCGCCCGTTGATCGAGCAAGAGAGTTCGGTCCACCGCTACATCTTTGGCATGCAACGTTATGCACGCACGGTGACGGATGGCCGCTTTAAACTGTCGTACAACATCAAAACCGGTGATGTCGGACTCTGGGACTTGGACAGGGACCCGGGGGAGAGGGTCAACATTGTGACTCGTCGGCCCCAACTAGCTGAAGAGATGACTGCAATTCTTCTGCGCTGGGTCGAGCAGGTCGAGAGCGATGTCGACGTCGCGGCCCGCGTTGAGAGTGCTAGTGAGGTGACTGAGCGACTGAAGGCCCTTGGCTATCTCTGATGATGAGTTGCTTTAGCTAGCGTCCAAGCCTGACGACACGACTATGGTCTTCAGCTCGACGGTCTTTCTCTTCGCCTTCCTGCCAGCGGTGCTGCTGGTGTACTTCGTTACACCAGGGCGGCTACGCAATGTCTGCCTGCTGGTGACGAGCCTGTTTTTTTATGCTTGGGGCGAAACCTGGTTCGTATTGGTGATGCTCGCGTCGATCGTGATCGACTACTGCTCCGGCTTGATGATTGCGGGTGCGTTGGGGCGGCCTTGGAACGAAGAAGTACGCCAGCTGACTCCAGGGGGCGAGCGAACACCGCAACAGCGGCTCGGTTTGCTGTTTTCGTTAGTCGCCAATCTGGGCATTCTTGGCTTCTTCAAGTACTTCAATTTCACCGTCGATAGCTATAACGCGACGGCCCAACTCCTTGGCTTGAGCGCGATGCAGTGGGAGACGACGTTGCGTGTTGCTCTGCCGCTCGGCATTAGCTTCTTTACCTTCCAGTCAATGAGCTACACCTTCGACGTTTATTTGGGCCATGTCCGGGCGACCCGCAACCTGTTGAACTTTGCGACCTTCGTGTCGCTCTTCCCGCAGTTGGTTGCTGGACCGATCGTGCGCTACCGGGATATTGCCGAGCGGTTGGCAAGGCGGCGGGTAACAGTTGACGATTTTGCCTATGGTGTCCGCCGGTTCATCATCGGATTGAGCAAGAAGGTGATCATCGCCAATGCGTTTGCCCTACCGGCCGACAAAATTTTCGCGATTCCTGATGCTGAGCTCACACCAGGCCTGGCCTGGCTGGGAGTGATTTGCTACACGTTGCAGATCTACTTCGACTTCTCCGGCTACTCCGATATGGCGATTGGACTAGGGCGGATGTTCGGGTTTCATTTCCTCGAGAACTTCAACTACCCCTACATCTCGCGGTCGATCACTGAGTTCTGGCGACGATGGCATATTTCGTTGTCGAGCTGGTTCCGCGACTACGTCTACATTCCAGCCGGCGGCAATCGCAAGGGGCGCCTCAGGACCTACCTCAATCTGTGGCTGGTCTTTTTTTTGTGTGGCTTATGGCATGGCTCGAGCTGGAACTTCGTGGTGTGGGGTTTGTTTCACGGCGGCTTGTTGGTCGTCGAGCGGGTCGTGCGGCAGCAGTCTGCTGTTTCTCTCGCTTTCTGGAGACCCTTCCAACACCTCTATGTCCTGCTCACAGTCATGGTGGGCTGGGTCTTCTTCCGCGCTGAGACGTTCACCCAGGCTTGGGCCTTTCTAAGAGCGATGGTCGGCTTGGCAGACGGTGCCGGTCTGAGCCACTATCCCGCTCTTTATCTAGATAGTGAGCTATGGCTGGTTTTTGGCGTAGCTGTGTTGGGGTCGTGTCCTCTGGTGCCCTATCTCAAGTCTCGGATCGAACGGGGAGCAGACGGGGCGTTAGAGGGCCAGCCCCGGCGTTGGCTTGCGACCTTGGAGTCTGCTAGTGCGGTCGCTCTGATTGCCCTGTTGGTGTTGTCCTCGATGAAACTAGCCTCGACGACCCACAACCCTTTCATCTATTTCCGTTTCTGAGAGGCGGCATGACAGAGTCAACCGAAACAGACGTCCAGGTTAGGGGCAAATGGTTGCTGGCCTCGAGTTTCCTGGCGGCACTCTGGCTACCTTTGGCGGATACCTGGATCGGTTTGGATCCAGCGCCCAAAGTTGTCGAGTTGAGAGTGCCCGCGGCTTGGCCGGAGTTCAGTTGGGCACCAGAGGTCGTCCGCCAGCTTCCGAAAGCCATCGAGAGCTACTACGACGATCATTTCGGGTTTCGCAACAGCCTGATCCGTCTCAACAATCGTCTTCGGCTGATCACCGGGTCAAATCTCCACGACACCCCTGTGATCGTCGGTAAGGACGAATGGGTCTACATCAACGCAGGTGGTGGCTTGCTGGATGATCGCCGTGCTGTGCGTCTCTACACGGATGCGGAACTCGAGGAGTATGGCAAGCAGTTGGTCCAAAGGCGGGATCTTCTAGCAGCTCTCGGTATCCCCTATCTCTACGTATTGGCTCCGGACAAGCACTCGGTTTACCCTGAATTTCTGCCCGACCGAATCCGGCGTGCCCGCGAGGTCGACCGTACGGATCAGTTGATGAACCATCTCGAGACGCGGACTGATCTGGATGTCCTCGACTTGAGAAAGGTGCTGCTCCCCGCCAAGCGTGAGCAGACGCTGTACTCCAGCAATGGCTCCCATTGGAACGACTACGGCGCTTATCTAGCCTATGTAGCGATTCAGAATCGAGTTGCCGAGAGATTTCCGGCAGTTGCGCCGTTACCTCTCGACGCGTTTGAGGTGGCTCCACAGCGTCGGCGTGGGGATGTCGCTCGAATGCTCGGCTTGGCGGATCTCATGTTCTCGGACTATCTGGAGGTCAAGCTTCGTGGGCCTTCGCGAAGTGCCGAGACGAAGGAAGGGGTTGCTGGCCTGAAGGGCCTGCCAAAGCATCGACAACCTTTTGCCCACGAGATCGAAGATCCTACGTTACCACGGGTAGTGATGTTCCGTGATTCGTTCACCAACGCCCTGTTGCCGTTTCTCGGTCAGCACTATCAGCGAATCGCCTACTACTGGACAAACTTTATTCCGATGGTTGTGCGGCACGAGAAGCCGGACCTGGTGATCGAAGAGCGAGCCGAGCGGCAGGCCACCAAGCTCGACGAGTCGGCTCAGTAGGAAGTTTCAATTCCAAAAAGAAAAAGGCGAGGGCCCAGCCCTCGCCTTCTCAGCTAGCGATCTGAAGTAGGCTTATTCAGCCGCTTGCTCTGCCTGCAACCGAGCTTCGACCTCGGTCAACCGGTCGATCAGCTGCCGGTTTTGGCCGGTGAGCTCCTTGACCGCCAACCACAGCGCCATCTGGACTTCCTGGCCGCTGAGTCGATTGTCCGGGCCGCGACCAAAGATCTCATGGAAATCTTCTGCCATCAGGCCAACCCGGTCCTTGGGGCCATCGATGAAGTCGTAGTTGTAGACGCCAATGCCTTCGATCTTGTTGAGCACGTTATCAACGACTACTTCTTGCAGGTTTTCTTTGTAAGTGCGCGACGAAGTCACGACGAAGGCGGTGTCACCAGCATTCATGGTTGACTCAGTGCCGGTGCCGCAGGCGGTACCACTGGCGTTGGTTGAGCTGTTGACAGTGAGGTCGGCTGTGGCTGCATTGCAGCCTAGGCCGAGGTTGCCTGACATCCAGTTGGGACTACCGGTTGTGGTGATCCGGAAGCGCTCGCCCTCGGCGCTGTCGTAGAGACCGAACTGGGCGCCACCGCCACCCGTCTCGAAAAGCGTCCAGATGTTCTGTCCGTCAGTCGACGATTTCAGCTCGATGACGTTGGCGCTGTTGGCGCCGATGTCGAGGAGCAACTGAGCGTCGCCTTCGGTGATGTCCAGAGCTCCATCGGGGGACGCGGTACCGAGGCCAACGTCACCGGAGACGTCGACGAAGATCGAGCTGGTCGGCGCGCCTGGACGAATGCGGAACGGCAGGGTCGAGCCATTGGACACGTCGCGGATGAAGAAATTGGTCTCGTTGCCAGCGACGTCCCAGGTCTGGGGGGCAAAGCCGGAAGAACCGTCCTGCTGCAAGCGAAGGGTCGGGGTGTCACCATCGATCGTGTGGATCTCAGTTGATGGAGTGGAGGTGCGGTTGCCGATACGACCACCGTCATCAACGTAGAGCGAGTGACTGCGAGCATTGGCCTCGACGGTGAACGGGGTGCGACTGCCGCTGATGTCGTCGATCGAGAACTTGCTGGCGCCGCCGTTGGCGGAGGCGTTGGCGGTCAACTGCCAGTCGGTACGTGGGAAACTGGCGGCAGTTGACGTGTCGTCGAATTTGATCCGCAGGTTGTTCTCTTTGAGACGGATGGTGTCGAAGCTGAAGCTCTCGCCGTTGACACAGTCGAAGCCGATGCAAGCCGAGCCGTCGACGATCAAGTCGTCGTTGATCACGAAGTCTTTGTTCGGGATGCCACCGAGTGCGTTGCTCGAGCTGCCGTAGGCGCCGTCGTCGTAAAAGGCGGCACTGCCGTCGTAATAGTCCGTGTCATCGATTTGGCCAAGGCGACCCTCTTGAGCGCGCGGATCGAAGATGATTTTGGCGCGATCGACCCGGAAGCCATCGGATTGGATTGCCGGCGGACCAGGGAGCTTGCCGTCGCGGCAGAGCTGATCAACCTCGGAATTGTCATTAGCCTGGCGAGCTTCCTTGAGCACACCGATGATGTCCTCATTGACCTTTTCCATCACCACCAGAGAGTAGCGATACATGCCGTCGATGGTCTGTTCGGTGAGCTTGAAGTACGGCGTACCGCGATCGAAGACCTGGCGGGATTCGAAGTTGCAAGGGCCGGTCACAGTCAAGACCAGTTTGTTGTATTCGACCACGGGGTAGAAGACGAGGGCGCTGCCGGTGTTTTCGATTTCGGCGACGACAGAGTTGGCCAGTGCCGCGCCAGGAAGGGCGAGACAGAGGGCAACAGCCGTCATGAGGGCGGTAAGGGGTGTGAATCGTAAACCAGAACGAGTTTGGGACTTCATAGATGGATCTCCTCGTTAGTTGAGAGTACCTGTTGCAGTCGCGGACAGAACAGAACCGCCGGAAGCGGCGATTGACCGAGTGATTTGGAGGGCCTCTGGGACAGCGCATCCGAAGTTACGGCATCCGGCCGTGCTCGGGATGAAGTTCGTAAGTAGGTTTGACATGGACTCGACGTCTTTTCGTTGGTGTCGGCGAAGACCTGGCGGCCGACGATCTTGGTTTGGTACTAAATCTTCAACCTGATGCTTGAACCTTTTAGGGCAGCGGCGCTTTGTTTTTATAAAGGCGTCTAGTTTGAGACGCATCCAGGTTGAGACCAACGAGACATACGCAGCGATAATGATTTTGACAGAGCAGAGCTAATTTTAGGCCCGCTGCCGCTAAGTGTCAAGGGGATAGTGGTTTATGCCGCCAATAGGGCAGTTAATTAGTTCATCATGTGGTGTTTTTGGGCCTTCTTGGGTACCCGCGCTGTGTTGCTATGGAAAGGTTTTTTCTCTCATGAGAGAAAAATAAACCCTTGCGATTGCTGTAGGGTTCTGGGCTCCCTACATGTGTCACGATGTCCGATCGTGACAGAGAGTGATGTCCACTCGAAAACCGCCAGCAGATGCAGGAATCGGTGGATCGATGGGATATCTCCCTAAGCCTGCAGAGCTGGCACGGGCTGATTCTCTGAGGCGAGACTGGGATTCTCGAAACAGAGAGAGCTGAGTGGGGCCGGCCCATGAATATCCACCTCGAAGCCAGGATCCCAGGGGACTTACGTACCGCGAGTCAAACCAGGCGGTTCGAGATAGATCCGGATTGACTCCGTTCCACTCGCGGTTGCCTAGCTCCGCGAGCTTCCCTCCATCAGTTGAAAACAGCCAACCTGGCTGGACTATTCCGGACGCGGCACCCTGGCGCCGTGACCGTAGGCCTGGCAAGACTTCTCGACCCAGGGTATCGCTGCCTTGGGAAGCTCGCCCAGAAGCAGCGGCTTGCGAGTTGGCCACGAGAAGCTCTCGCCCCGTATTTGGCGATATTCTGCGTCGTATTGCGCCCAGGTCTTCTGTCCAGCTTCAGCGGTGCAGTTGGTCATCACACCACCATGGATCTGATGGAAGCTCGCTTCCCCGAGAACCATGACCAATTGGGATTCTTGAAGCTCACAGGCGCGAAAATAGAAGTCGAGGTTGGCGAAGCCGCCTGCCGGGGAAGAGAACTGCTCTTCATATCCACCCAGCTCGTCGAACAGTGTTCTTGGCATGAACAGACAGCTGCTTTCGGCCATCGGCAGAAACCATCCGTACTCTGAAGAACCCGCGAGGGCGGCGATCTCAAAGAGTCGATAGCCGTCTGCTGGCCAGCTGATGCTGGCAAGTAGCTCGTCCTCGGCTTGCAAGCTGTAGCCTTGCTGCTGCGAGAGGTTCTGTAGATTGGGGCCAAGATGAAAGGCTAGCGTTCCAACAACTGGGCGAGCAAAGCTGGTGAGGGCCAGGAGGGCATGCCTCAGAACGCCAGGAGTGACCATTCTCGCTCCATCGATCATGACGCCGATATGTTTCCCCTTGGCTTTCGAAACGCCGAAGTTGATGGCGTACGCAGGGGATGGAGAGGCGTCCTCGAGAAAGAAGTACCGAAAATTCTCGCCGGCTTCCGCTAGGACACGCGTTGGCAGAGGGGATGCCGAACCGTTGTCTACGACGATCACTTCATAGTCTCGAGCAGTGATATCTTGCTGGTAGGAAGACGAAAGCGAGCGAAGGGTACGCGGCGCCTCTCGATGCATGTTGTGGATGACAACAACAACTGACAGAAGGCACTCAGTGGTACTGCTCGATGGCGACATTAGGTTCCTTGGCGGTTCCCTTGTGAGAGGGTCCCTATATTCTACTCGATGTATCCGAGAGTTCTAATGGCCTCGAGGTTCGGTAGATCTTGCTGCAGCATCTCGGAGCCCTGTGCTATTGGGGTTTGCCGCAGTCTGCGTCGCAACGCCTGTCTTAAAGCTTCAGTCATTTCCGCCTCTCCCGTCACTGGTAGTTGCTCCTCCGGATCTCCGGAGAGATTGTAGAGCTCCCGGTGAAACCTAGCGGGATCTTCGAGGTTGTGGATGACAAGCTTCCAATCCCCTCGGCGAAGCGCCAGAGCCTGATACGTGAATTTTCTTGGAAAGAGATAATAGGAGAAGAGATCCCTGGGGTCGTCCGAGATATCGGTGTTTGAGGCGTCGGCGTCCGAGCTGGGCATCAAAGGCAGGGGACGGCCGGTGACATGGTCGGGGACCGGTACGTTAGCCTGTTGCAAGAGGGTCGGCAGAATATCGGCCAAAACAACCTGGCGCTCTTCGTCTCTCGGCTGAGACAGATTCGGGAGTCGCACGATCAGTGGGATGTGGAGGAGCGTGTCGAAGACCTCTTGGTGCATGAACAGGGAATGATCCAAGAACGACTCGCCATGATCCGAGGTGACGACAACGATGGAGTTTGCTAGCAGGTTCCGTTGCTCGAGATCGGCGAACAGGCGCCCAAGGTGAAAGTCCACATAGTAGATGCCAGCGTCATAGAACGCCTTCAGTTGCTCGAGGCGGTCAGAAGGGTATTCCGCCGGGTCCAGCTCGCCGTCGAGGATCTTGGCGTTCAGAGACCATAAGTATCGTTGGCCAGCACCGCCTTCTGGTGAGGTCCAGGAAGCCGGCGCACGATCTGACGGAATAAACCGAAACTGCCATGGCTCGGGCTTCTGGTAGGGAGAACACCTAGGATCCAGGCACTCGGCTTCATTGGGAACTGCGTGAACAGACTTGGTGTGCAAGAACAAGAAGAACGGTTTTGAAGGATCGCGATCTCCCAGCCAATCCACTGCCTCGTCAACGGTAGCCGCCATGTCGAAACGCTGAACCTGCTCTGGTCGAAAGGGAGAATGTCGATAGATCTCGAATCCCCGGCCGAAGCCACGTTCAGCACCGACAAAGCCTTGCGGACTCGAGTCGACGAAGGCTGCTGTTTGATAGTTGGCCTCCGTCAGTAGCTCAGCGATGATCGGGATGTTCTCTGGCAGCTTGCGGAGGCTGTTGTCGATGCCGATCTCATAGGGGTGCATCCCGGTCAGCATCGAAGCGTGGGAAGGCAGGGTCCAGGGTGTGGGTGCGAAGGCCGCTGTGAAGCGGACTGATTCTTGAGCCAGCTTGTCGAGTACGGGGGAGGTGTCGCGGGAGTAGCCATAACTCCCGAGATGGTCGGCACGAAGTGTATCGATCGAGATGAGGATGATGGAGGGAGGAGCCACAGGCTGGGCACTAGCCGGCGCATGTCGAGGTGGTTCTGAGGCCGGGCCGCAGGACACGATCAGCACTGTTGAGAACAACACTGTTGAGAACAGCACTGCTGAGAACGCAACGAACCGTGAGAGCGTTTTGCCGCTTGTCTGGCGGCGATTCTGTCGTCTCCAGGTCATGAGGGCCCCGCCGAAACCGCGAGTCGATCGAACCAGGCCGGCCAACGAAGACTCGCGATCAGCAGAACCAAACTCAACAAACTCAGCAGCAGTCCTACATAAAAGGACCTCGGTACAAAATGGAATCGAACCGTGTGTTCGCCAGCCTCCACAACAACTCCTCGGAAGGCTGTATTGACCAGCACTTTCTTCGCGCGTCGTCCGTCTATGTCTACCTCCCAACCGGGATAGTCAACCTCGCTCGAGACGAGCAGGCGATCGCCGCTCGTGACCACTTGCAGCTCAATGTTGTGCGCTTCGTAAGCCAACACCTCGACAGCCGCGTCCGGCGCCGATACTTCGTCCGCAGTGTTGTTGGGTTCGGTGAGGGTGACTTGGGCCTCATCCTCCACTAGAGCGAGGGCGGCAGGGTCGAATTCAGGAGAATTCAACCGTTCGATAGCGAGGACAACGTCGCGGTAGGTTTCGATCTGATCGACCAGAAAGAACCGGGGTAAGGCTGACGGATTGCGGTAGAGCGAAATCGTGCTGTTTGGGGCGTCGTTGGGCACTTTGGGTAGTTGTAGTGGGTGCTGGTTGGCAATCACCACTTGAACACCGAGAAAGTCCAGCAGGGGGCTTTCGAAGATCGTTTCGTCATAGAACGTCTTGATGGATTTCTGCCGAAGGACCGCACGACTATCCAGTGCCTGGATGACTCGAGTGTACCGCGCAAGCGTCGCGGCGCTTGCGCCATTGACGTCGAAGAACCCAAAAACCTGGGCGAGATTCGGTCGTAAGGCTGAAGTGCGGAAGTGGGCAATCCGGCCGAACTCTCCGACATTAGATTCGATTCGAGAGATCACCGGACTGGCTGGAAGGAATGGTGCAGGTTGGACTGGGTTGAAGTGCCAGCCGAACCGAATGAGAGGTATTGCGGCGAGCAACACTGCACCCGCCACCAAGAACCCTCGAAATTGATGCTGTCGGGAGAGCAGTTGAAGCAATCCCAGGCTACCCGCAGTGATCGCTGCTGCTTCGATCAGTTGCCCTGAGAGTCCTGCTGCCTCTCGAATCAAGTCGACTGCTCGATGAAAGCTCGCCCGAGCCGTCGAGCTAGCGACGAACGCGAAGATTGCCGGCAAGAAGGGCAAGATGAGCAACAGCCTAGAGAGCCAGAACGTGAATTGGCCCGGCGAGTCCTCTGCCTGTGGTCGCGATTTGACTGTCGCCCTCGAGTAGCCCATGCCCGCCAGCACACACACAGCAAACATATAGACGTAGGTGATGCGGTCTGCGCGGGAGAACTGAAACGTTGGGATCCACTCATAGAAGAACCAAAGGACGGGTGGGCTGCCTAGCAGCAGCAGCAGGGCTCCGGCAAAAAGGAAACCGAAGAAGAGACCTTCACGCTGCCGAGATTGAAGCAGGGCAAAGATCGCGAAGAGCAGAGGAGTGATGCCGGTGAACAGATTTTCGCCACAGTAATTCCAGCGCCATAGAGGAGTCGTGGACTCCTGGAGCGGAGGGCGTAGAGCCTCGAGGTTGTAAGTCTTGTCGACGGGATGACCAAAGACGTCTGGCAAGGCACCTTGTGCCAGCGCTGCAATCGGCAGGGCGAGGCTTCGATAATCGTCGAAAGCGGCTGGACTTCGTTCGGACTCACGAACCAACTCGAGGAAGGGGAGGAGTTGGACGCTGGCCAGGCCGACTCCCAAGCCGATGGCAATTCCGGTTCCAAACAATCCTGTGATGACGCGTCGCCGGCTGTTTGCTACCAGGAGCTGAGGCCAGGCAATGAAGAGGCCATACGCCCCGCCGATCAACATGGATAGGACAAAAATCTGTGGGTGGCCACCGAGCAAGGCCATGCAGGTAGGCAAGACAACTTTCCAAGATGCACGCCAACCGGCTCCGCCAATCAAGTCACGAATGCCAATCAGTAGTAGTGGTGTCCAGATGCCACTGAAAACATAACTCGGGGCACTCATCCGCACCATGAAAAAGCCGTTGAGCTCGAAGACGACGCCGCCGAAGGTGGCGGCTGCATACCCGAGCCCCAGCCGCCTCAAGAAGCAGAACATCAGGCCTCCGGCGAGGGCTAGATGGAGTGCCATAGCGTAGGCGATGCCAGCGACCGGGTGCCATAGATCGAAGAAGAGGACAGGAGGGTAGAGCACGTTGGACTGCAAAGCAGCCAGGTGTGGGTATCCCGAGAAGATGTAGGGGTTCCAGAATGGGATCTCGCCGTCTCGCAGCACCCGATGCGAATAGAGCCGCCATGGGTAGGTCAAGATCAGCGTGTCACTCATCAAATCGTTCGAAACGTACGAAACCTCGTCGGCGGTCGACCAGGGCTCGTAGATACGAGGGCTAGTCGGGATCAGCACGCCGCCAGTCAGCAGTGGTTGCCAAAAAAAGACGAGGCTGAGCAGGCCGAATAGGACCCAGGCAGCAAGCGCTCGACGGTCAACAGAGAACGATGGGGCCATGGATCGCAAATCGAAGGTCAAGGTGGCAGCGTCGTTGCTTCAGAGGTAACCCAAAGCCTCGAGGGTTCGTTCGAGATCGCTGTCGGTTTCGTCGGTCGCCACGGTGTGCCCCGGGTGCTCCGCGAGCCAACGTCGGAGCAGCGTACGCAAGTCTCCGAGGGTCTCTGGATGGTCAGCGGCCACCTCAGCGCTTTCACCAGGGTCCTGTTCTAGATTGTAGAGTTCTTCGCCGTTTGGGCTGAGGACATATTTCCACACGGGTGTTCTAAGCGCGAATTGTTCGATCGTTTCGATCGGCCGCAGAGGGGCGCCAGCGACCGATTTGAATATCTCACGCCGGGAACGGCGCTCCAGTAGAGCGCGATCGGTCCAGGCAGTATGCTGGATGTAGGCTATAGAGTGCGGTGTTTGGTCCAGATTCAGGAGAGACTTTCCGGCCCACTCATCGGGCGGAGTCAGGTCGGCAATTTCGAGCAGCGTTGGGGCGATGTCGACGAGCTCGACTTGGGTTTCGACACGCTGTGGCGCCGCAACCGCAGGCGGATAGCGCAGAATCAGTGGCACCTGTATCGCTCCGTCACCAAGACAGCCTCCATGTTCGAAGAAGATGCCATTCTCGAAGCATTCACCGTGATCAGCGGTGAGGAGGATTGCGGTCCGCTCGAAGTCGTCGCGTCGGCGTAGAGTGTCTAACAACCCCCCGAGTTGCCGGTCGACATATTCGACTTCGCTGCGGTAGAGATCGAGGGCATAGTCGAACAGGGAGCGAGGAAGATCACCACTATTGTTTTCCAGCAGGGGCCAGATGGCCGTGCGTGAAAATCCAGGGGATCGGATCTCAGGGGGGGCTGCGATATCAGTTCCGTCGGGAGGTAAGTAAGGAAGGTGTGGATCATAAACGTGAACCCACAGGAAAAACGGGCGGTTGTGGTCGTTACTGAGCCAGTCGATGGCCTCGGAGACGACCTCTCGGGCACTCCTCGCTCCGTTCTCGGGTGCTTGGAAGACCTCGAAGCCACGCTCTGCACCCGAGCCTGGTGCCAGGATTCCGACTCCGGTGAAGCCGCCGGTCCGGTAACCCTGAGTCTCAAAGAGTTGCGGTAACGTTTGGATTTCTGGCGGTAGGGATAGGGCGTTGCTGGTGACTCCATGGTCCCGCGGATAAAGCGAAGACAGGATAGAGAAGTGAGCCGGACGGGTGCTCGGCATCGGCGATGCAGCATTCAGGAAGACCGTACCTTCGCTAGCCAGGCGATCGATATGCGGTGTGGCCACGTCAGCGCCATAACATCCCAGTCGATCGGCGCGCAGCGTGTCGACCGTAATCAGGACGAGATTCGGCCGCGGTTGTTCGTCGGTGCAGCCTGCTAGCCACGCTGCACACAGTGTGGCTAGAGACAGTTTGATCAGACCGACCAGTAAACGGCCAAAGATATGGACTCTAAAGTTGGTCAAGGCGCACTCCGGGAGGCTGAGTCTATATGGGTAAACGGTTCTAACGGGAGTACACCGTGGTAGGCGTTGACCTGGAAGCTGTGTGCTAAAGTCTGCACGACCGAAGTCGTGCATCCGAATCGTACTTGGCGGCAGAGATCATGCTACACCAGGCCAGTGTTTCACCTTGTGCGTTTCGACCACTCCGCCTTCGCTGGGCCACACTGCTCACTGTCGTAGCACTGAGCTTGGTTACGGGTTGTGCAAGGTCTGAGAAGTCAGCTCAGTCTGAGAAGTCAGCTCAGTCAGAAGGCTTGGTAGGCAAGCCGGTCCGGATCGTCCTGATTACACTCGATACCTTGCGTTATGACAGCTTCGCCGCCCAGGCGAAGATGCCTCAGCTAAAGCGATGGTCGGAGAAGGCGACGGTCTTCGAGCGCTTCTACTCTGCGACGGCATCTACCCAACCATCGCATGCGTCAATGTTCACGGGGCTGCATCCATGGGAGCATGGCGTCACCGGCAACGGTATGTCGCTCGATGCTTCTCATCAGACGATAGCTGAACAGCTCAAGAAGGCTGGCTTCGCGACCGCCGCGGTGGTGTCCTCGTTCCCGGTCAGCAGGCGCCTTGGGTTTGCGCAGGGATTCGACCATTTCGACGACGAGTTTCAGTTGGGCAATATCCCCGAAGGTGAATGGACGGTGGCCTTGGACGAGCGAGGGCTGGCCGCCGAGAGCCAAACTCCGGAGAGCGGACAGTTCTATTCCCTGGCTGGACATGTGGCCGAGCGTGCTCAGGCGCTTCTCGACGCCGCAGGAGGGGATCGGCAGTTCTTCTGGTTTCATTTTTTCGATCCCCACGCCCCTTACGGCGATACAGTTGGAATTGACCAGATCTCACCTCCCGAAGTGCTCGCACTTGGTGCCAGGGGTAAAGATACGACCGCCGCGTTGGCGCGCGCTAGGCGCCTTTACGATGTCGACGTTGCATCCCTCGACGAGGCTGTAGGTCGGCTCCTCGATCGGCTCGAAAACGACCAAGACACGATCGACACTCACGTCGTCATCACTGCGGACCACGGTGAGAGTTTTGGCGAGAACGGCGGTTCGATGGGGCATGGTCGCCGATTGATACCGAGCCAGATCCACGTCCCACTGGTGGTGCGTTCGTCACGGTTCGAGCCCGGGGTGCGGCAAGATGTCAGTGGCTCGATCGATATCGCTGCCACCCTGTTGGGGCTAGCCGGAGTCGATGATGAGGTACTGTCTGATGACGAGGCGCTGTCCAGTGCCAGGCCTGTGCGCAGCCGCGATCTGAGTTGGGCCCCGACTCGTCCGTCAGCAGCTTTTGGCATGCGGCGTACCTACCGTGAACCGTTCAAGGATTACCGGCTCGACGGCTCGATGGTCGAGATCGACGACCATCTCTTCTTCTTCGTTGACCCCGAAGGTGTGCTCTATCGCGGAAATCGCGAGGGTGTCGTAGGGCATGCCACGCCGTCATTGCCGAAAGATCTAGCCAAGCGTCTGCGTCGGCTGTTTGGTGGCTTCGAGGACACTGTGCCCAATCTCCTCGAGCAGGACGCACTCGATCCCGAGATCGAAGAAGGGCTGCGGGCTTTGGGGTACGTCGGCTAGGTGTTTCCGGCCAGCCCTCTAAGGCTCAGAGTTGCGCAGCTGGGGGCAGCTGAGCGCGCCATTGTTGGAGAGCCGTGAGGAGTCGGGCGTTGACTTCGGGGTGATTGGCGGATTGATCGGTTGTCTCTCCCGGATCGACGCGCAGATCGTAGAGCTCTGTCTGGCTGCCGTCCGAATGTAGCTTCCAGCGGCTATTGCGGACGGCAAAATTCCGCTGATCGTTGTAGATCTCTTCCCAGAAGAGTGGCCCGTCGAAGTTGGCTGAGAGGCCTTCCATCAGCGGTAGGAGACTCCGTCCGTCGATCGATCGATCTGAGGGTTGAAGCTCTGCCAGATCCGTCAAGGTAGGGAACAAATCGAAGCTGGCGGTGAGAGCGTCGCTGACGGTACCTGCCGCGACTCGCCCCGGCCAGCGGACGATCAGCGGTGCCCGAATGCCACCTTCGAGAAGTTGGGTTTTACCACCCCGGAACGGACCGTTGCGGCCCTGATGAATATCGTAGACGCCACCGTTGTCGCTCATGAAGACCACGACGGTGTTGCGAGTCAAGTCCTGGTTGTCGAGCGCTGCGAGCAATCGTCCCGCCGCTTCGTCGAGGGCACTGACTAGGGCGGCGTAGCGCCCCTCCATCGTGCTGTCGTACCGCTCAGCCCAGCGTGCTGGAGGTTGCAGGGGTTTGTGCGGGCTGAAGAACCAGAGGTTGAGAAAAAACGGCCCATCCGAGGGATTGTGTTGGCTGAGGAAGGCCACGGCTTCGTCGGTCAGGAGATCGGTTAAGTGCCCAACCCGTTCTTCGTCCGGCTGGTTACCACGGCGTAGGCGAGGATTCTGGAAGGTTTTGGGTAGATGGTGGGCATGGAGAAATCCGAAAAACTCACTAAAGCCCAAGCTCAGTGGGCGGTAGGCTTCCTCAGCGTGACCGAGGTGCCACTTGCCGATATGCACCGTTTTGTAGCCGGCGCTCTGCAGCCGTCGAGGTAAGGTCTCGGTATCTGCTGGCAGGCCCCAGGTAGAGTCGACTTTGAGGCCGTTGTAGACCCCGAAACGTTGGGGATACTTGCCGGTCATCAGCGAAAGCCGTGTCGGCGTGCAGGTTGAGCCGTTGGTATAAAATGAGGTGAAGCGCAATCCCTCGCTCGCCAAACGGTCCAAGTTTGGGGTCGCGATAACTTGATTACCGTAGCTTCCCAGGTCGGCGTAGCCCAAATCGTCAGCAAGAACGAAGAGAATGTTGGGGGGAGACGGTAGAGCTTTTGACGGTAGACCTTCAGATGGTAGACCTTCAGACGGAAAAGCCTCGGAAGCTGATGAAGCGCTAGCTGACGGCGTGCCGGGTGTCCGGGCACTCGGTGCCTCTGAACACGCGCTCAACATGGCGAGAGCCACGAGCCATAGAACCCCAACTGGGGGATCTTTCAACATTCTCCAAGGCCTCCGATGGCGAAAAGAAGCATCCCGTCCGACGACGGCATCAGTATAGTGCGTAGAGATTGTGCCGGCGTCCTAGCGCTGGGTTTTGTCATGCTGTTGACTGTGACAGGTGGTTGTGCCCGCGAGCGGCCAGGCCAGCGGATCGTGTTGATTACCCTCGACACGCTACGTTACGACAGCCTGGTTAGCGACGCGGGGCACCCGTCGACGATGCCATTGTTAGCACAGTGGGCCGACCAGGCAGCCCGCTTCGAACACTTCTACTCAGCGACGGCTGCAACACAGCCATCCCATGCCTCGATGTTCACGGGCTTGCACCCTTGGCAACATGGCGTGACGGGTAATCGGCTCCGGCTGGCCGAAAGCCATGTGACTTTGGCCGAGCGGTTGAACGAGGCGGGGTACGCCACGGCCGCGGTGGTGGCATCCCTCCCGGTGAGCGAGCGTTTTGGTTTCGGGCAGGGCTTCGATCAGTTCGACGATGAGTTTGTCCTGGGGATGGTGACTGAGGCTGCTGGGCTGGAACAGCCTGAAGAAGCCTTCTACTCGCTAGCTGATGTCATTACCGAGCGTGCTTTGGCCCAACTCCAATCGGCCGAAAGGCGGCGTCAGTTCTTCTGGTTCCACTACTTCGATCCACACAGTCCTTATGGAGACACTGGGGAAGGTCCCACGATCGAGCCGCGCGAGGTGTTGGATCTTGCGTTGGCTGGCCAGGAGACCGACGAGATGGTACGGCGTGCGCGCCAGCTGTACGATCTGGATGTTGGCTCCCTCGATGAGGCGCTGAGCCGACTCTTGAACACTCTGAACCAAGACGCTGAAGACTTCGAAACCCACATCGTCATCACAGCCGATCACGGTGAAAGTTTTGGTGAAGACGGCTCGATCGCCCATGGCCGCCGTTTGATCCCTAGTCAATTGCATGTGCCCTGTTTGATTCGTTCTCCCCGGGTGGCTGCCGGACGGCGAAGCGACGTTGCGGGATCGATCGATATTGCAACGACCATCCTGGCCTTGGCCGGCGTCGAAGAGATGCCGGAACGTGCCCAGCAATTGAAGAGTCGTGATTTGACGCAGCCCGCCCCAGCGTCCGGATCTCAGGCGTTCGGAATGCGCAGAACTTGGGACAAGCCTCACCGCGACATTCGGCTCGATGGTACCGTCCACCTGCTCGATGAGCATTTGTTCTTCGCAGTCGAGGGAGAAGGCCGGCTCTACCGGGGTAACGGTGAACAATTGCTAGAGTCGGATGCCGCGATTCTCCCGAGCGAGAAGGCCCAGAACCTAAAGCGACTCTTCGCCTCGTTCGAGCAGCTGTTGGGGAATAACACTGCCGCGGGCGTTGACGATCCTGAGACAATCAAAGCGTTGCGTGCTTTGGGTTACGTCGGCTGATGTGGGTGTGATGACCGGACCAGATTCAGGTCGGGTGTTGACGGGTCTAGGTGCGCGGGAGCAGAGGCGTCGGCGTCGCACGTTGGCGTTGATGTTCTTTTTGGGTACCAGCGCGCTCTGGGCTGCCTGCTTCACGGTGGACCGTTTCATCGTTAGGGATGCCTACGACTACGCCCAGATCGGTCGGCAGATCCGGGAGGGGGATGGGTACACGACCCGTCAGATCTTCCCTCGGCACATCCCCTACATCGAGCAGAAGGGGTATCTTGAAGAAGACTGGCCTAGCCTGCTGCGTTATCCCGTTTCGCCTACCCTGAACGCCTTGGCTCAGTTGGTGATCACGGATCCTGTGAAGGCGGCTGTGGTCCAGACCGGAGCCTGGTTTCTCCTGAGCGTGCCGTTGTTCTTTCTCCTGGCAGATCGGCTGACTGGCCTTGGATTAGCGAGTGTTGCGACCGTCTTCTACGTCGGCGATCCGCGAATCTGGCGCGATAGTTACAACGGCATGACCGAATCAATCGCGGTGCTGATTGTTCTGGCAGTCTTCAATCTAGGGTCACTACCAGCAGCTCGTGAAGGCCGGCGCCGGACTTGGGTGACCCTGGGGCTGTTGGCTGGGCTTGCGTACTTGACCCGAACTCAGCTTATTGTGCTCGTGCCGCTGGGACTCGCTTGGGTGGCTTGGGCTGTCCGTCCGTCAGTCCGCGCTCGCTCCGCGCTGCTGTTTCTCGTCAGTGCCTTGGTGGCGATCTCGCCTTGGTTGGTGAGGAATTACCTGGTGACGGGCGATCCTTTGTTTGCTTTTACGAACTCGCGGAACCTCTTGGCCCATACCGCTACCCACACCGGTATCGATCGGTATCTGCATGAGCCGGTTGACGTGGGCACGGTGCTTGCCCGATACGGTGACGAAATCGGCGCAAAGATCGTCCGCCACATCTGGCCCAATGTTGTCGATCCACGTTTTTGGCTCGAAGCGATTGGGTTGTACTCGCTAGTGATTCCGGTCTTCGTGCTGGTGCTCATCTTGGGCCGAAGGCGCCTGCCGACTCAACCTGGGTTTGTCGCCTTCGAGCGCATAACGTTGTTGCTACTGTTGTCCAACTTCTTTCTCGTGTGTCTGATTTACCACCGGCAGCGGTATTACGACACGATGATTCCACTGCTGATTATCGTCCTCGTGCAGCGGTTCGGCGGGCTGGCGGGGTTGATCCGTCCGGTGGCCGGGCGTCGTTGGCGGCAGGGCTTTTTCCTGCTGGTCCTGGCTCTGGCGGGGGGCCGTGCATTAGCTACCCTGAGTGAGCACGTAGAGTCTCCCGGCGTCGCCGAAGTCGACCGTCGTTCCTACGCGATGCTCGACGAGTTGATCGACGACGAAAGTGTTGTGCTCTCCGACCTCTCCGCCCAAGTCACCTTATACAACGGTAACCGCACGGTTCGCACGCCAGCACATCCAGAGGAGATCCTCGAGATCGACGCCGAGTATCTCGCGGTTGATTATGTTTTGCTCAGCCAGCATTTCCTGCGCCCAAGTTATGCGGCGTTCATCGAGTCCGAAGAGTTCCGACAGCGTTTTGAACTCCAGGCACGCTTGCCAAATGACGCTTTGCTCTTTCGGAGAGGAAACTTCTCCCAAGATGAGCCTGTGGTCGCCACACCGCTTCCACAGGGCCCCAGGTATTACGCCGCTCAGCTCCATCTTCACGGCAGCTTGAGCGAAGACGTCGGAACTATGCGGGGGCACAATACGGTCGCCCGCAACGTTGGCGGCATCGATATCTTGTGGTGGACCGACCACGACTGGCGGGTAGCTCGGCATACCTATGCCACTGGCTTCGACTTCGAAGTCCAAGCCGCGACTCGTGTGGTGCCGCACCGCAACGTACCGTGGAAGAAACCGCCACGGCGGGTAAGTTATGGCTGGCAGAAGGAAGACGGTGGTGTTGGTCTAGCCAAGAGTCAGGTTCGGTTGACCGAAGAGTCGGCAAGCCAAGGCGACCGGTCGCTTCACCTCGAGGTTGATGCTCTGCCCGATGACTCTTCGTGGGGCTGGTCAGGGGCGCGATTGACAGCGCAAGGCGGCCGGTTTCAGGCGGCGTTGGCGGCCGAGATCGTACTGAGACTATCGGTGAAGCGACTGCAGTTGGGCGACGATGCTCGAGCTGTCGTCAGCCTCAGACTTTCGCGCCAGCCAGAGGGCCTGGCCGAGTTGCGTTACGTCTTGGGGAATGCTGGCAAGCGCCGTGTCGAGCGCTCCAAGGGCAGGCTGGTTGCCGTTGTTCCGCTGGAATTGTCACGCACCGACGACTGGCAAGAGGTAGTGCTGCCGGTCACCGCCGATGCTTTGTCCTTAGAGCTCGGAGGTTGGGATAACAGCTTGAACAGCATTGCGATCATGGTCCAGGCCCGCCGCGGGGCGTCAGCGGCGGCACGGTTTGACGATCTCCGGATCGAGGCTGGGTTGAGTGGGGTGGAGTTGCTGGCCCGTCAGGTCGAGATGGCTGAGGGGTTCGAAGAACAGTTCGGTCTCGTCAACCATGTCGGCACGGAGCTCAGCTATTCCTTCCACATGAATGCCTATCTACCGCGGGTCGAGCTGCCGAATTTTGTCCGCTATCCTTCTGGAATGTCTGGTGCCGAGATTGTTGACTGGGTCCACGAGCGTGGCGGAGTGGTGAGTTACAACCACATTTTCGGGACAGCTCCGTCCGCGGTTCCTGGCGCACGGCAGACTCAGAAGGAGCGTTCCCGCCGGGTTGTCGTCGAAGGTCGTGCTTTCGGCGCTGATCTACTCGAAGTCGGATATCCACTACGGGTGGAACCGTTGCAAGCTCACCTCGACGTTTGGGACGATCTCAGTGCCGAGCGAGTTTTCCTGACAGGCATCGGCTCCAGTGATTCTCATGATCAGGAGCAGGGCTGGTTTGACGGCAATAACTTCATCACCTGGATTTGGGCCGAGAGCTCCAGTGCAGCCGACCTGATCGCCGGACTACGTTCCGGGCGTGCTTTTCTTGGCGACCCGAATCGGTTCCGCGGCACCCTCGATCTCGAAACGATGTCAGGTCACACCATGGGACGAGTGGTCTTCACGGGCGAGCCGCGAAGCGAGGTGCGGCTGCGCCTCACCGAATTGCCGCCAGCAACACGGGTCCGCTGGCTCGTCAACGGGCAAGAGGTAAGAAGCTCATCGCCACCAGGCGGTTCTCATCAGGAGAGCCTGTTGGTCGACACCAGGTCGTATCGTTTTGTCCGAGTCGAAGTCTGGGTGGGCGAGCGCGGCCTAGCCTTTTCGAATTGCCTCTATTTTGTACCGGCCTCTGAAGGCAAGCCACCAGCAACTCATCGACTGGTCGATGGACGTCTATAAGGGGCCTGTACTAATTCGATCTCATCCAACACGCCGAGAGCCCGGTCGGTCTTGTGGGCTGCGCCGCAGCTCCAGAACTCGCCGGATCTGTTACGAGAATCTTAAGTCCTTTTTATGCCATCGGATATGAGATGCGAACAAGTGCGAAGCTCAAACATGCTCGCTGCTTGCTCGCTCCACAAGACCTCCCTCACCGAGCCGAAAATGGCGGAGCGGGACAGGATCAACTCAATTGAAGAGAGGCCGTTTCAGCCGGGGCTATCCATCTGCAATTTGGGAGTGTCTGTCGCCTGAGTGGGTTCATTTGGCTTGGCGAATGCCCGATACCAGCCCCTGCCGGGCTCGACATCTACCTGGGGCGGCGTCTGGCGTCGCTTTTCAGCAGCCTGTATCAGTGTTTTCCCCCGTTGCTCGATGCGAGGCACCAAGAAGTTGACCATGGCTTGAACCGCAATCCGCTGGCCGATCTCGTTTGGGTGTTGATCCACCGGATGAACCCACAGGTCTTCGGCCTTTCTACCTTCGAATGCCGAAAAAAGATCCAAGACAGCCAGCCCCTGTTGTTCGGCCAGGTCTCTGGCAACTTGATGAGGCTTGTGAAAAGGGTACCGCTCCGTTTCGAGGTGGAAGAGCCAGGGGAAGATCGCGACGACGGTTGGAACCTGTGTCTGCTGGCTCGTTTGGCTGATGCGTCGCATGTTACGGGCGACCGATTCGTATCCGGGATGCCCCTTCGAATAGGCCTGGTCAACCCGTTGCAAGAGCGCACGGTGATTGGCCATCCGGTTGAAGGGCGCCACGGCCAGATCAATCAGGCGGCTGCGAGTTCGCCAGCTCTCCAGCCAGGTGCCGCCGCCACTGAGGTGCCAGTGAAAGTAGAGATCCGGCGGCACATTGATATCGTTCAGGAAGTACCAGACGATCAAAACGTCCGGCTGAAAGTGGCGGACGACATGGTCGTAGAGAGCCGCTTGGTGGGCGGTGTTGTAGCCGCTCAGGCAGAAGTTGTAAATCTCGAATTGTTGATTCAGGACAGCTGATGCGTTGAGCCTTCGTTCCATCAAGGAGTCGATGGTGTCGTTGTCCTTGACGCCGTTGCCCCAGCAGAATGAGTCGCCGAGGAATGCGACCCGCATTTTTTCAGTCCGGGGTAGAGAGAAGTCCTCGTCTCGAAATCCGAAGTTGTTGACCCGATACGTAATACTGTTGGAACTCGGCTCGAAGTAATCTCGCGGATTGCTGGGCCAGCTCTGGGTGAAAGACGCGAAGGCTGGATAGAGGTAGGAGACCCCGGGTAGTGGCTGTTGGATCTTTTCCCGCCTCGACGTGCTGGAATATTGGAGCTGTTGCTCATAACTCCAGATCCTGAGCCCGCCTTCGATCAACAGAGCCGACAGTGTCAGGCTCGCCAGAAACAGTGCGCTATTTCTGAGCTTGTCTTTCATCGAGCTTTGGTCCGCGGGTCACTGCTGCGTGGTGCGAATCCCAGCCAACGCGGCTTCGGCATAAACCCTATAGCCGGCTTTCAGCGGATGGTTGTTGACGGAGTTTGGATAGAGGCCGGGAGCTGTTGCGAGAGATTCTGTCAGACGACGCCTGGGGTCGACGGAATCGATGTCGCTTTGAGCCAGCGAATCGACGAAGGTAGCGGTCAAGGACCTCTCCCGTTGGACCGATAGGGTCAGAGACTCAGGACGTTGCACGTCTTTGCTCTCTAGGAGATCGTAGAAGACGTTCTCTTTGGATGGTATAAGCATCACCAGAAAGTCGACGCCTCGCTCGTTTGCTGCGTCGCCCATCCTTTGCAAGCAGCGGATGGCGATCTTGGCCAACGCGGCGATTTCAGGGACCGCCGTATCCATGTTCCTCAGATGCTTGAGGACCCGCTGATGTCCGAAGGCTGTCCCGTAGCCGGGTTCCTCGAGGCGGGTCATGCCTCCTTTCGGGGCATGATTTTGGAAGAAGTAAGCAATGGCCGACGCGAGGGCGGTTTTGGTTCTCATCATGGAGAACAGCTGCGTCGTTCGCGTCACAGTCCTTGGGTTGGCCGTCTGCTGGCGCAGCACCGAACAAACATCTTCCAGCTGTTGAAGTAGCGGATCTTGGCGGGCGAGCTGTCGCCAAAACTTGAGTCGGGATCGGGCGCACATGTCCGTCAAGTCATTCGGCAGATAGAGCCCCAGCACAATAACTGCGGGATCGAGTGCCAGCGCCTCGTCCATCAGGTGATAGTAGTTGAGCACGCCGTAGCTTCCGACGCCAAAGTTGTAGACGCTCCGGTCGATCATCTCACTGAGTTGATAGGGCCACGAGCTTTCGGATTCGACGTTGAATCCGTAGGTGTGGGAATCCCCCAGAGCCACGAGGTAAGCTGATTGTAGAGTGCTCGGGTTGCGGAAACCGGCAGCGTCGGTGTCTCGCCAGCCAGGTTTCATCCGGTATTCCAGGGCCTCATCTGGAATCCGATGAGCGAGCCGGCCGTGAATCGGGAAAGACGTCAGAAGCCGTAGAGCCAACTCGGCAATCAAGTTGGCGACCACCAGCGAAACGGCGAGCAGAGTCAAGTTCTTCTTGGACGTCATGAGTGGGCTGAAAACAAAGAAGCGAGGCCCGGAGAGATCTCCAAGCCTCGCTCGAGCTTCACGACCTATTTGCTAGGTCGCCGCTGTGACCAGGTTCTCTACTCGGCCGATTTCTCTTCCAACTGCTCGAGGCGACCTTGGAGTCCCTGGATCGTACCCTGGAGTCCCTCGACCGTGCCGTGCAGTTGTTCGATGTAGAGGTGAGCTTTCTCGAGCTCTTCCAGAATCCCGAACTGATGCGACAAGAGGTCTATCGGGCCCTTGAGACCTTCAGGCGCCTTCGGTAGGGACGGTAGGTGCTTGTTCTGCCGCATGAAGGTGCCTTGGTCCTTGATCGAGAGGAGATCGTAGTTGGACTCGAAGACGTAGTCAGGCACCGTCAGTGTCATAGAGTTGACACGGATCGATCCTTGGACATCCAAAATGGCATCACCACCGCCACTGGCGCCGATGGCGACGGTATTCGCCGCGTTGGTTCCATTGATGTCGCTGCCGACTCGTAAGAGGTTGCTGTTGCCGCCCGGATGGACCTTGATGGGAAGGCGGGCGTTGGTCGCATCGTCGGTGATGTTCAATCGGCCGTTGCCGCTGACAAACAGCTTGGCTATCCCACCGCTCGTGGTGCCGGTCATCCGAATCTCCGGCGTATCCGCCTCGACATCAAGCTCCGCGTCCGGCGACGTTGTTCCGAGCCCGATGTCTCCGGTGTTCTGCTCAATCACCAGAGAACTCTCCGGAGCGTTCGGGAAGATGCGGAAGGACAGCTTCGAGCCGTTGGTGACGTCGCGGATGAAGAAGTTGGCCTCGTTACCGGCTAGGTCCCAAGTCTGAGGGGTGAAACCGTCGGAGCCGTCCTGCTCGAGACGTACTGTTGGGGTATTACCTTCGACGATATGGAGGTCGACCACCGGGTTGGCGGTCTTGATACCGACGTCGCCGTCAGCCTCGGCGTAGAGGGTGTTGGCCGGGGCACCCCCTTCGACGATGAAACTCCGCCGGCCGGTGTCGGAATCTTCGACCGCGAAGAAGTTGGCGCCGCCGTTACCCGTGTCGTTGAAGACAAGGCGCCAGTCAACCGTCGGAAAGCTGGCCGAGTTGCTGGTGTCCTGGGCGTGGATCCGCAGGTTGTTTTCTTTCATGCGAATGGTGTCGAAGCCAAAAGACTCACCGTTGACGCAGTCGAAGCCGGCGCAGATCGAGCCCTGGACAACCAGGTCGGTGACGATGACCTGGGCCTTGTCGAAGTTCTCGATCAAGTTCGGGTTAGCGAGACCGCCACTTTCCAGGATCGTGAAGCTCCCGGTTTGAACCATGGCTTGCTCGAGGCTGCCGTTGTCGAGCCGCTTGCCTTCGGCGACACGGTTGGCAGTCAGGGTGTAGGTGTAGAGACCGGGGGCCAGGAAGTTGCCTGCCTCATCAAAGGCGCTCAGAGACGGCGCCGAGCCAGCGTCAAAGGTCTGCTGGAGGTGAAACTTTCCGGGGCCCGACACCACGAGGGTTGTTTCGGCAGCACTCTTCATCGAAAAGCTGATGCCCGAAGAGTCGACACTGAAGTCGGCGATCGGCTCGGCCGCTGCGGCAGCGCCTGCAGTGCTGAGAAGAAGGAGGGTGAGGATTGTGGTCACAAAGGCTCGCTTTCGGCTCATAGGGGAACTCCACTCTGGTTGGTTGGATCTGGTTGAGTGAGACCTTTTACCTCACGTGAGGGGGTTGTTCAGTCTCTGCTCGAGATGGTTTGTATCTTGAGAACTCGTACCCCTGAGAACTCGCCTCTCTAAGACACTATCTCTTGAAGACTCTACAGGTCTTTAGAGTGCAGACCCGAGGAAAGCTGGCTGCCGGCCAGACTGCCTAGAGTCGACTCCTACTGCGGAAGGCCTTTGAGATAAAGGGCGCAGAGCGATCTACGACTGTTGAAGAATCGATGAGAGCGTACATAACCATCAGATTATCTATCACTTTAAGCCGAGTTCTGGGCACTGTCAAGTCGCTGGTTGTCTGGGCAATTGGGAGTTTAATCGTCAATTTAAAATATTTTTTATTTAATATATATCTATGGGCGATCGGTCTTCAAAGCAAGAGGCCCGGACTAAGTCCGGGCCTCGGGTCTCTCACTATCGAACGCCGCCGATCGGCGCCGTTGTTCGATGCAGGAGCTAGGTGTTTACTTGTCCTCGAGTTGCTCGAGGCGTTCGGCGAGCTGCTTGATGGTCTCGTTGAGCTGACCGATGTAGAGGTGAGCGGTCTCGAGTTCTTCGAGGATACCCATCTGGTGTGAGATGAGATCAACCGGTCCCTTGAGACCTTCGGGGGCTTTGGGGAGGCCAGGAAGGTGCTTGTTGGCCATCGCGAATGCGACGTGCTCGTCGATGGTGTTTAGGTCGTAGTCGGGCTCGAAGACGTAATCGGCATGCTC
>JAJCXO010000135.1 GCA_029263395.1 Acidobacteriota bacterium | reverse complement strand
ACGCACTCGCGCCGGGATGATCGCCATCCCATAGTGCGTCGCCAGATCACGGTAGGTTGGATTCAGCTCTGGCTCGTAGCGGCAAGGTCTATTGACACCCGATTTCAGGTTGTCGGGCACGAACAGTTCGGGACAGCCGTCGAGGAACTCCAAGGTACGAATGTGCGAGCCGACCCAGTCGACAAGTCCCTGGCTACGCGTGGCCTCGGCATACGTGTAATTGCTGGCGCCCAGCACGGCGACGAAAATCTCAGCCTCATGGATCGCTCCGGTGCCCGGGTCGGTGATCGGCACCGTCTGGCCGCAATAGTCCACGAAGAGCTTCTCTCCGGCGCGGTGATGCTGGCGCATGCTCAGGTCCAGGCGACCGCGCCAGTCTCCGTAGAGCTCGCAGAATCGGCTGTACTGGTAGCCGTCTTGGTACACCGCCTTGTGCTCGTCCCACAACAGCTGCAGCGTCACGCCCTTGCCCTTCAGCTCCTGATGGATCTCGCTCCAGTCCGGTTGTGGCCTAACAGGCGGCGACTTCGACGTCGTAGACGGGAATAGCCGGCGCTCCAGATTCACAGTATCCATCGCCTCGACTCCTGGCCAGTCCAGACCTGCCGCCTCGGCACGCCGACGGTATTCCACCACCGTCGCATGGCTCGTCTGGCACGAGCGCGCCGTCTGCCGGACCCCAAATCTCAACTGCCATAACAGTCTCAGAATCTCGCGCGTCTTTCGCATAGGTAATCTCCTCGCTGGCATCTTGGTCTCCTTGGAGACCAAGATACTCGGTCGCGAGGACGACCCCTCATCGACTCGATCAGGCCATTCCGATCCAAAGCGACCACCCTTCCGATGGAAGCCGACCACCCTTCCGACAGGCGACCACAAAGTGGTCGCCTTCAGATCGGAATCGGTGGTCGCCTTGCGTCGGAACGAGTGGTCGCCTTCCGTCGGAACAGGTGGTCGGATTCCCCCGGAATACGCAGGTCTTCGGGATCATAATGACCAGCGTCAACTACTTCTGCCGACCGTATTGCCTCACAGTTCGATGTTACTCGAGGATAGCTGTCGTCGTATTCGGATTCGTCGGTTTGGAGGCCGAGGTGTCACTTTCCTGTCGAGAGCCCTTCGGCCCACCAGGAAGGGGTCTCCGCCTTACCCAGCTCTTCTCTGACTCTTCCTCTTTTTTCTTTTCTGAGGGCGCGCAACACGACGGCCTAGGGTGTGGCGAGGGAGCGGACCGACCGGGGCCTAGAGCCAGCCTCCAGCACGGCGCCAATGCAAGCCGATGCACTATCCGCAGGATAAGTGCGTCTGACGCCAGGCTCGGACCGCTTCAACCAAGATGAACACCCTATGAAGAAGCGAAACTACCGACTTTGTCCCCAATGGGGACAGACTGAGAAGCGCTTGCGACTGATTTCTGACTCAAAACGGGACGAGAGCCTTGCGGACACTGCGGACGGGACACCGCTTGCGGACACTGCGGACAAGACAGCCGGTAAAAAACTACACAACCCACGCCTTTACCCTATCCACCTCGATCCAGTCCCCTTCGTGTTGCTCAAAGAGAATAAACCATCCACGGCCGGCCTCTCCAAAAAGGAGGCCAATGTATACAAGGGACTGCCTGCCAGATTCGCTCACACCGATGTTTGATAACTCAATAAACTCCCCTGACTTCTTCTTGCCAATTTCGCCACCGCATCCGCCTTTGGAAACACCAATCCCCTTGACTAATATGAGGTCTCCATTGATCTCTCGAGGACCAAGATTCCGCTCCCTGAAGTCTTCCACTAGTAACTCTTCAATCCCCGGGATAACTTCCAGTAGCCTCTCGGCTACCTCAGATGAAATCTGCCAGGAATCCCTGGGTTCCGGATACGAGAGCCCCTTTCTCCTCTCGCCATTAGAAGTATGATTTTCGCTTCCGGACCCACTACTAGCACTCTTAAAAAACTCGGGCAATCCCGTCTCACCACATAGCATGACCGGGAGACTTCTGCCGCCGTAGTCTTCGAGAGCACGATTGTAGATCTGATATCGTATCTGATCAATATCAACAGGCAGACTACAACTAATTCCCAAACAACAGGCGGCAACAGCCGATACCAAACCCCAACCTGCGAAGGGCGCTAAACCGCAAGTATTACGGATACTTATCAAACAGTCTGATAGCCAGGCCCATCGAGTCCTATTCGCCATCGTATTGAATCTCCTTTCTATCCTGTTCTTGTCTTAATTTCTTAGCTTCTAGAACCTCTTGCCGCCCAACAAGATCTAGCCCTGACTCAATTTCGAAAAAGTCATATTCACTCAAGATGCGAATAAACTTGCCTGCTGGCGGAACGTCAGCAGGTTCCCCCTTGTCATTCCTATTCAAAACCACATCGTGATCCTTCCCGACATTATGGAGTATCTCATGAAGAATAGTCTGTCGGACCGGGCCGCAGCGTCCCACTAAACCAGACGTAGTCAATACGACACGGCTGTAGGGCGCATCCATCTCACGCAGGAAGAGATCGCGCAACGTGGCTAGGGATAGCTTGGAGAGGACATTTTGACGTCGGAGCGCCTAGCCTCCAGACACTCGATACGAGTCAGATCAGGTGCAATAATCTTGGCTTGCTCGTCTAGCCATTTCAGATAAGGGAGTGGTGCGGTGCAGGTTTCTAAGTTTCGACTTGCTAAGACGGCGAACCGCCACCGGTGGCCTTGCTCGAAAAACTCCCGCGGAAGCGGTTCCCCATGGAAGCCGTGGAGTACGATCTTCTTGAATGATCCTGCGGCATCGGGCGGAGAGGCTCCCTCCACTTTGACGATGAGAATATCCACTTGCGGCGCAGATGTGATCTTCGTCAAGGTAGCCGCCTGATCGTACGCTACAACCGATCCTCGAAGGGCCCGCTTCCATGGCGTTGAAACGGACGCGCAGGCCAAGGCCAAGACCAGGGTGATTGAACAGGCTGCTCGGGTCATCAAGGCTTCTTCTCCACATCTACAATATGGGCAGGGATATATCCACTTGAAGGGGTGCTTAGCTGGATCGGTTTTAGGAACTCGCGCGTAATACGAATACTGTGACCTGGACTCCCATGAATCGGTATGTCGACAGACAAACGCAACAAGGTACCCTTAGTTGGGCCGCCAAAAGCTAACACGCTGGACATGATGGCAGCTTCCAACCTCCCGAAGAATCGATACTCATTCTGGTAGGTGCCCGTGACCATGATTTCCAGACCCTTCGGTCCGAGTAAGTTGACGGCGAGTTCCCGGGATGCAGCGGTCGCGCGGCCACCCACTTTACTTCTCGGCGTGGGACAGCATCCTCGCCAGCTGCTACTTGCCGAATGGCTTGCGGACACTGCGGACGGGACAAACGGGACAGCTACTTCTCGACAAAATTGAGACCCTGACAAACCACTTCGAAGCCCGCTTCAATATCTCGAAGTCTCCACTGAAGACCACGATGACGCCGACCGACTTTTGTATCCTCAGAGACTAGTTCTAATCCAGTGACTTCCCAACGCATGGGCCCACAGAAGTAACTAACTTCCCCAAACTCGACACGCCAACGATCATGCCCGTGTTTCCTTTGGACGCGAAGTTCCAAAACACTGTTGCTCTCCTGATAGCCAACAATTGTAGCTATAGCCCCCGTCAAGCTGACCAACAGCTCTTTCAGCTCCACGATCTCAAATTCAGTAAGAAGCTTCTCTGACAAGTAAACCCCCTCAAAGCCTAGTTATGAATACTTGCTTGTTTAAGAATAAAGTCTGTGGAAATCCCCCTATAGTTTAGGCCTTCGCCATTGAAGACTCCGCAAAAGGCCGTCTTCTTAAAGGATGTCCGGATCTGAAAGTACCCGGTAGTACTCCCAGTTAGTATAGTTTTCCCTATTAGCCCCTCGCGGAGCCCGTTCCTGTAAGCCTTCTTAACTAAGATGTCCACTACTGGGCCAGACTGAGATGCGTCAAAGACTGTTTTCTGACTAAAAACCAGCCGAATGGCTCGCTGACACTGCGGACGGGACAGGGGACAGACTGAGAAGCGCTAGCGACTGATTTCTGACTCAAATCTGGACGAGAGCCTTGTGGACACTGCGGACGGGACACCGCGATGGGGGCCGAGGAGAAGGTATTCAACGCCCTTCTGATCTAAACCAATCTTCTACTCTCACGTTCTCACCACCCGCCGCGAGGATCACCCGCGAAATTGGCCACGTGCTAGTCGGCATGCTTTGGGACGAGATATCTATCTTGAGTTGGTTGCCGTAGGCCGTCGATCCCCACCAGATCCAATCTCGATCGAAAATTTCGTCTAGCCAGCCTTCCAGGTCACCCGACTCTTCAAAGGCTTCCGTCAACCAATCTGGCAGCTGCACAAGCAGTTCCCGATCATCGACTGTCTGAAGAGATCCTTCTTTGCCGTCAGACCAACGACCCCAACTCGCAATGATCGACCAAGCGCTTCTTACTTTCTTGAGAACCCGGCCTGCAGACTCTCCTTGAACTTGCCCCACCAGCGACAATCCGAACGCATCGGGTTTCGACTCGCCAGCTTCTATACGTCTAGTCTCATGCATTTGAGGATCAGGGGCCTCTTCAATCATTCCTTGAGCCGCCACCCTCGGTGCCAGCCAAAACGTATTCTCAAAGCACATTCGTGCTTGTACACACACATAGCAGCCTACTTTCCGCAAGGAAGGCTCGCGACAAGCGAGGCTTCCGTGACCTCATCTAGCCCTCGGGCTCAACCATCGGTCCGGCGCATGCACCTCTACGTGACATCCCGACCAGCGCACACGCTCCCCTACCGATCGCATGCAAGTCTACTCCTTCATCTCTCCACTACCGAAAAAGCGCCATGTTGTGGGCATTTCCAGGAGCTTCGCCGCCTGCGAGATTCGATCCAGCAATGCTCGTCAAGAATGAGCATCGGGAGATCAGGCCATCAACCGGCGATCGACAATCGGGACTGGATGACGACGCAGTAGAGCCGCTCTTACGAAAGACTACTCTGAGACCGAGCCCCTATCATCCCCGCAGCAACCCAAAAACAGAAAGAGCCCTCCACCGGGAGGGCTCTTCAAGTCGACCTCGAAGAGGTCGAGCTTCGTTAGCTTACGACTCTAGAAGCGGAGTCGTGCGCCAATGAAGTAACGCCGCGGATCGACGAAGTTGACGCCGTCCGGGCCACCATTGTTGGCACCACGGGCCGAAACATCACCTGGGAGTAGATCCTGGAGGCGGATCACACTCTGCTCGTCGAAGAGGTTGAACACGTCGAGGAAGAAATCTACCTCGGCACGATCACCGATATTCCAAATGTAGGAGCCACGGATGTCGAGGACACCGTAGGACTCGCCATCGTAGAAACCGAGCGCGTCAGGAGCGACCCAGGAATCCTCGAAGGTGCCGCCAGGCCAGCCGCCGAAACCGAAGTCGGTGTCAACGCGATCCGGGAGGCTACGAGAGAACGCCTGCGAGGCATTCCGGTTGAGCACGATGCCGGAGTTCCAGCGATAGCTACCACCAACCTGGAAGCCATTGTCCCAATTGTAGGAACCGTGGACCTTGAACAGGTGCTCCACCAAACCCGGCAGAGTGCCAGTCCGGTTGGGCGCACGCGGATCGAGGAAGATCACGTCGCCAGCGCCGTCGAAGTTGGCGTCGGAGTTGGTGTTACCTTCGCCATCAGCGTAGTTGTAGGACGCCAACAGCTGCCAGTTGTCGCTGTAGCGCTTACGGAAGACCAACTCCAAACCCTGCCAGTCACGGAACGCATTGCCCGGCAAGCTGCCGATCAGGAAGTTGAGGTTAGTCGGGATGTCACTCAGGCTGTTGAAGCCGAAGAACTGCGGTCCGAGGAAGAAAAACAAGTTGTTCGGATCGCCAGGACCGGCAGCGCTCTCGCTGTCGATTGCATCCTGAAGGAGACCACGATACTGATCTTCGTTGTAGTAGAAGGAACCGTAGTCCTCACCAATGCCCGTGGTTTCACGGTCGATGAGGTTGATCTCGAACATCATGTTGTTGCCAAGATCCTGCTTGTACTGGATCTGGATCTCTTCCGTCACAGGGGTTTCGATGCGCGGCGCAAAGAAGGCATCCTGGACTGCGGTACCACCACGGAACCGGAACCGCACCCAGTCACCAAGAGCATCGACGTAGACCTGCTCTTCGATCACACGACCCGTCAACGAACCGGCGAAATCGATCGCGGTGTCACGGAAGGCATCGTAGTACTCACCGTAGAACACGCCGATACTGCTACGGCCGTCACCCTTGATGTCGTAAGCGACACTCAAGCGCGGTGCAACCTCAGTGTCCCAGGTCCCGACGTCATCACCGTTGTCGGCGAGGAACGTGGTGTCCTCAGCCCGCAGACCAGCATTGACGCTCCACTTGTTCCACTGCCAGGAATCCTGGATGTAGTAGTGGGTCGACTCGGAGCCCTTGTTTGACGGACCCGCTTGGGTCTCGAGATCACGGGTGTAGTTGATCAGACCGTTCGGATTTTCAGCTGTGCTGCCGAAGGTCATGTTGTTGAACAACTCTTCCTGATCGAGGAACTGGTTGCCATTGGTATCCCAGAGAGCGAGCAATGTATCGCGTTGGGTACCGGTGAGGGCCTCGTTGAAGCCGAGCACTTCGTCGCTGGATGCGCCGAAGTCGACTTGGCTGAAGGGATCGTCACCGTCGTTGCAGGTGCCGAGAACGGCACACAACACGATCGTACCGTTAGTGTCGCGGGGGTTGAGCGACAAGTAGGTTGCCGGTGGGCTGCCGACCGTCGAGTTGTTCTCGAACAGCGTGCTCTCGCCATCGACGATACCGAACTTGAGGGCGTGATCACCCCAGCTAGTGTCAAAGAGGTACTCGAGAGAGGCGCGAGCCGATTCGGTCGCACGATTCACGATGACATCTGTGCCATCACCACCGAGCAACGCTTCATCGGCTCCGATGACCGCACCCGGAGAAAAGGAAACCACGTTGCGATTCGAGCGATTGATTGGGAACTCGTTGCGGTCGCCGTCATGATCGGTATACGCGAGCTCCATAGCAGCCGAACCCCAGACCCGGTTGTAACCGAGAGAGAAGCGCTCGCCGCCAAGTTCTGAGCTGAAGTCGGCAGAGTTCGGGATGTCGCCGTCGAACGAGCCGTCCTGATCGGTCGGATCGCTGAGGAAAGTACCCGACAGCACGTCGCTGTCAGTGATCGCCCACGTCAACTTGGCAAAGGCCTGATCGGCCTCCTTAGTACGGGTACGAAGGAACTCGTTCCGAGAGTTGAGCACGTCGCGCTCTTCCTCTGTGGCGCGATAGCTGGCAAAGAACCAGGCTTTGTCTCGCCAGATCGGTCCGCCGAGAGTTGCGGCGGCATCGAAGGTCGAGAACGGCGCGTCGGGATCACCGGCTAAAGTGACGTTCTGCTCCGCGGCCCGCTCGGCAGCCTCGCGAACTTGGCGACCCTTCAAGTCTTCTTGGAAGCTGTCACTCTGCAGATAGTAGTTGACCGAACCGGAGAACTGATTACCACCGCTCTTGGTGACAACGTTGGAGATCAGGCCAGGGGCACCGACGAACTCGGCCGGGATAGCACCGGTGAGCACACTCTGCTCCTGAATGATCTCTGTGTTGATGTCGGCACCGGCGATACCGTCGGTACGGTCGGTCACGTTGATGCCGTCGAAGTAGTAGAGATTGTCGCTCGAGCGACCGACATCACCACCAGCGCGGTCGGCGTCACGGTAATTCACACCGGAGCGCGACGCGGGGTTATCGGTTGAGCCGAGGGAATCCTGCACACCCGGGACGAGTTGCAAGTAGTCCTGGTAGGAGCGTGCCGTCGGCAGCGACTCCGTCAGCTGCAAGGTGATGTTCTGACCAGCTTGAGTCTTGGTCACGTCAACCAGCGGTGACTCGGCGGTGACAATCAGCTCTTCCGAAATCTCGGCGAGCTTCAATTGTGCCTCGAGCGCGGTATCAGAACCTGCACGGACACTCACACCTTCGAGGCGGGCACCGGAGAACCCATCAAGGGTCACCGTCACCACGTAATTGACCGCCGGATCGAGGCCAACCATTTTTGCCTGGCCTTGGCCGCTCGTAATTGCGCTACGGCGGCTAAGAGTTTGATCAGAAGTTGCCGAAACGGTGGCGCCTGGAAGGACAGCCCCATCGGCGTCGGTGACGGTGACGGTGACGCTACCGCGTTGGGCCTGGCCAAACGCGACGGTCGACATCATCAACAGACCGACTGTCATCAAGACGAATGCTCTCCGCATACTTGCCTCCTCGTGGTTCGTTGAGCGGGGGTTCTGAGCGGGCTAAAACAACTATTACGTGTCTGCTAGAGCAAATCCTATGCCAGGACCTGAAAACCGTCCTGCCGACGGAACTATTGATTCTTCCTGGGTTTAGGGAGTGCTCATCTGTCCAAGGGGCCGAAATCAGCCCAAATCTTTGGATCTAGATCCAAGAAAATAGACTAGCTGCGGCGAGTCTCGCCAACAGGCGATTTCGGTAAATGAAGGCCAAGTATTGCATGAAGACTGAACCGCGGCAAGCGAGCCGAGACGGACTAGCGAAGCATTAGTTCACACGAACAAACTGACCGCCTTAACCGGCTCATCGCTAGCCGCTAGCATCAACGGCAGACCTGTCCAAGGGCCTGCAAACGCGACCCAGCAGGCGGGTTGGGCTGAGCCTTCATCGAACGACAATAATGCTCCACCGCTTCCGCCACTCGCCCCAGGCCTTCGAGCACCAGCCCGACATAAAATAGCGCTTGGGCATTCTCTGGCTCTTGGGCAAGGACGGCACGAAATTGCTCGAGTGCTGCGTTGGGCCGGCCATTCTGGGCCAGGGCACTGCCCCAGTCGTTACGCACCCAAAGCGGAATTGTGTCGCTTTTTTTTTGCTCCTCGTCGAACGATGCCAACCCCGAACGTACATCGCCGCTCAGAATTAGGGCGCGACCGAGCATCCAACCAGCGTCCGGATCCTCAGGAGCCAGTTCCAACACTCGCTGTAGGTGCTTGACTGCCGCTCTAGGCTCCTGCAGCTCGATCTGTACGGTGGCGAGTTGGATCAGCGAATCCACTCGGTCAGGTGCCAGCGCGACCGATCGCTCCAGATGACGACGTGATCGGTCCAGCTCTCCAAAATTTCCGACTGCAACGGCAAGCTGCTGGTGTGCATCCGCATTGTCGGGTTGTAGCTCGAGAACTTTTTCTAGACCGAGCGCTGCCTGTTCATTGTCGCCATTGTCCAGAAACGCCTTGGCTCGGTCCCAGATCAGAACCGACGACACCCCCTCGATGATGACCTGGCTCATCAATGGGTCCGAGAATAAGTTGTAGATCGCCGCGTCACGCGCTCGCTCAGCTATCTTGCGCGCTTCTGGACGCCGACGTTGACGCATGTAAATCTGACCTAGGGTAGACAAAGCCTGCGCGTGACGCGGCTGTCCGGCCAGGATCCGGTCGAGCATCGCTTCCGCTTCCTCGAGCTTTCCCTCAGACAGCCGGATCTGCGCCAGCGTCACCCGCGCTGGCTGCAGCCCGGGCTCGAGTTCTAAGGCGCGTTCGAGCTCGACAGCCGCTTCATCACTTCGACCCGCCGCATGCAACACTCTGCCGAGACGCATGTGGGCAGGACCGTAGTCCGCTTTTTGTGCCATCGCCCGCCTGAACGTCGCGGCGGCCTCGTCGAGGTTCGTGCCGAGTACGCTCAAAACGTCTCCGAGGTAATAAGGCCACCGGACGTCCCCAGGATCAAGCTGCTCGGCGCGTCGATAAGCGACCGCGGCGGCATCCCATAATTCATGGGCGTGGGCCACCATGCCGAAACGTCCCCAGGCGGAAGCTGAGCCTGGATCCGCTTCGACCGCGGCACGGGTCTGCTGCAACCGCTTCTCCACCTGCGGTTCCATATCGGTCAGGTCAGGCTGCGGTATCTCTAGGACCGTGGTCGAAGATGCTGTACTTGAAGACGCAGTATTCGAATCGTCGCTGGCCGCACCAACCGGTAGAGACTCGGCCTGAGACGTCTTCTCGGCAGCAGGATCAGGCGATGTCTGACCGCAGGCGACCGCAAAAACGGCTGCCAGAACCCATATCGCCGGGCCACGAAGCCGAGCAACTGTTGGCCACGCACCTGTGGGCAGAGTCACTGTTTGCCCTCGCCTCGCTGCAGAACAATCGCCTGGTCAACCGCGATGTTCTCGAAAAGCTCTTGCTGGCCATCTGGCCACCGGATCGTCACGGCTACGGGGTCGCTGGTCTCACCTAACCCAAAATGTGCCCGAGGGTCGCTCGCCGAGAGGTAACTCATCGCTCCTTGAACGGTGCGCACTTGTTGGTGTTCACCAGCCTGTACGGTCACCCGAGCCCCGAGCGCTCGCCGACGTAGACCTGGGTCCACAGCGTCAACCAACAGCCAGTGGCCGGCGGACGCCTCGGTACGATAGAGACGTGCTTGACTCGCGATGTTGCTCAGCACGAGATCGAGATCGCCGTCGCCATCGAGATCACCGGTCGCCAGCCCCCGGCCAACTTCGATCTCAACTACGAAGTCTCGAACTTCGTCGGTGAGAATTCTGAAGGTGCCGGCGTCGTTGCGGTAGACCAGATTCGGTTCAGCATAAACATTCCATGGATCTGGCAGCTCATCGGTCAGCGGCTCGCCGCGTTTGACCCGCCCGTTGGCGATCACCAGGTCGAGATCACCGTCGAGGTCGATGTCGATCGGCGCGGTGCCAAAGCCGGTATACGGTGTGCTAGCAGCTGCCAGGCCGACTTGGGTCGTGTTGTCTTCGAAGCCAAGGCCGCTACCCAGATTGCGATAGAAGGTGTTGGTTTCATCGCGGAGGTGGGTCAGGAAGAGGTCGAAGTCGCCATCGTTGTCGAAGTCGGCGGCAACAACACCCATACCGGCCTCATAAAGCCCAGCGGCATTGACACTCGAACCCATGATCAGAGCGTCATCAATAAAGGTGCCATCTCGCTGATTCATCCACAGCTGGTTGGGATCACCGTCATTGGCGACATAGATATCCAGCCAGCCGTCATCGTCCACATCCTCGCAGACGACCCCGAGGCCAGCCCCGGTCACCGCATCAATGCCGGCCTTTGCCGTTACGTCGCGAAACTTTCCATTCCCAAGATTACGCAGCAGCACGTCTGTGCGATCCAAAAAGCTGTCCGGACCACAGTACTCCCGCCTACCCGCTTTGTCGGTGCAGCGAACCGCGCGATCAAACACCACATAATGCACTACATAAAGGTCTAAGTAGCCGTCGCGATCGAGATCACAAAACACTGCCGAGGTGGACCAGTCTTCAGCCCCGGCTCCAGTCGCCGCAATACCGGCGTTACCACTGGCGTCTTCAAACGTGCCGTCGCCGTGACCGAGGAACAGGCGATCTGGCCCAAAGTTGGCCAGGAAGACGTCCTCGTGGCCATCATTGTTGACATCGCCGACCGCGACACCGGTGCCGTAGCCTGAATCTCCCAGCCCCGAACCTGCCGTTGCATCAGCAAAACGTCCGTCCTCACCTTGCCGGAAGAGGCGATTGACGGGACCGTCCGCGGCTGGGTTTCGCCCCAGGCGCGGAGCCCCCGACACAAAATAGAGGTCCAGGTCGGTATCGCCGTCAGCGTCGAACACTGCGATGCCGCCACCCATCATCTCAGGAAACAGCAAATCACCACCGGCGCCGGATTGGTGAGTAAAGTTCAACCCCCAGTCGGCAGTCCCATCCACCAGCAACGGAGCTACCGCCACCTCCGAAGACATCGTCGCCGAAGACGTTGCATCGGCAGCAGGAGCGGCGTTCGTCAGCGAAGACTCGGCGGGACTGTCGCCTTCAACGGTACCGCGACCTTCAGCGCCAGCAGCTCCTTCTCCGCTGCCAACGCCTCTTTCACCTGGACCGCAACCAAACGCCGCCAGCGCGCCGCAAGCCAAAACGAGCACTCGACAGTGGCACAAAAAACCAACTCCGATAGGTTTCGCTGCCGAAAACGCAGGGGCGTGTCGGACTGCTTGCCCGCCAAGCAGACGACGGATGAATCGGGGATTTATCATAGGTCGCGGATCCTAACGTATCGCCGTGATGGATCTCCAAAGGTATGCGGGATATCCTGAGGATCGATATCCTATGACGAAACTTCACTGACTCGAGCCCAGGAAACCATCCCCTTGAGTGACCGACGCTACAGATCCCTGTCGATCCGCAAACCGGTAATCCTTTTTGTGATCGTGCTGGTCCTGATCGTGACATTGACCGTGCTGTGGCACGTCGCACTTGTCCAGGACTACCAGAAGCTCAAGGCACTTGCTGCCCAGGATTCCGCCTTCCACTGGACCTTCATTGCCCTCGGCAGCGTCTTGTTCCTCACCATCATCGTGTTGGCGAGCATCCTCGGCGCGCAGTTGATCGGCCACATCCGCTGGAGCCAGCGACAGTCCAACTTCATCGCCTCGGTATCTCACGAGCTCAACTCGCCATTGTCGGCAATCAAGTTGTTTGCTCAAACCTTGCGCAAGCGCGATCTAAACACCGAAGACCGCCTCGACTTCGTCGAGAAAATCCTCTTCGACGTCGAACGCTTGCAGCGATTGATCAGCAACATCCTGCGAGCCGCCGAAGTCGACAACCGAGGTGACGAACTGCCAGTGGTGATGCAAGACGTCGAACTTTATGGCTATCTAGAAGGGTTCATCCAGGATGCTGCGACCCTAAACGAAGAAAGCGGCCTGCAACTAACCCTGACCGGCGAAGGTGCGCAGTGGGTCAAGCTCGATCGTATGATGTTTCGCCAGGTACTCGATAACTTGATCGACAATGCGATTCGCTATCGCGGTAAGAACCATCCGCAGGTCGACTTGAAGTTGACGTCAAGTGAGGAATGGGCCGAGTTGCGGATCGCTGATCGCGGTATGGGTGTCGGGGCCAACGAGTTGCCTCACCTCTTCGAACGCTTCTACCGCAGCGAGGCACCGGAGACTCAGCCTAAACGCAAAGGCACTGGTATTGGTCTCTTCGTGGTGCGGTCGATCGTCGAAGCTCATGGCGGACGAGTCAAGGCGTTTTCGGACGGCCCCGGTCACGGCATGACCCTTTCGATCCGGCTACCGGCGAGATCTGCCAAGCGAGCTGAGAGCGCCATCGACCGTGCCGCTCAAAAGGTGGCACGTCTGACGTCCAACGTATTGGTGGATCATTGAGCCACATTCTGTTGGTCGAGGATGAGGACCACTTGGCGCAGGGGCTGGCCTTCAATCTGCGCAATTCGGGTTATGACGTCGAACTCGCCGCTACCGGTGAAGACGCATTAGTTGCCGTCGAACGACAAAGTTTCGACTTGATCCTGCTCGATGTCATGTTGCCCGGCATCAGCGGTATCCAAGTCGCCGAGCAGTTGCGTAAAACCGGACACATCGAGCCGATCGTGATGATCAGCGCTAAGGATCGACCGGTGGATACCATCGCCGGCTTAGAAGCCGGGGCCGACGACTACATCACCAAACCCTTCGATCTCGACGAAGTACTGGCCCGGGTGCGCGGCACCCTGAGACGCCAGGTTTGGGGACGGACTTTCCCGTCGGCACAGGTCCCCGAAAGCCTGGCCTTCGGGCAGTGGCACATCGATTTCCAGGGTTTTACCGCAACTCGCCCTGACGGCGAAGAACTCCGGCTGTCGCCAAAGGAGCTCGGTATCCTGCGGCTCTTTGCATCACGACCAGGCGAGGTCATCTCACGCGAAGAGTTCCTAGAAGAAGTGTGGGGCATGCCCGGCTCGCTGGAGACACGGACCGTCGACAACTTCATCCGCAAGCTACGCCAAGCTCTCGAAGAGCATCCGTCTCGGCCGCGCTACATCACGTCGATCCGCGGCGCCGGTTATCGTTTCGCCCCCTGATCCAGACCGGCAGTCCTCTTATTCGGCGCGCAAGGCTCTGACCGGATCGGTCTTGGTGGCTCGCAGGGCGGGAATCAAAAAACCCAGCACTGAGCCTGCCAACAAGATCAATGCGGCAAGGCCATAGATCCACGGCTCGGTCACACTGACACCATACAGCTGATCAGAGATGCTGGCACTCACCTTCATGATAACCAAGGCGGCGGCCAGCCCGACGATCAGGCCGATACCGACCAGTTTCGCCCCCTCACCAGCCACCACCTTCAGCACATCTGAGCGGCCGGCCCCGATCGCCATCCGAACTCCCATCTCGCGACGTCGCTGATTCACTGTTTCCGCTAGCACGCTGTAGACACCGAGGCTGGCCAGCGACAGGGCAAGGATTCCGAATACCCCAAGCAGAGTCGCTGAAGCCCGCTCGATCCACAACGCCTCCCCGACGAACTCAGACAAGGTCCGGATATCAGCCATAGGTAGCTCTGGTGCCAGTCGGTAGACCACCTCCCTGACCGAACTCGAAAGCGCTGATGGATCGCCCTCCGCACGCACGTGCAGTGTCATCGCCGGGGCGTGACGCTGGATCTCGGGGAAGTACAGGAAACACTGCGGAGCCTCATGGATCTGTCGGTATTTGACGTCCTGGGCGACCCCGATCACTTGCACAAACGGGCGATCGGAGTAGTCCAAACGAAAACGTCTACCGATCGGATCCTCCCCAGGCCACGCCAGCTTGGCCATCGTTTCGTTGACAATGGCCAGCCTTGGTCCGTCGGCGACAATCGTGTCGTCAAAGTCGTTGCCGCGAATCAACGGAATACCGACAGCTGAAAAGAATCCCGGAAGTACGGCATTGGTTCGATGGAAGGCACGGCCCCCGCCCTCGAAAGCGGTATCCGAGCCCTCGAGGAAAATCTGCTGCCGAATGATCGCACCTCGCAGGAGTCGATTTTCGGACAAGGCAGCTGTTTGGACGCCAGGCAAGGCTTCGACGCGCTCCAAAACTTGCTGATAAAAGGCTCGAGTCTGCGGCTCGTCATAACCCTGTTCGCCTGGCGCAAAGCTCAATGCCAGTAGGTTCTCTGCGTCAAAGCCGACATCGATCCGACTGGCATTGCGAAGGCTCTGGAGAAACAGTCCCGCCGCTACGAGTGAAATCAATGCCAGAGCAACTTGCCCAACCACCAACACCCGGCGGGGCTGCAACCATGGGCGAGGTAATCCGCGGGCATCTGCCGGCACGCTGGCTTCTTTGAGGCTAGACACCAGATTCAGCTTGGTTGCTCGTAATGCCGGCAAGACACCAAAGGCCAGACCAGACAGCAGCGCGGTCAGCAGAGCAAAACCGAAAATCGTACTGTCTAGGGTGAGATCCAGGGCATCCACAGCAAACTGCGGTGGACGGAATCGCCACAGCAGATCGAGACTCCAACGTGCCACTGGCAGACTCAGGGCTCCACCCACCAGGAACAGCAGAAGATTCTCGATCACCAATTGCCTCCCCATCCGCCGTCGACTGGCTCCTAAGGACCTCCGGATGGCAATCTCGCGCCCTCGCTCGAGACCTCTAATCAGTAAAAGACTGGCAACGTTGAGGCAAGACATGAGCAAGATCAGCCCCACGGCGATCAGCAAGATCTTGCCGTACCCAACGTGGCGGTGCCGCTCCTCGGGTAGCAGCGTTCCCTCCAACAGAGGCTTGATCCGCGCTCCGAGGCCTTCATTCTCTATCGGGAAGTCCTTTGCCATCTGGTGTGACAGTCGCACCAATTCGGTTTCTGCCTGTTGCAGACTGACCCCGTCTTTCAAACGACCCACCGCCCGAAACAGCGCAGCGCCTCGGGTATTGAACCATTGGCCATATGGAGAGGTTTCCTCAAACATCGACGTCGGAATCCAGAAGTCGATATCGACACCGATCTCGACTCCTTTGAAACCCTGCGCCGCCACGCCGATGACCGTGACCTGCTGGCCGTTGACTTCTATCGTCTCGCCGACGACATCGGGATTCCCGCCGAAGCTACGCGTCCAGCAACCGTGACTCAGGATCGCAACCGGATCGGCTCCCGGCTCGGCTTCCGAGGCCAGAAAAAAACGACCGGTGGCCGGCTTCAGCCCCAAAACCTCGAAGTAGTTTGCGGTGACGAACATGCCGCTGGCGCGCAACGGTTCGTCACCTCCGGAGAGGTTCATCTTGTGCCAGATGTGCAGCGCCAATCCAGAGAACGACTCGGTGCGATCGCGCAGGTCGAGATAGTTGGGATAGGAGTGGCTGTAAAAGCCTTCTACCTCGCCGTTTTCGTTTTGCCTAGATGCATAAATCGCCGCCAGCGTGTCGAGATTCTCGACCGGCACTGGCCGCAGAAAGATTGCATCGAGTAGCGTGAAAATGGCGGTGTTGAGCCCGATGCCGAGCACCAGGGACAGCACCGCAGCCGCGGTAAAACCCGGTTTCCGGACCAGCAGCCGGGCGCCGTACTTCAAATCGCGCCCTAGATCCTTCACATTTGCCCCGTCATAACGAAGAGCCCCACTGAATTCGCCCTATTTGTTGCAAGCTCAGAGCATCTTAACATGCTTGAACAAAGCCCCTGTGCACGAATTTCAGATCCGGTTGTCTGACCATCGGCCATGACATACCCTAGAGTTCATGACGATCCTATCTGATGCCGATTTGCTGGCACGGCTGGTGTCTTTCGACACCACCAGCCACAACTCCAACCTGCCCATCGCTGAGTTCATTTGCGACTATCTCGATCGCCCCGGTATCCGCATCGAGCGCAATCCCTCCCCGGACGGCGACAAAACAAATCTCGTGATCACTGTCGGCCCGGAAGCCCAGGCTGATGCCCGCGCAGGTCTGATGCTCTCGGGACACATGGACGTGGTGCCGGCGCTGGAGCCAGGATGGCAGACTGACCCCTTCGAACTCTTCGAGTCCGAGACTGCTTACGTCGGCCGCGGTGCTTGCGATATGAAGGGCTTCGTTGCGCTGGCTATCAACCAGGCAGCCCGTGTCCAAACCTCGAAACTGCGCAACCCTCTGGCCCTGGTGTTGACCTACGATGAAGAGCTCGGGACCCTTGGTGCTCGCCACTTCGTGTCGACCTGGCCCGCAGAACAAGCGCTGCCGCGACGTGCGATCATCGGCGAGCCAACGTCCCTCGACGTTATTCGCATGCACAAAGGACACGCCACAGTCCGCTTGGTTTTCCGTGGTATCGGTGCCCACAGCGGCTACCCGCATCTCGGCCGCAACGCCATCGAGCCGGCTGCCAAAGCGATGGTTGGTATCGCCGAGTTGCGTCGCGCTCTAGAACGCGAAGCGCCGCCTCACGGCCAATATTTTCCGGAAGTCCCGTTTGTCGCCTTGAATATCGCGCAAGTAGCTGGTGGCGCTGCTGTCAATATCGTCCCAGATCAGTGCGTAATCGACATCGGTATACGAGTCTTGCCGGGAATGACTGCCGAACCCATCGCCGAGCGCTTGCGGCAAACGGTCATCGATGCCGTAGACGGCTATACATTTGAGCTCGGTGATGTCGAGGAAAGCCCACCGATGCTGCTCGACGACGGCAACGACCTCTACACGACCCTCTGCCAACATATGGGGCAGGACAGTACCGTCAGTGCGTCTTACGCAACCGACGCCGGTTGGTTCCAAACCGCTGGTTTCGACTGCCTGCTGTGGGGGCCTGGCACGATCGAAGTTGCGCACAAGCCCAACGAGTCGATCCCGAAAGACGAGCTAGCAAAGGCTTCAGAGCTGCTGACCGGCTTCGTCGATCAGTTCTGCGTTGCGCCGATCTGAACGTTGTATAAGTCCTCACGTTCAACGGCGTTCATCGCGCACATCGGTACATCGACCCAATCATCGCCGCGCCGCACCGCTCCTCGGAATGAGCAGCCCGCCAGGCGTTGCTCAACCTGTTCACTACGGGGCTCGGCAATCTCGGCTGCACTCATGAAATTGTGCTGGACAACACTGAGTACCCGAAAGTCCGCCCGGCCGGCCAACACCCGAGCGAGTTGAGCGAGCCCCACACCGTCGCGGCGGGCGACAAAGACAGCATATTTTGCTATCCGCCATAGGCTGGCGGGATGCCTCAGCACGAGCCCAAGCCGGCGAAGATTGGCTTCGGTGTGGCGCTCGCCGCGTGCTCCGATACCACCGAAGGTCGCCAGGATCGAGCTCAGAAAGCTCCGGCTTTCACTGCTGTCGTCAAAAAGATTGATCACTTGTCCTGCCACCGGGCTCTGCTCTCGGCTCGACGTTGACGGATACAGCACCAACAGCGAGCTGAGGTGGCTGCACTCGGGATGACCGACGAGGAAGCTATCCCGCGGTAGATTCAGACCGATGCCGGAGCAAACTTTGCTCCAGGTCTGCTCGGGCGTCACCGGTCGCTCAGAGTATCGCGTCCGACCGACCTCAGCCTCGGGCTGGAGACTGATCATACGAAAAGCCTCGAGGTGCCTCGGATCAGAGACTAACCACCTCAGGATCTCATCGACACTCGAGATGTTGCGCTCGGTCACCGTCACCGTGTGGGCGGCAGAGAACCGCACCCCGGTCTGGCGACGAACATCGAGAATCAACTCGACAAACCGTTCTCGCAACGGATGGAGGTCAGCTTCGGACCGCAACGCTTTAATAGGATAACCCGGTCGCCCGGCCATTGTCATGTCGATATGGATCGCCAGCTTGCGCAGTCCTCCCTCCGTCACCAACTGCACCAGGTAGCTGGGATGGTCCAACAATTTTTGGCCGTGGGTCATCAGCATCGGCACGACCCCGGCCTGATTGGCATACCTCAAAATGGCGACGAGCTCATCTTGCCGGCTTTCGCGCCAATACGCATCAATGACATCTCCACCTGTGATCTGTAGCCCTCCGCCAGCACCGATCGCACGTCGATTGGCGTCGATCTGGGCCTTCATATCGGCCAGTGAAGGCAGCGGCACGCGGTTGGCATTGCCCGGCAAATAACAGTGTGAACAACCAAAAGAGCAGAAGGACGGACCCAGGGTGTAGCCACAATGAACATGGTGCTGGCCCACGACTTGCCAACCAACCCGCAGATCAGCTGGCAGCTCTTGCCAACGCGCCTGCAACAAGGTGCGCTTCTCCGCCGAGACCGGCTCGCGAAGCAGGCTAAAAAGCTGACCGAGATGCCACATCAAACGTCGCCAATCTCGCGCAGGGCCACTCGGTGACGGATCTGGCCCGCCGCAAAGGTGAAGGTGTCGAATCCCGGGGTCGCCATAAACTGATTGTAGCCCCAACATGAACCGGCTAAAGGTTCTCCATGGGCGGTGCCACCCATCGTGTCACTGCTACAATCTGACGCACCGTATCTCATGAACGAACCTTTCCAACTCAAGATGCTGCGTCTGCAAGCGGACTTGCGCTCTCGTCTCCGTCACGTTCACGACGTGCGTAAGGCTCTTATCTACGGTTTGCGGGTCACTCGGGATCTATTCAGTGCACCCGAAGGGGCCGTCGCTACCTTAAAACCCGGCCGCTCGGACGCGGTGGTGGTGTACGTCTACCCCCGGAGTACAACCTGGGACAAAGCCCTGCTGACTCAATACATTCTCGGTGCCCGCCCAGAGATCCCCGAAGGAATACTGCTGGCACCGGTCAAACGGCGGGGACGGTCTTGGGCGGTAATCGCCTTGCGCCATGAGAACCTCCCGTTCAGCCCAGAGCAGCGCCAAGCGCTGTTCGCCATCACCCAAACGTTGACCGAGATTATCCGCGAACTCGACGAGAAACGATCACGCAAGGTGCGGCGCAAGATTGAACAGAAGATCGCCAACCATCAGGATCCGAAAGATCTGATCTACGACATCCTGCACGGCTTGCGATCGTTGACTCGCTACGATCATTCCGCGTCTCTGCTCATCGCCAAAGACGAATCTGACACGCTCGAGCTAGTAGCAGAGCAGATTGCTTGGACCAAGGCCAGAAGCCTCCAGATCGGCCTACGCTTGCCCCTCGACGAGGCCACCCGGCGCCAGTTGAGCAAAAGTGCAGTGCGTCTCTACGAGCGCACCAGCGAGGGCTGGCACGCCCCCAGAGATCGCTCCGACACCAGCCTGCCAGCGTTGCTGAGCGACGAGACCGGCAAGGTACCGTCAGAAGTGTCGATGTTATGTGCCCCGATCGCAACACCCGCCGGAGCCCTCGGCCTGCTCAAGATTTCCGCTCGACGTAGCGGCGTGCTCGGCGGCTACGAAGCCAAGTTGGTGGAGGAATTTCTCCCTCTGGCATCCCTGGCAGTACAGTTCTCTGTCCGCACCGAGTCACTCCAGGAACAGGTGCTGTTGTCCGAACGCAAACATGCGCTGGCTAATCTCACCCGTGGCATCACCCATGACGTCAACAATGCGCTCGGCGCGATGTTGCCCCTCGTGCAACAGATGCGCGCTGACGCTCGCGATGGTGAGATCGAAGCCGCAACCTTGGCCGAGGACCTGCAATCCTTGGAAACGTCGCTTCAAACTTGTCGACGGGTCTTCGGCGGCATGCTGGCGATTGCTCGCGGCTCTGGCAAAGGTGTTGGTCATGGCAATCCACGGCGGGCCATCGACGGTGCCCTGTCGGTGCTCGGCGATAGTATGAAACGGCGATCGATCGATGTCACGCTCGAGTTACCCAAAGAGCTACCGACGATTCGCGGTAGTCAAGGCGACCTCACGCAACTGTTTCTCAACCTATTGACCAATGCGCGCGACGCGATGCCGGACGGCGGTGAGCTGAAGGTCTCGGCTGAGAACGGCAGCGACACGATTCGGGTCACCGTCGAAGACGACGGCTGCGGTATCCCAAAACCGATGATGGAACGGGTCTCGGAACCGTTCTTCACCACTAAGACGGACGGCAATGGACTCGGGTTGTCGATTTGTCGCTCGATTCTGTGGGACATTGGCGGCGAAATGGACATCAACTCGACCGTCGGCGAAGGAACTCGGTTGCAGCTCGATCTACCGATTCTCGATAGTGCGCCGGAGGTCGGCCGGTGACCCGCACCGACCGACCTAGAATTTTTGTCGTTGACGACGAGCCGGCGATGCTGCGCACCGTCACTCGGGTGCTCGAACGTGACTACGAGGTCTCTGGTTTCACCTCTCCGACCGAAGCTCTACGCCGCTGCCGCGAGCTACACCCAGCTCTGGCGATTGTCGACATTCGCATGGCGGAGATGGACGGTTTCGAGCTGATGAACGCTCTCAAACGTCAGGATGCCGACCTCCGAGTAATCCTCATGACCGGTAGCGGCTTCGACTCCGATCAAAAGCTGATCCGGGCGATTCGCGAGAAAGCCTTCTTCTACATTCAAAAGCCCTTCGAACGCGCCGTGCTGCGTACCCTGGTCGATCGCTGTCTCGAACTCAAATTGTTGGAGGACGCCAATCGGCGCCATCTGGCACACTTGGAACACCAACTGGCGGAGGCCCGCGCCTTCCAAGAAACCATGCTGCCAGCGCGGCACGCACAAATCGATGGGCTCGAGATCCAAGCCGCATATCAGCCCTGTACAGAACTCGCCGGGGATCTTTACGACTATGCCGCCGCCGGTTCAGGGCGGGTTGCGCTGTTGATCGCCGACGTCGTGGGGCACGGTGCCACCGCGGCGATGCTCACCAGTCTCGTCAAATCGGCATTTCGAGCGTCCTACCCTGACTTCGACCCCCTAGCAGTCGTCGACCGAGTGGCAGAAAACGTCGCCGCCTTTGAGCCCGGGCGCTTCGTCACCTTGTTGTGCGTCAGGATATCGATTGAAGACGGAGAACTCGAGTACGTCAATGCTGGTCACGAAGGGGGGCTGGTGACTCGCCCGGGGGCTGAACCACGGCCTCTGACTTCGACTGGCCCCCTGGTCTCCCCCGTCCTCCGTCACCTCGGATGGCAAAGCGAATCAGTTCCGTGGAGCCAAGACTCGACCCTCTTGCTCTACACCGACGGTATCCCCGAAGCTTCGCGCGATGACGATGAGATGTTCGAGGTCGAACGGTTACACGCCATTGTGCGCGACGCGACGGTCGGCGGCAGCGAGCTGCTGAACCGCATTCTCGATCAGGTAGCAGCATTCGCCGGCGGTCGGCCAGCCGACGACGACGTCACGCTGTTGACAGCCCGCCATCTGTCCTAGCCTTCGTGATGAGAACCGCGCTCTTCGTCACCTGTCTGATCGACCAGCTGTTCCCGCAAGTTGGCGAAGCCACCGTTCAACTGCTCGAGCGGTGTGGCCGTCAGGTGGAATTCCCTGAAGCTCAGACCTGCTGTGGCCAACCCGCCTTCAACATGGGTTATGGCGACGAAGCCCGTCAACTGGGTCGACGGATGATCGAAATCTTCGAGCCCTACGACGAAGTGGTAACTCCTTCGGGCTCTTGCGCCAGCATGGTGCGAGTGCAGCTGCCGGAGTTGTTCGAACACGACACCACCTGGCTGCCCCGAGCCCAGAACCTCGCGCGCAAGACGCTGGAGCTGACCGAGCTTTTAGCTCAGGAGGGTTTCGAGCCCGACACCACATCGTTCCAAGCCCGCGTCACCTACCATCCGTCATGCCACCTACTACGGGAGCTCGGTGGCGGTGGCTCCCCAGAGGCACTACTCGCCCAAGTACCTGGAGTCGAGCTCGTCGAGTTGCCCGACGCCGAGGTCTGCTGTGGCTTCGGAGGCGCCTTTTCCGCCAAGATGCCTGAGTTGTCGGGGGCCATGTTGGATGCCAAGCTGAAGGCTTTCGAAGCGTCCGGCGCCACTGTTCTGACTGCAACGGACTGCGGTTGCCTGATGCATCTTGGCGGCGCCCTCAACCGTCGCCGGAGTCCTCTCAAGGTGATGCACGTAGCAGAGCTCCTGGCCTACGGCGGCTTCGAAGACGGCTGAGACGATGGACGTCACCAGCCATCAATTCGCTGACAAGGTTCGCCAGGCGATCGCCGATCCGCAACTCCAACAAGCTTTGGAGGTAGCCGGGCCGCGCTTCAATCTAGCACGGCAAGCCGCGTTCGCTACCTTTCCCGAAGGCGAAGCGCTGCGCGACCTGGGACGTGACATCAAGGCGAGCACCCTCGCTGAGCTCGATCAGCAACTGGCACGTCTCGCCGACTCGGTGGAACGCGTTGGCGGCGAAGTGCACTGGGCCGCAGATGCAGCCGAGGCGCGCCAGATCATCGTCGCTTTGACGAAGCGTTATCAGGCAACGCGGGTGGTCAAAAGCAAATCGATGACAACTGAGGAGATCAGTCTCAACCAAGCGCTCGAGGGCGCGGGTGTCGAGACCGTCGAAACTGATCTCGGGGAATACATCATCCAACTCGCCGACGAGGCTCCTTTTCACATTATTGCCCCCGCCCTCCACAAGACCCGTGAGGAAGTCACCGAGCTATTCATGGAAAAACTTGGTTCACGGCGCTTGGAGACTCGCGAAGAGCTGACCCAGGAAGCTCGCAAGATCTTGCGAGACGCCTTCCGCGGCGCTGATCTCGGCATCTCAGGCGTCAACTTCGCGGTTGCCGAAACTGGCACTATCGCGGTGGTGGAAAACGAGGGAAATGCTCGACTCTCGACTTCCCTGCCCCGCGTCCACGTGGCGGTTATGGGGATGGAAAAAGTCATTCCAGATCTGTCATCTCTGTCAGTTTTCTTGAAGATCCTAGCCCGCAGTGCCACCGGTCAGAAGATGTCGAGCTACGTTTCTTGTATAACCGGTCCCAAGCGCCAGGACGAAGAAGACGGCCCCGAAGCCTTCCATCTCGTGATCCAAGACAACGGCCGCTCTCGCCTACTCGCCGATCCCGAGCTGCGAGAGTCTTTGCGCTGCATCCGCTGTGGTGCCTGCCTCAACATTTGCCCGGTTTACCGGCATGCCGGTGGGCATAGCTATGGTTGGGTCTACTCCGGCCCGATCGGCGCGGTGATCACTCCGAGCTTCGTCGGTCGCGAGCAAGCCTCTGCCCTGCCCTTCGCCTCATCCTTGTGTGGCGCCTGTCGTGATGTCTGTCCGGTACGCATCAATCTACCCCGGATGCTCCTCGCCCAGCGTCGCAAGATTGTTACCGAATCGGACACAGGTTCGAAAACCAGCCAATCGCCACCTCCACAGCAACGACACGCAGAACGTCTGGCAATCAAACTCTTCACCAAAACGATGACCTCCCCCATACGCTACCGCTGGGCTGGCACGATGCTCTACTTCGCGTCGTGGCTGTTCCGTCGGCGAGGTAGCTGGTGGCGGCCGCCAATAATCACCGGCTGGACTGAGCTGCGAGACGTTCCGGCACCGGCGAGGCAAACGTTCCGTCAGCGTTGGGCAGGTCGAGCCCGATGACCAGGACTCGATAACTATGGATCGTGAGAGCTTTCTGGCCAGAGTGCGCGCTAGCCTCGACGAGGCCCCGGAGCCGCTCCCGCCGCGGCCAACACCCTACGTTCCGCCACCGCCACCCGAACTCGCCGACCGAGTGCGGATGTTGTGCACCGAACTCGAGGCCGCTGGGGGCTTCACCACTCGGGTGGCCACAACCGGGGAGGCCCGCCAACGGGTTCTCGAGATCCTGCGCAATCGCCAAGTTCACCGCCTTCTGCGAGGCGACACCCCCGCATTGAGGACGCTTGCCATCGACGAAGAGCTAGGTCGCATCCATATCGATCTGACCGTCGCCAGGCTAACCGATAAAACAACCCCTGAGGAGCTGCGAACGATAGCCTTCGAAGTCGACGCCGGCCTCACCTCGGTCGACTTCGCGGTTGCCGAAACCGGCACCCTCGCCTTGATAGCTGCCCCAGGCCAGGGTCGAGCGGTCTCCCTGTTGCCACCGCTCCACATCGCCGTGCTCGAGGCCCGGGACGTGGTTCATGAGCTGGCCGCGTTATTCGAACAGGTCCAAGCTCGTGGTGGGCTGCCGAGTGCGCTCACGTTCATTACCGGCCCGAGCAAGACCGGCGACATCGAACAAAAACTCACTGTCGGCGTCCACGGTCCCGGCGAGCTGCACCTGGTTGTCATCGAGCGCGACTAGCCGATCCAACTCTCTCGACCTCTTGCAAACCTCGAACGAGGCGCAACTCACTGACGCTCGAGCCGTTGGATGGTACGCCTATTTCATGCGCCGCAGGTTCCCGGACCGCCGCTCAAAGGCGTAGATATCCGGGCCCCGCATCACGCGCATTGCGACGCTGCGCCAATTGCCTGGCAAGTGACGCATCATCCCATCGTCGACAATCAGGACATCGGCGTCTTGGCATCCAGCGCCCATAGCCGAAACGTGACCCTCGAAGATCCAGACCGAATGCCCGAGATAGCCGAGAGTCTGTAGCAGACCAAAAAACGGTACTGCCATCGAGATATCAGCCTTGGTGGCTTCGAGCTCGTTGTAGCCGATGACGGCAACGTTTCGCGACGTGCCAGACGGCACCAAGCCTTCTGCCAGCGTCGTCTGCTCGGGCCCCAGGGAGCCCGGAGCTGGACAAGGATGCAGCATCGTGACCCGCGACGGAGTGACCAGGGCAACGTGCCGTCGACCGAGGGTTTCCGGTTGCTGCGATACGCTCGCCGCCGCCTGACGGACCGCAGCAAAAACTCGGTCCGCCGGATGCGATAAATCGACCTCGGGCATCTTCACGTCTAAGCTCGGTTGAGCTTGGGGCGCAACAACCATTGGGCGGGGCGGCGCCATCGAAGTTGGTGCCGAGACATTGGGCGCGACTGCCCACGCCTCGACCCCAACCGTCTCTACTGGAGCCGCCGGCACGGGAGCCACTTCAAGTGTTGCTGCTTGGGCTGGAGCCAACTCTGCTGGAGTCAACCCTGCTGGTGTCAACTCAGGAAGTTCGCCCCTCGCCGACCCAACGGCAGGGGCTACAGGTTCAGCAGCAGGCATCACAGGGGCCGCAACTGGCGGAACAGCAGCAGCCGGCGGAACAGAAGACGCAGCCATGGAGACCGCCGCAGGAGCCGGCGATGCGACGGCTGGAGTTGCCAACGGTGGAGCCATCGAGGTGCCTAAAGCGGGCGCTGGTCCTTGTGCAGCCGGCAGGGGCGCCACTGGCCTGGGAGGATTGGAGTTTGGAGGAATAGGATCTGGCGACACCGGATCTGGCGTAACACCGTAATCCTGTGCACCGCCCGGCGCCGCCTGCGGCCAGCCGGTCGACGGTTGAGCCGGAGTTGCCACCCTCCGGTCAGTCAACGCTGGACCACCGGCAATCGACACTTTGGGTGCCGAGTTATTGAGATTGCGCAACAACAAGATGATCAACCCGACAGCAAAACCACCGCCTAACACCCACGGCAACAACCGTTCCAAAGTCCATGCCGACCGGCCGCTCTTGCGGCGCACCGCGGCGGCAATCTGCGATAGCCCCAAGTCCTCGGCTTGTTGGATCAGCCCCTCAACGTCTCCCCCTTCCAACACCGAGCCGTCACCAGGCTCAGTCTGAACCAGCAGCAAACTACCGATTTCGGCCTGCCGATTCTCGACCGCTGCTTCGATATCGTCGAAGACGGGCACTGCACCCCTGGCAATGGCCCGTTGTACAACATCCATATTGCCCACTGCGACGGCGGCGCTGAGGGCTCCTGCCACCACACGGTCTTCGAGACCGTAGCCCAAAACCTGGCCGATGAAAGCCGCGTCCTCGCTGCGTAGCGCGACACTTAGAATGTTGAGATCAGCCGGCAGGGTACTGACGTTGGCACCACGGCTGAGGCAATACCGCATGATGCCGATGCGAGCGCTTCGTGTGGCAGCCGTCAAACACAGATTCGGGTTGCCACCGTGGTCGAGCAGCGCCTTGCTCAGCTCGATCGCTTTGCTGCCACGCTGCGCCAGCCGGAACATTTCGACACCCTGTTTGCCGGCCGGCACCGTCGCTCCTGAGCGTAGCAACAAATCAACGATCTTCAAATTTTCGTTGCGGACACCTTCCTCGAGAGGACTGTCCTTGGTTGTCCCAGGGTTGCCGCCGAAGCTCAACAACAGCGCCACCATCCGAGCATCATCGTGGAGCGCCGCGGTAGCCAACGGACTCGGATTACCGCGACTGATCTCGACGTCGGCATCGTTTCGCAAGGCCACCAGCGCAGCGTCGACGTCGCGTAGCTCGATTGCTAGAAACAGGGCTTCCCGAGGACTGATCGGTTCAGCGGGCGGAACCTCGAAATCGGCGGGTGGGACGTCGGGCTGAGTCGGCTCTGTCAACTGTGCAAACTCTGTTGGCTGGCCAGACGGTGCCGGCTGCCCAGACCGTGCCAGCTGTCCCGGCCCAATCTCCGGCCCAGACTCTGTCGACTGCGGAGGCCGTTCGGGTTGACCACGGCGTGTCGGTTGCGGCTGATTCGGGTTGCGAGGTTCAGGACCATAGGCCCCTTCCTGTGCGAGCACCGGAGCTGCAACCACGAGACTGAAGCAAAGGGTCATGAGGAGCCGATGAAACATTGCTTTTCAAACTATCATAAAGTGGTCGCTCCGGAATTGCTGTCATGACCCGACTACCCCAGATCGCACCCGCCAAGCCGCAGGACCCTGATTGGTACCAAGATGGTGTCCGCTTCCGCTGCCTGGGCTCGGAGTGCGGGCTCTGCTGTTCCGGTCGCATTGGACCTGGAGCGGTTTGGTTGAATCAGGCCGAGATGGAACAACTGGCGGAACATCTCTCGCTGACTTTGCCCGAACTCAAACGGCGCTACGTCCGACGTCTCGAGGGCCGCTACAGCCTCAAAGAACGCGCCAACTACGACTGTATCTTCTACCGAGAAGGTGCTGGCTGCTCGGTTTATGCCGCACGCCCTGGGCAGTGCCGCACCTATCCGTTCTGGGATCGGATCATGGCCACGCCTGTGACCTGGGCGATCGAGGCCGAGAGCTGCCCAGGGATCGAAGTCGACGACACCCGAGTCGAAGCGGGAGAGGTTCGACGCCAACTCGCGATCGACAATGATTGGCGCGATTAGCGTCCAGTCGACTCAGTGGTATCCGAGCTCCGGGTACAACATGTTGAGGGCCAGCAAATGGAGCGGCTGGAAAACTGCCCCGAACACCTTCCAGGCGATCAGCAACCCGACGAGCCCAAAGCCTGGCTGGCGCATGAAGTCCTGGTAGCCCCGGGCCCACTCTTCCTTGAGGACTAGCGGCAAGACGCCGCTGCCGTCGAGCGGTGGCAATGGGATGAGGTTAAAAGCAAACAGCAGCACGTTGAGGGAGAACAGAATGCTCAGTAGGGTCGCAAGACTTTCCCAGATGCCCGGCTGAGTCGCGACCGTGACCTGAACAAAGCGAGCGGTCTCTGGCCCGGCTAGCGTCCCCACCATCATCCCCAGCCTGATCAGGAGGCCGCAGCCGACAGCAATCAGCAGATTCGACACCGGCCCGGCCAAGGCCATCCAAGCCGCACGTCGTGGATATCGATCCGCCCAGCGAGGATCATAGGGGGCACTGGCCCAGCCCATCACCCAACCTGACAGCATGTAGCTCAACAAAGGCACGAGCATCGTGCCAAACGGCTCCCGCTGCATGTGGGGCAAAGGATTGAGCGTCACTTGACCACCCAAGTAAGCCGTCTCGTCACCGAGCTTGAAACTCGCCCAGGCATGGGCTGCCTCGTGCACCGTCAACGAGAACAAAAAAGCAGCGTACCAGACGATACCCAGCAAGAGCGTATCCGCAGTCATCTCCATGAGGCTGCGAGCATAGGACGAAACGCGCCGTGGGTCTAGCGCACGACGGACTCGAAGGGGCGACCTTGCGACCGAACACGCTTTTCCGCTGGGGATCCAGCTAGACTCGGGCCGGAATTGCCGCAAATAGACGCCATGCAACAGACACAGAATAGTCAACCGCTAGTCAACGAGGTTATGCCTTCTGCAGCCCCGTCTACTACAGACCCATCATCTACAGACCCGTCTACTACAGACCCGTCTTCCAAAGACCTGTCTGCAGCAGCATTGATGGGGACGAAGGTGCCATCACTGGCTGACGCGGGATACGAAGAATTGCGCGAGAGCCGGCCGGCCGGCTTGCTGCGGCGCTACCTGGTGACCAACCGGCATCTCATTGGCCTGCTGATGGGGGGCCTTGTCGACTACAGTCGCACCCGACCGAAAACCAAGCGCCACGGTCTGAGGTTCCGCTGTATCCAGGTGGCCGCCTTGATGGTATGGCCGTTCATCAAACGGTCGTTGGTCAAGCAGCCCTTTCCAGTACAACTGCGCCGCCGCCTCGAGCTTCTTGGTCCAACGTACATCAAACTCGGACAGGTGTTGAGCTTGCGGGAGGACTTGCTGCCCCGAGCTGTCACCGAAGAACTCAAGAACCTCCTCAGTCGTTTACCGGCAGTACCTTACGATCGCTACCTCGAGCTGGTGGCGGAAGGCCTCGGGAAACCAGTGTCCGAGACTTTCTCGTGGATCGAACCGATCCCAGCGGGTTCAGCCTCGATCGCGCAGAGTCATCGTGCGACGACGATCGAAGGCGATGCGGTGATCCTGAAGGTGGTCAAGCCCGGTATCCGCGAAACCTTGAAACGGGATGCAACTCTGCTGGGGCTCTTTGGTTACGGCCTACAGATAATTCTCCCTCGCTACCAACCCAAACGTGTCCTACAGGAATTCACCGAATACACCTTACGGGAAGTGGACCTCGTTCGCGAAGCCGACAACGCCGAATCCTTCGCCGCCAACTTCAGAGACGTGCCTGACGTACGATTTCCGCGCATCTACCGCCGCTACAGCTCAACCTCGGTCCTGTGCATGGAATTCTTCGACGGCATCCGACCGGACGCCGACGCCGCCAAGCAGCTCACTGAATCAGAGAAGGATCGCGTCATCGATCTCGGTGTCAGTGCCATCATCCGCATGCTCTATGGCGACGGCTTCTTCCACGCTGATCTCCATCCCGGCAACCTGATTATCCTACCTGGACCACAGGCCGGCTTCATCGACCTGGGAATGGTCGGTCGTCTCACCGAAGATGTCCGTCGCACACTTCTCTACTACTACTACTGCTTGGTAACCGGCGACCCCGCCAACGCCGCCCGGTATCTTACTAGCGTCGCCGAACCAGGCCCAGGTAGCGATCCCGACGGTTTCCGGCGTGAGGTCGAAGAAGTCAGCCGACGCTGGCAACGATCATCGAGTTATGAAGACTTCTCGTTCGCCCAGCTGATCCTAGAATCGGTTTCGCTGGGTGCCGAATATCGGGTCTATTTCCCGATCGAAACCGTGTTGATGACCAAGGCTCTAGTCACCTTCGAAGCCGTCGGTCACATGCTGAAGCCCGGTTTCGACGTCGCCGAAGCGTCCAAGTCGCACATCACGCGGATGATTTTGGACCGCTTCAGTCCGTTTCGCCTAGTCCGCGAGACGCTGCGCGGCGCCCCCGAGCTCATCGATGTGATGGTTAAGGCCCCTACCCTTGTCAGTCAAGGCTTGAAGCTCCTCGAACGCTCCGCCAAGCACCGCAGTGAAAACCCACTCGCCGGGGTCCGCGGCACAATTTTTGGCGGCTTCAGCCTGGTTGCAGGATCGATCCTAGCGTCGACCGGTAGCCCTTGGCCGATCTGGAGCCTACTGCTGGTTATCGGCTTGGTCGCTGGCCTGAACAAACGAGCGTGACTCGGCAGCGGTGTCGAAAGTTTGGTGTCACAGGTTCCAGTTGTCAACGTAACGATCAAACCGCAGGTGACGTAATACGTTAACTGGCGGCGGCGTGATACATTCCCGGTTCCCAAACTCTGTCAGCCACAGCACCACTAGCCTCGAAGATCGCCATGATATGCGGGTTCTGATAGTTGTCGCAGATCCAGCGACACGCCAGCTCCTAGAAGACTTCTTTCTGAGGCGCCAGCACCAGATCACGCCTTGCGGTAGCCCCTCGGGTGCGCGGGTAGCCCTGGCCAACCATCAATTTGCAATCGCGGTGATCGGTCTCGAATCCAACATCGATTCCGCCCTGGCGCTGATTCGCGACTTGCGAGCCCAGGCTGATGACAAGTTGCCAAGCACGGGACGGCCCCTCGTGCTGGCGTGGCCGAACACCGAGTCACCGGAGCTGATTCGCGACACCCTGGCAGCGGGGGCTGACGACATTCTCTTGTCACCGCTCACTCCGGCCAGATTGAGCCTGCGGCTCGCGATCGGCCAGCGCAACCAAGCTAAACATCGCCAAAACGCCAGCGCTGTTGATGCCAATAGACGGCGTTTCCGGACCTTGCTCGAAACCATGCGCGAGGGGGTTTTCCAGGTCGACCCGGACGGCCGCATCGAACTTGCCAACAGCCGTATGAGTCGCATCACTGGATTCACGAGCGACGAACTGATCGGCCGGGAAGCCGACGACATCCTGGTCTCACCCGCGGTTCGCGACCGTCTCCCCGGTCAGACTCTCCTCGGTTCAGGAACGGGATCGGAAGAGTACACCTTGCCGCTGGAAACCAAGAGTGGCGACCCCCTGTGGGTCAAGCTGACAGCCGCTCCCATGCCCTTTGCGGACGGGTCCGGAACGGGCTCGGTAGGCGTGTTGCAAGACATCACCGAACAACGCCAGGCCGAGGAAAGTTTACGTTATCGCGAGGAATACTTCCGTGCCCTGCTAGAACATGCCTCGGACATGATCTCGATCCTCGACCTCGATGGTCAGATTCTTTATCAGAGTCTTTCCAGTGACCACCTGTTGGGAAGAAGTGCCGACACCCTGGTCGGGCAGGACTTCCACCAACTCGTTCATGCGGAGGATCAGGGCCGCTTCAGAGCCACGCTGCAACAGGCGCTGCAAGACGTAGACTCGACCGCCGCCAGTCAGATTCGCCTGCACCACGGCGACTCTCATTGGCGGACGTTCGAGTCGGTATGCAACAACATGACTCAGAATCCGGTGGTTGGTGGCGTCGTCGTAACCTCCCGCGACGTGACCGACCGACGTCGGATGGAAGCTGCCCTGCAACGTGAACGAGCCCTTTTCCAGCAGTTGTTTCACAACTCTCCCGATGGCATCGTGATCCTCGATGACAAGGATCGGGTGGTTGACGCCAACCGAAGTTTTGTGCGCTTGTTCCAGTTCGATGTCGACGAGTTGGTCGGTGGCATGCTGACCGAGAAAATTGTCCCGACGGATCTGCACCAGGAGTCTGCTCAACTCTCTGAGGTGGTCTATGAACGCCGGGTGGTCGATCACGAATCTGTCCGCCAACGCAAGGACGGGTCGTCGGTGGATGTAGCAATCCTGGGCTACCCCATCGAGTTAGCGGAGGGGCGAACCGGCGCCTTCGGTCTCTACAGCGATATCAGCAAGCGCAAGCAAGCCGAGCGCAAGCTCTTCCACGATGCGTTTCATGACGCCCTGACTGGCTTACCCAACCGTACGCTCATGATCGAGCGGCTGGATCGCAATCTGCGACGGTCGAAAGCACGGGTCGACTACAACTTCTGTTTGCTATTCATTGATCTCGACCGCTTCAAGGAGATCAACGATACCCTCGGTCATGCTGCTGGAGATCGATTGCTGATCGAGACTGCACGCCGGCTCGAAGGCTGCATCGAACCGGGAGATACCGCCGCTCGGTTGGCTGGCGATGAATTCACCCTGATTCTCGAAGATGTCAAGACCGTAGCCGACGCCTCCAGGACCGCCGAGCGAATCCTCGAAAGCCTGAATCGACCGCTCGATCTGGAAGGACAACGGGTGGAGATTTCGGGCAGCGTAGGCCTGGTCTTCAGCTCATCCGACTACCAACGCGCCGAAGAGTTGATCCGCGACGCAGACATCGCCATGTATCGCGCCAAGGCCCGTGGCCTCGGTTGTTACGAAATCTTCGACGAAGAGATGCAACGCAGCGACGCCGAGCGCAAACGCCTGGAAGTTGATCTTGCCCGGGCGATCGAGAACGAACAACAAGTACTCCACTATCAGCCCATCATTTCCCTCGAAACCGGCCACATCATCGCGTTTGAGGCATTGGTTCGTTGGCGACACTCGACCCGCGGCCTGTTGGGGCCGGATGAGTTGATTCCTGCCAGCGAAACGACTGGCCTCATCCTGCCGCTTGGACGTTGGATCCTCGAACACTCCTTGCGACAGATCGTCGAATGGCGGCGTCGATTCCCACAAGTCGCGGGGCTCCGCGTCAGTATCAACATCTCGGGTAAACAACTCACTGCCCCAGACTTCCTGTCCGATCTTCAGACCATCACCGAGAAGACCGGTGCCCCTCCGAACGCGGTCGCGTTCGAGCTCAAAGAGAGCCTCTTGGTTGATGCCCCGGAGTCGATGGCAGTCCTCTGGCAACTGCGGCGCCGAGGATTCAGGATCCTCATCGACAGCTTCGGTAGCGGTTACACGTCGCTGCAAGAGCTTTATCGCTCACCGATCGACACCCTTAAAATTGACCGATCGTTCGTGGCTCGTATGAAGACCGGCGGGCGAGACATTGAGGTTGTCAGTGCCGCGTTTGCCCTTGGCGATCGCCTTGGCCTCGAAGTCATCGCAGAAGGTGTCGAGACGCCTGCCCAACTCGAGCAACTCAGACAACTTGGCCTGACTCAAGCCCAAGGTTTTCTGTTCTCCCAGCCGCTACCGAGCGAAGAAGCCTCGGCCTTGATCGAACGGGCTCCCAAGTGGTGAACGCTCAGTTGTCCTCGCCGGGGATCACCCGTTCGTCAATGATCCTCCAGGCTCCGTTTTCGTACACTAGCTCCAGCCGCTTACGGACCGTGTCACGATAGCTATTCGATGCGTAGGTTTGGACAAACTCGGCCTGCACCGTCTCGGAAGCTTCCGACTTGACCGCCAAGCTATCGAGTGAAACCTCAATCTTGGATGGGCTGGAGACTCGAACTCGGCGCCAGGCCACCCACTCCTCCAAGTCTCGGTCTTCCGTCGGCTGAAACCGGTCTGAATAGAACCCGAGATAGTGGTCGACTCGTTGTTCGGACCAGGCGAGTGCCCACGCCTGTAGTGTCAACTCGATATCATCGAGACTCAGTCCGGGCCCTGGAAGTTTCGAGCCTTCTTCCTCTCTAGGTGTCTCGCTCGACTGTATCTTGTCAGGATCAGGCTGGTCAGGATCAAGCCAGTCAGGATCAGGCTCGTCAGGACCGGGCTCGTGCGGAAGTGGTTCCAAGGGTACAACGCCGCGGGGTTGGCTCGCCTGTTCGGATCTCTTGGGTTCTGCCTGGGAAGGCAGCGGAAAAGGCTCCCTCGGTACGATACCCGCACCTTCCTGACGACCGGTTTCTGGCTGGAATTTGTCCTTCGTCGAAACCGCCGCACTTGTTTCCTTCGCAGTCGATAGGCTTGAATCGTCGTCAACAGGTTGGCTATCCGCAGCACGGTCTTGTGACCTAGCCCGACGTCGCTGACGAGCCGAGGCTGCAGGAGTTCTGGGTTGAGCGTTGATCGATGACCACATCGCATCCGCCAGAGTCCTATCGCCAGGAAATGACAATTCAGGGTAGACCACACCCTCGACAACCACCATCGTAGAGCTGTCACCCTGGTTGTCCTCCGCCTCGCCACTATCGTTTATCGAGCGCTGCAGATCTGCCAACGCGATAAAACCATCCCGGCTTCGGGCGCCTTCTCCCACAACATAAAAAGTCAAACCGCTCTCTGGCGACGCACGAAACGCGCTGAAGCCACTGTTCAACTCGCGGCTGAGATCGCCTACAACTTGCAAGCCTCGACGAGCGCAATCTTGGTCCGAAGCCACCTGGTAGTGGAACGAAAGTCGATAGAAGACCACATCTTCAGGCTTGCTGGACGGAGGTTGCGACAGGCTAGGCCATTCGACGACGGCCCAATCTCGGCGCGAGTTTGGAACGATCAAGCCGCGCTGCATCAGTCCTTGAGCCCGGCCTCGTCCCAGCTGTTGTAATGTCGCCAGAGCTGCTGCCGGCCCTGTCGCCAAATAAGTGTAGACCGAATTTTTGCCGCGCAGAGCATAAATTTCAGAGCCCACAGAAGAGCTGACCGCCTTGAAGAACTCGCGGCTGGACTGCTCGTATTCTGTAACGAAGGCAGGATCGATCGCTTCTTGCTGGATCCACCAAGCGGCCCCGGTCAGCTCACTCGCATTCGTCGACCCCGCGCCGAGCACCGTAAGCACCCACAGCGCAAAAAGATGAAGCCGAACCCCTTCCCTACTCAAACGGCGGATCATGGCGAATGTGAAAGCTCTGTCTTCCTCTCGACCGCTATTCGTTCGACTCGTTCCAACACCGCCTCGAGATCGTGTCGCAAATCTAAATCGGCCCCCTCAGGCGTCATCTTCGACATCTTATCGTGCTCTGCATCCTGCGTCTCCAGCCGAGAGAATTCCGGTAGGCCGACACTGCTCCAAACGTCCGATTGCTCATCATGTAGAAAGTCTACATTCAAGCGTAGGCCGTGTCTGGCGAGCATCGGTTCGATCGACTCTCGCCGCGCCAAGAGGCTCCGTCGAGTTGCGTCGAAAGCATGCGCAACCACCGCTCGCCGTGATGAGAAGCTGAAGATGTTGGAGAAAAAATCCTCATAATCGTCACGGGGAGGCTCGATCAGGAGTATGTCGGCATCGGGATATGCGTTGTCGTAGGCGCGCATCCCAAGGCTCATCCGCGAGTGGATCATAGTCCGAACGGCTTGCGATAACACTGCCGGAAGCCCCCGTCGTGAAACCGGAGCTTGCCGCAGGAGATTCTGCTGCACTGCGCTCCGAGTGTCGACTGGGACTAGTGGGTTGATGCAAAACACCAGCTCCGCGCCGGCTTCGAGGGCCACCGAGGCATGCATCGTCTTGAGCAAAATGCCGTCGACATAATGACGCCCGTTGATTTCCACCGGCGGATAAAGCCCTGGCAGTGCGGTCGACGCCTGCACCGCGACCGAGATCGGCGCGTGAGGCCATCCCAGGTAACCAAACCGCATCGATTCGCCGGACTCGAGATCAGTGGTGACAACAGTCAGCTTGCTCGCCAACTGCTGAAAATCGTCGGTCCGCCCTTTGATCGAGAAAATACGAGCGACGTAGTCCCGTACTGGATCGTTGTCGAATATACCGACCGGAAGGCTACGCCCGAGGACGGTCAATGCATCGACCAGCCGCTTCTCTTTCCGGGTCACATAGGCGGTCAGTGCGCCGCCGAGGAGCCTCGGCGCCTGCAACAGTCGTTTAGTGATCTCTTTGACCGCCGGATTGAAGAAGATCTCCGGCCGGAAGGGATGCTCATCGGGCTCACGTTTGACGATCGCTCGGACCTGCTGGTCGGTTCGCAGGCCATTGGCTAGGCAGGCGGCCAAAAAAGCACCCGCGCTGACTCCGACAAAAACACCACACTGTGTCAAATCGAAACCATCAATGGCTTCGTCGAGAGCCCGCATGGCTCCGATCTCGTAAATTGCACCGCCGGGGGCACCGCCGGCGAGCGCTAGCCCGATCGGAGGAGCCAGCGCGCTACTTTGGGAGGAATTCTGCATCGCTGGCTCCTCGAAGAATTAGAAGATCAGTTGGCTGCCGACTCGGCGTCCTTTTTGACGGCGGCCTTGGCGGAAGCCGTCTTGGCGGAAGCCGTCTTGGCAGTAGCCGTTTTGGAACGGGCCCCTGACGCCTTCTTCGCCGGCTTCAACTGCTCGACGACGGCGGTGAGCTCCTCTACCCGACGGGTCAACGTTGCGATCTCGTCTCGGCTAGGCACGCCGAGTCGACCGAGTGCCGCGGTCACCGCGTCATCCAACCGCTCTTCGACCTTGCCCCAGGTTCCGCCCACACGTTGCTTGGCTTCGTCAGCCGCGCTGTCGACCGTTTCTTTGACGTTGTCTTTGACCTCGTCATAAGCCTCGCGACCACGGTTCTCGAAACTTGCACCGCGCTCGACAAGGTTCTTGAAGAGCTTGGAGCCTTCTTCTTCAGCTGCAGAAAGGGCGCCGAGACCCGCCAGCCAGATTTTGTGGGCACTGTCTTTGACATCAGAAGGGAAGTCTTTTTTATCGCTCATGGTTTTGTTCCTGTGTTCTTATCGTTGATTGAGTAGATGAGATGTGTTCAGTGCCCTGTTTGCATATTCCCTTCCACTATTTCCAAGAAATATTCGAAAGGTTCTAATCAAACACCGCACTAGATCACTTACGACGGGGATTGGGTCTTCAGACCTTCAACTTCCCGCGTCAGTTGCTCGACTCGGTCGATCAACTGATGGACCGAGCTGCGATCGGGAACTCCGAAACGCTGCAACGTTCGCCCCAGGGTCGATTCGACATCCTGCTCCATTCGGTGGCGCATCGCTTCGACGCGGGCGTTCATCCTGTTGACTCGAGCCCCCAGGATCGGCCGTTCACGCTTCTCGAACTGCTCGCCGCGGCCGACAAGATCAGAGAACAGCCCTCTGCTGCGTTCATCCACCGTGTCGAGAGCGCCGAGGCTAGCCAGCCACACGTTGCGGCCGACACCTCGCATACCGCGGCCCAGATTCTGCACTGGAGCCCACAAGGCCCTCTCGTCGCTGGACTCTTTCACCTCGGTGTTCATTGCCTTTATCCTCCAAACAACCCCATTCGGGTTGGTAATGTTGCGTTCAAACCTGTTGCTTTCAAAGCCTGATCAGTTAGCCGAACCGCTATCGGTAGCGGTCGCCTTCTTGGCCACTGGTTTACGAGCAGCCGGCTTGCGAGCAGCCGGTTTGCGAGCAGTCGACTTGCGGGCGGCTGGTTTGCGAGCCGTCGACGCACTGCTAGCCGCCTTGGGCGCCACCTTCACAGTTTCATCCTCCAGGCTAGTCAACGTCTGCTCGAGTTCGCTGAGCCGCTCCCGCAGGTGCCCCATCTCTTCTCTCGCCTGACGGACAGGCGCTAGCCGGTCCATCGACGCCTGCACCAAGCGATCGACCTTGCCCTGGACTCGTTCGACGCTGGTCGCAACCGCCTTCTCGCCGGCACGGACCAAGTCGTGAAGCAGTTCCGACGGCAAAAACGAGGTGCCACGTTTGCCTTCGTCGAGAATGATTTGGGTCAGGATCTGCGCTGTGACGTCCGCTGACGATGCGTTGTCGATCACTTTGACCTCCTGCCCGCCTCGTACCCATTTTGCGATGTCCTCGAGGGCAACGTAACGGCTCTCTTCGGTATCGTAAAGCTTGCGACTCTCGTACCGCTTGATGATTCGAATCATGCTTACCTCCTGGCGCTCGACCAGAGACGCTCTCCTAGAGAGCTGGTTCAAGGTGTGGAAGCTCGCGGAGTTTCTAGCTCGCAACTCTTCCGGGTCGCCGCTGATTGCCGTACTGCGGCGTCAACAAAACTAAAATACCGCAGTGCGGCAAAACTGTCAAGGACTTTTTTGCCGTGATGCGGCAATAAGCGCACAGCGCCTTAAGCCTATGGTAAACGGCGAGTTGATTCGATCTCAGGCAGACGGTCGAGCCTCGACGCTGCGCTGCGGCAGAACAGGATGTGCTGCAGTGCAGCAGGTGCTACGAGGTCGGATGTCGCAGCGCGGCAAGCCATCGTTGTTCGAGCTCGCGGCCGAGACCATCGAGGGACTCGAGATCGGTCAGCTCGTCACCGGCTAGAGGCATCGCCAACAAGGGCAGCTCGGGTTTCAGCAGGCCCCGCAGAGTAGCCAACCCTCGTCGATGTCTATCTCCCAACCACTGAAACAGGCGCTGCCCTTCGGACATCTCACTTTCCGCGACACCGCTCCCAACGTCCGGGTGTACACGATTGACCACCACTGAACCGAGTTGATAACCCGCTTCATCGAGCTTGCGGGCAAAAAACAACGTATCCGGGATACGGTCTTCGCCGGCCCCGGTCACCAACACAAAGCGAGTCTCGGCACTCGCGAGTAAGGTCTCGGTCTCGCTGGCACGGCCGCGAAAGCCATCAAACAGTGGACCGAAGGCCCGGAAGAATTCGGACATATCGCGCAGCAGTTGCATGCCGACTACACGATCGAGGAACCGTTCCAACCCACGCCCGACAAACCCCAACCGTGAAGTCGCCCGCAGTTCCCCATTCGGATCGAACCAGGGCGCTAGTGCAATCTTGAGAGCGCCGCTGTCCAGGAAGTCGACAATCCTGGTCGGCGCTTCTAGAAAATCGATCGCCTGCGTGGTGGGCGGTGTGTCGAGGATGATTCGAGCATAACGACCCGAGGATGCCACTTCGAACAATCGCTCCACTGCCATGTACTCAAGGATTCCACCAAGATGTCCGGCCAGGTGATGATAGTAGGGGTTGTTCGCAATTCTGCGACGAGCCTCGTCATCCTCGGCGTAGCGGGCGACCAGGCCATCAAAGGTTGCCCGTGCGTCCAGCAGACTGGCGTGGAGACGTCCTTCGGTACCCGCAACCACCACCTCCTGGTTACCCTCTGCGTCGCCAATGCCGAGCGCATCCTTGAGACGTCGCGACGGATCGAAAGTCATCACCAGGGTGTCGAACCCAGCCGCCGCCGAGCGTAGACCGAGGGCCGCCGCCAGCGTCGTCTTGCCGACGCCCCCCGAGCCGACAACCACCGTCAATCGTGAGCCGAGATCCAACCTACAATGCCTCCAGCGCGGTATCGAATCGATCACAGAGCGCCGCCACCAGCTCGGCCCCACTATCGATCGGCAACAGCGGCAGATTGATCCGGGGCCCGGCCCATTGACGATCGAGACGTTCGAGTTGGTCAACATTGAGCTGATAACGGCGACGCCACAACGCCGTCAGCTCGTCGTCGCCTCGGTCGGGCGCCACCGGATAGAGTCCATTGGCAATCAATAGCTCCGGGTCACGACCGAAGCGTTCAGCCAACACACGCCGCAGTTCCAGAGCCTCCTGAACCGGCATCTCCTCGGCCTGGGTGACGACCACCAACCCGGATGCGACCGGATCCGCCACATAGTCAGCCACCTCGCTGGCTAGATCTGCAAACGGCCCTTTACCGATGGCGGCGGCAAACAACTTGGGAGCAGTCAACAAGTAGACCCCATGCCCGGTCGCGGGGGCGTCAAGGATCACCACGTCGATGTCCGGCGCGTCAGGCAACTCGCCACGGGCCAACCGCAGGGCGTGTCCAAGAATCGCGATCTCGGTTAAACCTGGAGCACCTTCGACAAAACGATGATAAATCGGGCTATTGATCACGCGCTTGGCGATCATCTTGATCTTGACTTGCTTGTCCACCACCCAATCCACGACATGACGTGGTTTGAGATTCTGGAGGTAAAAGTTCGGCGCCACTTCGACGATCGCACCGCCAGACGGTGCCACACCCAACAGCTGATGCAAGTTCTCCCGCGGATCGACCTCGAGCACCAACGCTCTGCGGCCGCGGCGGGCCAAGCTGCGCCCCAGCACGGACGTCATGGCACTCTTGCCGACACCGCCCTTGCCCGTCACGACGATCAATCGACGCTGAAGCAAACACTCTAGGATGGGCATAGGCTCTTGTTGGATCCGGTCATCTGCGGTTGGTACCTACTTACGCCGCAACGCGGCGAGCAGCGCGGAGAGTACCACATTCACTGGCCGAGCTGGCTTGGCCCACCTGTCTGAGGTTGTTATACTCCCAGCCCATTATGAGACTACGACACCGGCCGACTCGAGGCCTAGCCAGCTTGGCCTTCGACCGCCGCGTTTTTTGGCAACGTTGCCCCGTGTCCGAACTTAATCGACGCAGCCTCTGCGAACCCGGCCCTAGGAGAGACCTAAAATGACTCATATCATCATGGAACCGTGCATCGGCGTGAAGGATACGGCCTGCGTCGATGTGTGTCCGGTAGACTGCATCTACGGAGCGGACGAGGACGAATGGCCGATGCTCTACATCCAGCCGGAGGAATGCATCGATTGTGGCCTATGCGTTGACGCTTGCCCGGTCGAAGCCATTGTGCCGGAAGAGGAAGTGCCCGAAAAATGGGAAAGCTTCATTGCCAAGAACTACACACAGTTCGATCTCGAGCCGCCAGGCTAGCGCACCTTAGTTGATGATCGGCCTTGCGGTCGAACATCTGCGGTCGCACTTGCGCTTCGTGCAAGACTGCAGTTGTCGCAAGACATTTACGGGACGCCTCGCGTCCCGTTTTGTCATTCTGGGGACATTTGTCATTCTGGGGACCGGTCGTTCAGGGTTACGGGTCAGAGCCAAGTCCACAGTGGGCTGCAAACACCGCGGAACCAGTCGACCGCAGCTCCGTTGCCGCGGCCAGGTTGATCTCGACGACACGATCCGCATCAACCTCGATCTCTGCCAGAATCGCTGACCAAGACTGTCGCCGAAACGCATGCAGAGACACCGATGTGGTGTCGTCTCCATCCAGCATCAATGCCAATCGGCGAGTTGCCGTCGAACTTTCTGGAGCTTCCTCTAGCCATAGATACGTCTCCTCGAGCTCCTGGCGCCAGCCAGCATCAACGCTCTCGAGCTGGCTAGCGAGATGGACTCCCGCGGCCAGCACCGAGCGACGATCTTGCCAGGCACGAGCGGCCAGAAGATACGGCTCCGCCAAAATAGCCCGGGCAGCCCAAGCATCTGTCAGCGAACTAGCTGCCGACGAGCTGGCTCTCGACGACCGACGAGTTGTGGAGCCCGGCGCCTCCTCCAACGCAAGGTAGAACGGCGCCAGCGCCCCCAACGGGCTAGTTCGACACGCTTCCAACAATGCGGATCGGCTCCATGACGCTCCGACCTCCTGCCCTAGCCGGCCAGCGATCAACCACGGCGCCGCCAGCCCTCGGGCATCCGCCGCAGCACGTCGCGCCTCGTCTGCCAAGTCAGGGGTCTGCGGCTGCTGGGAGCTGGCGACCAACACGTATCGCAATCGATACAGAGGAAAGCTCGGATCAAGCTGGCGAGCCCGCTGTAGAGCCTGCAGCTGTGCCTGTTCACTAGGCGCTCGTACCGCCTTGTCGTAGGCAATCTGAGCCAGGTCCAACGGTACCACCCACCACAACATCACGATCGCAGCCACCGCAGTCGGCCAGCGTCTACCGGCCGGCTGCCCCGCGCAGCCTTCAGCCGCCAACACCATGCCCGCACACAAGGCGGCTGCCAACGGCAGTGCCGTAATTGCCAACAATCTGCCAACACAACTGGCAAGTGCCAGCGTGACGAGGCCGACAGCGGCACCACGACGTAAGAGGTGATCTTGCGACGGTGTGACCCAGCGGCGACGTACCCAGACGATCGTTAGGCCTGTTACCAGCAACAATCCGGTGAATCCGAGCTCATACCCGATTTGCATTGGCACCGAGTGCAAATCGGCAACAACTTGATCCGGTGGATGAATTCCTGGGATAGGTCGAAAGTGTTCGCTGAGAGTCCAGCTGGCGGCGCCCGGACCCCACCCGAAGACCGGTCGCTCGATGAGCCCCTTCCAGCCGGCCTGGGCATAACTCCAGCGTGCGATCGTCGAGAAATCGGCACCGGTGGCGACATCGAACAACCGTGGCCCCTGCAACACCACCAAAGCCCCAGCAATCATCAACCCGATCCGCCCCCAACGCGTGCGCATCGCCGCCAGCAGCGCAACGATCCCAACCGCGACAGCAGCTCCAAGCGAACCGGTGAGCACCAGGGAAACAATCCCCAACCCCAACGCCATGCCGACGATCACACGGCCTATCCCACGCTCACGCCAGCCGACCACCACCACCGGCAGCCAAACCAACAGCCAAGCCGCCAGCAAGTTGTGATGCCCCAGAGGCAGTGACGTCCCAGGGGTTTCCAATCGCCACCAGCCGAAGAGTGACCAGCCCGCGATGACAACCACCACCCCTGCGATCGATCGCAGCCCCAGCTGACGTTGCTCGACGGTGGCCCAACATCGCGCCACCGCTGACGGCACCAGAAAGAATGCGGGTAACAGAATCAAGCTCATCGATCCGGCCCGCGACACCGGCGACAGCCAGAAGCTCACCACCACCGTGGTGAGAAAGGCAACCAACAGCACGTTGCCGCTCCGCCCGAGGCGCAGCGGATCGGGCCAAACCTCTCCAAAGGCCGCCACAAAAAGCAGCAACGCCAAATGCCCGGCCAACGTCCAATCGCCGAAGGCACCGCCATGAAACGTACCGGACGCACTGCTGAACAACATCAACAACATGGCTGGAAGGAACGCCTGAAGCCGAGTCGCCGATGCCCTCATAGGCTGATTGTAGCCGGCTCGACGACCAGCTTCGACTTCGAGACAAGTTGCTCGAAGGGTCATCCGATCTTCTTCGGCCTCAATTTGGGTTGACTGCTGTCTCAAGTCTAAGAACGCGGTATCTCATTGTTGAGAATCGGCGGCCCGATCTACAGCACCAAAACCCGAGATAAGTCTTTTAAAAGGACTTTTCTCCGCCAAGTAGACACGACCAGGGCACATCCGGCCATCGCAGATTGGCGCGTCTCTTGCTCTATTGATTGGCATCACTCACAGAACGGAGCTGACAGCCGAGCGCCTTGGCGCAGGCTGTCGCTTGCTGGTGCAGAAATTGGGCCGCGCCCATCCGCACCGCCACTAAAAGGGAAGCAGCATGTCTTTAACATCTGGGAAGCCAAGCGTCGCGATAATCAGCTCCACGGCCGAGGTCATTCGAAGCATCCTCATGGGACTCTTCCTCGTCGGAATCCTCACCGCCAGCGCCGCCGACGCGCAAGTGCCGGCTGGCTACTACGACACTATTGATACCACCAACGGCTCCACCCTGCGGTCGACCCTACATGACGTGGTGGATGACCACACCCGCTTCCCGTACACCGCCTCGACCACCGACACCTGGGACATCATCAATCTTGCCGACGAAGATCCCAACAACATCAACAACATCATCGACGTCTACAAAAACGCCAGTTATACCAAAATCGCCGGGGGCGTCGGGGCCTACAACCGCGAGCACTCTTGGCCGAAGTCCTATGGCTTCCCCGACGACGGCACCGGTGTTTACCCCTACACCGACTGCCATCATCTGTTCGCTTCGGATGCCGGCTACAACTCAGCGCGCAGTAATCTTCCCTTTCGCTGGTGTGACGCCTCGTGTACTGAGCAAACCACCTTGTTCAACGATGGGCGCGGCGGCGGCAGTGGCGTCTACCCCGGCAACTCGAATTGGCAATCCGGTTCCTTCACCCAAGGCACTTGGGAAACCTGGAACGGCCGCAAAGGGGACGTCGCACGGGCCATTTTCTACATGGACATTCGTTACGAAGGCGGCAGCCACAGCGTCACCGGCTTCAGCGAACCGGATCTGATCGTCACCGACAACGAATCACTGATCGACGCCTCGAACACCGGCTCCAATCAATCCGTCGCCTACATGGGTATGCTGTCGGTGCTGCTGCAATGGCACGCGCAAGATCCACCCGACAGCCGGGAGATTTGGCGCAACGAAGTGGTTTTCAGCTTCCAGGGTAATCGCAATCCATTCATCGACCATCCGGAGTGGGTCGAGTGCCTGCACAACGACGTCTGCACCACCGACACCACACCCCCTGCCGCTCCCGCTAGCCTGATCGCCACTGCCGGCAACGGCACTGTCGCCTTGAGCTGGCTCGCCAACAGCGAAAACGACCTGTCGGGTTACAACATCTATCGCGCCACCAGTGTCGGCGGCCCTTACATCAAGATCAACGGTGGCCAGCTCACTACCACCAACACCGTCGACAGCACGGTCACCAACGGCACCACCTACACCTATGTTGTCACCGCCGTCGACACCTCCTCTAACGAGAGCGGTGACAGCAACCAAGCTTCGGCGACACCGGACGGCAGCATCCCAGATACCACCCCACCGGCACCCCCAACCGGCCTTACCGCAACAGCTGGCGACGGCCAGAATCAGTTGACCTGGAACGCCAACAGCGAAAGTGACCTAGCGGGTTACAACCTCTATCGCGCCACCGCCGCCGGTGGGCCCTACAACGTGGTCAACGGGTCCCTGCTCGTGACCCCATCCTTCGTCGACGGCGGGCTGACCAACGGTACCACCTACTTCTACGTCGTCACCGCCGTTGACGCCTCGGCCAACGAAAGCGCCGACAGTGCCGGCACCTCGGCCACCCCGCAAGCTCCCGGCGCGGGTGGAATCCTACTGAGCGAAGTGCTTTATGACGTCAGCAGCGGTGACGACGGCTTCGAATGGATTGAGCTCTTCAACAGCGGTACCGGTTCCGTCAACCTGTCGGGGTACTGCCTCGGCAACGCTGGCACAACCTACACCACCAGCATGGCTCAACTCAGTGGCTCGGTGGCTGCCGGCTCGACTTTTGTGGTCGGCGGCCCAACGTCGAGCGCCACCAACGGCAACCCGAGCTTCGACCAGGTCTTCAACTTCAATCCCGATGTCCAGAACAGCGGCTCGACCGCCGATGGCGTAGCGCTGTTCGACATCCCCTGCGCTCAGGTCAACAGTGCCACCGTCCCGGTTGACGCAGTCATCTACGGCGGCGCCAACAACAACGGCTTGATCGACGAGACCGGCAGCGCCAATGCCCCCGAGGTTGGCGATGCGTCACCAGGGTCGTCCCTCGAGCGCATCAATTTGGCGGGCAGCTGGCAGATCCAGTCGAGCCCAACACCCAACGTTTCCAACCTGGCGCCGACCGGCAACCAGGCACCGACGGTGAACATCAGCAGTCCGACCAACGGTGGCAGCACCAGCGAGGGCTTTTCAGTCAGCTTCAGCGCCACCGCCAACGACGCCGAAGACGGCAACCTCACCACAAACATCAATTGGACCTCCAACCTCGATGGCACCCTCGGCACGGGCGGCTCGTTCTCGACAGTCCTCTCCGTCGGCAGCCACACCATCACGGCGGCGGTGACCGACTCTGGCAGCCTGCAGGCAACCGACGTCGTCAGCTTCACCGTCAACCCGAACACCGCCCCCGGCGTCACGATCAACTCGCCGAACAACGGCGCCTCCTTCGCCGACGGCTCGGTCATCAGCTTCAGCGGCTCGGCGAGCGATATCGAGGATGGCAGCCTCACCGGCAGCCTGGTCTGGACGTCCAACCTCGACGGCACCGTCGGCAACGGCGGTTCCTTCTCCACCACCTTGTCGGTTGGCAGCCACAGCGTCACCGCGGCGGTCACCGATTCCGGTGGATTGCCAGGAGCAGCCGCAATCGCAATCACCGTCACCGCAACCCAGCCCAACAACGGCAGTCTGTTGCTGAGTGAGGTGTTCTACGATCCGAGCGGCACCGACGATGGTCTCGAATGGGTCGAGATCTACAACAACGACAGCGTCGCTATCAATCTCTCAGGCTTCAGCCTGGGTAACGGCGGTACCACTTACACCACCAGCCTGGTGCAGCTGACCGGCACCATCCAGCCGGGCGCTACGTTTGTTGTCGGCGGTCCAACGTCGAGTGTTGCGAACGGCAACCCAACGTTAGACCAGGCGATCAACTTCTCACCGGACTTCCAAAATAGCGGATCGACGGGTGATGGCGTTGCCTTGTTCAACGTGCCAGCCGCTTCGATCACCGGTTCGACGATACCGATCGACGCGGTGATCTACGGTCCCAACAACAACAGTGGCTTGATCGACGAAAGCGGTAACGCAAACCCAGCCGAAGTGGGTGACGCGCCCTCCAGCTCCTCCATCGAACGCATAGATCTCGCCGGCAACTGGCAGATCCAATCGACCCCGACACCCAATACGACACCCCTCGCCGCGCCCAATCCAACCACGGTGACCTTTACCTCCATCGCCAGCGATGATGGCTGGGTGCGGGAGTCGAGCGAAAACTCCAACATCGGTGGTAGCAGGAACTCCACCAACACCGGCACCGGTGCGTTGCGGGCTGGAGACAACCGCAGTGACCGTCAATACAAAAGTGTGGTGTCGTTCGACACCTCAGCGATTCCCGATGGCGCCACCATCGTCTCCGCCACCTTGCGTCTACGCCGCGGCCGAGTCACCGGCACCAACCCCTTCTCCACCCATGGCGTCTGCTGGGTCGACGTCCACTCCGGTGGCCTCGGCGGTTCAACCGCTCTCGCCAACAGTGACTTCGAAGCGGTTGCCAGCGTCGCCCAAACCGCCACCCTCTCGAACGCCGCCAGCAACGGCGACTGGTCCGAAGGGGGTCTCGGCGCAACGGGCTTGACCGTCGTCAACAAGGTCGGTACCACCCAGCTGCGCTTCTACTTCGATCTCGATGACAACGATGATCGCGGTAATGACTTCATCGGCTATTACGCCGCGAACAATTCAACCGCGTCGAATCATCCGCAGTTGGTCGTGACCTACCAGTAGCTGCTGGCTCGTGTCCACGGTGTGTGCTCAGGCGCACACCGTGGGCGGCTGGGTCGTTCGATCCCGAGCTCTTTCGGTCAGAAATTGGCCCTTCACACCCGGTGATTTGGCTTGGCGTCGAAAAACGGCGGCAAGATCACCAGGTAAAAACGCAAAACGTCGACCGACAAAAGCCCGTTTTCCGGCCGAAATCGAGAAATGTCGGCCGACAAAAGCGTCTTTACCAGGTAATAACGGAAAATGTCGGCCGACAAAAGCGATGTTACCGGGTCGGCAGGCTTTTTGTTAAAGAAACAACCCTGATCTTGCGGGTTCGCCGCGATCGAGTCGTCGGCGCACTGCGAAGTCAGCCGGTAACTGCCTGGCGCTGCGTTGCACAGAAGCGTCATCCGGCGGTGATTGGGCGACTCTGGTCAACTTGGAATGGATGGAAGCCTGGGACTTCGGTGCCATCTCTGGGATGTGACGGGGACGTCTTCGTGCACCCGACGAGTCTTATCTCATCTTCTCCTCTGGTCGCACAGAGGGCCTGGGGGAGGAACCCACCGTCAGCCGAAGACCTGTCGTCGGCATCAACACCTCCGAGGGTGGCGGTAACAAACCACACTCTTGCCTCAACACGCACCCTGCCGCCGGGAGAAGACCTCTCCAGCCTTCCAACTCCCGCCCCGGGCCCGCCAGGAGACGTGTTATGACGACGGAAACGTCTTCTCCCGCTGTTGGACCCCCTGACCCACCGCACGACAGGTCTTCTCCCGCCGTTGGACGCAATACCTGACGTTCGAATGGCGTCCTCCCGGCGGGAGAGCCCTAGTTTTGACGACCGAAAGGTCTTCTCCCGGTTGTAGTTTTCCGGGCTTCTCCGGCGAATCACCCAGAACGGGCCCCAATTCGCCCGATTTGGCCGAATATCGACCGACAATCGCCCTGACCTTCGAGTTCAGGGTCAGGGTCAGGCAGGGTCAGGGTCAGGCAGGGTCAGGGTCAG
>JAJCXO010000134.1 GCA_029263395.1 Acidobacteriota bacterium | reverse complement strand
AGAGTCCCCTCAACAGACAGAGTCCCCTCAACAGACAGAGTCCCCTCAACAGACAGAGACCCCTCGACAGACACTGTGCCCTCGGTCAAGAAGGCCCCTGGGGCCCAGCATCCCGCTGGTGGCAGGGCTCAAGGCCAGAGTGGGACATCGTCAGCGAATCGGTTGATGGCCGGAAACTCCTGCTCGGCGAGGCAAAGTTCTCGTCAAAGCCTTTCACAACCCGAAAGCTGCAACAGCTGGCTCGTGATTTGGTGACGAAAGAGCCTCCGAAGCTGCCTGCGAAATTGGCGAAGCGCGACATCGTCCGAGCGCTCTTCGTCCCTGAGCTAGAAGACGTGGCACCGGAAACAGACGTTGTCGTCGTATCAGGCCGAGACCTGATTCCACCCAGCGCATAACCACAGATAAGGTGTTCCTGGCGATAGCGACGGATCCGCTCAGACCAAAACATCGCCCTTTCGCCCCTAATCCGGTGCTATATTTAGCTCCAAGGAGACACTCTTGAACTACTCTAATGCCATCGAACCCGTCACTGCCCTCAAGACTCGAACGTCAGAGCTGATTCGGCGAGCTCGCGAGACCAGGCAGCCCGTGGTAATTACTCAGAACGGCAAAGCGACTGCAATTCTCCAGGATGTTGACAGCTTTCAGCGCCAGCACGAATCGTTGATGCTGCTCAAACTGGCCGTCCAGGGCGACCGGGATTATCAGCAAGGCAGAATCCTTTCAGACGCCGACGCTGACACCCACTTCCGGGACCGGCTCGAGATGCACCGCAGCGGTGACTGAGCACTACAAGATTATCTGGAGCCGTTCGGCTCTCAGCGACCTCGATGGAATCATCGACTATGTTGCTGCCGATTCGAGTGTCGATCGGGCACTCGCGCTCTATGAAAAAATCCATGACCAAATTGGCACGCTAGCTGCGCATCCTCGACGAGCACGGGTCGTCCCCGAACTAGAACGGATTGCTATTCGGGAGTTTCGCGAGCTACAGCTCAAGCCGTACCGGATTCTCTTCCGCGTCGATCGTAGCAACGTCGTACTGGTCGGCGTTCTAGATGGACGCCGCGACCTTGAGGCTATCCTCGTAGACCGCGCACTTCATCAATGACCTCCCGTCGCAAAGCTTGGAGGCTCATCTTCAAGCCATCAGCGGTCCGCTGCGTCCACACCCTCGAGGACTTCGAGGGTATGCACCAACAGTTCGACGGTCCCGGGCGGGCCGTGGGACGGGACCACAATCTCGGCATCACCGTACCGAGCGATCAATCGGCGGATCGCCTCGGGCCAGGCCTCGACATCGGCGTCGGCGGTATTGCCGGCGGTTGAGGCGTTGCCGGGACGCACGGCACAGCCGCCGAACAGCAACTTGGCTTCGGGAACCCACACCGCCAAGTTGTCGCGGCTGTGCCCCGGACCGGGATAAAACACCTCGAGCGAACCAAACGTCACCGCCTTGTCGAGCGCCAAGCCTACCAAAGGCGATGGCAACGGAACCCCGTCGTCCTTGGCCAGCTCGCGGGTCAGCTCCAGGCCCATGAAGGGAATGCCACGCTCGGCGAGCACCGGCGAGCCTCCCATCCGATCGTCATGAAAGTGGGTGACCACCGCTCGATCAACCTCGAGGGCAAGAGTATCGTCGACCCAGTCGAGAAGCTGTTCAGTGAGCTCGACGCCCCAGGCGGTATCCACCAATACCAGCCGCTCGCCCTCGCGCACGAGCAGTCCGTTCGATAGAAAACGCTGACCGCTGCTCAGGACGCGCCACGAGGTATGCAACCAAACCCCGGGGCGCAACTCGGTGACGCGCAAATCGTCGGAGACTTGCCACTGCTTGGGAGGCCCCTGCTTGGGAGTGGATGACGACTCAGGCGTCGACGAAGGCTCGAGAGGTGGCGGTAGCGCACAATACGAAGCAGGAGCACACCCGGAACCCAACGCCGCCGTGATCAGCAGGAGTACTAAGCGAACCAACCGTCGAACCTTGTCGCTGACCAATCTATATCCTCCTGGAAAGCCTCTCGACTCCTAGGGAGCCCCCTGTGGAGCGAGCACGCGGCGAGTATGTATGAGCAAGAGAACAGATCCTGGCGCTCCAAACTATTGTAATCGATAGGCTTGGCAGACATCAGGCCGCCGAGGCGAGTTACGCAGCCAGGGGGCCGCCCAGGCCGCGCAGTTCACAGGGGGCGACCGGAGGCCCGGCGTTCTGGGACGAGATCTAACTAGATTGCATCCGGAAACCCGTTTCTCGTCTCCCAGGGAGGCCCCTGTGGAGCGAGCACGCGGCGAGTATGTATGAGCAAGAGAGCAGCTCCTAGCTCTCCAAACTATTGTAACCAATAGAGTTGGCAAACATTAGGGCACCGAGGCGAGTTACGCAGCAGCGCGCGCAGTCCACAGGGGGCTTCCGGACAACCGGCGTTCTGGGACGAGATCTAACTACACTCATCCCAAACCACACTGTCCCGCGGCGCTCTGCGTTAGCTCGATCTCTCGCAGGGCTGTGCGTTGCTGTCCCGAGGCATCAAAATTACTTGGATCGAGCCAGGCCTCAAATCGACGACGGAGCGGCGGCCACTCCTGATCGATGATCGAAAACCAATGGGTATCGCGGTTCCTACCCTTGTAGATCACCGCTTGACGAAAGGTACCCTCGGACTGAAATCCCAAGCGCAGCGCGGCTCGCACCGACCCAGTGTTGAGCGCATCACACTTCCACTCCAAACGCCGATAGCCGAGCTCAAAGGCGCGGCGCATCATCAAAAACATCGCCTCGGTGGCGGCGGTTGTGTTCTGCAGTCGCGGCGAATAGCTGATGTGACCGATTTCGATCACCCCCATCTGCGGATTGAGCCTCAGATAACTGAGCAAACCCAGGGCGCGCTGAGACTCGTGTTCCCGCACGGCAAAAAACATCGGATCGGAGCCCATGCACTTCGACTCCATCCAAGCACGGTAGCTGGCAAGAGTGTCGAACGGACCGCTAAACGAATACGTCCAGACGCGCCCCTCGGTATCCTCCCTAAACGCCTCATACAGCTCCGCCGCGTGACGCTCGGGATCAGCCGGCTCGAGCTGACACCAGCGGCCTTCGATCACCTCACGCTGCGGCACCGGAGGCGGTGACCAATCCAGGAGAGGCTGACCGATCGGCTCCCCCAAGGCGTTCACTGGCGTCGAATCATCGTGGTTCACGGTTGTCCTCCAAATCTGCTGATCTCCACTGCTGACGTTCCCATAGGTCACGAGTCCCGTCTAGTGCCGGAGCGAAGAGTCTGCCTTGACTCTTCGTAAATCCGGCCAGGGACTTCATCACTGAGCGAGGGGCTCTAAACTTCGCGTACTGAGCTAAGATTTCGAACATGGAAAAGTTTTGGGTACGCTGGCGACCAAGCCTCGGCGGGGCGGTCGCACTGACCGGGTTGTTGGTTGCCGTTTGGCTGCTGTCGCCGTTGGCCAGCAGCGGAGACCCCATCCCACCGGCTGACGAGAGCCAGCCTGAGGCGCCGGATCCCCTCGCCGTCCGCGGCCACCAGGTCACCGGCGGCGCGGCTCCAGGTTATGTCGCCGACGAATTGTGCGGCGCCTGTCATCGCGACCTGTACGAGTCCTACCAAGAGGTTGCGATGGCGCAATCGTTTTACCGCCCGGAGCCGGCAAAGTTCATCGAAGACTTCGAATCCGAGGGTTTCTTCCACGAACCGTCGCGACGCCATTACCGGATGGAACGGCGCGACGACGACCGCTTGGTCATGCATCGTCATCAACTCGACTCCGAAGGCCAACCGATCAATGTCTTGGAACAGGAAGTCGACTGGATTCTAGGATCGGGCAACCACTCCCGCACCTATCTCTTCGGAACCCCGTCCGGGAACCTCTACCAGATGCCCATCGCCTGGTATTCCCAGACCCAGACGTGGGACGTGGCCCCGGGCTTCGACCGCCCAGACCACCTCGGGATGCAACGCCGGGTACGCCGCGAGTGCATGTTCTGCCACAACGCCTACCCCGAGGTCGAAATCGGTAGCGACGTCGCCACCGCGCCCCACTTCTTTCCCGAGGAACTGCCGACCGGTATAGGTTGCCAACGCTGCCACGGACCAGGGGCAGACCATGCCCGCGCCGCGATGCAAGAAACGGTCGACTTCAAGGCGGTCTACTCCACCATCGTCAACCCGGGAGACCTCGAACCTCGATTGCGCGATGACGTGTGTTACCAATGCCACCTGCAGCCGACCGTGGCGATCGCCGGTCAGCGCCGGTTCGGAACCCACACCTATGCCTTCCACCCTGGCCAAGCGCTTGCTGATTACATTGTACAGATGGAGATCGACGAACCTGGACGCGACAGCAGCGATCGGTTCGAAATCAACCATCACCCCTATCGGTTGGAACAAAGCCGCTGCTTTATCGAAAGTGCAGGCGAGCTGAGCTGCCTCAATTGTCACGATCCGCATCGCAAAGTACCGGTCGCAGACCGTGCCTCCCACTACCGAGCGGCGTGTCTCCAATGTCACGAAGTCGACGCTTGTGGCCTCGAAGCCATGACCGCAGACACCAACCTTTCTGAAGGCACTCCCCCCCTGCCAGACGTCGCCGTCGACAACTGTGTCGGGTGTCATATGCAGAAGCGACGCCCCGAAGACGTGGTTCGGGTCACGATGACCGACCATTTCATCCGTCGACAACCCGGCGGACCCGAGCTGATCGCGCCTAAGCCGGAAACCACTCCCGAGATCGAAGACGTCCAGCTGTTGTACCCGGAGCGTGGCCCGTCCGGTGCGCTGGCAGACGTCTATCGTGCGGTTGCGGCCCTCGACGTCACAGGCGGCAGGCTGCTGGCCGCCATGAACGGATTAGAACAACGCCTGCCCGCTGCCCAACCGGCAGGGCTCGAGCCCTACTTCGAGCTCGCCAACGGACACCTTCAGCTGCGACGCCCAGCGGCTGCCAAACACGCCTTGGAGCAGATCTTGAAAGTGTCGCCTGACTTTCCGATGGCGCGGGATATCCTCGCCCTCGCAGAATCACGACTCGGCAACAACCAAATCGCCATCAGCCACATGTTCAAGGCCTTGGAAGATGGCTCGGAACGCCCCGAAACCCATTTCAATCTCGGTGCAATGTTGTTGCGCGACCACCGCAACGAAGAGGCTCTGAAACATCTCACCCGAGCGGTTGAGCTGCGACCCGTGATGGACCCCGCTTGGCTCTATCTCGGCCTAGCCCAAGTTGAACTCGAACAGTTCGACCAGGCGATCGAAAGCTTCCGCCGCGCCATCACCCTCGACCCAACAGGAGATCGGGCTTATCTGGAACTCGGTGAGGTGTTGATGCACCAGAACCGACGCGACGAAGCCCTGCGGTATTGGCAACATGGCGTACAGCATTCGAAAGCGCCAGCCGCCATTGCCGCCGCACTGGCCAAAAACAAAGACCCCAACTGAGCTACTGCGCAGATAACGCTATTGCTGATAGGGCTATTGCTGATAGCCGACCGAACAGCTTTCGCCCCAGATCTCGAGGAACTTCTGTTCGGCTTCGCGAGACCCGATCAGGACGATGGCCGCGTCTCCCGGCAGCTCCGTCCCGGGGTTTGGCACCACTTCAATCCCTTGGCTGGTGCGGATCGCCACTATGCTGCATTCGGTCCGCTCGCGGATCGCCGACTGTGCAATGGTCCGCTCCGCCAGTTCGGCCGGCACCCGTACTTCGAACAAATACAGACCCTCTGCCACCAGCAAGATCTTGCTGCGCTGCAACAGATTCATCATCTCATTGGCACCCAGGGAGGCATACGAATGGACGCTGTCCGCCCCCGCACGATGCAGGTTCGCCACGTGACGCTCCTCGGTCACGCGACCCAGAATCTGGATGTCCGGGCGTAACTGCCGGCAGTAGATAGTGAGGTAAATGTTGAGCTCGTCGTCATGGGTGGTGATCACGACGGCGGGGGCCTCGCGGATGCCGGCTTGCTCGAGCACCTCCAAATCGGCAGCGCTGCCATGCACATATTTGGTCGTATCGAGAATGCGCTCCGGCAACACTTCGACAATCCGGTAGTCGACCTCCCGCTTCGCCAAGGAACGGGCCGTAGCCCGGCCCACCCGGCCACCCCCAAGAATGACCACCGGCGCAACCGAGACGTTGTAGATACAGAAGAACTCGTCGTAGCGGAGAAAATGGTCCTTCGACCCCGCCAGCAGCAGCACCGTGTGATCCTGAATCATGGTCTCTGGGCGAGCCGGTTCGAAGCTGCCCCGCTCCCAAATCCCGACCACGGTCACCCCCAGATTCTGGCGCAGCCCGCTTTCACGGAGAGTTTTGCCGACCAAGGGCGTACGATGGGCGGTGGCCTCGGCAATCAACAGATCATCAAATTGACCGATGACATGCGACATCGCGTCGCCGCCGACAAAACCGCGGGCGAACGACTCGCCGAGCATCTCTTCGAGACGTAACACCGAACTGCTGCCGGCCAGCTTGAGGATGTCCACCGACGCCTCGTCCACCGCCGAGGTGATGATCGGAACGTCCTGGGCGAGCGCCCGCACCGTAAACGCCACACTGGTGTTGGTGACATCACTTGCGGTACTGGCGACCAAGGCCGCCTTGTCGACCCGCGCCCGTCGCCACGTCTCGGGATCGTCCAAGGGGCCAACCATGACATTGATCCCTTGATCGTCGAGGGTCAGAGCCTCATCAACCTCCGCCACCAAGAGTGCATAACTGTACTTGTAGCGGTCGAGTCGACGGATCAAGGCAGTGCTCACCGTATCGTAATGCGCCAGCAAAACGTGGCCGCGGGTTTTCGCTGGCAGCTGACGGGGCGCCCGCAGCGCTGCCTGAGCATTCATCCACGGTACAAAAAAGAACTCGATGAACGTAAAAGGTAGCAACACGAGCAAAAAGATCGTGCCCGAAATCAGCACCACAATCGAGAACAGCCGACCGACATCGGTGTGGAAGGTAATGTCGCCGAAGCCGAGGGTCGACATCACCGTGAGGGTCCAATAGAAGCCCGTGATCCAGGTGTGTTCCTGCCCCTCCCGCAACATCAGGACGTGAAACAGGATCGAGTAGACCGTGATCATCGCCGCCAGCACCAGGAAGAAGCGCACCAGCGCGCCAAGATTGCGGTGCCCGCGCTGGCTGCGTAGCACCGACGAGATCTGGGCGGGGAAGGTTTTGAACATCGTAGCCCAAGGTTGGCAGATCTAGCTGGTCAAGTCGAAAAGATCCTGCACGCGATCTAGGGATGCCGCGGTGTCGTCTTCGACCCGCAACCCAAACCGCGCCTCGAGCTCGCCAACCAGCTCGACCCGGGTGAGGGAATCTACCCCAAGATCGGCGAGCCGATCACTGGCCCGTAGCAGATCCGGACGGGCGCGAGCCAGCCGGGCCAGCGTCTCGACCACCGCCGCTTCGGACGCACTGCGTTCCTCTTCAGGCGCAGCTGTCGGAGCCAGTGTCGCCTTACCCGAACCGCGCTCACCGGCCAAGACCGCGTCTCTGAGCACAGCCCGTTTGACTTTCATGGTGGTCGTTTTGGGCAAGTCACCCCGCCAAAACTCGACGCCCACTATCTGCTGGTAGCTCGGCACGTCGGCAGAACGGGCGGTGAAAGCGGCGCGAATCGCCTCCTCGCTGGCGTCCGGCGTCGGCACCACCAGGGCCGTCACCCGCTCGCCACCACTCTCCCCCGGCAGCCCCAAGACCACCAATTCGGCCACTCCCGGCAGCTCTCGGTAGCGCACCTCTACCTCTTCCGGGTAGACATTCTTGCCAGCGCTGGTGACGATCACGTCTTTGGTCCGGCCAGCCAGGTGCAGGTAACCGTCGTCATCGAAAAAGCCGATATCGCCGGTGTTGAGCCAGCCGTCCAACATCACCGCCGCCGTCGCCTCGGGGTTTTGGTAATAGCCCGACATCACATTCGGCCCCTTCACCCACACTTCGCCAGCCCCCTCGGCCACGCCACTTGCACCGTCGGCTGGTGGTCGCAGGTCGATCTCGACGCTCGCCAGCTTCTGGCCTACTGAGCCAAAACGGATACCCTGCCACTGATTGACCGACAACACCGGGCTGGTTTCGGTCATGCCGTAGCCTTCGCCCACCTTAAAACCCATGAGCTGGAAGCTACGGCCCAGGGTTGGTTCGAGGGCCGAGCCACCCGTCGCGATGCGCCGCAGAGAGCCGCCAAACTTCTGGTGCACCTTCTTGAATAACTTGTGTCCGTTTTCGCCATTCTTGCGCCGGCTGAGGGCAAACAGCACCTTGAAGACTCCCGCAAGAAACGGGCCGCCGGCCTCGACGCTCTTCTGGATCCCGTTGTGCAACAGCTCGAGCAACCGTGGCACCGCAACCAGTACTGTCGGTTTGGTGGTGTTCATCATCCAGTTGATTTCGGCAGGTTTGATCTCGGCGACGTAACTGAAGGTGCTGCCGCCGGTCATCGGCACCAACCAGCCGACCATCTGTTCGAACACATGGTGGATCGGCAGGACGGACAGTAGACGTTCCCGCGTCAGGTGCATCAAAGGCACTAGATCGCGGACGTTGGACAAGTAGTTGCCGTGGGTGAGAGGCACCGCTTTGGGTGCCACGGTGGTGCCGCTAGTGAAGATGATGCTCGCCAAGTCATCGATCGAGCCGACTGAATCCACCGGCGGTGCTTCTGCCTCAGACGGGGCCGCCGCCTCAGACGGGGCCATCAGGCCGACGTCGGGCTCGGGTACAAACGGTGCCGCCAGCGCCACCACCGGACAGCCCAAACCTTCCGCTGATGCCACCGCCGCCAACGGCGGCGCCGCACAGATCAACTTCGCCTCGACCAACGCTGCCGCCTGCACCACTTCGTCCGCCGGCCATTGTGGATCGATCGGCACCGTAGTGGCCCCAAGGCGATGGACCGCCAGGGTTGTCAGCACCCACTCGGGACACCCCGTCGACAGCAACACCACCCGGTCACCGCGCCCAACCTCGAAGGACTCCGCCAAGTGTGCCGCGAGGTTAGCGGTGGTCGTCAGTGCCTGACGGTAGGTATACCGCAGCCACCGACCCTGACGACAAATCTGAAACGCCATCACGTCCGGGTAGGCTTCGGCAGTCGCCGCAAACAGCTCGAACACCGTGTTGGCCTCGGCTGCATGGCCAGTTGCGCGGGACAGAATGACGTCCGCACGTTCACGGTCCTCCTCCGGCACGGGCACCGGGGCTCCGGTCTCGGCTTTGAGCGCAAAACGCACCAGCCCCGGCACATGGACGTCGGCAACATAGGACGGCCAGTCGATCGCCTCGACATCGAACGGGAACGTCGCTTGATCCGCCGCGGACAGACGGCTCCACAGCTGCCGAGTCTGGGCATCGTCGTAACTCGCACCATGGCTCAGGTAGGGGCGATACACCGCCAGCAAATGAATAAGGTGGTCGAACGTCCGCTCGGCGCTGCCGAGGGCCAGCCGGGTGCGCGAGCTGCGTCGACGCGGCACCCAACGTGCGAGAGCGCGCACCCGCTTGCGTTGCGACATCAACCCCTGAAGGTACTGATCAGGCTCGGTGAACCGCGCCTCGCCAACCGCAATGGGCGCCCCACTTTCGTCCCGCAACGGCGACCGCGCAAACCCCCGCCGCGCATAAGCCATCAGCTGACCGAGGGTGATCGGATGGCGACTCGAGCCCAGTTGGTAGACCGGCACGGGTGACCCTGGCTCTGCGTGCCCCTCATCGACGCGCCCCGTCTCGACGTGCCCCGCCTCAAGACCTGGCGGCAACGCTGCCAAGGCGGCGATCAAGGCATGCACCACATAGTCGACCGGAATTAATTCGAGGGGAACATCCGCCGATCCGGGAAACTCAGCCGTGCGTCCGCGGCCATAAGCCGCCAGCAACGGATCAGACACCCGGACCGCTTCGATCCAGCCCGGGATCGGCTCCGTCGCGGCGCTTTCGACAATCGCCGGTCGCAAAATCGCCAGCGGCACCAACCCGCGGTCACGGTCCAACAGACGTTCACCGAGGGCCTTGGTCAAGGTGTAAATGTCGTTGAATCCGAACCGTTCCGCCTGCGCTGCACCGGCTGCCACCCACTCGCTATCCGAGCGTTCGCCGGATGCCTGGAGTGTTGCGGCCGCCACTTCCAACGACGCCAGGGTCGCATCGAGATCCACCGCCTCGGCATCCACAATCTGTTCGGGAATTGCCCCGCGACGACGACCGCTGACAAACGCCGTCGAAACCTGCAGCAGCGGCACGTTGCCCGCATCCCGCGCCAACGCCAGCGTCCGGGCCGCACCACGGGTGTTGAGCTCCAACGCCCGGTCGAGCCGTTCGTCAAACGTCACCGTCGCAGCACTCGCCACCACTCGATCGATCCGCTGGCAGAGCCCACGATAGGCGTCCTCGTCGAGACCAAAGTGATCCTGGCCAAGGTCGCCGGCCACCACCTCGACCTTACTCGCCAACCAGGATGCCCAGCCGTCCTGATGTCGTGCCCGCAGCCGAGCCATGATCGGGGACTCGGCGATCTCGGTCTGGAACCGTTCCTCGCCGTCGAGCCCCGAGCCGGGGCGAATCAACAGGACAAGGCGGCCGACGTCAGGAATCGACCAAAGTAACTTTTCGACCAGCACCTTGCCGACAAAACCCGTCGCACCGGTGATGAAAATCCGCTGGTCTCGGAGAGCTACGGCTGGCTCGATCCGGTTGATATTCATGTCTGATGAGTTCACGGAAGATCCTCCTCGGATAGCGCCGGCTCGCCAAAGCGAACCTAGCGCACGGGGGAAGTGCCTCGAGTTCTCAGCAACTCAGAGCCATCGAGGCCACCTGGAGTTGAAATCGGGATCTGGGGTGATGGTATCACCCCGGGCCGACACGATTGGCCCAATGGAACAGCCGTCGTAAACGCAGCACAATCATCTGGTCGATACCAACGAATGAGTGCAAATTTGGCTTAACCACTTTCTCCGACGAGACGGTTAGGCGAATCTAACGCTTAACCATCCTCACAATCAAACCAGTTAAGCGAGTCAGCCGCTTAACCATCCCAGCAATCAAACCAGTTAAGCGAGTCAACCGCTTAACTATCATCACAATAAAGACGGTTAAGCGAGTCACCCGATTAACCGTTCTCACAGCCAAGCCAGTTAAGCGAGCCAGCCGCTTAACCACCCTCACAGCAAAGACGGTTAAGCGAATCTACCGCTTAACCAGCATCACGAGCAAGACAGTTAAGCAACTCAACCGCTTAACCGCCTTAGACAAAAGATCGGTCGAGCCTGCCCTCTACTTGACCTTATCCACGCGCCAAAGGGGCATGAAACCATCGTCAACAACCAGTTGAGCCTCGAACGGACCCTCAGAGCTCTCGACCGGACCTTCAGAGCTTCTGTTTGCTCGGCCGCGGACGGGTTCCGATCTTCTTACTGATGATTCGATGGTGCGCTTGACGCCTGGCCCTGCCCTTTGTGCGGTAAAACGCAGCGACTTGGCGCGGTTGCCGCAGGTCTTCATTTCACACCAACGACGCTGACCCGAGCGGGTGCGGTCGACAAAAAACAAACCGCAGCCGCTCGCGCCGCCCGTTCAAACGTCGCCAACGCCGCCGCCGGATCCGCCGTCGCCGCCTGGCTGAGCACCTCCGCCTCCGTCGGTTGCACCAACCCGACCAACTGGCTCCAGGTCAGCAGCTCACCATAACTTGCAACCCCCAGCTGCCGGTTCTTGTCCCGCGCCGCGCCGGTAACCACAAACGCAGTCGCCAGGTCGCCCGCCAGCTCGATCTGGGGTCCCCGCGTTGGCAATGGTTTCTTGGCCATGGCGGTAGTTTATCAAGGGGTTTGGGTGGTGGGTGGTCGACAGCGTGAGCCGAATAATCCTCTGGCCGGCTGCCTTCTTCTCCTGTTCGCTTCCCTTCTAAACTCGAACTTCGAGAAGGCAGAATGAAAGATCCCAAAACTTGGCGGCGTGGTTGAGCGCGGCCCCAGTCACTTGTTCTGCTTGCTACCCTTGAGGAGGCTCTCGCTGGCTACAGTGAGTCCTTCTCCGTCTTCGAGCTGGCGCGCCTCTGCAGCAGAAGCCAGTCGTAGAGCTCGTCTTCGTCAAAGGGTTGGCGAATGGCGTGACCGCCTTCCGGGTAGCGGGTAAAGCGCACACTGCCACCGATCTCTTCTATGGTTCGCACCATCGCCTCAGACTCTTCGACCGGAACCGCTTCGTCCTTCGCGCCGTGGAAGACCCAGAATGGAACGTCCTTCGCACGGTAGGTCCACCAGGTCACGGCTGGCCCGGACATCGGCGCCACCGCCGCGAACCGCTCTGGGTAGCGATGCGCAAAATACCAGGCACCGTAGCCGCCCATGCTGTGCCCGACCAAGACTACGCGGTCCGGGTCGAGTCGAAGACTGCTCAGTAGCTCTGAGATGAGCGCGTCTACCAGCTCAGCATGCTCGGTCCAGGTGTCTCCCAACGGACCGTGGCCGGTAGCTTCCCCGGGCGGACACTGCGGACTGACCACCACGAAGGGAAAGTCGGGCTCCCGCTCGAGCCGCTGAACCAGCGGGTAGTGAGCCAGCCGGGCTGTGTCGGTCCCCGAGCCACCGCCGCCGTGGAGGTACACCAACAGCGGCCAAAGGCGATCGTCTTGGTCGTAGGTCTCGGGAAGGTAGAGAAGGTAGTTCGATTCCAGCTTCTTCTCTACAATCTTCGAAAAGAGATGCACCCGCTGCAGTCCCGAGCCTGCAGCATCCAACACCGGCGCTATCTGCCGGCACCTATCCAGAGCGTCAGAAGTCCGTCGCGGACGGGACCACCGCGTCGCGCCGCAGAAGCCATCGCTTTGGACCGAATTCCTCTACGAGCTCGAGGCCCAGAGCCGGATCCTCGCCGAATGAGAACACCTCACCCTGGTCGTACCAGGGTTCTGGCGCAATGGGGGGCGCATGGGTGCGCGCTAGGGCGACGTAGGCGAGCTCCGTGAGGTGGGGTGAAGCCGCGAGGGCACTTACTCCGGCCCGGCCGACCGGGTTGCCGATCAAACTCAGGTACTTCAGGTTCGCGAGACTCGAGCTGTCAGCAATCAGTGCGAGGTGCTTGTCCGTCAGCCCGGTGTCGTCCAGGTCCAACGACACGACCTGGAGCAGCCGATCGTCGGCCAGGACCCTTTTGAGGGCGCGCCTCACCTTGTGCAACTCTAAGTGGCGTAGCGGCATGCTCGAGAACAGGAGGTTTGCGTTCTCCAAGAACTCTTGCCCACTCACTCGCCCGCCCTCGACCAATCCGTTGCGGACGAACGGCCGGGTCATCACGAATTCAAACCGGTCGAGAACTCGCCGATGAATCTTGTCCCACAGCCGCATTCGCTCAGTCCGCAGCGCCCAAAACGATGCATCGCGAGCCCTCGAACCGTGCGATGCATTCGTCGTTACTGGAATCTCACAGTCATGGTGTAGATCACCGGAATCGGTCCGCCTTGGTAGGTCGCGGGTCGAAACTTCCAACGACCCAGAGACCGAGCCGCTTTGTTGTCGATCGCCTCATCCACCGAGAGGAGCGTCTCGACCGCCGATACCAGCCCGTCGATGCCGATGGTGAGCTTGTAGATGCCGACTCGACCGCCGGGAGATGGTTTGAACGTCGGCACCTTACCTTTAATCTTCTTTGGCGCCGTCATGCCGAGATCTTTGGCGAAGGGTATCGGCTCTCCGGCCTCGAGCCGGGCCTGAAGCCACGCCGGGTCTTTCCAGGCTGTCTTCGTCAGACCGGTCTCGAAGGTCAGCAACTCGGATTGGGTGATGACTTGGCTGGTTTCGTCTGGGCCGAGCCGGTTGAGCACGAAGCGGAGCCGAACCGGATGCGCAACTTCGGTATCTTCATACACCTGCGCCAGGCGCAAGACCACGCGAGCGGAACCCGAGGGAACAGAGAGCGGAGACTCGGACAACACCTCGACCGGTAGCAGTTGATCCTGTGGCGGGACAGTCGACCACAACCTGGCATAGAGCCGAAGCTCCCCGCCTTGGTCTTCGCGAGCCAGTGCATAGTCCAACGATGCTTCGACGGAGTCCTCCGGGCCCAAAGGCCCGGCCGCGCTGGGTGTCGTCTGGACAACCTTCAGAGTCGAAGCTGCCGGTGCAGCGCCAGGCTTGGCCTGGGCACCATCCGTAGCCCCAAGCGTCATCGCGAGCACCACAATGAACGCAGAGGATCGACACATCCGGAATCGTGATGCCTGGTTGTTCGGTCGCACGCAACTCTCCATGCTGTCCCCCATTCAGTCGAAATCGCAGACTCTATGCTCACGCCTACGCTGGCGAACTGTATTGCATTCTCCAGGGCAAATCGGCGCCTTTTTCGCGCGCCTGCGTCAGATGATCATGGGCAGGCGAATACGGTGCAGCCGTCTTCGCCCTCGACATACACCGTTCGATAGGTGGTGTGCGTCGCACCTTCGTTGTCCGTGACGGTGAGCGAGACCGAGTTGTAGCCGGAAGGCAAAATCTGACTGGTCGAATCTTGTGTGGTAGTGCGGGTACCGTTGCCGAAGTTCCAGTGGTAGCTCTGAATCGATCCACCATCCGGATCGTAGCTGGAACCGGCATCGAAGGAGACCATCTCGTCGAACATGCCACCGGGGTGTGCGAAGTGGAAGTGGGCGATGGGCGGCACTAGGGTCGTCGTTTGAAGGGGTCCGAGCTCGGCCTCCACCTGCCCCATGGGGCTGTAGGCGAAATTCGTCCCGTCGGTCCCCCAGATCACGCCGTGCAGCGTCACATAGCTGTTGCCGAACCAGTGGAATACCGGGCCCCCGCTGTCACCGCCAGCTGCACCCGCTTGAACCCGGTTCTGGCACAGCAGGGTGATCCCCGTGTCGACACCGTTTCGGAAGACATTGATGTCCTCACAGGTGCCGATGACGTTACCAAAAGTCCAGCCAGTGGTCCGCCCGATCTTGTTCAGCTGCTGACCGAGCGTGGCGGTGGCCGACTCCTGAACGATGGTCAGCTTCGGGTTGGACGGCAGGAGCTCAAGGGTGCCGGAGGTTCGGCCACGGGACCTGGGACGGGCGATGCTCGCGCTGCTACTCGATGACAACGGATGATACGCAGCGAAGATGGCGTCGCTGAACCGGCAGCTCCGGCCGGCCGGGCAGGCGCCGCCGGTAAAGAGCGGTGGATCGAGAAGCTCGTGGGCGAAGCCCGAATAGCCGGTCGTAGGATGATGGTAGATGGTGTCGTCTACCGTGCCCTGGGTGGTGCTGCAATGAGACGCCGTCACCATGCCCCGATTGCTGTACCCCGGCGGCGGGTTGATGGTGCCTTGGTGGTAGGCGATGAAACCGATCGAGCAATTCCAAGTGCCGTTATCGAGATATTGGATCTGCAAACCACCACGACGGTACTGCTCAAAGGTCCGCAAGGTGGCGGCGAATTCCATGGGCTCGACTTGCTCAACCTCGAAAGCGCCCCACGGCAGGTTCAGTCTTGAAGCGAGCGCTTCCACCTGCATCCTGTGTGCAGCGTGCTCGACCCCGATCACCAGCACATTCCGGGATTCGTCGATGTCGAGGGATAACACGCCCGGCAGGCTGAGCACTTCCGCACGCAGGTCGCGCTTCCACGACAACAGCTGGCGGAAGTCGTAGGAGCTCTGTTCGAGCACCATGTCTTCGCGCTCTAGGGAGCGCGCAGCCTCTGCCGACAGATCGGCCATGTAGACGTGCATGCGACCGTCTTCGGCCAGGTACCAGCCGCCAAATCCGGGCATCTCGTCGACCATCTCAGCCAGCTCGTCGTCATACGTCTTGATCGGCGCCTTGCCCTGGAGGCCGGCACCATCAGCCCAGGTGGGTAAGAGTGCTGCAGCCAGGCCGACGGTTAGAAGACGGAAGGGGGCATGTTTCGTCGTCCGCATCAGGTTTCTCCTGGGGCTGGAATGTTGTCGTCTCTCATCGCGAGGCCTCTTCTCTGCGAAGGACTCATGTTAACGAATCTAATGCACCCTTTGTCTTCGCGAAAGAGGCGCCTCGCCCCCAGCCTGTCAGCCGGTCGGGCGGTCATGGAGCGCCAACTCTGATCATTGCCCCGGTCAGGAGAGGTGCCGGTCAGGAGAGGTGCCTGGCACCCGGTCGGGCGATCCGCTCTCCCCTCCCGTCACTTTCATAGTCTCTGTCTCCCCCGATCCAGGCGGCATTGACTCCACCCAGGGCACTGGGTAGAGTCTGCAAGGTAGCGAATTTGAAGAGTAGAGAGGCTGACAAGTAGCGAACTTACAGAGACTTGCGCCTGTCGGGATACAAACGGATCCGAGAAACATGCGGATCAGTAAGGACTTCGATGAATTGCCCGATTGACGGGACTGCCCTGGAAAAAGAGATCTACGAGAACGCGACCGAGGTCGAACGCTGCGGTGAATGCTCGGGAGTCTGGCTGGACTATGGCGAGCTCGAGCAAATACAGGAGACCATCGGCAACGATTACTCCGAAGAGCTGGCAAGCTTGCCGAATCTGGTGGGCCGTGCGCATGCGATGGCGCTGGAGAGGGCTCGCCCAGAGCTGACCTGCTCCGCCTGCGCCGTTGCGATGGAGCGCCGAGAGCACGGGTATGCTTCTCAGGTGTTCATCGACGTCTGCCCGAGCTGCCGTGGCGTCTGGCTCGACTCCGGGGAGATAAAGATACTCGAAGTCTTCTTCGAGAGGTCGAAGCTGAAAGCGGATCAGGCGAGCCGGGGCTTCTTCGCCAGCTTGCGCGATCTCTTCGGCTAACGACCAAGTCGGCGCTAGGCTTCGTCGCACATCGTCGCCAGGTATCGGTGCCCGCCAGGTATAGGATCGGGCACGAGCAAAAAACCTGCAGTCAACATCAGTATCCCCTAGTCGCCGAGCACCGGGCTCGATACCGGCGTGCTAAGCGCTCCCTGAGCGCCGCATCGATGGGTAGAATCTGGTATGCCTCCCCAAGCTTGTCCCTGTGCCAGCGGTCAACCCTACGGCAGTTGCTGTGAGCCACTTCATCTGGGTCTCGGCTCAGCATCGACGGCGGAACGCTTGATGCGTTCGCGCTACTCCGCCTTTCATGAGGGGAAGATCGACTATCTGATGGCGTCCTCACACCCCTCTAGGCGGCAAGTCACCGATCGGGAGAACCTGACCCGCATCGTTTCTACCACCACCTGGATCGGACTTCGAGTTCTCGCAGTCGAGGGCGGCAGGGAAGGCGACGACACCGGGCAAGTGGAATTCGTCGCCTACTACCGTGAGAGCAGCGCTTCCAAGCAGCAGGACGGCGCCACGAAACAGCTCCACGAGCGTTCCAGCTTCGTCGAAGAGGGAGGCCGCTGGCTCTATCTGTCTGGGAACCAGGAGAGCCTGCAACCCATCCCAGAGCTGGGGCGAAACGCCCGCTGTTGGTGTGGCAGCGGAAAGAAATACAAGAAGTGTCACGGCACCACTTCGAGCAGTTACTCGATGCTGAACCGAGACAGTTCCACGGGAACCTGTTGCGACTCTGCGAGGCCCAGAGATCGAACCCCCGAGATTGCTATGAAGAAGGTCAGGTCGGTGAAGTCGCCGGTTCCGCTGTCATAAGTAAAGGCCGAGATCCCGGCGTCATGGCCGACGTGTAGGACGTTGTCAAGATCCATGGCCAGCGCTTGGGCAGCGTTTCCGCTCAGATTGTTGAACCCGGGCCGTGCGGCGTAGCCGCTACCGCTGTATGCGAAGGCCGAGATCCCGCCATCATGGGCGACCAGCAGGTCGCCGGAGGGATCCTCGAAGAGGGCATTGACGTTGGCGAGGGAGAAGAAGTGGGTGGTGTCCACGTAGCTCGAACCGTTGTAGGTCAAGGCCGAGATCCCGGCGGCGTGCCCGACATGGATCACGGCATCGGAGTCGATCGTCACTGTGCGAACGTTGGTGATCGCAAAGAACTGCGCCGCCGGGCTAGAGTAGGTGGCGGGTGGTACGTAGTCGGTCGCAGACAGGCCGGCAGAATGGCCGGGGTGGAGGACATCGCCAGTGTCCACCGCGATGCCGAGGAACGCCGGCCTCCCCGACAGGGTTGCCGATCAAGCTCAGGTACTTCACGTTCGCCAGGTTCGGGCTGTCAGCAATCAGTGCGCGCTGATACGCCTCCGCTACTCCCATCAATCCCCGCACCCGCTGCGCTTGAAGGTCCTATTCAACGCTTTCATCAGCATCCTGTGTTTTACTGCGCCGCCTTGGAAGTGGTGCCTGGCACCCGGCAACCCCGGCCTGGCACGCGCCGCAGACATAGGTGCGCCGCAGACATAGGTGCCGCCGCAGATAGCAGCATCGGCTCGGCGTCGGCTAATTTTGCCACAGGCTGTGGCGAAATTTCGTCACCCCAAGTATCGGTACCTGGCAGGCGTGGACTAGAGCACATCCAACGACCAATTGGACGTGTCACCGGACTCGAAACCATCGGCAAAAATGCTGTTGCCGCCGGCTTTGAGGATCGTGAAGGTATCTGCCACTACCCCCTGGTCGTCGAGGAACGTCGCGTTGAGCTCGAGGTGATCGACATCGAGGATCACAGAGCCGAGAACTAGCTCCGCTCTGATCATCGCGGGGTGGTCCAAATCCGCAGAGGTCAGTCGACTGCTGCTGCCTGCGACGACGTACACCGCACCCTCGTGCGGCGCCGGCCCATGCGTCGGCTTGTCATAAGCGCCGTCGCCCGCCGGGTCTCCATCGCCGTCGTCGAGAATCATTGATGGGTCAAGGGTCGACGAGACTCCATAGTGACCATCGAGCATGAAGCTTCGCTCGTAGGAGTGACTATGGCCGGAAAGCACCAGATCAACCCCGAAGTTGTCCAGAATCGGCAGGGCAATGGTACGCATTTCGATCAACCTCACCTCCGCGTCAGAGTCGTGCGACCCCTTGGTGTAGGGCGGATGGTGCCAGTAGGCGATGACCCAATCGGCGGTCGTGGCGGCGATGTCATCCTCCAGCCAGGTCATCATGGCCCCCGCCGCTGAGCGGTCGGTCTCGAAAGACTCCAAGCAGATAAAGTGGATGTTGCCGTAGTCGAAGGAATAATAGGCTTCGGTGCCGGAGGCAACGCCACCCGCCTCACCCATTGTTGGGAGGGTGAACATGTCGTAATACGGGCCGGTCTGGGTCGCAGAGTTGGCCGACCGACCGTCGTGATTACCCAACGTCGGCCACATCACACTGGTCCGCAGGTGGCGTGGAAAGAGATCGAACAATGCTGACTGGTACTCGAGGTCCGTGCCGGCGTCATAGGCGTTGTCGCCGAGCATCAACCACAGATCGGTCTCGCGATCCCCGGTAAAGGCGTCGTAGGCATCGCGGACCAGGCGGGTGAAGACATTGGCGGAACCGGAATCGCCAAGCACCCAGATCCGAGTCGGTTTGGCGGTCCCCGGCTCGGGTGCGGTCACAAAAAAGTGATCGGAATCGCCGCCCGCCAAGACACCGGAGCCGTCGCCGACGCTGTAGAAATGTTTCGTATCCGGCGTCAAGCTGTCGAGCGTCACCTCGTGCTCGATGACCCCGGCAGGTCCATCGACCATTGATGACAAAGTACCGGGATCGGTGCCATACCGTACCCGGGTGTCGCTGGCTGGATCGGTTCGCCAGCGAACCGTGACCGAGGTTGCAGAACCGCGCTGCAAATAGGGACCGCGGGTGATCACCAACGGACCATCAGCAGCCACAAGCTCGAGATCAAAGCTGATGTCGGGGCTGGTGACACTTTCCTGATGGATCTCGACCGCCAGCACATTGGCACCATCAACCAGGAGTCCGGGATCGATGCTCATGGGCCGAAAGACATCTTCGTCCGAGCCGCCCGCCATCGAATCCGCCAAAGTATTGAAAGCGATGACGCCAGCTGGCATTGCGCTCCGCATCACTTCCGTACCATTGAGGTAAACAACCGCACCGTCGTCGCGCAAGAGCGCTAAATCGAGGCGCTGAAACACACTGGCATCGGCAACCATGAAGGCGTGGCGAAAGTAGGTCGTAATGTGTCTACTGTCGGGGTCTCCGCCGAAGCTGACGACCGTTTGCTCGTCATTGTTGCCGTACCCGAGTTGTGCCGGACCCATGGCCCAGGTTCCGTCTGGAAAGGCAGGGTCGCTCCAGGCAGCACCCTGGTTGGAGCCGTCATCGAGGTAACGCCAAACAGCACCGCGAGCCGTAAGGGTGGTTTCGGTGGTCGCCGCAGCCGGTAGCGCCCCAACGATGGCCTGCGGTCGCCCGCTAGTCTCTAACGCTTCGGCAGCCAGCACAGCGATACGCAACGGAAGGGGATCGTCGGCTGTCCATGCGGCGATCCGAGCCTCCGCCTCCGCATCGCGACGGTGGGAGGTGGCGATCCCGAGGGCCTCGCGGGTCAACGAGGTGATCGGCCCGAGCCTGGCGATCGCGGTATCGAGCGTGGCGAGCGCCTGGTCGACCCGGTCGGCTTTGGACAGCGCTCGCGACAGCTCGATCACGCCTTCAGGGGATAGCCGCTCACGGTCGGCAAAGGCGCGCAGCAAATCATCGGCCGCCGGCCCGTGCTGACCGAGGACAGTGTGAGCACTGGCGCGCGCACGCAGTGCCACCGAGTCGGCGCCGAGGTGAGCTACGGCCCGATGCAGCTCAGCGAGAGCCTGCTCCACCTGTCCGGCGGCGAGCAGGCTCCGGCCACGCCCGAGCGCGATCAGCCCTTGATCGCCGCCACGGTCCTCGGCCAATTGATAGTCGACCAGCGCGGCCTCAAAAAAGCCGGATTGGCGCAGAGCTTCGGCGCGTCGAAGGCGCAGTTCTGGGTCGTCAGGATCCTCAGCGATCTGCTCATCAATAACCTCCAAACGCGTATGGGTCCCTTCATGGGCAATCAAATGGCCACAGCAAAGCCACGCAGTCGCTAAAGCTATATAAAGTCCCGGACTGGGAAGCACGATTGTGTCCTCCGTTTTTCGGCGATAAGCATTCAACGTACCACAGCGGATATAACACAGTAACTCGACGTCAAGCTTGATGTCACAACTTGCCTCAGCTCGATGTGACAGTTTGTCATAGCTCCCCGAGGACTTAAGTCGGACCTAAACAGAAACAAAACAAGAGTAGGTCGCGCCAGACCGACGCTCGAGCCGAGAACTGCGGGTGCCGCGTGTCGGCAGCACCCGCGTCGAACGTCAGTTGAGGACCTCCCACTGGGATGCGCTGGTGCCCACCGCTTCATAGATCTTGAGCGGCGAGGCGGTAGCCGTATCTTGGTAACGCTGGCCGACGAAAGCGGGCGTCACACTGCTGACCGGCGAGCCGGAGCCGGTGATCACCAGCTCTTCGACCGGCACGGTGCGGCGGGCGGTGGTTGGGTAGGCGATGCCGCCGCCCTGGATTCTGACGTCGGCAATCCGCAGATTGGTGACGCCGGACAAGTTGAGTGGATTGACTGTGGTGCCGGAGTAGACGCCATCTCCGGCGCCGACGTTCATACCGGAGATGGCGCTGGCCGCTTTGATGAGAATGCCGGATGAGCCGGCGGCGACACGCTCGTAATGCCAACCTTGCGGGACGACGACGTCCGCGACCGTCAGACCGCCGTGCGTCAGGTCCACCGCGCTTCTGCCGGCAACGTTGGTTGCCAGGTTGCGCGGTAGCGTCAAGCGCTGAAGAGTGCCGAGGGCATTGTTCGGCAGCTTGACGCATTCACCGCGCGACGACACCGAAGTGGCTCGGATCGTCAGGTCGGAAAAATCCAGGTCCTCGAACACGGTCGCGGCATTGCCCAGACCTTGGATGTCGATACCGACACCTCCACTCAGCTCGGCTGTCCCGGATACCCGCAGGCGCCGGATGGCACACTCCGTGGTGTCGGATACCTTGAGCCGCAGCGGTGACGCCACCCCCTGGCCGACGAGGGTCACGTCGACGTCTTCGACCACATCACCAGCCCTGAGAGAGAAATTCAGCACGCTGCCGGTAACACCTCTCGCGGCGATCTTGCCAACGCAGCTCTTGACGCCCACGAAGAAAATCCCTCGCAACACCGTGTCGACCACGACGTCGAAAGTGTGGCCCGCGTCGGTGTGAATGTAGTTCAGACCATATTGGGCATTACGGGCAAGGCCTCGCACCTCGGTGTTCTTGGGTTTGTCGTTGGTCAGATTTGCGCCCGAGGCTTCATCAAAAACAGCGAGCGCATTCCCGCCGTCGATCGTGCCCTCGAATGTCAAGCCGTCACAGTCGCCGGACGCACGGTACAACGTGCCGCTCTGAACGCCGGTACCGGAATCGTAGACTCCATCGAGATGGAAACCCAGAGCGCGTACGTTGTTACAATTATGAAATTGTAGGACGCCCTGCACAGAGTTCGTCGTCACCTGTTTGAGCGTCGCTCCGAAGCCCAACACGGCGATCTCGTTGAGCCCGTCGAAAAGTGCCGCGATCCCGCTGGCGGCGTTGTTCGGGTGTGGGTGATTCTGGTATCCCTCCATCAGGTAGGTGGCGGGCGGAAACAGTAGGATGTTGCCATCCACCATCGCATCCACGGCACTCTGAACGCTGGCCGCGTCGTCCGTCGTGCCGTCACCCGTTGCGCCAAACCACTGGACGTTGACCACATTGGATCGATCACGGACCAGTCGCCCGGTGGCTGTATTGGTTAGTTTCAACACGGTGCCGTCATTGTCGGCGTCCGCGGAGCTGCTATTCCAAAAGAAATAGCCCGCCCCGCCGTCACTGGGAGTAGCCCGCGCTTCTATGTATCGCAGGTCGCCATCGGTCAACGTTGCCCCGTCGATGGCCCTGGCTGCCGCATAACTGGCCACACTGGTTACTTGTGTCATCAAATGCTCCTTTTTTGTGGGTGCGTCGCACACCCGGACACTCCTCGCTCCAGCCGCATCCTCCGCGCTGAAGCGAGAGGTTTCAAAATCAATGTAATCGAATGTCGCGGATCCGTTGACACGGATCGATCGCATCTGGCGAAGCTCGTTTTGCGAAGCCGATCCCGCCCCTGGTGTCAAACTCTCATCGTGCTCACCTCCTCTTTCGAAATATTCGGCGGCCGTGACTGGCCATACTCCTGAAAGCGACAACGGGCCACGAATCGCATCAAGAATATTTTCCGGGTCGACGGATGCCGCCAGCGAGTTCGTCTCGACGTGTTGAGCGAAGGGCCCTCATCGCGGCGGTACCGGGTACCCATCCAGGAGGGTCGCAGCACGATCGTGTGCAGAGTGACCTCGTAGCGATAGCCTTTCGGTCGCCAGGAAGGAATTTTCGCCCTACCTAGCTCTTCTCTGCTTCTTCCTCTTTTTCTCCTCTGAGCCACGCCACGACGGCCTAGCGAAGTGACCTGGGGACTGCTCACCGCGCCACAGGCCGCCGCCACAAAGGGCCGCTCCCTTGACACTCTTTTCATCTCATCTCTAAAATACCGATCGAGCGCTCGGTTTTTAATAAAAGGGGCCCTATGAACACTCGAAAGAAGCAAGACAGGTCAAAAGTTTCTGCCGAACATGCCTTGAAGGCAGCGCTGGACCTCTTCTCCAGCCAGGGTTTCGGCGCTACATCCATGCGCGACATCGCAGACCGAGCGGGCATGTCGATGGGCAACTTGTATCACCACTTCGGGAACAAGGAAGCCATGTTCCAGCAGTTGCTCGATTCCTACTGGAAACGGCTGCAAGACCCTGAACACCCTTTGCAGAAGCTCTTTGCACGGGCCAACTTCCCCGAAGATCTCGAGGAGATGGCCGCGGTGATCGAGACGGTGGTGGAGGACAACGCCCCCTACATTCTGCTGATTTATGTTGATGTGGTGGAGTTCCGCGGCGACCACATCCGCAATTTCTATGAGGGGATGGCGGCGCGATTCAAAGAGCTTTATGGCGCCAAGTTAGAAGCGCGCAAGGCCGCCGGGGAGATCGGCGATGTTGATCCGTTGGTGGCAGTGATCGCCGCCACCCGTTGGTTTTTCTACTTCTTCACCATTGAGAAGTGTTTCGGTGCGCCGATGCACTTCGGCATGAAACCCGAGCAGGCAACGCAGGAATTCATCCGGCTGCTGCGCACCGGCTTGCTGCCCCGCTGAGGCCCTCTCATTTCCACTCTCTGGAGACAACCCACCATGCAGCGAAGCACCATGATCCTGTTCCCCGTTCTCATTGCCCTCACTCTTTTGGCCGCACCCACCACCCTGGCCCAGCAGGCCGAAGCCTCCAACGCGGAAGAGAAGGCCGTCGAAGGCGCCACCGACGAACCGATCTCCGACGAGATTGTCGTCACCGCCCGCAAGCGGGAGGAGAACATCCAGGAGGTGCCGGTGGCGGTCACCGTGTTACCCGGTGAACAGCTCGAAGAAAGCGGCGCAACGGATATCTCCGATATCCAGGCCCAGGTGCCGAATCTTTCGATTTACCCAGGACGTAACCAGTCGACCACTCTCACCGCCTTTCTACGCGGCATCGGCCAGGCGGATCCTCTGTGGGGTGTCGACCCCGGGGTGGGCCTCTACCTCGACGACGTCTATGTCGCCCGCCCCCAGGGTGCCCTGCTCGACGTCTTCGACATCGGACAGATCGAGGTCCTGCGTGGACCCCAAGGCACCCTCTACGGTAAGAACACCATCGGTGGTGCCATCAAATACACCAGCCGCCCCCTGGAAGATGACTTCCACGGCGCCATCGCCCTGACCGGCGGTGATTTCGGCACTTTTGATGCCAAGGTGAGCGTCGGCGGCGCCCTGGTACCCGGCAAGCTGCGGGCCAAGGTGGCCTTCGCTTCTCTCTCCCATGAAGGTTATGGCACCAACCTCTTCACCGGCCGCGAAGTGTCGGACAAAGACACCACCGCCTACCGCCTGGCTTTCGATTGGCTGGCCTCCGACGACGTCACGGTGAAACTCCGCTTCGACCGCACGGAAGACAGATCCGAACCCAAGGGTCTCACCCGCCTCGAAGCGAACCCCCTGTGCCCCATTTTCCTCGGCGCCACCTGTGATCCGCTGGCCAACATCTTCGATACCCAAAGCGGCCTCGAACCTTTGAACGGTACCGACTCCGAAGGTTTTTCGCTGGCTGTGGAGTGGGATATCACTGACCACTGGCAATTCAAGTCGATCACCGCCTACCGCGAGTCCGATAGTTTCAACAACATCGACTTCGACACCACCCCGGCTCGCATCACCGACGTGATCGCCACCTACAACGACGAGCAGACCTCGCAGGAATTCCAATTCATCTACGACGCCGGTGGCAACTTCAGCGGTGTCTTCGGTCTTTTCTACTTCGATGGCACCGCTGGTGGCCTGGTGCAGAACATCTTCTTAAACAGCATCTTCGGCACCACCGAAGGCACCACCGACACCGAGTCGTTCGCGGTGTTCGGCGACGGCTCCTACGCCCTCTCCGACAAGCTCACCTTCAACTTCGGCCTGCGGGCCACCGAAGAGGAGAAGCGCGGCGTCGCCTTCAACGCCGGCTACTCCGACGACACCTTCTCCACCGTCACCGCGGTGACCGCCGATTACGATCAGAGCAAAACCTTCTCCTCCGTAGCTCCCAAGCTCGGCCTCGACTACACCTTCAGCAACGATGTGATGGGTTATGTCAACGTTTCTCGCGGCTTCAAGAGCGGCGGCTTCAATGTGCGTGCGCAATCGTCGTTCTTCCCAGAATCTGCCGAGCCCTTCGACGACGAGGTGCTGACGGTGGGCGAAGTGGGCATCAAGTCGGTGCTGGCCAACCGCAGCCTGATCTTGAACACCGCCGTGTTCTATGGTGACTATGAAGACATTCAGGTCAGCACCTTCACCTCCTTCGATTCCGACGGCAATGGCACCGACGACGCCTTCTTCGGCAACTTCCTGAACGCCGGCAACGCCACCGTGCAGGGCCTCGAGGTGGAACTCGATTGGACCTCCCCCACCGTGAGCTGGCTGGGTTTGGCTGGCAATGTGAGCTACCTCGACGCCGAGCCCGACGAGTTCCTCGACGAGAACAACGACGGCTTCGTCGATACCCAGGTGATCAGCAACGCCCCGGAGTTAACCGGGTCGCTGCGCCTCAACCTCGACTTCCCGGCCTGGGGTGGATTGATCACCAGCAGCGTCGGCTGGTCCTACCGCGACGACTCAGTACTCACCACCGAGGGTGGACCCGACCCGCGCAACCCCGCGCAGCCCCTCCTGCCCCTGGTGCAGCCCTCCTTCGACATCTGGAGCGCCTGGGTCTCCTGGCTCTCCGGCGACGGCGCCTGGCAGGTGACGGTGAACGGCAAGAACCTGAGCGACGAGGAGTACCTCACCAACGGCTACAACATTCCGGTGTTGGGCATCGTGCAGGGCTCCTTCGGGAACCCGCGGACGGTCACCGCCACCCTGGGCTACAGGTTTTGATTCGATGATCGAAACCGGATTGGCTGACAGGGTCGTGATCGTCACCGGTGGGGCCGCTGGTATCGGTAAAGCCACCGCCCTCCGTTTCGCCGCCGAGGGCGCGCGGGTGGCGGTGTGGGACGTCAACGCCGACGGCACCAAGTCGCTCCTTTCCGACATTACATCGGCCGGTGGCGAGGGTGTCTTCGCCACCGTCGATGTGACTGACAGCGACGCCGTCGAGGCGGCGGTGGCGGACGTTGTAGAGCGCTGGGGCGGGGTCGATGTGCTAGTGAATAACGCCGGCATCTTGCGCGACGCGCAGCTTGTGAAATGGAAAAACGACGACGTCGCCTCGGTAATGAGCGAAGCAGCTTTCGACGCGGTGATTGCGGTCAATCTGCGCGGCGTCTTCCTGTGCACCCGGACGGTGGTACCGCACATGATCCGCCGCCGAGACGGGGTGATTTTGTGCGCTTCTTCGGTGGTGGGGCACTACGGCAACTTCGGGCAGACCAACTATGCCGCCACCAAGGCTGGGGTCATCAACATGACCCGCACCTGGGCTCGCGAGCTCGGCCGTTACGGCATCCGTGCCAACGCGGTGGCCCCGGGCTTCATCGCTACGGAGATGGTGCAGGCGATGCCGGAGAAGGTACTCGCAGGCATGGTCGGGCACACTCCTATGGGCTGCCTAGGCAAGCCGGAAGACATCGCACAGGCTTACCTGTGGCTGGCGTCGGACGCCGCTGCCTTCATCAGTGGTGCAGTGCTCTCGGTGGATGGCGGGTTGGTGCTCGGCACATGATGCGCTTCGCCGACATCGTCGCCACTGGCAGCTACTTGCCGGAGATCGCCGTGCCGAACGATGTGCTGCGTCAACGTTTTGCCCACCTCGATGGCTTCGTCGACAAGATGGAGGCGCGTACCGGCATCACACGGCGCTGGTACGCACCCGACGATTGGGCCACCTCCGACCTGGCGCTGCCGGCAGCACGCCAGGCACTCGAGCGGGCCGGACGCACCCCCGAAGACGTTGACCTGCTGATTCTAGGCACCGACTCGCCCGACTACATCACTCCCGCCACCTCCACCGTCCTCCAGCACAAACTTGGCGCCGCCCGCGCTGGCACCTTCGATATCAGCTGCGCCTGTGCCTCGTTCCCCACCGGCCTGGCCACAGCGGCGGGGTGGATCGCCGCCAATCCATCGATCCAGACGGTGCTGGTGGTGGGGGTGTATCTGATGCACCGCCTAGCCGACCCGGACGACCCGATGATCTTCTTCTACGGCGACGGTGCCGGGGCGGCGGTGCTCGAACCGGCGACAGAGCCGGGCTTCGTCACTGCCACCGCCCAGGCCGATGGTTCGTACGCACACCATTGGGGTATCTACGCCGGGGGCACGGCCGAGCCGGCAAGCGTCGAGGCGGTGGAGGCCGGACGAACCCAGGTGCGGCTACTCGAACGGTATCCCCCCGAAGTGAACCATGAAGGCTGGCCACGGTTGGTGCGGCGGCTGGCTCGAGACGGCGACTTCGCCCTCGACGACATCAACCTGTTGATTTTCAGTCAGGTACGCAAGCCGTCGATTGAACTGGTGATGGACAACCTGGGTTTACCGCGGGAGCGGGCCCACACCATCATGGAGGAGAGTGGTTACACGGGTTCAGCCTGCCTCGCCATGGCCTTTGATGACGCCATCGGTCGCGGCAAAGTGCAAGCTGGAGATTTGGTGGTCTTCGCTGGTTCCGGCGTGGGGTACAACCAAGCGGGAGCCGCTTTTCGCATGCGCACAGGAGGTCGACCTTGAAAACACACGTTCTTGCAGCGAATGGGGGCGCGCCGGGAAAAAGCTATCCCGCACGATCTCCCAAGACCCAAAAGTTGCTTACCCTGCTGATCACCAGCACGTTCCTGTGGGCGGCACCTCCGGCACAGGCCCAACCAGGGCCCATGGACCTCTTCATCACCTTCACCCGCGGCCAGCTGGCGACGCAGGGCTTCACTCGCCATGCCGCCGAGGTGGCAGGGCATGAAATGGTGTGGTGGGAGAAGGGTACCGGTCCGACGTTAGTGCTGGTGCACGGCGTCGCCGACCAGGCAGGCACCTGGTTCCAGGTGACGCCTTCCCTCACCGAAAGCTACCGCGTCCTCCTGGTTGACCTGCCCGGCCACGGCGAAAGCGCCCCGGCCGCCGGCCCGCTGAAAATGAGCACGGTGGTGCAGGGCTTCGAACGCTGGCTGGCGACGCACGCCCAGACGCCAGAACAGGCCAAAGCAGCCCAGGCCCCCATCCTGGTGGGAAACTCGATGGGAGCCTGGGTTTCCATCCTCGCCGGTTTCCACCACCCCGAATTCGTCGACCGCGTGGTCGCGGTGAATGGCGGGCCGATCCGCGCTGATACCGGGGACTTCAACCTCTTACCCAAAGATCGTGAAGAGGCACGCCGGTTGATGGCGACCTTGCGCGACCCGAGCAGCCCGCCCACCCCCGACCTGGTGCTCGACGACCTGGTGCGCCGCGCGCCGCATGGTCAGGTGGCGCGGATGTTCGAAGCGTCGGAAAACCTCGAGAGCTACTTGCTCGACGGTCGATTGGGTGAGGTCACCACGGCGATCGACATCTTGTGGGGCAAAGCCGACCGTTACATGGGCCTCGACTACCCCGAGCGGCTGCGGGCGGGGCTCCCCAACGTCCACTTGACGCTCATCCCGGGCTGTGGGCATTTGCCGCAGGCCGAGTGTCCTCAACAATTCGCCAAACTGCTCAGCGAAATTCTGCTGCGATCCAAGCCTGGAGAGTCCAATCCATGAAACACCGCCTCGCGATCCCTATCCTCTTGACCCTCCTGGCTCCGGCCACTGCCTCCGCCCTTGATTACCAAGGCTCCGCAAGTCAATTCGCGGGAAACTTCCAACCCGCCAACGCACCGTGGGGTGGCTTCGGCGGTGGCAGTTGCACGGCGAGCCGCACACCGGTGGTCTTCCTGCACGGCAACGGCGACGAAGCCCGGAACTTCGACTATCCCACCTCTACCGGCGTCGCCTCGGTCTACGATGCCTCCGGCTACGCCGACGTGTGTGGTAACTGAGGCCGGTCCACTAATGCAAACCTCCACCATGCAAACGTCCACCGTGCAAACATTAAACCTGCAAGCAGATCTCCTCGGCGAACGCGCACGCCTTACCCCCAACCACCCGGCTCTAGTGGTGGCGGAAACGGGCCTCCGCCTGAGCTACGCCGAGCTCGACGCTCGTGCAGTGCGCTGTGCTCGCATGTGGAACGCACGCCTTGGGCTCGCCAAGGGTGATCGGGTGGGCATCCTGGCACACAATCGGGTGGAATACCTGGAGGCTTTCTTCGCCGCTGGCAAGACCGGAGTAATTCTGGTCACCCTGGGCACCCGGCTGACGGCGGTAGAGCTCACCCACATCGTGCGCGACAGCGGCATGCGGGCTCTACTCTACGACGATGCCCTCGCCGACACCGTGGCAGACCTGCGCCAGCTGCTCACGGAGGATGAGGGCGAACCAGCTGCAATCAAACATGACATCAAACATTGGGTTGCCCTCGACGAAACAACCTACGAGAACTTGCCTCCCAATTTCGACTCCGACTCCTGGCGACCCACTCCCTGCAACGGCGAAGACATCTACTGCTTGCTCTACACCTCCGGCACCACCGGCCAGCCCAAAGGAGTGATGATCCCCCACCGCATGGTGATCGCCAACGGCACCAACACTGTTGCTGGCTGGCAGCTGCGGGCCGACGACGTAAGTCCAATTTTTACACCGCTGTACCATGCCGGCGGCCTGATGGCCTTCCTGGTACCCATTTTCGTGATCGGCGGCACTGTTGTGTTACACCAGGGCTTTGACGCCGGAGAAGTCTGGCGCACCATCGAACGCGAGCACGCCACCGTGGTGCTCGGAGTACCGACCATTTGGAAGATGTTGCTCGAAGCCCCGGAATTCGAGTCCGTCGATCTCTGCCACCTGCGCTGGTTGATCAGCGGCGGTGCTCCCCTGCCACGCTACCTCATCGAGGCCTACCAGCAGAAAGGTGTTGCCTTCAAACAAGGCTTCGGCATGACCGAGGTAGGGGTGAACTGCTTCGCTATGACGGTCGAGGATTCCCAAAACAAGATCGGCTCCATCGGCAAGCCGATGATGTTCACCGAAGTCCGTTTGGTGAACGAGGCGGGAGAAGAAGTGGCAGAGGGAGAGACGGGCGAGTTACTCTTCCGCGGACAACATGTGTGCAAGGGCTATTGGAACAATCCAGAAGCCACCGCCGCCGCCCTGGACGCCGATGGTTTCTTCCACACCGGCGACTTGGCGCAGCGCGATGAAGACGGCTTCTACTACATCGCCGGACGAGCGAAAGACATGATCATCAGCGGTGGAGTCAACGTCTACCCAGCGGAAATTGAGGCGGTCCTGGTCCAACACCCGGACGTGGAAGATGCCGCGGTGGCGGCGGTGCCCGACGAACGCTGGGGCGAAATGGGGGTCGCCTTCGTGGTGCCACGGGCGGAGGCTGAGGTGAAAGCCACTGGGCTTGCCGACGTTCTGACAACCTTCCTCGGCGAGCGGCTGGCACGTTTCAAAATTCCCAAAGCCTTCCGCCTGCTCGAGGAATTACCCCGCACCGCCTACGGCAAAGTGGTCAAGGGTACCCTACGCGATCAGTTCTTGGCGGAGCACCGTTCGGCGAAAGAGGAGCGTGCGTGAGCGACGGTCTCGGCCACAGTGATGATCTCGGCCACCACGATGATCTCGGCCAGCAAGAAGGTCTCGGCCACCAACTGAAGGGCACCGACGGTGAAATCATCCTGCTACTCAATGGTGGCATGATGAGCTATACCGCGTGGGCACCGATCACGGCCGGGCTCCGAGCCCATGGTTACCGAGTGTTGGGCTGCGATTTCCGCGGCCAAATGCGCTCCCCGGGCGACGCCCACCCACGGCTCGAGGAGCATGCCCTCGACGTGTTGACCCTCCTCGACACCCTCGGCCTCAACTCCGTGCATGTGCTCGGCACCTCGTTCGGCGGCGAAGTCGGCTTGCTCCTGGCAGCCCTCCATCCGACGCGGGTGCGTACCCTGACAGCGGTCACCGCCGTCGACCGCACACCACCCGGCATGGCAGAAAACTCCCGCGAGATGCGCGGCATCATCCGCGACATCCTCAATGGCGGCGATCACGGCCGCTTTCACGACAAACTTGTTAAGGACATCTACTCCGCCGCCTGGCGCGCCGCCCACGCCGAGGAGCTCAAGGCCAGACGGGCGCAACTCGCCGAGTTGCCCCATTCTTTCTACCGCGGCCTCCTCGGTATTCTGGCCTGCATCGAAGACTTCGATCTCACGCCCCAATTGAGCGACATCACCTGCCCGACCCTGGTAGTCCACGCCACGGACGACACGGTGATGCCTGCAGAGCGAGTACGTGCGCTGCTCGAGGCTATCTCCGGAGCCGAGCTCCGGGTCCATCTTACGGCGGGGCATGTGCTGGTCATGGAAGATCCGCCCTGGGTGGTGCGCGAATACATCGACTTCCTGGCACGCCACGGCGCGTCGCCTGCCGTTCCCAGGGAGTAGCGCCATGGAGGCCAAGATTCTCGCCAGTTGGGTTTTGATCTTCTGCTACTGCGCCACGATTCTCACCTTGGTGGTGCGCGGCGCACGACGCAACAAGAGCGTGGCCGATTATGCCGTGGGCAACATCGCCTTCTCGCCGGTGGCCGTGGGGCTGGCTCTGGCGGCCTCCACCACGAGCGCCGCCACCTTCATCATCAATCCAGGTCTGGTGGCCTACTTCGGACTGAGCGCTGTGTTCGGGCTGTGCGTCGTGTTGCCGATTTCCATGTCGATCTCGCTGGTGGTGATGACCAAGGGCTTCCGCAAATATGGCGATTCCATCAAGGCCCTCACCCTCTCCCAGTGGGTTGGGCAGCGTTACGAAAGCCGCGGCTTTGCCATCTTCTTCGCCTTCCTTTCGCTCCTGCTCATCACCTTCATCGTGTTGATTTTGGTGGGACTCACCAAGGTGATCGCCGCCTCCCTCGGCCTCGGAGAGATTGCTGTGTTGGCGGCGATCGTGGTGTTTTCGTTCGGCTACATGATGTTCGGTGGCGCCAATTCCATGGTTTACACCAACACCATCCAGGCGGTGATCATGCTGGTAGTAGCAGTGATTCTCCTGGGTTCGGGGCTCGAATACTTCGCCGACGGCTGGCGGGGATTCGTCACGAGGCTGCACACCATCGACCCGCACCTCGCCACCCTCTACAACCCGCAGAGCCCACTCTTCCGTGACGCCTTCGAGGTGGTCTTCTGCACAATCGTGGTGGGCATCGCCATCGTCTGCCAGCCACACATCATCACCAAGTCGTTGCTCCTCAAACAGGAGCGCGACGTGAACCGCTACCTGGTGACGGGCATCATCGTACAGACCGTCTTTTTCTTCGTGGTCTTCGTCGGCCTCTACGCCCGCTTGGCATTCCCCACCCTCCAACTGAATGGCGAGGCCATCGCCCCCGACAGTGTCACCTCGACCTACCTGGTGACCCAATTTCCCTGGTTTGTTGGGGTCATCGTCTTCCTAGGTCTCATTGCAGCCGGCATGTCGACCCTCGAAGGCCTCATTCAATCGATGTCGATCATCATCACCAACGACTTGCTGGGAAACCTCCACGAAGCGACCACCGGCCGGCAGCTCTCCGATCGATTCCTCTTCCTGCTCCACCGCGGGGTGATCGTGGCGTTGGCTCTGGTGTCGTTTGTCCTCGCCTGGCGCCAGCTGATCGCCCCCAACTTGAGTGTGGTGATCTTCGCCCAACTCGGAGTCTACGCCTACTTCGCGGCAGCCTTCGTGCCAGTGCTCTTCGGCACATTCCTGCGCGATACCCCAGCCGTAGCCGCCATCGCCGCTTCGATCACCGCCGTGGTGGTGCATTACGGGGTCTACATCACGGGCCAGAATTATCTGCCGTACTACATGGGCGTGACGGTAAAAAATCCAGGCATTTCAACGGCGCTGGGAATTGTCGCAGCGACGGTAGTGGGGAGCGGTGTGTATCTGGTGGCGCGGAGCTGGGCGACTCCGGAATAAGGGATCCCGGTGAGGTGGTCTCAAGCGGCCCCCGCCCGTTCGGGCTCCGCTTCGGGTGCCGGTCGCCGCCACCGGCCGGCTCGGGTGCGGGCGACCCAGCCGTTCATCGAAGTGTAAGCGACCGGGATCAGCACCAGGGTGACCAGGGTCGAAGCCAGCAGGCCACCGATCACCACCCGGGCGAGCGAGGCCTGGATCTCGCCGCCGACACCCAGGCCGACGGCCAGCGGTAGAAGGCCCAGGACGGTGGTGGCGGCGGTCATCAGGATCGGCCGCAGGCGCAGGCGGCCGGCCTCGATCACCGCGTCGACGGCCGCCATCCCGCGCTCCCGGCGCAGCAGGTTGACGGTGTCGACCAGGACAATCGCGTTGTTCACCACAATACCGATCAGCATCACCAGGCCCATCACGCTCTGGATGTTGAGCGTGGTGCCAGTGAGCAGCAGGGTCGGGACGACCCCGACCAGCGCCATCGGCACCGAGAGCATGACTACCAGGGGATCGAGAAAACGCTCGAATTGGGCCGCCATCAGCATGTAGACAAGGGCCAGGGCCATCAGAATTGCGATGGTAAAATCGCGGCGTGCGGCCTGCTGCTCTTCGTACTGGCCGCCGTAAAGTATCGACATACCGGAGGGCAGGACCAAGCCAGAGAGGCTTTGCTGCACCCGCTCCACCGCGTCGCCGAGGGCGACACCGCTGGCCAGCCCGGCGGTGACGTAGGTGACGCGCTGGCCATCGACGCGGTTGATCTCGACCGGGCCCCGCCCCTGCTCGCGGCGCACCAGGGTCGACAGCGGCACCATGGCGCCCGCCGGCGTACGCAGCGAGATGCCGGAGAGATCGTCGGCGGAGAGCCGGTCTTGGGGGCGCAGGCGGACGCTGATCGGAAATTCGTCGCCGCCTTCGCGAAACCGCCCGGCTTCGACCCCAGCGACGCTGGCCAAGAGCGTTCGCCCCACT
>JAJCXO010000133.1 GCA_029263395.1 Acidobacteriota bacterium | reverse complement strand
CCCACCGGTTCTGCTCCGAATCTCCGCTGTTCCAGTGAAAAGCTGAGGATGCGATCCTCGGTACTCAGCTGCACTTCGTTGGCTTCGAAGTCGAATGTCAAGCGATCGGAGGGAGGGAGGGGTTGTTTGAGAAAACGGGTTCGCTCCAGCAGGCGGAGTTCAGAGGTCGGCTTTAGATCGCCTTCTACGCTGATACTGTGGCGAACCGGGCTGTGATTCGAGAGCCTCAAGGGGCCCCGGCTCCAGCCGCGACCTAACCAAGCCCCACTGGATGCGACGAGTTGAGGCCTGGGCCGATGGACTACTGGGATCTGATCGCCGCGGGCTGGGGCCTGCGCCCCAGCGCTCAACGGGGTGCAGAGCAAGACAAAGAGGAGGCTCTCTAGATACTTCAATGTTCTTGTTTCCTTTCCAGTAGAGCTTTACGCGCCGCGCCGCAGGGTCTTGAGGCTGCGACAGCCGAGAACAGGATGCATTGAGCACCGGATCACTGGCACCACCCAGCCAGCGTTCCACTTTCGAAACCGTCACCGAAAATGAACGCGGGATCAAAGCAAAATTCACCCACGGTGCCCGCCCAACTGTCGGGAGCTCCGCTGACTGGATGCGCATTGTGCACCCAGAAGCACTCTCCAAAATCCCAGTCAATACCAGAGTGGCGCCCCCATTGGGCACCCGCCCGTACCGCGGTTCCGCGGCGCAATAGCGAGGGCTGAACTTCGACGTCCGGGGTATTGCAAACACTCCCCAAAAACGCCACCGCACTGCTGAGCTCCAACTCTGGCGCCGATACCGAAAAACCCACCGCTACGCGACCGCCAGCACTGACGTCCAGGCTCGGGTAGTAAGTATGGGCCCCGGAGACCAGGGTATCTCCGGAGATGTCGCCTTGTTCCGAAAGACTCAATGTAGAGGGGTTGGGAGCGTTGAGCAGAACCCAATGCGCAGTTGCCTCGGCCGCATCGACGCCCGCAGGTGGCACCACGGTCGTCACCAGCCACATCGCACCCGCTCGCCATACACCATCGTAGATTAGGCGGTCGCCGGTATCGATAGTCAAGGGAGTATTGCGCTGGGGCGCCTCCGGCAATTCAGAGAACCCACTCACATCGTCCACCGAGCCCATGGGCACCACCATCTTGCTCACGGTTGGCCCAACGGAGGTGATCCAGAAGATCTGGAGGGCTTGCGAGGTCCCCAGGGCCTCGGTGGACCTCGTATCGATCTCGACCCCGCCGTAGGCGGCCAGGAAAATACCGCGGTCCACTGGACTACCCACGATCTCGCCATGGATCTCCACCGGAGTCAGCGTCCGCTCATTGTCGTAGTCATCCCCCATGCTGAAGGGCCGTACGCCCGCCTGAAGGGTCACCGTCTGGCCATCATAAAAGCCACCCAAGGGCGTGGGATCGGTTTGGGCCCATTTGGAAATGTTCCACACTGTGGTGCCACCAAGAGCGTTGTTACTGACTGCCAGCATCTCAAACGTGACGTAGATCTGGCGCTTCTCGATACCCACCTTCGGAAACTCGGCACGGTGGGGCTCAGCTGGCCTTGGCCCCGGACCGTCGGGATCATGATTCGGCAATAAAGTGCCAATCTTGACCTGGTGGTACGGGCCCATGGGGCTGCCGTCGACCGACACCGCCAGCAGCAGGTCTGAAGTGGTGCCAGAAACATCGATCGCCAACACGACCCAACGATCCCAGAACTCGTCATAGAGCACTCGGGGATCGAGCGGTGCGTCGATCGGAGCGAGGTTCATAAAGAAACCACTCAGCGAGTCATTCAGTAGGTTCGTGCCGTCTTTGAGGTAAGCGAAGACACCATCACTGTTGACCGCTATGAGGTGATTGGGACCCACTGCCAGGTCAGTGTCTGGCACGGGCAGAGTGCTGGACACGACGACGTCAAAGCTACTTTCGAGAGTACGTTTTGCCTCGGGCAATCGGCGCGCGCGGGGCATCGCTGCGGTGGGTCGAGGCGGGACCTTCAGCTTGCGAGTGTCGTAGTGTGCCCCCATCTGCAAGGTGTAGGGCTCCTCGACATAGGAAAGGATGTTGGCTTGAACGGTCGTTTGAACAGTGTGAGGCTTCTCGCCTGTGGCCCGCACGGGACTCTCGACCATGCCCGAATACATCGCAATAAAGCTGAATAAAAACAAGACTCTGTGACTCATGGCACCCTCCGTGTTCTGAGTGAATATTCTTATTTTCAAGATACGAATGGTTGGGCCGCGGCGTCTAGACGCCGTACAGCGCCGTCATCGACGCCCCCTTCAGCATCAAATCCCTTAGCCAACTGGCCAACGCATTGAATCAATCGACCGTGCCATCCCACCTCGGCTGCAATGAAGGGATGTACCGACCGTCGGGTAACTAGCCGCCAGGGGCGCAATCGTTGGCGAGATCCTCACAGATATAGATCTCATCGAGCCAAAGTTGCTGACAAAACTCGAGACCGTGCCCGCCATCCAAACACTCGGTATAAAGGCGGTCAATCACCTCGATGCAATCGAGTACGCCTCGCAGACATGCGCTGCCGGATCGGTCAAGATCAGGATTCGCGAAGACCGCCAACATTTCTTCACGCGGAATGTCGAAGCGTAAGTGCAGCTTGACAGCAATAGCCCAGCGTCGGAAATCCTGATGCTTTGCAGCAAACTCGGCATCTTTTTTCGGGTTACCGGTGTCTAAGCCACTTTGGCTGTTCCGCCTCATATGATCGAACTGGAGTGGGCGACCGGGCGCAATAGTCGCGATCTCCTCCACCATACGGAGAGCCTCAGCCTCGGTAATACCGCGCCGAACAAGATCACCATGCAGCCATTCCAGCTCCATCGCATTACGAGCTTCGATCATCTCGGCTTTTAGCTCTTCAATCGCCTGGCGCGCATTCTGCTCGTCCTGGGCGACGACCGTCGACGACATTGATAACAATAAAACAGCGATCGTCATTCTCATCCCAGTCCCCCTCCTTAGTGCAATATGAGTTGCGATTCAGCGTATCAACGTCTCTAGCTTAGTGCCCGAAGGTTTATAAGGCTAAAGAATTTAGCTCACAGAGCATACGAGATCAAGAGGAACAATCACCACGAGGGACTTTCTTGCATCCACTGAAGTGTCCATTCAATCTCTGTGTAGATGCATGGGAACGAGGTGAACCGGCAGGTACCGGCTGGACTCATCAGGAGGGTGAAACTCCCAAACCTGGTCGCTTCCGAAGACGATACGGGTGCTCGACTGCTAGAGCAACCGCACCGAGTGACATCCCCGTCCGATGCGCGGACCTGCGCGCGCATCCAGGTAGCAACCTGTCAGATGATGTGCGCGCGTCGTGCAGCGCACCGCTTGCTCGATTGGACCACACTCTCGCCATCAGCAGCGTAAACCATCTTTTATCAGACAGTTAAAGCACCTGCCATGAGAGTTCAGAAGGCCGCTGACCCTAGCCTGAAGACCGCCGAGCTCACCATCATGGATGGCAGAGGGGTGATTCAGGACATAGGTACCGCGTTGTGTATCGCGGTCAGAGACATTCAGACCACACTTACCGCGCTGTGCAACGGGTTCTGAATAAGTTTGAGACAGATCCAGTGCAGTACATCGCATCTTGGAAGATTCCATACGCAAAGGACGCCGGGGGACCGATGTGCTGAATGCAACATTTCGTCGCATCGAACGCCGATGGGACGCACTGTCCAGCCCTGAACCTCACGATGACCGTTGGCTTGGCCCGCTTTGCAGTATCAGGCGTCACAGTGATGTCGCAATGGACGTCCCAACATCGGCCAACGACCAGCAAACGGGAAGATCAAGCCTTGCTGAGATAGACTTCACGGATCGAGCGCATCTCTGGCCAAGCCGACTACCTGAGTCTCATCACACGTCATCGGCCGAGGTTCTTTCCTCTCGAGTTCTCCAATTTCACCTGCTCGCCAGCTCACGCTATTCGCGTACCCCCTCCTCGACAAAGTGCGCACACAACTGTCAGCTTGCATTGCGTCTAGTGCGCATTTGATCCGTGACCAGCCACAAGCTCGGTGGCGGTTCCCGGCCGCTATCGCTTTCACGCTGTGGCTAACCGCTTGCGGCGTCACCGATAACGACCCCGTGTCTAGTCAGGAATCAGAAGCCGAAGTGGTATTACCGACCGCCACTGCCACTACCACTGCCACTGAAGACCAGGCCATCTTCACCGAAGAAGCCGCTGCCACCGGCCTAGACTTCCAACATTGGAACGGCATGACGGGCGAGCTCTACTTTCCCGAAATGATGGGGTCGGGTGTTGCTCTGTTCGACTATGACAACGACGGCGACCTCGACGTTTATCTAGTGCAGGGCAACCTCTTGGGGAATGGCAAAAGCGCAACGGACGCGCTGTTTCCCCCTCCCGGTGCTCTGCCACTCACGGACCGGTTGTTTCGCAACGACCTCTCGGTGGAAGCTGACGGTTCGCGGCAGCTGAAGTTCACTGACGTCACCGAGCAAAGTGGTCTGGTGTCCGATGGTTACGGCATGGGAGTGACAGCAGCCGATTTCGACAATGACGGCTGGATCGATCTCTACGTCACCAACCTCGGCGGCAATCGGATGTTTCGAAATCGCGGCGAAAACAGCGACACTCCAACGTTCGAAGACGTGACAGAACGCACGGGTACCGGCTCCGATCGCTGGAGCGTGCCGGCGATCGCCTTTGACGTCGACCGCGATGGTTGGCTCGATCTTTTTGTGGGCAACTACGTCAACTATTCGGTGGGGGCCAACAAGCGTTGCACCGATGAGCTCGGCGTGCCGAACTACTGTGGTCCTTTGGCCTTTGCACCCGTGCCTGATCTGCTGTTTCACAACCGTGGCGACGGTAGCTTCGAGGACATCAGCCGAGAGAGCGGCATCGAGGGTGCATTCGGCGGCTGTCTCGGCGCCGTAGCAGCGGACTTCAATGGCGACGGCTGGCTCGACCTCTACGTGGCCAATGACGGACTACCCAATCAGCTGTGGATGCATCGCGGCGACGCTCGAGGCGAAGGCAGCCTGTTCGAGAACCGAGGTCTGATGTCCGGTGCAGCGGTCAGCGGACAGGGGCACCCTGAAGCGAGTATGGGTGTTGCGGTCGGCGATTTTGATGCCGATGGGGATGATGACCTTTTCCTCACCCATCTCAGCCGCGAGACCAATACGCTGTATGTCAACGACGGCAGAGGCCAGTTCAATGATCGCTCCGCGGTCAGCGGCCTGGGCGCCCCCAGTTATGCCAGCACTGGCTTCGGAACTGGCTGGCTCGACTACGACAACGACGGCTGGCTCGATCTGCTGACGGTGAATGGGGCTGTCAAAGTCATCAAGACCCTCAGCCTGGCTGGCGATCCTTTTCCTCTACACCAGCCCAACCAACTCTTTCGCCACCGCGGATCCAGTCCCTCACCTTCGGAGCAGACGGCATCCGAGGCGGCGATCTTCGAAGAGGTCAGCAAGTCAGCTGGTGCAGCATTCGAACTGAGCGAGGTGAGTCGTGGCGCAGCCTTCGGCGATATCGATAACGATGGCGACACCGATATGGTCATCAGCAACAACAATGGTCCAACGCGACTACTGATCAATCAGGTTGGCCAAGATCAACCTTGGATTGGCCTGAGATTGGTCGACGAGACGGCAACGCGCGATCAATACGGAGCCGCCGCGACCGTTGTTCGTTCTAACGATGCGCTGCGGCGCCGAGTCGGATCAACCGCGAGTTATGCTTCGTCCAGTGATCCTCGTCTGCTCTTCGGCCTCGGAGAGGATGTTACCGTGTCGAAAGTCGTCGTACACTGGCCGGACGGTACCGTCGAGCGGTTCGAACCGAAGCAGATACAGCGGAACGCCTACACGACCCTGCGCCGCGGTAGCGGCCAGGCTGGGGACGGAGAGTCAGAATGAAGAGCCCAAAACAACCCAAGACACGATTCTGCCTGAGCTTGGGGTTACATCGAGCACCGCTGTTATTAGTCGCGATCTGGATGGCCGTCGGTTGTTCTCAGCAGAACACACCACTACCAGCAGACCTGGAAACGGTCGAACATCCCAATCTCGACGCGATCGAGAGCGTGGCACGCCAACAACTCGGGCAGCAACGCAACACCCTGAACACGAAGCTCAAAAAAGGCGGCGATCTGCGCGATCTAGCCAATGCCTTCGGCGGTATGGGTGAGCTCTACCAGGCCTATGAGCTCTACCCGCCCGCCGCCACTTGTTACCGCAATGCCGAGCGACTTGACGCGGAGAGCTTTCTCTGGCCCTACTACCTTGGTGTTGTCCAGCAGGCGGAGGGTGATCTGCAGACGGCGGCGGCGAGCTTCGAACGAGCGTTGAGCCAACAAGCAGATGATCTGCCGGCCCATCTCAGGCTTGGAGAGGTTCAATTGGCCCTTGGAACTCTGGATGCCGCGAGTGAGCACTTTCAACAGACGGTCGAACAGGCTCCCTTCGCCGCCGCGGGGCACTTTGGACTCGGTAGAGTCGCGTTGTCTCGCGGCGAGGCCACGACAGCGGTAGACCACTTTGAACAAGTGCTCGAGCTTCAGCCCGAGGCAGGAATCGTCCGCCATTCCTTGGGGTTGGCATTACGCGAACTTGGCCGAGGAGACGAAGCACAGGCCCATCTCGGCGAACCCGCTGCTGGCGAGGTGTCCTCGCCGGATCGATTGATGCAACGTCTCGAATCGCTGGCCGTGAGTTCCGGTGCCCACCTCAAGCGAGGCAATCGGGCCCTCGTTGCGGGTCGGCTAGACGAAGCGGTGACGGCCTTCCGCAAGGCAGCGGCCGCTGACCCTACCTCTAGCGAGATTCGTCGCAACTTGGCTTTGGTCCTGATGCGCCAGGAGAAAGTGGACGATGCCATCACGGAGCTAGAGGCAGCGGTGGAAACGAACCCTGACGAAGTATGGCTTCACTTCGATCTCGGCAATGCGTACTTGCAGAAGAGACTCCCGGTGCAAGCCGTCGCATCTTTTCAACGAGCGGTCGAGATCGATCCCAAGCTGACGTCGGCTCATTTCAACTTGGCCAATGCCTTCATCGGCCTGGAACGGTGGGACGATGCCAGGCCACATCTCGAAGCGATCGCCCGTTTGGATCCGGGCAACTCGCGCGCTCGCTACCTCTCCGCGATGACCTGGCACCACCAAGGCAAAAGCAAGTCCGGTATCCAGCAACTGCTCAAGTTGCTCAGCGAGGAGCCTACGAACACGGTGGCACGGCTGGGCTTGGCGTCGATTTATGAAGAGAACAAGAACGATCGGGCGGCGGCCAAGGTCTATCGGGAAGGCTTGGACCTCGACATCCCTGCTGAGGAAAAGGTGCAACTGATCAATCCTCTCGGCAAGCTCACGTGGCGACTCGGCCAACCAGATTTAGCGATTGTTTACTGGCGACAGGCCACCGAGCTCTTGCCAGAATCAAGCGACACCTACACCAATCTCGCCAATGCGCTGCAGCTGACCGATCATCGCGAAGAAGCCCTCGAGCTGTTTGCCCGCGCGGTCGAGCTCGATCCCGAGAACACCACCGCTTGGCTGTCCGAGGCCAGCCTGTGGATCCTCGAAAAGGACTTCACGACAGCCCGCGAGCGGCTCGAATTGGCACTGACGATTGCGCCGGAACACGCGGGACTCAACAACACTTTGGCACGCCTATTGGCAACATCTCCGTCTACCACGGCTCGCAACGGTCGCCGCGCGGTTGCCCTGGCTCGCAAGGCTTATGGGCTGGAAAACTCGCTGGTTCATGCGGAAACCGTTGGCATGGCGTTGGCGGAGCTGGGTCAGTTTGAAGAGGCCATCCGCTGGCAACGAGGACTCATCCAACAAGCGGCGATCGGTGGCGATCGTAAAGTCATGCGGCGTTTGATGACCAACCTGAAAATCTACGAGAGCCGACAACGGGTCCGCATCACAAGCGACTGACCCGATGTGGGACCTCGTTTTCTTCACGCTGGCAGGCGCAACACTCTCGAGTTTGATGACGGTTGCGCTGATGGCGTATGTCTTCGATCGATACCTCGAAAAGAAGATCCGGCGCGAAGTTGACGCGCAGATCGAAGACGCGGTCGAACGCCTGCGGGAAGCGCTTGATGAGGAAGCCGAAAAAGCCGGGGAGATCATCGGCGCCAAGGTGCGGCAGGGAGTGCTCGATGGCGTGGCATCAATCCCTTCTTCTGAAGTACTCCAGGAAACGACTCAAGTGTTGCAAGAAACGACCCAGAATGTCGTCCGGACCGGTGTTGGCCTGGTCGAGGCTGGACTGAGCAGTTTATTGGGGACCAAGCCGAGGAAACGCTAATGGACTCGATCGGAGTTCGGGAAGCCCGACGTTTGGCATTGGCTCAGGCTGGTCTCCTCGGAACTCGCTGGAGTGGTTTGCCAACCCGCGCCAGCGGTCGCGGCAAACGCGCTCGCCAAGGGGCGCACGCGATTATCCGGCGATTCGGCTACCTCCAGCTCGACACGGTGTCGATCGCCGGCGCTCGCAGCCACGGCCTCGTGCTGCTGTCCCGGCTCGAAGGACTGGACGCTAAGCTGCCCGAGCAACTGCTCCAACCCGGTGAGCCGCTGTTCGAATATTGGGGCCACGAGGCGTGCTGGCTGCCGATGGAGCTTTACCCGGTGTTCGCCTTTCGTCGACGGGCCTTTCAGGCTCACCCATGGTGGGGCGATCTGGCGAGTAAACACCCTGAGGTTTCCGATCAGCTGTTGGCCAGAATCCGTGCCGAGGGCCCGCTGCGCTCTGTCGACCTGGAAGGACAAGGTGGTCGTGGTTGGTGGGACCTCAAGATAGCCAAGAAAATCGCCAACCAGTTGTGGTCGGCGGGCGTGCTGGCGATCCGCGAGCGCAAGAACTTTCAACGTAGTTACGACCTTGCCGAACGGGTGATTCCGGCGGATGTACTGGCCGAGGAGACTCCCTTCGAAGATGCCATCAAGACCCTACTTCTACGTGCTCTGGCTGGCCATGGCTGGGCCCAGACCGGCACCCTGGCTGCAACCTGGCGCCTGCGCAATCTGCGACCCGAGATCAACACAGCGCTCGAAGAGCTGCGGGAGGCTGGGAAGGTTGAGCCGTGTGCTCTCCGACTGGACAAACACCGCAAACTCGAAGGGTGGATACGGCCGTCTGATATCGAGCTTGCGGCGCGGCTTCGGAGGATTCGCCCACGGAAAGATCACGGGGTGCTGTTGTCGCCCTTTGACCCGGTACTCTGGGACCGGAAACGGGTCCAGATGTTGTTTGGTTTCGACCAGATCCTGGAGATCTTCAAGCCAGCGCCTCAGCGAGTTTATGGCTACTATTGCCTACCGGTCCTGGCAGGTGATCGACTTGTGGCCCGTTTTGATCTCAAGGCCGATCGTAAAGGTGGTCGACTCCAGGTGTTATCGGTTCACCACGAAGCAGACTCCGATGCATCGGCAAAGCAGGCCGCATGGTCAGCCCTCGGCTGTTATGCCGACAGACTGGGGTTACAGCCCACGACGTGAGTTCTCCACGAGTTCTGCTTCCGCACTGAACCCAAGTTCACGCAGCAAGCTCGCATACGCTTCGATCACGTCAGTAAATGCCGAGTCATCGCTCCGCTTCAGCGTCTTGAGGGCATGCCAAGCTCGCTCATAAAGGGCTAAAGCTTTGTCTGTTTTGCCTTGAGAGTACAGCGCTGCGGCGAGATTGGCCTCGGTCTGCGCGGTCTCTTCATGGTCGACGCCAAAAACCTCCTTACGAATGCCGAGCGCTTCCCGGATCAAATCTTCAGCCTCAGCGAAACGCCTCGAGTCCATGTAGAGCAGCCCTAGATTCGACAATGAGTTGGCCACCTGGGGATGGTTCGGTTCGAGACCCTGCCGCTTGATGGCGAGGGCGCGTTTCAGCAGAGGCTCGGCTTCGGTAAGACGACCTTGGGACCGATACAGATCGCCTAGATTATTCAGGCTCGAGGCAAGATAGGGATGATCGGCACCCAGTACTCGTTCACGGATGTAGAGAGATCTAAGGAGATAAGCTTCGGCTTCGGTATTGCGATCGGTAGCCCGATACAGCACAGCTATGTTGTTGAGGCTAGTGGCGACAGCGGGATGGTCTGGTCCCAAAAACTTCTCTCGAATCGTCAGCGCACGAACGCGCAGCGACTCGGCTTTCTCCAACCGCCCTTGCCGGTAGTACACCGCCCCGAGGCCATCGAGCGTTCCGGCAAGGTCTGGATGGGTACCGCCCAGTACTCCCTCCTCGAGCTCGAGAGCCCGCTCGATCAAAGGTTCGGCATCGTGGTACAGACCCTGTTCTAGATAAACGCGACCCAAACCAGACAATGCTGACGCCAGTTCGAGGGGCCGAGCAGGCTGCCGTTCGCGGATCAGGACCAGGCGCTGAAAGAGCGCTTCTGCGGGCCCGTACCGGCCCTGCAATCGGTAGAGTGACGCGAGTTCTTCGAGATCTAGCGCCAGTTCGGGATGCTCGGCGTCGTACGCTTCTTCCTTGATGGCTAGCCCCTCTATGAGTAGCGGCTCTGCCTGCTCATAAAGTCCCAATTGCTGGTAGATCCCCCCGATCGTTCGCATGAAGCGTGCCTTGGCCAACGGCTGGTCGTGAAGGGTGGATTGGATCTCAGCTGCCCCGCGATCGAGTAGCTCTCTGGCGGTCAACGTTTCTCCCTGTGACTGGCGCGGATCCGAGACCTCTAGCAAACTGATCAAGAAATTCGAGATCGCCTCGCTCTCATCCAAGGCTCGCATCGCACGTTGGGCTTCGAGGGTTCGAGCAATGATGCCAACCCCGAGAGCGCAGATGAGCAGTCCAATCGAGGCCACCAGCCCCAACCGACGGCGAACGAATCGCCCAATGAGATAAGGCGCCGTGCGTGGCCGCGCCTCGATGGGTACCTTCCGGAGGTGCCGTTCGAGATCTCTCGCCAAGTCCGCCGGAGAGCTGTAGCGCGGTTCCCTATCGTGGGCAGTCGCCTTCCGAAGAATCGCCTCGAGATCACCGTGGACCCGCCGAATCAGGCCCTTGACCGTAAGACTCCGATCTTTGGCGATTTTCTGTTGACGCTTATCATCGAGACTTGAAAAGCGGGCGATGGGTGGCTCGATATCTGCTCGTGAGAGCCTCTCTAGGAGGGTCGCTAGGGTTTCGTTATCAACCTCGAACGGTAGCACTCCTACCACGAGCTTGTAGAGCACAAGCCCCAACGAGTAAACGTCGCTCCTGGTGTCGATGTCACGTTCACCAGCAGCCACTTCAGGACTCATGTAGGCAGGAGAGCCGACCAGTTGATGATCCATGGTCATCTGGATGTCCTTGAGCAGTGGCTCGTCCAGAGCGCGGGCAATTCCAAAATCGATAACTTTCGAAGTTGCCTGGCCGTCGACCTCGGTAACCAGAATGTTCGAAGGTTTCAGATCGCGGTGCAAAATCCCCTTCTCGTGAGCGTGGCGGACCCCCGCACAAGTACCGATGAAAAGCTCGATACGTTGACGCAACGAGAGTTTTCGTTGGTCGCACCAACGATCAATTGCAGCACCTTCGACCAACTCCATAGCAACGTATGGGTACCCCTCTTCGGTCTCCCCAACCTCGTACAAAGAAGCGACGTTGGGATGGTTGAGGCGAGCTAGAGCCTGGCACTCGGCGATAAAGCGCTTGCCCTGCCGCCTATGGTGCATTGCATCGGTGACTTTGAGTGCCACTCGTCGACGCACGGGCCGCTCCTGCTCACCAAGATAAACTGTCCCCATGCCGCCACGACCAAGCTTCTCGAGCACGCGATAAGGGCCTAGACGCTCAGGTGCGAGTTTCCCCTTCAGCTCAGAAAGCCGCTCTTCACGAGAGCTCTTCTTAGTGGGGGCTTCGAGAAAGCCATCCCCCAGATCACCTTCCTCTGCCAACAGCGACTCTACCTCGGCGCGAGTCGCAAGATCGCCCTCGCAGGCTTGATCGAGAAACCGCAGGCGGGCGGTATCTTCGAGGCTCAGCGCTTGCCCTAGAAGAGCTAGGACATGGCGCTGACGCGCGTCGTCGGCGCCTGTTCGCTCCTGCCGCGGAGTTGTCTCGCGCGCAGAAGACTGGAGGGCGTCTGACTTGGAGCGTGCATCTGCCATCACGCTCTAAGGTATCAGGTGGTCGACACTGACAACCCGTAGACCGAGCCGAGGCATAAAAAAACGGCCGACGCTAGGCGTCGACCGCTTTCTCCAAGTCGCAACTGCGAACAGTTGCTATTTTTTATCGCTCACCTCTGCGACTTTTTTACCAAGCTCGAAATCAACCAGCTCGAGTACAGCCATCTCGGCACCGTCGCCCTTGCGAGGACCAAGTTTGGTGATACGGGTGTATCCACCATCACGATCGGCAAAGCGTGGTGCGATGTCGTCGAATAGCTTCTTCACCAGATGTCGATTCGAGAGAAACCGCCGTACTCGTCGGCGGGCATGCAAGGTTCCTCGCTTGCCCTGAGTAATGGCTTTCTCGAAAATCGGCCGCATTTCTTTGGCTTTCTCAACGGTCGTGATGATGCGCTCATGCTCCACCAACGACGCCAACTGGTTCCGAAACATTGCCCGACGATGGGCACTCGTTCGGCCTAGTTTCCGGCCATGAACAGCGTGACGCATGATTGTCTCCTTTGAGAGATCAGGCCGAGGCCTCGACACCCGCTCCGGGTGCGTGCTCGGGAACGTCCATGCCGAAATGGAGCCCCAGCGTACCGAGAACTTCCTGCAATTCCTCGAGGGATTTCTTGCCGAAGTTCTTGGTCTCGAGCATCTCGCGCTCGCCTCGACGAACGAGGTCACGCAAGGTGTGAATGTTAGCGTTCTTGAGGCAATTCGCCGACCGAACCGACAAATCGAGCTCGTCGATCGACTTCGACAACAGCTTGTCGAGGCCGCTCAACTCTTCGTTGGCCACCAGCGGTGTATCCTCACGGAGGCTTTCCTCCGCATGGGTGAAGATGCCGAGATGATCGCGTAGCAACATTGCCGCCAGCGAAACCGTTTCCTCTGGTGGCAACGTCCCGTTGGTGAATACCTCCAGAGACAGACGCTCGTAGTCCGTCGCTCGACCAACACGTGCAGATTCAACTTTGAAGTTCACGCGTTTGACCGGGCTGTGTACCGAGTCGACCGGAATCCAACCGATTCCCATCGTCTCGTCGAAGTTCTTGTCAGCAGTGACGTATCCACGTCCCTGCTTGATCTGCACCTCCATCTTGAGGTGCCCTTCTTCGTTGAGCGTGGCGATCGGAAGATCCGGATCGCAAATCTCGACAGCCGGATCACCCACCATATCGCCAGCCGTCACCACACCCGGACCGACCATATCCAGAGTCATCACCTTCGGCTCTTCCGAATGCAGACTGAACGGTATGTCGCGTAAGTTGAGGATGATGTCGGTCACATCCTCAACCACCCCCGGGATGGACGAAAACTCGTGCAAGACGCCTTCGATCTGGATAGCAGTCGCTGCCGCCCCTTCAATCGAAGACAAAAGAGAACGACGTAAGGCATTGCCAATCGTCGTTCCGAAACCGCGCTCGAACGGTTGCGCCGTAAAGCGAGCAAACGTCGGAGTAGCGGTCTCTCTATCAATATCAATGCGCTTTGGGCGCTGAAAACCTTTCCACAGCATTAGAGGAGCTCCTTCCTCAGGAAAAAAATGACCCGATGTTGGATTGAACCGTGGACTAATCTAGCGGCTGTAGAGCTCAACGATTAGCTGCTCTTGGATCGGAATTTTAATCTGCTCTCGGTCCGGCAGACTCAAAACCTTTCCACTGAAATTTTCGGGATCTAGCTCGAGCCACTCAGGCACTCCGCGACCACGAGCCGTCTCGACACTCGCCCGAATGAAGTCGTTCTTCCGACTAGCCTCTTTGACGGAGATGACCTGATCTACCTTGACCTGATAGGAAGGTATATTGATCTTCTTGCCGTCCACAAGAATGTGGCCGTGACGAACCAACTGTCGCCCCTGTGATCGGGAGGCCCCGAAACCCAGGCTGAATACGATGTTGTCCAACCGGCGTTCTAGGGAGATGAGCAGATTCTCACCGGTAATTCCCTTTTTCCGGTCCGCCTTCTGAAAGTAGGTCCGAAACTGGCGCTCTTGAATGCCGTAGATGCGCTTGACCTTTTGCTTTTCTCGCAGCTGCAAACCGTAGCCCAAGGTGCGACGCCCGCGGCGCTGACCGTGTTGGCCGGGTGGGTATGCACGGCGTTCGATCGCACACTTCTCTTTGAAGCAACGATCGCCTTTGAGAAACAACTTCATCCGTTCCCTGCGGCAAAGCCGGCAAACGGAACCAGTGTATCTAGCCAACGTTCTCTCCTTCGGATCCTAAAAGGCCCCGAAGCTACGGGACGCAAGCTTTACAGAGTCTACAAAGCAACTCCCCGGCACACCCGGGAAGCACGTCGAATCCAATGTTATGGTTCTACCCCTCAGACCCGACGACGCTTACGCGGTCGGCATCCGTTGTGAGGGATAGGGGTGATATCCCTAATCGAGTTGACGTTGATGCCGGTGCTCTGCAGAGCGCGGATTGCCGACTCGCGACCACCGCCAGGACCCTTGACCAGTACATCAACTGATCTCACGCCCACACCTCTCGCCACAGTACCCGCTTCCTTGCCTGCCAACTGAGCCGCAAACGGTGTTCCCTTACGGGAGCCCTTGAAACCAGCCTTGCCGGCTGATGCCCAACCCAGCACATTACCTTCGGGGTCTGCGATGGACACCTGGGTATTGTTGAACGTTGCGTGGATCACCGCCAACGCGTGTGGTACCACACGCTTGTCTTTCTTCTTACCGGGCTTCTTGTCCGATTTTCCTGTAGCCATATGCCGCCCCTACCAGTTCTACTTCCTGACCAATCGCTTACCAGCGATGGTCATCCGTTTCGGACCCTTCCGGGTTCGCGCGTTGGTGTGGGTCCGCTGCCCACGGGCAGGCAGCCCGCGACGATGGCGAACGCCTCGATAGCAGCCGATTTCCATCAGGCGCCGAATATTCTGAACGACCTCTTTACGCAGGTCACCTTCGACTCGGCCTTCGTCCTGAACGATCTTACGGATCTTCCGCGCTTCGTCCTCGGTAAGATCCTTGACCTTTACCGTTTCTTCGACCTCGGCTGCAGAAAGGATCGTCTTCGCACGTGCGACACCGATCCCGTGGATGTAAGTCAGTCCGATCCAAACCTGTTTGTTCGGGGGCAGGTCAACCCCAGCAATCCGTGCCATCGCTCTACCCCTGACGCTGCTTGTGCTTGGGATTCTCGCAGAGGACTCGAACGACACCGCGCCGCCGAATGACCTTGCACTTCGAACACATACGTTTCACTGATGCGCGCACTTTCATTGCTTCACCTCTAGTCTTTCGCGGCCTATCATTTCAATCGGTAGATGATCCGACCGCGGTTCAGGTCGTAGGGCGAGAGCTCCACCAACACACGATCACCCGGCAGTATGCGGATGAAGTGCTTACGCATCTTGCCGGAGATGTGAGCCAGCACCTGATGCTTGTTCTCGAGTTCGACCCGGAACATCGCATTGGGCAGCGTCTCACTGACTACTGCCTCGACCTCTATTGCATCTTCTTTGGGCATAAGCTCGTCCAGTCGTTCACATTCTCAGGCAAAAGTTTTAGCGGATCTCTATCCAACGGTCGCTCCCATCGAAGCCTTCACCTGACGGGAAACTTCTTCGATGGGTTGGTCCCCACTGATTCGCCGGAGAAGTCCCTTGACCTCAAAGAATTCGATCAGAGGGGCAGTCTTCTCACGGTAGATCCGGAGCCGTTCGTGAACAACATCTTCCCGATCATCTGCGCGACCACGCCCGAGAGCCCGGGCAACCAAGACTTCTTCCGGTGCATCGATCAAAACAACATCGTCGAGTTCAGCTCGCATCTCGCCGAGGATCTCATCCAGCGTCGCCGCTTGGACTGTCGTGCGAGGGTAACCATCCAGCAAGAAACCAGAAGCTGCATCAGCTTGGCTGAGTCGATCTCGAATCACCTCGGCCATCAAGCCATCGTTCACCAAATCACCACGGTTCATGACGTCTTGGACCCGGTTGCCCAAGCTGCTGCCGGCCGCCACGGCTACACGCAGCATTTCCCCGGTCGAAATTGCCGGGATACCAAGATCCTTGGCCAAAATCTCAGCTTGGGTGCCTTTCCCAGAATTTGGGGGACCCAAGAAGACGATGCGGCGCTTAGCGTCGGCCACGGAGGCGCCCTTTCTTCAAGAAACCGTCGTAGTTGCGCATCACCAGTTGACTCTCGACCTGCTGCACGAAGTCCATTGCAACACCGACGATGATCAGCAGTGAGGTGCCACCAAAGTAGAAGTTGATACCCAACCCCTGAGTGATGAAGGCCGGCACGATGCTGTCGAGCCAGCCGCCAATAAACGGTATTCCACTAACCTTGAAGCCGAACAACAGCAGCTCAGGAATGATAGACACAGCCGCCAGGTACAACGCGCCAATCATGGTCAATCGGGTGAGAATGCGATCGATGTACTCGGCGGTGCGGCGTCCAGAGCGAATGCCCGGAATGAACCCACCATACTTCCGCATGTTCTCGGCTGTATCTTGCGGATTGAAGATGATCGATACGTAGAAATAGCAGAAGAAAACGATCGCCCCGATGTAGAGGAGGTAGTAGATCGGCTGCCCCCAGCTAATGGCGTCAGCAAGGTTCTGCAACCACTCGGCCTCAAACAGGCGTGCGATCGTCGGCGGCACCATGACGACTGAACTAGCGAAGATCACCGGGATTACACCACCAGTGTTGACTCTCAGCGGCAAGTAGGTGTTCTGCCCACCCATCACCTTCCGGCCCACCACTCGTTTGGCGTATTGCACCGGGATCCGCCGCTGCGATCGCTCCATGAAGACGATGAAACCGGTTACCACCAACATGAAAACTATCAACACGAAAATCGCAATCGGGTTGAGATTTCCGGTCTGAATCTGCGTGAAGGTATCGGCGACCGCACCTGGCAAACCAATCACGATGCCGGCGAAGATGATCAACGAGATACCGTTGCCAATTCCACGCTCCGAAATCTGCTCACCCAGCCACATCACAAAAGCACAGCCAGTGCACAGCGTGAGGATCGTCATCAACCGGAATCCCCAACCTGGATCGGGGACCAGAGGCATACCTCCGGGCGTACGAAAGCCTTCGACGGAGTACGAGATGCCCGCAGACTGGACCAACGCCACCACCAAGGTGCCGTAGCGAGTGTATTGGGTGATCTTACGGCGTCCCAATTCGCCTTCCTTGGACAGCTTCTCCAGGTAAGGCCACACGACGGTCAGCAGCTGCAAAATGATCGACGAGGTGATGTAGGGCATAATCCCCAAAGCGAACACCGCTGCACGCTCCAGGCTACCGCCCGTGAACGTGTTGAAGAAGCCCAGCATCGTATTGCGAGCTTGCTCCATGATCTCGATCAGCGCCTCCGGATTAACTCCAGGAGTCGGAATAATGCAGCCAACCCGGTAAACGGCCAACAGCGCAAAGACGAACAGCAGTCGCTTGCGCAGGTCCGGAATCGCCAGGATATTGCGAAAACTCTCGATCACTGGCCAAGTTCCTCACAGCTACCGCCTGCTGCTTCGATCTTCTCGCGAGCAGAACGGCTGAATCGATGGGCCTTAACTTGCAATGCCGCACCGATCTCACCATCACCGAGAATCTTGACCGCCAAGCCTCGACGGACCAAACCTCTCTCGAGAAGAGTCTCTGGATTGACTTCACCCTCGAAGTCGACCAGATCGCGCAGATTCACGATAGCGACTTCCTTGCGGAAGATGTTTGTGAAACCACGTTTCGGTACACGGCGTACGAGCGGCATCTGGCCGCCTTCAAATCCCAGCCGTCGGCTGTAGCCGCTACGGGACTTCTGCCCCTTATGGCCGCGACCCGCCGTTTTGCCAGTACCGGAGCCTGGACCTCGGCCTAGGCGTTTGCGAGCCCGGCGGCTACCTTTGGCCGGAGACAAGTCGTGAAGCTTCATGATGCCTCCTCTACGATGCGGACGAGATGTGCGATCTTCTTGACCATGCCCCGCACTGCTGGACTATCTTCACGCTCCACAACATGTCGGATGCGCCGCAGACCAAGGCTCCGCAGGACTTCTCTCTGAGTCTTCGCATATCCGATCGGGCTCTTGAACTGCTCGATCCGGAGAGTCTTTTTCTCGTTCGCCATTGCTCTATTCACCTCGCGCCGCCGCGAGCTCCTCATTAGGCTGAGGCCGGAGCCTCAGTCAGTTCCTGGCCTCGAAGTCGTTTGACGGATTCTTCAGTCCTTAGGCTGAGCAGTCCCTTGAACGTCGCCTTCACAACATTCTGAGGATTGGTCGTACCGAGTGACTTCGTCAAGATGTCTTGGACGCCGGCACACTCGATCACTGCACGGACCGCACCACCGGCAATCACGCCAGTACCCGGAGAGGCGGGCTTCATAAGCACCCGTCCCGCACCGAAGACGCCCAGCACCTCGTGTGGAATTGTTGTCCCGTTGAGCGGCACCGTTATCAAGCTCTTCTTTGCGATGTCGATACCCTTGCGGATCGCCACCGGAACTTCCTTCGCTTTGCCGGAACCGTAACCGACACGACCCGCGCCGTCACCGATCACCACCAGAGCGGAGAAAGAAAAGTTCTTACCGCCTTTGACCACCTTGGTCACACGGTTGATATGAACGACTTGTTCGAAGAACTCTGAGTCGCGTTCGTAGTTCCTAGCCACGTTTAAAACTCCAGCCCTTTGGCACGTGCGCCATCCGCCAGCGCTTTCACCTTGCCATGATAGATCGCGCCACCGCGGTCGAAGACCACCTGCTGGACGCCCTTTGCTTTGGCGCGGTCTGCAACCGCCTCGCCGACTTTGCGTGCGGCCTCTATATTGCACCCAGCGTCGCCGACTTTGAGCTCTGGCTCTGTCGAGCTGGCGTGGGCCACAGTGTGACCATTTTGGTCGTCAATCACTTGCGCATAGATGTAGCGCAAGCTCTTGAAAACCGCCAACCGAGGCCGCTCGGTCGTTCCGTTGATGCGGTTGCGGAGACGTTGATGCGCACGCGTCCTGCGCATGTGCTTGATACGAACCCGCTTGGTGTGAGAATCGCTCATATCCCAGTCTCCAGCTAGCGAGCGCCGGCCTTACCGACCTTGCGCCGAATGATCTCGTCGCTATAGCGAATGCCCTTCGCCTTATAGGGATCCGGTGGCCGCAGGCGACGGATTTCCGCCGCGACTTGTCCGACCTGCTGGCGATCCGCTCCCTGGATCGTGATCTTGTTCTTCTTGTCGATCTCGATTTCGATCCCATCGGGTATCGGGAAGATCACCGGATGAGAATAGCCGAGCGCGAAGTGGATTTCACGATTCTTGACATCGCCACGGTAGCCGACACCGACCACCTCTAGCTCTTTCTTGAAGCCGTCGACGACGCCATTAACCGCGTTGGCGAACAGGGCCCGAGAAAGGCCATGCTTCGCTCGGACCGGCCCCGAATCGTTGATTCTACTGACCTTGACGGTGCCATCTTCGAAGGTGACAGGACACTCGGAGAACACCTTGTGCGTCACACGCCCTTTCGGGCCCTCGGCGATGAAAAGACCGCCTTCTATTGAGATCTTGGCTCCTTTCGGGACCGAGATCGGCTGTAGTCCTATTCGCGACATGTCTAGAGTCCTTACTGACGCTAATCTTCTACTGATCTGCTGGCGATGGTGATTGGCGGCCGCTATGACGACCTATCCTGATCTACCAGAGTTCGCAGACTATCTCGCCGCCGATGCGCTGGGCACGGGCTTGTCGATCGCTCATCAAGCCAGCGGAGGTTGAAACGATGGCGACACCCAGGCCATTTAGTACCGGCTTGATGTCGTCGGCACCGCGATAAACACGACGCCCGGGTTTCGAAACGCGTGTCAAACGTCGGGCGGCTGGAACGCCTTCCGCGTTGTAACGCAAAAAAATCCTCAGCGTGTCCTGAGGTGGATCCTCGACAACCTCATAATCATCGATGAAGCCCTCACTCTTGAGCACGCCGCACAGGCTGGTCTTCAGCTTAGAGTGCGGCACGTCCAAACGATCGTGCTTCGCCGTCAATGCGTTGCGCATTCGGGTCAAGAGATCCGCTATCGGGTCTGTCATGCTCATCTCGTTACTCTCCTGTACTCCGGCCTAGCGTGTGCCCGACCGCAGACTCCTGATCACCAACTCGCCTTGATCACTCCGGGCAGATAGCCCTGAAGTGCTAGTTGCCGGAAACAAATGCGGCACAAAGCGAATTTGCGCATAAAGCTTCGTGGACGTCCACAAACACCGCAACGGTTGCGCGCACGCACCTTGAACTTGAGTGATTTGTGTGTTTTTGCGATTTTCGCTTTAGTTGCCACCATATCCTCCGTGGTCTACTTCCGAATCGAATCTAAATCTGTGGCTCAACCGTTAGACGGCAGCGCAAACGGCATGCCGAGCTCTTTGAGCATGAATAGGGTTTGTTCGTCATTGCTACCAGAAGTGACGATCGTGATGTTCATCCCCTTGGAGGCCTCAACCCTATTGGTATCGACTTCTGGGAAGATCATGTGCTCGCGAACTCCCAGGGTGTAGTTCCCGCGTCCATCGAAGCTCTTGCTCGACACGCCGCGAAAATCTCGGACCCGCGGCAACGCCATTGAGATCAGACGGTCCAGGAAATCCCACATCTGGCGCCCACGCAGGGTGACCCGACAACCGATCGGTGTCCCCTCCCGCAGCTTGAATGCGGCGATAGACTTCTTGGCACGGGTTATCGTTGCGGCCTGGCCGGCGATCGCTGTGAGTTCGACTTGCGCCGCCTCGAGCAGCTTGAAGTTTCGGCTCGCTTCGCCTAACCCGATGTTCAGGGACATCTTGTCGATACGCGGCACTGCGCACACGTTGTCGATACCGAATTCCTGCTGAAGCTTCGGCACAATGTCATCGACGTAGCGCGCCTTCAACCGAGGCACGTATTTCGACTCTGCCCCTTTGGCCGCCTCGGGACTTTCTTGGCTGGCTTTTTTCTTGGCCATTGGTTCAATCCTCGCTCGAGCGCTAGCTGCTCAACGTCGCGCTGCATTTTTTGCAGACGCGGACCCCTTTACCATCTTCGAGGCGTCGCCGCCCCATACGCGCCGGCTTCCCACATTCGGGGCAAACCACCATCAGCTTCGAGAGCTTGATCGGAGCTTCACGCTCGAGAACGCCGCCCTGCACCTGCTTCTGCGGGTTGGGACGAGTGTGCTTCTTGACCAAGTTGATGCGCTCGACAATGGCCGTGCCATCGGCCGGCTGCACCCGGAGTACTTTGCCCCTGGCGTCGCGATCGCGCCCTGCCAGGACCACTACCTGATCGTTTTTTCTGATCTTGACCTTCGGCATTTCTTCCTACCTCAAAACGAAAACAGCGGCCTCAGAGCACCTCGGGCGCCAACGAGACAATCTTCATGAATCTCTTCTCGCGCAACTCTCGGGCTACTGGACCGAAAACACGAGTTCCAACGGGCTCCCGCTGAGCATCGATCAAAACCGCAGAGTTGGTATCGAACCGAATGTAGGACCCATCTTTGCGCCTATAGGCCTTGCGAGTCCGGACGATAACTGCCTTGACGACCTCACCCTTCTTGACCGTACCGTCAGGCAGCGCCTCCTTGACCGAGGCGGTGATGATGTCGCCCAAACTCCCGTACTGCCCGGACGAACCACCCATGATGGTGATACACCCAACTTTCTTGGCCCCGGAATTATCTGCAACATCGAGGACTGTTCCCATCTGAATCATCGTTCACCTCTACTTGGCGCGCTCGAGAATCTCACGCACTTGCCAACGCTTTCGCTTCGATAGGGGTCGAGTCGCCACGATCTGAACCCGGTCGCCGACGCGGCAGTCGTTGTTCTCATCATGGGCTGCAAATTTCGAGGTCCGTTTCAAGTAGCGCTGATAGAGCCGATGCATGAACGTGCGCTCTACCGCCACGGTGACGGTCTTGTCCATCTTGTCGCCAACGACGATCCCGATGAGATTTTGCCGTCGGCCGCCTGCGTTGTTCGTCGTCTCTACCATGTCCTAATTCCCCGCTGAACTCAGTACTCTCTTGGCCTTCTTGCGTATATCGGCCGGTCAGGAAGCGAGATCTTTCTCGCGCACAATCGTCAAAACTCGAGCTAGATCGCGACGTGCCTCTTGGATCTTGCTCGGATTCTCGACCTGACCCGTCACCTTCTGCAATCTGAGGACAAAGAGCTGTTGCGCCAGCTCGTTTTCTTTGTCTTGCAATTCTTCGAGTGTCATCTCGCGCATCGCCGAAGCCTTCATTATCGACTCCTAACTTCTACTGGACGTGAGCAACTTGATGGCGAGAGACGAATCTCGTCTTGAGAGCCAACTTCTGCGAAGCTAACCGGATCGCAGACTTTGCCAGCTCTTCACTAACCCCTTCAAGCTCGTAGAGCACCCGCCCCGGCTTTACAACCGCGACCCATTGGTCTGGCGGCCCCTTGCCCTTACCCATTCGGGTTTCGAGCGGCTTCTTGGTGATCGGCTTGTCGGGGAAGACACGAATCCAAACTTTCCCACCACGCTTGATATGGCGGGTTATTGCGACACGAGCCGCCTCGATTTGGCGGGCAGTGACCCAGCCAGGCTCGAGCACCTGCAGACCGAAGTCACCGAAGGCGAGGCGATCGCCACCCTTGGCGCGACCCCTCATCCGGCCCCGATGATGCTTTCGGAACTTTACTTTTTTGGGCATCAACATCGTTCACTACCTCGACTCTTTAGGCGCCCGCGCGGCGCGCTTTCTCCTTGAGAAGGTCTCCCTTGTAGACCCAGACCTTGACGCCGATCACGCCATAAGTGGTCCGCGCTTCGGCGGTTCCGTAGTCGATATCAGCTTTTAGAGTGTGGAGAGGGAGACGACCTTCCTGGTACCACTCACGACGCGCAATTTCTGCACCTCCCAAGCGGCCGGAAACCATGATCTTGACACCTTTCGCTCCGAAACGGAAGGACGATTCCATGGATTTCTTCATCACTCTTCGAAAAGAGACTCGCCGCTCAAGTTGCCCAGCGATCGAGAACGCCACCAATTGAGCATCGAGCTCAGGGCGTTGGATCTCTTGGATGTTGATGTGGACCTCGCGGCCAGTGGCCTTGCGCAGATCGTCTCGCAACTTGTCGACCTCGGTTCCCTTGCGCCCAATTATGATGCCGGGTCGGGCGGTGTAAATTGTGACCCGTAGGCGATCTGCCGCCCGCTCGATGTCGATTTCGCTGACCGCAGCGTGCGACAACCGTCGTTTGAGTCGACGACGCAGGTCAAGATCCTGGTGCAAGTGACTGGCATAAGCCCCAGAGGCATACCAACGTGAATGCCAGGTCTTGTTGTAGGACAAGCGAAAGCCGTATGGATGCGTCTTCTGTCCCACCGTTATCTCCTTCGGCCGGTCTCTTCACCTTCCGGACGGGTGTCGAGCTTTATCGTGACGTGACTTTGTCGCTTCAACTTCCGGTAGGCGCGGCCCATCGTGGTGAACCAGATGCGCTTTAGAGCAGGCCCACCGTCAACGAAAACTTCTTTGACGTAGAGCCGATCGATATCGACCTCATCGTCGTGATTCTCAGCATTGGCGATCGCCGAACGCAAGAGCTTCTCGACCGAACGCGCCGAACGCTTTTTGGTGTGACGAAGGATCGACACTGCTTCCTCGACATCTCTGCCGCGGATCAGGTCGACCACCAACCGCACCTTTCTAGGCGCCGCCTGTAAGTGGCGGAGTCTGGCTGTTACTTCCATCTATACTCTCCTCGCTCAGCGCCGCGGTCCGGCCATGCGCTCCTTCTTGCCACCAGCATGGCCTCGGAAAGTGCGTGTCATCGCAAACTCGCCGAGCTTGTGCCCGACCATGTTCTCGCTGACGTAAACCGGTATGAACTTGATGCCGTTGTGAACCGCGATCGTATGGCCGACCATATCTGGCGTCACCGTCGAGCGGCGCGACCATGTTTTGACGACACGTTTTTGTCCCGTGTCATTCATCGCGTCGACTTTTTTCTGCAGTGACGCGTCAACGAAGAAACCTTTTTTTAGTGACCTGGCCATGGCTTCGGCTCCCTAACGCTTATTGCGCCGCCGCACGATCATGCGATCGGTCCGTTTGTTGTTCCGTGTCTTATAGCCCTTGGTCGGCACACCCCAAGGTGTACAAGGATGACGACCTCCAGACGACCGGCCTTCACCACCACCCATCGGATGATCGACCGGGTTCATCGTCACCCCACGGTTGTGAGGCCTACGACCAAGCCAGCGCTTCCGGCCGGCTTTACCAAGCTTGATGATTTCGTGATCAGAATTACCCACCAAGCCGATCGTAGCGTAGCAGTTGAGATGGACTCGCCGCACTTCGCCGGAAGGCAACTTCACTTGCGCATAGTCGTCAGACTTGGCCATCAGCTGTCCCGAAGAGCCAGCGCTGCGAATCATCTGCCCACCTTTGCCGATCTTGAGCTCGACATTGTGAATCAGAGTACCGAGCGGGATTTCGCGCAACGGTAGCGCGTTACCAGGATCGATATCCGAACCCGGACCCGACATCACCGTCGCACCGATCGCAAGCTTTTCGGGCCACAGGATGTAACGCTTCTCGCCGTCTGCATAGTGCAACAAGGCGATTCGCGCCGAGCGATTAGGGTCGTACTCGACTGACGCAACCTTGGCTGGTATGCCATGTTTGTCGCGACGAAAGTCGACCGCTCTGTAGCGCCGCTTGTGACCGCCGCCACGAAATCGGACCGTTGTACGACCGCGATTATTGCGTCCGCCGATCCGCTTTATACCTTTGGTTAGGCTCTTGAGCGGATTGTTCTCAGAGGTAACCTCCTCGAACGTTGGCGAGGTCTTGAAACGCGTTCCCGGGCTAGTGGGCCTGTAGTACCTGATACCCATGACTATGCTCCCTCGAAGAACTCGATCTGTTTCTCGCCATCGGCGAGCCGAACGACAGCCTTCTTCCAGTCCGGCTGACGGCCGACGAACCGACCTTGGCGACGCTCTTTGCCATGCATACGAGCGATACGCACTTCGGCAACTTTGACCTTGAACTGCGTCTCCACAGCCCGACGCACTTCGACCTTATTGGCGCCGATAGCAACCTCGAAGGCATAGGTGTTCGCTAATTCGCGCTGCAACGTCGTCTTCTCGGTAATCAGCGGCCTACGGATGATGTCTTGTACTCTCATCGGCTCAACACCTCTACCAAGGTCGAGACTGCCGCTCGGCTAAAGATGACGTGATCGTTGTCTACGACATCGTAAACGTTGACCCCCAGCGCATCGACCATTTTGACCTTGGGATTGTTACGTGACGCACGCTGCAGCGTCTCGTTGTCGCGCGAGTCGACGAGCAGCACCCGCCTATCGACTCCAAGGCCCGAAAGATTTCGGATCAAGGAAGCCGTTTTATGCGTCTCTAGCTCCATGTCTTCGAGCACTACGATCTCATCGGTCGCTAACTTGCGCGACAAAGCTGACTTCAACGCGCTCTTCTTCTCGCGGACACTCATATCGAACGCATAGGACCTAGGCTGCGGCCCATGAATAGTGCCACCACCACGCCGAATGCCGGTCCGCGCTTCGCCGACACGAGACCGACCCGTGCCCTTCTGGCGCCAGAGTTTGCGTCCCGAACCAGCAACCTCTGATCGTACTTTGGTCTTGTGCGTCCCACGGCGCTTCGCCGCTTGAACAGCTCGGACCGCCGTATGGATGAGATGCTCTTTGTAGGGATAGTCGAACACCTTTTCGGGCAGCTCGAGTTCGCCGACGGTCTCATTACTGAGATTTTTGACTGTGATCTTCATGATCTTTTGCCTTTTCCTCGAGCGCTCAGCCGCGCTTGGCCTCGTGCAGAGCAACGTAACTGTTGCGCGCTCCGGGAACTGCGCCCCTCAAATAGATGAGGTTCTCTTCCTCGTTGACCTTGACGATCTGAAGATTCTTCACAGTAACCCGTTTGCCACCCATCCGACCAGGCAACTTGACGCCAGGAAAAACACGCGAGGGGTATGAAGCCTGACCGATTGACCCTGGAGCTCGATGGAACATCGAGCCATGGGTCGCCTTGCCACCACCAAAACCATGACGTTTTATGACGCCCTGAAACCCCTTACCCTTTGACGTTCCGACGACATCGACATAGTCGTCTTCCTGAAACACCGAAGCCTGTACTTGATCTCCTGGCTTCGCTGGGTCTGAGTCTTCGACTCGAAACTCGACTAGCCGGCGCATTGGGTCCACACCCGCTTTGTCAAAATGACCCCGACGGGCCTTGGTGACTTTACGCGGCGCCTTCTCTTCCACGATGCCGATCTGCACGGCCTCGTAGCCATCCACTTCGGAAGTCTTTCGCTGAACCACACGACATGGACCAGCTTTGACTACCGTCACCGGAACGACCTTGCCATCCTCTGCGAAGATCTGCGTCATTCCTACTTTAATGCCGAGGATGCCTTTCATACGGTCACTCCTCCAGTTCTAGCGGGCATCACCCTCCGGCAGGAAACCGAACTTGACACGCAACTACTGCTTCTCTTCGAGCCAGTTCGCCACGTTGTTCGGCCTCGTATCACCGGAAAAGCGACATCCGCTATAGCTTGATCTCCACGTCTACACCGGCTGGCAACTCGAGTTTCATCAACGCATCGACGGTGTGACTCGTCGGGTCGTAGATGTCGAGGAGACGCTTGTGAGTACGAATTTCGAATTGCTCACGCGACTTCTTGTCGACGTGTGGTGAACGGTTCACCGTATACCGGGATATGTGAGTGGGCAAAGGGATCGGGCCCACCACCCTGGCGCCGGTGCGCCGGGCTGTATCGACGATCTCATAGGTGGAAGTATCCAGGATTCGATAATCGAATGCCTTGAGTCGGATACGAATCTTGTCGTTGACCATCGGTAGTCCTCTCGCCTTTACCTGATCTCGGGGTCTTGTAACCGGTACTTGCTCACTCGACGATGTCGGCAACCGTGCCGGCACCGATAGTGCGTCCACCTTCGCGAATCGCGAAGCGGACACCCTTCTCCATGGCAACAGGAGCAATCAGCTCCACTGCCAAGCTCACATTGTCACCGGGCATCACCATCTCCACC
>JAJCXO010000132.1 GCA_029263395.1 Acidobacteriota bacterium | reverse complement strand
GCTACCGGATGCCGCCCTCCGGGCTCCGGAGGAAGAGAGGGAATCTCCGAATCCCAGGGTTGACACCCTGGGCTACCGGATGCCGCCCTCCGGGCTCCGGAGGAAGAAGCCCACCAAATCCCTAAGACTCTTCGGTCGGTGGCTCGGCCTTCAAGAAGGATTCGGCACCTTGGATTCCGTGCCGCTGGAACAGCGTGTAAATCTCTTGCTCGTAGCTGTTGTTGGCATGATGTGTCTTTTGGCCCTGAATGTAGCGACGTACCTTGGGAACTTGCGATTCGCTCACCGCAAACGCCGCATATCCACCCTGCCAGAAGAAGTCTGGATTCTGCATTAGATCCTTGCCATAACTCGACGAGTTCGCCTTGATCGCGGCAACCATCGTCGCGACGGATTGTGCCGCAGGAACACTCGCCAGAACGTGGACGTGATCCTCGATGCCATTGACCTCGAGCATCCGCCCCTTCTTGTTCCAGATGACACCACCAATATATGCATACAGCGCCGCCTCGTGCGCTACCGAAATCAGCGGCATCCGATACTTCGTCGCGAAGACAATGTGGTATTTGAGGCAGGTATAGCTATGACCCATACCCGTAATTCTACTCCGTTGCCCCATTCCAGAGTGCAACGGGATCCCCTTCCGGAGGGCGGCATCCGGTAGCCCGGGGGATCTTCTTCTCCTTCTCCTTCTCTTTCCTCTTCTCCTTCTCTTTCTTCTTCTTCTTCTTCTTCTTCTTCCGGAGCCCGGTAGGGCGGCATCCGGTAGCCCAGGGTGTCAACCCTGGGATCGGGGCTTAGGCTCCACGCCCAGCCCCGGCCCAGTCGGCAGGACCAATCGACCCTTCTCGACGATCGCGCCGACGAAGGGATCGTCTTTGATCAGCAGATGCCCATCGAGATCGACGTAGTCGACCAGCGGTGCCAGGTGGGCGGCAGCGGTGATGGCCAACGACGATTCGATCATGCAGCCGAGCATGACCTTCAAACCGTGGGCACGTGCCACCGCGATCATGTGCATAGCCTCGCCGATGCCGCCGCATTTCATCAGCTTGATGTTGATACCGTCGAACGCCCCGGCGAGGCGTGGGATGTCCGCTGCAGTGTGGACACTTTCATCAGCGATGATCGGCAGTGGGCTGGCATGACGCAGCTCGCGGGACTCTGCGAGCTGGGACGCAGGCAAGGGTTGTTCCACCAACTCGACACCCATCTCTTGCAGCCACTCCAAGCGCGACAGCGCCTCGTCGAAGGTCCACCCTTCGTTGGCGTCGACGCGGATCGGTCGCTTGGTTGCACGACGAACGGCTTCCAACATGGGCCGATCCTGATCCGAGCCCATCTTGACCTTGAACGCCGCGAAAGCCTTTGCCTCACGGACCTTGCGCATGACCACTTCTGGTCGGTCCATGCCGATCGTGAACGAGGTGATGGGCATTGAAGTTGGATCGATGCCCATGAGTTCATACAGCGGCGTCTCCAGGCGTTTGCCGGCAAGATCGCGGAGCGCCATGTCGACCGCTGCTTCTGCCGCCGGCTGGCCCGTGACCGCTACTTGCCTAGCTGCTGAGTCGAACGCCCGAGGATCACCCAGCTTGCGGACCATGGCGTCCACCGCATCCGCAGCTGAAGCACAATCCTGTTGATAGTGAGGGATCGGTGCAGCCTCGCCGAGGCCGACAAGACCTTTGTGTTCGAGCTCGACGATGAGATTCTGACGTTTGTCCGTGGCGCCACGGGAGAGCCGGAACGTGTGCTTCAACTCGAGGTCGATAGTGCGGTAGCGCAGATGGATCATTGTGCCTCGACCACCGGATAGATGTAGTCGAAGCGCCGCTTGATTCGTTCGACGGCCCCTTGATTATTGATCTCGAATACCACCAACTCGCCGTCGGACATGCGGAAGGTATGTTCGGAAACCGGTTCGAGGCGTGTCAGGCCTCCTGTTGGTGAGTCTTCCGGTGGGTAGCTGTGTTCGTACATCACCAACTCCTGATGGAGAATCATAACTTGGTACTCCCAGCCCCAAGGATCGGCGTAGGTGCCGAGGTATTGACGCCAGGCCGAATCGAACGGTTTGGCCTTGGGTTCCGGTGTTGTGGCTTGGGCGATCGCGGCGCCAAGTAGGTCGTACGCACGGGTGCTGAATTGACTGGGGCTACCATCGTCAGCGTTGGTGGCGACGATGACGGCGACCTTTTCACTCGGCACGAGTAGGAAGTGGGTGCGATGACCGGCCACCCAGCCGCCGTGGGAGACAAAGGTTTTGCCTTGGCGCCGGGAGACGGAGAAGCCGAGCCCCCGTCCGCCGCTCCAGTCGGTCTTGACCCAATGTGGCCGGTGCATCTCGCGCAGCGTGCTGGCCTTTAGAATTTGGGCGCCTTCAGCGCGAGATCCCTGGCTGAACTGCAACGCCGCAAAACGGGCCAAATCTTCGATCGTCGACACCATGTTGGCTGCCGGGGCCAAGGCGCCGGTGTCGTAATACTCGGCGATCCCACGGGAGCCATCAGCCAGTCGGCGAAGGTAAGCGGTTGTCATCTGCTGGTGGTGCGCGTCGCCGGGAGCCGCACTGCTGCGCAGCATCCCAAGTGGCCCGAGCACTTGCTTCTGCAGGTAGTCGGCGTAGTTATCTCCCGAGACGGTGGCGACAATTTCGCCGAGCAGGGCGATACCGAGGTTGGAGTATTTGTAGCGCACGGCCGGTGGGAAAATGGCGCTCTGACCGGGGACCACAGACTGCAGCGCTTCGCGAGTTGGAAATTCATGGGTTGTCCAATAGGGAAAGGCCGCCTCCCGGGGCAGACCCGAGGTGTGCGTCAAGAGGTGGCGAACGGTGATCTCGGGCTCACCCTCGAACGGGCTCTCGACCGAGAACCATGGCAGGTGTTGCGAAACCGGATCATCCAGCCGCAGCAGACCTCGATCGCGCAGTTGCATGATTGCCACCGCGGTGAACACCTTGGTGACCGAGCCGATACGGAACACCGTCGAGGGCGTCGTCGCTGCACCGGTCTCCACGTCGCGGACGCCGTAGCCCTTGGCCCATATCAGTTCCTGGTCGTAGACCACCCCGATCGACAGCCCGGGTAGAGCCTGATAGCTCCGTTGCTCCTCAATCCATACGTCGAGGAGGTGGATAGCATCAGCAATCCGCGGATGGTCAACTAGGGGCGGCGTTTGTGCCGCCAAAGGCCAAGGGATGAGTAATACAGCCGTGAGGGCAAGTGAACGAAAGGTCAAGTCAGTCTCTCCTTCCGCTGCGTTCACTGCTCGCAGGGGTCATTCTGGGTTGGGACAGGTTGCACGAAGCATCGTCACGAGTCCAAGAGTATATGAGGTGCTCTGGATTCACGTTGAAGATCGAGCGATCCGGAGATATTGAAGCTATCGAAACGTCTTACTTTCTCTCAGGGCAAGCAACTTTCACCGTGCATACGTCCTACTTTCTCTCAGGGCGAGCCATTTTCACTGTGCAAACGGCTTACTTTCTCTCAGGGCGAGCCATTTTCACTGTGCAAACGCCTTACTTTCTTTCAGGGCAAGCCATTTTTACCGTGCCAATGTCTTACTTTCTCCCAGGGCGAGCGATTTTCACCGTGCAAGCGTCTTGCTTTCTCCCAGGGCAAGCCGTTTTTTTTGGTCGAGAAAACAGGTTACGTCATGCCACGGCCAGGTATTTATGCGGCGCAAGGGCTTACCTTTGCCGGCTATTATCCCAAGACGGTTATCATCAGCCGCTCATCCAGCATGCGGCGATGCAGCGTTCGAGGCGTCACCGTCCTAGTCCATCGTCTGAACCCGGGAGCGCATCATCCGTGGATAGGAAGCAGCAGGTCGAGACGCACCGCGCCTACATCGAAGCCAATGGCCTGGACAAGCTAGTGTCCTTCGAAGACAACCTGGACTACGAAGAGGGCGTCTTCGACACCGTCAGTGGGCGGCTCGACATCCCCTTCCCGCCTGAGGCCAACGATCTGGTCCGTCTGCACAAACTGGTGCGCACCCGCAAGCCATTTACGATTCTCGAATTTGGACTCGGCTACTCGACCTTCGTGATGGCTGATGCCCTGGCGAAGAACCAGCAGGAATGGGATGCGTTGTCGGACAAACCCGAGATCCGCAATCGCTTCATGTTCCAGCTCTTCTCCCTCGACGCCTCCAGTGAATGGATCGAGCATACCCGAAGGCGTTTTCCGGAACACCTGCGAGAACGGGTGCATTTCCGCCAAAGTGACGTCAAGATCGGCCAATTCAACGGCCAGTTGTGCCACTACTACGATCAGTTGCCCGATGTGGTGGCGGACCTGATTTACCTCGACGGTCCGTCCGCCAAGGACGTGCAAGGGGAGCTCAATGGCCTGAGCTTCGGCTGCGACGAACGCACCGTGATGTCCGGGGACCTGCTGCTGATGGAGTCGACCTTCCTACCCGGCACCTTCATCATGGTGGATGGGCGCACCAACAATGCACGGTTTCTCGAACGTAACTTCTCGCGCGACTATGCGGTGACATGGAATCGCGAAGCCGACTTCACGACCTTCGAGCTGAAGGAGGAGCGACTGGGCAAGTACAACCTGCTGGGTTCGGACTTCTTTTGATCTAAGGTTCGAGGCCGGCGATACCGCAGCTTGGCAGTAGCCTGGGAGAGCGGCAGTGAGATAGGCGAGGGATATGCGTTCCAAAGGACGGATCACTGTGTGGCACGACGACCGGGGGTATGGCTTCATCAAGCCAGTTGCCGGTGGCAAGCAAGTTTTTGTGCACGTCAAGGCGTTCGGCTTCGGTAGCCGCCGGCCCGAGTTGAACCGCTTGGTGAGCTATGATTTGTCGACGGATTCTCAGGGGCGGCCTTGTGCAACGAAAGTCCATATGGCTGCGGATCGTGAACCGCAGGCGCCCCCGCGACCTTCGGCGGGATGGTCCTCGATACTCCTGGCGATCTCATTCTTCGGTTTGTTGGGGTTTTGGACCTTCAAGGACTCGAGACTCATAGTCGCCGCCTTGATTTACGGCGGCGCCAGTGCGTTCACTTTTATTCTGTATGGTTCGGACAAGTCGGCGGCGAAGCAGGGGGCCCAGAGAACCCCGGAGAGTCTGCTGCATTGGGGCGCCTTACTGGGCGGTTGGCCCGGAGCCCTCATCGCTCAGAGCGTGTTTCGACACAAGACTCGTAAGCAGCCGTTTCGATTCATCTTCTGGATGACGATTGTCTTGAATCTCATCGGGCTGGGAGTTTGGGTTGCCACATCTTGACGTTTTGATCAGCTGGCGGATGCTGCCGAATTCGCTGAGTTGAACTCGATGTTCGACGGCAGCTCATAGCTCGTGACGGCGGAGTTCGAACCCAACGCTTGAATCCAGGCGTCAACTCGGCGATCCTTGGACCTATGATCCACAGCCGCCGCTCGAGATACCTCTGTGAGGATCAACTTGTTAGGAGCGAACCCTTGACCATAAAAGAGATACCCCCTCACCGTGCTCTCGTGGATATGGCCCAAGGTTTTTTCCGCGGCAAGACACTGTGCGCGGCCGTACGACTCGGGATCGCCGATGAACTGGCGGATCGCGAGAAACACGTTGACGAGCTCGCCGTTGCGACGGCCTCGGATCGAGACGCGCTTTATCGATTGTTGCGGGCGTTGGCAAGCATCGGTGTGCTCGCCGAGACTTCCCCTGCATTTTTTGCGCTGACGCCTTTGGGGCAACCTCTGCGGCGAGATCATCCTCAGTCGGTGTGGGCTTCAATGATTTTCTGGTCCGATCTGCTCGCCGACATGTGGACGTTTCTACCGGAGTGTGTGCGAGCTGGTGAGACCGGTGGGGCGGCCGCCGCGATGGACGGCGCTGGCGTCAAGTCGCGGTGGTCACAAGAGCCCGACCCGATGGCAATTTTTCATGCGGTGTTTGCCGAACCTTCCGCCGAAGATATGGCCTCGATCGCCAGTTCGTATGACTTCTCGCGTAGCTCGTTGGTGGCTGACCTCGGTGGCGCGGGGGGCGGGCTGTTAGCAGCTATCCTGGCCGCCAATCCCGAAACCAGGGGACTTTTGGTCGATCGTCAAGAGGCGATGGCGGGTGCTGCGTCACGGCTGTCGGCTGCCGGCTTGACGGATCGATGCCAAGTTCTTGGCGCCGATTTGATGGAACAAGTTCCAGCAGGCGCGGACGTTTACATTTTGAAAGCCGTGTTACACGGCTACAGTGATGACGATGCGCGTCGGATTCTCGGTCACTGCCATGCCGGCATGTCGACAGTGAGTCGTTTGCTCATCATCGAGGTGGTCCTGCCGGAGCGGATCGATCAGCCAGATCCATCGTTGGAGCGTCTTTTACTGGCTGACCTCAATATGCTTGCGGCCACCGGCGGCCGTGAGCGGAGTGCGACGGATTGGGAGCGCCTGCTTTTGGCCGCCGACTTCGAGATGTTACAGGTGATGCCTATTCCCAACCAGGACGTCAGCCTCATCGAGGCAACTCGCCGTACCTCATCAGGTGGCACGTAGCGCCGTCGTCGGGTCGGTCCTCGAGGCTCTCAGGCCAATAGGCCGGCGAGGCCGATGGAACGATGCGAGTCTCCAGGCGTTTTGAAAGGCGAAGACCCATTTGGTGGGTAGGCCTGGCGATCGCAGGAAAATGAGCCTGAGATGGTGGGTTGCGTCCGATCTTGTGCTCGGGGGCAAACCTGGGGAACGTTTCCGCGTCTAAAGGGTGTAGAGCGTAGTCCGTTGCCACGGGCTGCTTGCGCGGCGCAGTCAACGGGACCCGACCGTGTGATGCCGAACGACCTCGAACAACTTAGGGACAGGGCAACCAACGATGAGTAACTGGACAAGGGATCTTCGACATGCGCTCCGCGCACTGCTGCGCACTCCTGGCTTCGTAGTGTTGACGGTGGGAATGTTGGGGCTGGCTATCGGTGCCAACGCCGGGATTTTCAGTGTCATCGATACCGTGCTTCTGAATCCCCTGCCTTATGCCAATACCGACCGCCTGGTGCACATTGCTGGCTCCGCGCCAGGGTCTGACTTTCCCGAGGAGTTCCCTTTGGCAGCGGAGTTTCTTGTGCAGTATCGGGAGGAGTCCAAGCTGCTCGAAGACGTGTCGACCTACAACTCGTTCACCAGTACGCTGCACGTCGGCGACCGCATCGAGCGGGTGCGGATGTCGGCGCCGACAACCTCGCTGTTCAACACCCTGGGGGTGAAACCAGCCCTCGGCCGCCTACCGGTACCGGAGGACGAAGATCAGGTGGTGGTTATCAGCCATGCGTTGTGGACAACCTGGTTCGGGTCTGATCCCGGAGTCCTTGGCCAGAGCTATTCTGTGTCTGGAAACGACCGCACTGTCATCGCAGTGATGGAGCCCAACTTCTGGTTCCCCGACGATGGGACTCTGTTGTGGTTTCCACAGGTCATTCGGGCCGAGGAGATTGAACCCGGGCGTTTCGGCCAGCCCTTGGTAGCTCGTTTGGCGCCAGGAGCTCAGGTAGATACCCTTGTCGCGGAGCTTGAGATTTTGGCTCGGCAGCTCCCCGAACGCTTCGGGAGCGAATCAGCCGACTACGTCCGTTTGATCGAGCAGCATCGCCCGGTGGTTCGATCCCTCGAGAAGGAGCTGCTCGGGGATGTTGCCGGACCCCTGTGGATTCTGTTGGGTTCGATGGCCATCGTCTTGATCATCGCCTGTGCCAACGTCGCCAATCTGTTCATGGTCCGCGCTGAGCGGCGACAGTCCGACAATGCTGTACGGCGAGCCCTCGGAGCCGCTCGCGGTCGTTTGATCCTTTCGCAGTTGGCGGAGGCCGGGGTTGTCGCCACCTTGGCGGGATTCCTCGCAGTGGCCATCGCTCGGCTCGGGATGCCACTGTTGCTGAGTGCTGCTCCCGCCAGTGTTCCCCGCCTGAGTGAGGTTGCGCTCAGCTGGACCTCCTTGTTGTTCACCTTCGGGGTCTCGGTGGTCTCTGCGCTGTTGTGCGGATTGGTGCCGGCCGTTCGCTTCTCGGCTCCGAACCTGATGCGTTTACGGGAGGGAGGCCGTGGAGCAACCCGCGGTCACCACTGGGGGCGAAACGCGTTGGTTGCTGGGCAAACGGCGTTGGCGTTGGTACTGCTAATCGGATCAGCCTTGCTGATGAAGAGTTTCGATAAATTGCGCAACGTTGACCCCGGTTACGACACCCAAGATGTCTTCACCTTCCAGATTGCCCCTACGGAAGCGCATCTGACAGATGCTCCATCGTTCGCCCGCTTCCACTTGGACTTCATGGATCGAGTAGCTGCGCTGCGTGGGGTGGAGAAGGTCGGTATTGTCGAAAATGTACCGTTGAACGAAGGGCTCGCTACCCAGCGGTTCCATACCGAGAGTACCGAAGGCGAAGAGGGTGGGGGAACCTTGTTGAGTTATACCTGGTCCGCCGGGGACTACTTCCAGGTGATGGGGATCGAAGTGTTTCGGGGCCGGACCCTGACCGCGGACGACCAGGTTTCACAACTCGGCAATGTCCTGGTCAGCCGTTCAGCGGCAGATCTGATGTGGCCCGACGAGGATCCGATCGGGCAGCGTCTTCAAATGCAAGATCAGGAGACTTGGGAAACCGTGGTCGGAGTTGTCGACGACGTGATGCAATATGGTTTTCGGCAGGCGGCGGAGCCGATGGTCTACTTTCCGTTGGTTGGCCAGGATCTGGAGACTAGCCGCGTCCTCTCGTCTCCAGGGTACGTCGTCAAGACAGCTCGTACTGGAGAGATTGCCTCCGAGATCCGGGCGCTGGTCAGCCAAGTAGCACCCACGGCTCCCATGTACCGCATGTACACGATGGAAGGTCTGGCGGCCGACTCCATGGTGGAGCTGTCCTTCACGACACTCACCCTTGGAATCGCCTCAGCGCTCGCCCTGATCTTGGGTGTGGTTGGCCTCTACGGTGTCTTATCCTATGCCGTCGCCGAGCGCACCCGAGAGATTGGCCTGCGTATGGCCTTGGGGGCGGCGGCGACCCGTGTACGGCTGATGATCGTCGGCCAAGGTGCCCGGGTCCTAGCGGTTGGTATCGCGATCGGCGTTGGTATTTCCCTGGTCGCAACGCGCGCCCTCGGGTCTCTGCTCTTCGGTGTCGAGGCTTTTGATATCGGTACGTATCTAGGAGTCTCTGCGGTGATGGTGCTGGCCGGATTGGCGGCGTGTTATTTGCCCGCGAGACGAGCCTCGAATGTCGATCCCATGGTGTCACTCAAGATCGAGTGACTCGAGAGCTATGCCATAGCGGTGATAAACTGAGGTCTGTGACAGAGGTTCGCGTGACGGAGGAGCGAGGTTTGTTCACAGGGTGCCGACAGTTGTTGGTCAAGGACGAAATAGCAGGGATCGCATTCCCAGCCCTCGTGATGTATCCGACAATTGCACCCTCGGAACCAAAAGCCTTTGGGCCATACTCCATCGACGTCAGCCCGGACGCACAGTTGAGAGCTTGCGAACCGAGACTGTGAACGATCCCAGACACTTTCATGTCGAGCGTTTGACGGTAGTGAGTGCGGCTCGCTACCGCGCCCTCATGCTCCAGGCGTACGAGCAGGAGGTCGAAGCTTTTACGTCGACTGTGGTCGAACGTGCTCCGCTGCCTATCAGCTGGTGGGAAGAGCGTCTCTCAGACGATCACGGAACCAGTGCAGTTTTCGGCGGATTCATGGATGGAACACTCGTCGGCGCAGCCGGGATCAAATTTGCGAACAGGCACAAGACCCAACATAAAGCCAAGTTGTTCGGTTTGTACGTCGCGCAACACAGTCGCGGGCAAGGCCTGGGGAAAGAGCTTGTCCTGGCGGTACTCGACTATGCCAAGTCCCGTGACGGGACAAAGGTTGTTCAGTTGACCTTCACGGAGGGCAACAATCAAGCGCAAACTCTTTATGAGTCTTGCGGTTTCAAGCGATTCGGGACAGAGCCACTCGCCCTGTTGATGAACGGAGAGTACCGGTCAAAAGTCCACATGTGGACCCACCTGACTGAGGCCTGAACGGAGTCCTTGACAAGCGAACCTGGATGCTGGCACTCTTTGGGGAGTGGCGCTGGTCCGCGCCCAACCTCTTCGACCTTCCCCCAGCGAGGGTCTCTCCAGAGGCAAAGGGGGGCATACTCCCGGATCGGCATTCACGAAGCCTTCGCGTAGCCGTTTGGCCACGCTGCTGGGGGGCGTTGCTAGCGGTACAACCGAAGGAGATCGCAATGCCGAAGAACAAAGACCTCAAGCGTCTGGTCCGTGCTCGGATGGAGAAGACCGGCGAGTCCTATACCGCCGCCCTGGCTCAGCTCTTGCGCAAGGGTGCTGAGTTGACGGAACCCGATTATCCCGAATTGGCGGGAATGAGCGACGACGCTGTGTCGTCGAAGACCGGCCGCACCTGGAAGCAGTGGGCCGAGGAGCTCGATAAAGTAGGCTTGGTCTCGAAGTCGCACAAAGAGATCGCCCGTTTCGTCGGTGATCATTATGAGATTTCGTTGTGGTGGGCACAGACGGTGACCGTCGGCTACGAGCGCATCAAAGGGTTACGCGAAATTGGCCAGCGACGGGAAGGCAGTTACGACGCCAACAAGAGTAAAACTTTTGCGGTTTCGGTCGGCGAGCTGCTGGCCGCCTTTCGCGACGAGGCTACCCGGCAACGCTGGCTACCCGGTGTCGAGCTGACGGTACGCACCGCAACCGAGAAGTCAGTGCGCATGACCTGGGACGACAACACCACGGTCCAGGCCTATTTCACCAGCAAAGGTGAGCACAAAAGCCAGGTGGCGATCCAGCATGGCAAGCTCACCTCGAAGGCCGATGCTGAACGTCGTAAGCAGTATTGGGGAGAGCGTTTGGTGGCGTTGGGTAATCTCCTCATGGCCACCAAGAGTTAACTCGATCCCGGCTAGAAACGCCGGTTGCCCGGTCGTCCCCTGTGGACTGCGCGGCCTGGGCGGCCCCCTGGCTGCGTAATTCGCCTCGGCGCTTTATTGTCCGTGGTGCCGAAACCGAGCCCTGGTGCCGAAACCGAGCCCTGGTGCCGATACCGAGCCGGCACGAGGGCGTTTGAAACAAGTTTCCAGAGGGTCTCGTAAGATTAATACGTGGAAATGGATGCGCCTCAGTTGCTGTTGGCGTTCCTGAGTCGAGATCTGTTGTCGGTAGTCCAGGCGGTGTGGTCCCGCAGTCCGCATCTCGTCTGGGTCCATCACGGTGGCGCGTCCTCCGAGCGCATGCTCAACGCGGTCCAGAATTGCTTGCGACGGGGCCGATCTCGACGAGCTCAAGCAAACCCTGGATCGGCTGGGTCCCCTGAAGTCCTACGCATCAACCGCCTACGAAAACCTTGCGACAGTCTTTTGACGCTCGCGAGTCTGCCTCGAGCACCGCGGTTAGCACTGCGACGAGAGACCTGGCGAACGCCTCGAACGAATCATCCTGAAGACCCGTGGATCTGAGATAGGGGATATAAATCATGTTGAAAGTGCGCAATTTGGTCAAAGTGTATCCCGGCGGCGTCACGGCCCTGCGGGGTATTGATTTGGATGTTCCCAAAGGGATGTTCGGGTTGTTGGGGCCCAACGGAGCCGGCAAATCTACCTTTATGAAGATTTTGGCCGGCTTACTCGAGCCTACAGGTGGCGAAGTCACCCTCGACGACGTGGACGTCGTGGTGCAGCCCGATGCGGTCCACGCTCGACTCGGTTACCTGCCGCAGGACTTCGGCTTTTATCCTCATTTGACGGGTGCGCAGATGCTCACCTACTTGCTGAAGCTCAAAGGTGTGACTTCGCCCAAGGGGTTGCCCCAGTTGGTGGGGGAGCTTCTCGAACGGGTCAACCTGACGTTTGCTGCCAAGCGCAAAGTGAAAGGATACTCTGGCGGCATGCGCCAACGGCTCGGCATCGCTCAGGCGGTGGCCGGTAATCCGCGACTGATCATCGTTGACGAGCCGACTGCCGGGTTGGATCCCGAGGAACGGCAACGGTTCTACCGTTTGTTAGCCGAGTTGGCGGACGAGCGGTCGGTGTTACTTTCGACCCACATCGTGGAAGATGTTGCAGTCCTGTGCCCACGATTTGCGGTCATCTCCAAAGGTCGCCTCAAAGCGGAGACCACCCCGGGCCAAGCGCGTGCGCGACTCGAGGGCAAAATCTTCGAAGGCCAAGGGTCCAATGAAGAGTTGCGAGCGATTCGTGACCAACATTTGGTCACCCAGGCGATTTTGGTTGAGGGGCGCAATCGGGTCCGAATCTACGTTGCAGACGGGCCGGCGCCAACTGGGTTCGAGCCGGTGCACGTGACTCTAGAAGACGCCTACATGACGCTGGTCAACGCGCCGGATGGTGTCCTCGGCAGTGGGTCCGCGACGCCAGGGTCTGCAGCGCCAGGGTCCGTGACTGATTCGAGCAGCATCGAATCTTCGGTTACGGAGGAGGTCGTGGCATGAATGCCTTTCGATTTCGCACCATGATGAGCCTGGATCTCAGGGCTCACTTCACTCGTCCGATGTTCTGGGTTTTGCTCGTACTGCTGGCATTGATCGCCTGGGGTTTGTCCTCTGGCAGTCTCGCCATCTCTACCGGCGACAGCACCATCGGTGGTACGGCCCGGGCATGGATCACTTCGGAGTTTTCAAACGCTCTGATGCTGCCGATCATGACATTCATCCTCTACTCGTTTTTTATCGCCGTGGCTGCCGGCATGTTGATCCCGCGGGATGACGAGCTCAAGGTAGGGCCAGTGTTACACGCCACCAGCCTGCGACCTGCCGAGTACGTGTGGGCCAAATTCACCGCAGTGTTGATCTTGTTCGTCGTGGTTCTGGGAATCCATCTGCTGTTCAGCATCTTCTTCAACCAGGTGTTACCCAACTCCCAATCGGAGCTGATCCGCGGGCCTTTTGTTGTCTTGAACTACCTACGTCCCGCCTTGTTTTTGGCTTTGCCATTCTTGATTTTCTTGACCGGCGTATCGTTTGCAGTCGGCGAGTTGACCCGCAAGCCGATCTTGATTTTTGTCACTCCGGTGGTGCTCCTGATCGCCAACACCTCTTTTTTGTGGTCGTGGTCGCCGACCTGGCTCGACCCACGGATTAACCGGCTATTGATGTGGATCGAGCCCGCCGGCTACCGTTGGCTCAACGAAACCTGGTTGAAGGTCGACTTGGGAGTCGAGTACTACAACCACCAGCCGGTTGGGTATGACTGGCCGTTTCTGCTTTCGCGCTTGGTCATGGTGGTCCTCGGTTTTGGTGCCGTAGCCCTGGCTGGGCGGCATTTCGCAACCACGCTGCGCGGTACTCGCACCGTCAAGGCGCCCCGTCGGCGTTGGCTGAGCCGGTTTCGCAAGCCGGTTGCGTCGACAACCGAGGCCGAGGCAGTGGATTTCCTCGACGAGCCTCCAATGGTGAGTTTGCAGATGATGACCAAGCGCCCTGGTTTTTTGCGGTCGGTGGCGGACGTGGCTCGTTTCGAGGCTCGTAGTCTCAGGTCTCAACCGGGGCTTTATATCTTTGTCCCGCTGATTCTGCTGCAGGTTTTTGGCTCGGCCTTCACCCGCCTGGGCGCCTTCGACACTCGCTTGCTGCTGACTCCAGGGGCCGCCGCGGTAGGTTCGATGAATACGCTCACCCTGTTGGTTTGTTTCCTCCTATTGTTCTACACGGTGGAGTCCATCGGCCGAGAGTGGCATACTGGATTGGCGCCGATGTATTACGCCACGTCGGCGGGTACCGCCGCTGTGCTGACCGGAAAGGCGGTGGCCAATAGCATCGTCGGCGCTGTCATCTTGATCGCGGCCTACGTCGGTGCGGCAGGGGTCATGCTGGTGGAGGGTAAGGTGGCTCCGTCACTTGGGCCGTTTGTCATCGTGTGGGGGTTGTTGTTGGTACCAACTTTCCTTGTCTGGTCAACCTTTATGACCTTCGCCTGGGCCCTGACGCGCAATCGCTACAGCGCCTACACCCTCGGCCTGGCGGTGTTGGCGTTTACGGGCTGGAAGCAGTTTCGCGGCGAAATGAACTGGGTGGGTAATTGGAATTTGTGGAGCGCAACCACTTGGACCGACTTCGGTGGTGTTGCTCCCAACGGTTATGCATTGGCCTTGAATCGCGGCTTTTGGCTGGCAGTTGCTGCCTTCCTGGTGGTGTTGACGGTGCGGATCTTCCCGCGGCGCGAGCACGATTCCGGACGGATGATCGACCGTCTCCATCCCAAGACGTTGATCCGAACTGGCTGGCGTCTGGCGCCGGTGGCAGTGCCAGCGATTGTGCTCGGTGTGATGCTGGGTGTGGAGGTCAGTAAGGGGACCCAAGGCGGCGCCGTCGAGCGTCGACAAGAGGAGTACCGTGGCCGCAACCTCATCACCTGGGGAGAGGCCGAAACACCCTGGCTGACCAACGTCGACCTTCACTTACAACTCGATCCAGACGCTGCCAGTTTCGAAGTCAGTGGGACCTATGCGCTGCGGAATACTTCCGACAAGCCCATGCAGCGGTTTCCGATGTCGGTCGGGGACCACTTCGAGGAGATCGAGTGGACCCTGGATGGTGAGCCTCACACCCCCGAAGACTGGGCACGTCTCCACGTCTTCGAACTCGAGCAACCTCTGGCTGCGGGGGAGTCGGTAACTGTCGGATTCAGCCATCGCGGGCGGTTTCCCAACGGGATCACCAAAAACGGTGGCGGCATGGGGCAGTTTGTCCTGGCCAGCGGTACGGTGTTGACGGGTTTCTCGAGCAGCTTTTTGCCCTTGCCGTTTTTCGAAGGTGGCCGCGGTGTGGACGAGGACAACGCCTTGGAGCCTCGTGACTTCGACAAGGATCACTGGCATGGCCGGACGCCGCCGGCATTTGGTGCGGGATCACGCTACACGGTGACTACCCGAGTCACTGTGCCGGAGTCCTATCGCGCCAACGGTGTCGGCATCCTGCAGTCCGATACCGTCGAGGACGGTCGGCGCACCATGGTGTGGCACAGCGATCATCCGATCAACTTTTTCAACGTGGTGGCTGGGCGCTGGGATATGTGGGAAGGGAAAGGTGTCAAGATCTTCCATCATCCCGCGCACACATACAATATCGAAGAGATGGGGGAAGCCTTGGCCGGCGCTCGCAAGTACTACTCCGAGTGGTTTTATGAGTTCCCGTGGCAAGAGCTGAAGCTGAGTGAGTTTCCCGGGTTGGCGAGTTACGCTCAAGGTTTCCCGACCAACATCACGTTTTCGGAGAACATCGGGTTCCTGACCCTCAGCAAACCGGAAGCGCAGGTTGCGTTCATGGTCACAGCCCACGAGGCGGCTCACCAATGGTGGGGCAACATCTTGATGCCAGGGCGAGGCCCAGGCGGCAACATCCTGTCAGAGGGCATGTCCCACTTCTCGACAGCCCTACTTTACGAACAGATCAAGGGAGACGAAGATCGCATTGGTTTCCTCAAACAGATCGAAGAGCGTTATGGGGATAGTCGTCAAGTAGATTCCGAAAAACCTTTAGTGCGAATCGACGGCTCCAAGGCCGGCGACACGACCGTCACCTACGACAAAGGTGGGTGGGTTTTCTGGATGTTGCTCCAGCACATGGGGCGCGAAGCGGGGATGGCGGGTTATAAAGACTTCATCCACCGTTATGCCGAAAGTGATGACTATCCCGTACTCGAAGACTTCGTCGCCGTCATGCGTGAGCATGCTGTGGATGCCGAGGCTTTTGAACCATTTGTTGAGCAATGGTTTTTTGACGTTGTGGTGCCACAGTACAGATTTGGCGAGCCGACGATCACTCCGGAAGGTGGCCGCTGGATCGTCGAGGTTGAACTCGAAAATGTCGGCACCGGGCGAATGCCGATCGAGGTTGCCGCGGTACGGGGTGAGCGGTTTCCCAAGGACGACAACAACGAAGACAAACCGTGGAAAGAATCGCGGGTCGAAGTGATCCTCGGTGCAAGTGAGAGCACCACCGTCCGGTTCGAATGTGACTTCGAGCCCAAAAGGCTGTTGGTTGATCCTGACGCCCTGGTGCTCATGTTGCGGCGCGAGAAAGCGTTTGTCGAGCTTTGATGTCCAGAGCTACGCCAGGTGACCTACAACTGGGAACGACGGTGGACCTGCACAGGATGAGATCGTGGTCGTGACAGCTCAGACCGGGGTTTTCCTCGACAGTTTTGAGAGTGGTGACACGTCGGCTTGGGGGACGACGGTAGGGCGGTAACGCATCACGAGCAACAGCAGCGCTGGGGTGCTGTGTTGGGTAATCGGGTCCAGATCAGCCTGCCGCTCGACAAGTCGCTACTCGATCCTGCCCGGCCTGGACTCGAAAAGTCCGGCTGCCGGCGTCGTTTCGGCCGCCGCCGATCCAGTCTCGCAATCCAGAATCTCGGCCGTACGACGAAAGAGTTCGTCGGCTTCTGCCCGACTGTTACCGATGCAGGTCACGCCGACCTTGCCGAACTCGGAAAGCGCGCCAATCATGTGGAAGAGTACTCCGGTCTCGGTCGACGGTCTGAAGTGCAGGCCGTGCAGTGTCAGGATGTCGATGAAATCCTCTGGCAACAGACCTTTGTATGACGGGGATTTCAGGCTGTCCGTGGCGTAGTAGTACTTGGCGTGACCTTGGGAGTTGAACTGCCCGGTTGCCGGATCGAGGTCACCGCCGGTCAGAAACTGCAGAGCCAGGAACGGCGGCGTTGTTCCACCCATGCGCAAGTTGATTTCGATCGCAGCGGCCCGCCATGGGCCGCCACCGTCGCGCAAGACGACAAAGTCGATCGCGAAGCGGCTGATCACGCCACGATCCCTCAGCAGGCGACCGACCTTGGTCGCTTCGTCCTGAATCAGCTGGCGATATTCATCGTCGGCGGGAAAGCGGCACCCCTGATAGGTCTGACCGGTGGTGCCACCGAGCACCTGGTCGTGGGTTGACACCATCTGTAGTCGGCCATCGGGTTCGATGCGCATCTGCACGCTCGGCGAACGAACCTCCTCCGCTTCGAGGTACTCTTCGACAATTCCTCCCATCTCACCGAGCGTCCGCAGGAAAACTTCGTAGGCTTCTTCAGCCGACCACTCGAGACTGCCCAGCGCCGCCGTGATCGCTGCCCGCCGCGGTTCGGGCGCCTCCGGCAAGGGATTGGGGAAACGGTACAAGGCGTTGCCGGCGCCAGCAAAACTCTCGTCGAGCTTGATCACCGCGGTTCGCAACCCCGGTCGCTGATGGGACAGCTCGACCAACGAGTCGATGATCTCACCATCTCCGGTCAGATCCTCGAAGCCGAGCGGCAAGTCGACGCCGGCTTCGCGAAACAGACGCCGACATCCTGACTTGCTTCCCAGGTCGAGAAGTTCGGGATCCAAGCCGTTGAGCGGAATGCCGAGCTCAACCGCCAGTGCCCTTTCCAGTCGCGTCGAGTTGAAGCAGGTCAAGTAGCCGCGGCCAGGATCACCGATTGCCTGGCGAATTCGCTCAACCAATCGCGGGCGCTCCAGGATCTTCTCAGTCAGCGGCCGTGAACTGGCATCGTACGCGCAGAGCATTTTCAATCGACCACGAGCGTGGCTGGCTGGCACACCGATCAGATGCTGGAGGTAGTAGTCGACGATCTCGGGATGAATCGGCTGGCTCGACAAATAAATCACCCGAGCCCTGGGATCTCGCAGTCGCATCAAGGTGAAGAGGAGCCTCTCCTCGTAGAAAGGAGCACCGGCTATTTTGGCCAACTCCTTGGGATGGAAGCTCAGGGAAGGGACGATGACCGAAGTGTGGTCCCATGGCCGGCCGCTGACGACAGCCTCCCAGACATCGACCAGCCGCGACTGTAGCGCCCCGAAGCGCTGCCGCGCTTCGTCATGCGCTGAAGGTGATAATGTGACCATACGCTGAATCTATCGCACAATGGTCCGTCCGCTGCTCAATAACGCATGGCTTGGCCCATCGATTCACGGTGCTAGTCATCTTTGTCGGTCGGTTTTGCCGGTCGGAAGGGTGCCGAATCGGACAAGTGGCGACTCAGCCATACCGCAACAGCCTCGAGCCGTGCGATAGCGACCCAACTCGTCATTTCTCCTGGCTGCCCGTATCCTGGGTTCCTGACTCAGGTTCTTGTAGAGTGAGTCTCGTTTGATTCTGTTGGCGCGCTTCCTCTTGGAAATCGACGATATCGTCCGTTTCGTCAACAATCTCCTCGCCGAGTAGAGACTCCATCACGTCTTCCAATGTCACGAGTCCTGCAACTCCACCATACTCGTCCACTACGGCGAGAATGTGGGTGCGTCGCTTCAAGAATTCACCCAACAATTGGTGGCCTGGAGCGGCCTCGGGCACGAAGCCGAGTGGCTTCGCCAGCGCTGCGAGCTTGATATCGAAGTCTTCTTTGACCAAACGGGTCAGAATGTCACTTTTCAGCACCCAGCCACTCAACTTCTCCATGTGGCCGTCGGTGTAAATTGGGATCCGCGAGTGTGCGCTCACGGTGACCTGGTCCAAGACGTCACGCACTGTGCTCTCTGCTGCGAGCTTGAAGACGACGGTGCGTGGAGTCATGATTTCTCGCGCTTTGACGTCGTTGAGCTCTAGGACGTTTTTGACCAACGCCGCCTCGATGGGAAGGATGCTCCCCTCTTCAGCGCTCAGGGTGGCGATTTGATGGACCTCTGCCTCTGGGGCGAGGGCCTGCTCTTCGTTGGTCCCGAGAATCCGGGCCGCCTGGCGGCTGAGCCATACCAGCGGTGTGAGCATTCGGATCACGACATCGAGGGGCAGGCTGATCGCCTTGGCCACAGTACGGCGGTAGGTCACTCCGGCGATCTTTGGCAGGATCTCAGAGAGCATCAGAACCGCGAGGGTGAAGATGGCCGAGAACCAGAGCAGCGCGGCCTCGCCGAAAAGCAGGCGCGCCTGAGCGCCAGCGACCGCAGCGCCGGCCGTATTGGCGACCGTGTTGACAATCAGAATTGCCGTGATCGGTCGCTCCATGTTGCGTTTGAAGCCCTCTAGAATCTTACCCGCAGGAGATCCCTTCTCGACCAGTTGCCGAACGTACGGCATCCGGATGGAGTAGAGCGCTGCCTCACTCAGCGAGCAAAACGCCGACACCACGAGTACAACGGCAACGGAAACGATAAAAAGCGTCATCTCTGAACTCCTGGACCATCGAGTTTTGAACTGGAGCGAGCTTATAGGAGAGGCCTCGAGCTCACGAGACTTCAGCTCGGTGCCGTTGATGAAAGGCGCTGAACAGCTGGCAACGGAGGAGCTCTTTGAAACATGGACTCCATGCAACAGCTCTATTCGACGGAAACGCGCACGCGCTGCGGTTGGACGTCGACCACCACGATCCCCGGAGGGTGCTCGACCTGGGCGGGAGAGACGCGAAAAGTGCGTCGCCCAAGCTCGACGAGCAAAGCATCGATCCGCAGTCGAAAGGCCTCCGGATCGTCGGGGATTTGCCGTCTTGGAGCGTTGAAAGTGACTTCGACGACCGCTGGCTCGACGCCGGTGAGCTGGTAGCCGGCCGGTAGGTTGTCGACCACCACTGGTACCTCTCTCTTGACCTCGATGATGTCCGAACCCGGGACCAAGAAAAACCACAGAACCGCCGCCGTGACCAAGGCGCCAGCAGCTTCCGGCCAGCGTTTGAGAACATTTCGCCAACCGGCTTTGGATGCGCCTTCCAACGCCACCGCATTCATGAATTCGCGAATTTCACCAGCGAGGGCGGTGGGCGATTCGAGCTGGCGCATTTCGCTGTCACGAGCCACCGAGACGACGCCGCGTTCCTCCGAAACCACGATGCAGAGGGCGTCGCTGCGTTCAGTGAGGCCGAGGGCTGCCGCGTGCCGGGTACCACCGGTGATATTCTGAGTAGACAGTGGCAAATGCAGTGCGAACTGCTTGACCCTAGAACCGGCAAGGGTGGCTGCGCCGTCGTGCCCGGGGGAGTGCGGATCGAACAGGCTCAGCAGTAGATCCGAACTGATCTCGGCGTCGATGTCGATGCCACCGTCGAGATGGCGATCGAGCGGACTCCGACCAGGAATGATGTAGAGCGCTCCTTCCCGTCGGCGGATCTGCTCGGCAATGGTCTGGACCAACGTCTCGACATCGTCAGGCGGCAGTACTGGAACCCGCCGACGTAAGCCCCACACGGCGATCTGCTCGAAGATTCGGCGCAGGTCTTCCTGGAAGACGACGACGAGCACAAAAACCAGGACGGTGAAGAATCCCTGTAACAACCACACGGTGAGTTGCAACTCGAGCTGACGGGCTGCCAAGTAGACCCCGCTCAGCAACAGCACGCCGAGCAAAGCCATGCGAGAACGGGTTTGTCGCAGCCAGGCGAAGGCCGCAAAAAGAAATACTGCAACCAATGCGACGTCGAGAACGTCGGTCCAACGGATCGAAGGGAGTAGGTCGAGAATCATTCCCAGGGCGCCTCCTTGAGCAGCGGACAGTCCCTCAAGTTGCCAGTCTCGACAACATAGCCGTGGCGAAACTCAGGGTGAGAAAGAAGCCGCAGAGGTCAGTGACGGTCGTCAAGATCGGGCTCGACGCCAATGCGGGATCAAATCCGAGGCGCCTTACCAGGAGCGGCACGATACCCCCGAGAGAGACTGCAATCACAGTGTTCAGCGCTAACGCCCCGCCCACCACCAGGCCGATATAAACGTTGTCTTGCCACAGCCAGGCCAGGACGCCGAGCAGAGTGCCGAGGGTTAATCCGTTGATCAAGCCGACGCCGAGCTCGCTCCAAAGCGTGCGCAACACCTCGCGCGGATGTACCAGCCCCATCGTCAGCTCACGCATCGACACCGCCACTGCTTGATTACCCGAGCATCCACTCATGTCGGAAATAATCGGCAGAAAGGCAGCCAGCACGATCACCGCGGCGAGCGTCTCCTGGTAGTAGGCGATGACGCTGGCGGCGATGATGTTGAGAACGATGTTGATCGACAGCCAAGACAGCCGCCGACGCGAACGTTCCCAGACCGACATCGAGCGCAGCTCCTCGCCGCCGACGATACCTTGAGATTTGCGATAGGCGCTGTCGGCGCGCTCCGCCAGAGCTGCCATCACATCACTACGCCGAATGAGGCCCAGCATCCGGCCCTTGGCATCAACAACCGGCAAGCCAAAAAATGCGTGCGACTCGAAGACGTGCTGGATCTCTTCGAGATCGGCGAGCTCCTGGAGCGAGAGGGGCTCGCGGATCATCAACTCTCTGAGGCTCGTCGGTCCACGGCCCAACAGCAGGTCGCGCAGCTGCAGCACTCCGGCCAATCGTCCTTCGGCGTCGATGACGTAGACATATTGGACTTCGTAGTCGACGTAACGCTCCGCGTTTCGCCGGAAGTCCTCGACCACTTCTTCGACGGTGGCGTCGGCGGAGAAAGCGAGGTATTCGGTGGCCATCAGGCCACCTGCTACGGTCGGTAGGTACGACACCAACTGCCGGACGTTGCTCGCCTCGCCAGGATCCATGGCGCTGAGGATCTCTTCTGCCTCTGGGTGGTGGATCTCCTGCAGCAGGTCGGCTTGTTCGTTGCTCGGCAGCTCGTGGAGGATCGCCGCTGCCTCAGCCGCCGGTAGTTCCTCGATCAGATGGGCAGCCTGGGCGATCGCCAGCCCGTCGACGAGTTCGGCAGCTTCTTCATGGCCAAGCATCGCCAGGACTTCAGCCTGCCGCCGGTCAGGTAGCCGTGAGAGGGCGCGGGCTGCCTCGTTCTGTGGCAGGGTGTCGAAGAATTGCAGCAGCGCGTCGGCATCGCGCGCTTCTACAATCCGTCCGAGCTCTTCCCACGGGCGCTCACTCGCGGTTTGCATCATGCCCTGTCCAGAGACCTCGCAACGCGCTTTCCGGCGATACTAGATTGCCGAAAAGAGGCCCGATTTCGGCAGCTCCCGGCAACTTCTGGAGCTGTGTGCAGATGGGCTGAGACCACACCAGCAGCGCCAAACCGAGGAACCAAAGTAGCCTTTGAGGCTACCCAAGCACGCGTATGAGCTTCAGATTGTTTTCGAAGATTCTGGTTGGGCATACTCAGTCAGTATACTCGCTTGCCCCGGCTTCAACGGTCGAGACTCAGTATCCGCTACTATGGCGTCATGAACTCAGCCTCGACCTCGAGCAAGCCCAACCTGGGCACTTTCCTCGGTGTCTACACGCCGTCGATTCTCACTATTTTGGGCGTGGTTCTGTTCCTGCGCACCGGCTGGGTGGTGGGCAACGTCGGACTGGTGCCGGCCCTGGCTATCATCCTGCTAGCGCATGCGATCACTGTCTCGACGGCGCTTTCGGTATCCGCCGTTGCGACCAATATGCAAGTAGGCGCCGGCGGTGCCTACTACATGATCTCCCGTTCCCTGGGTCTCGAGATCGGCGGCGCGATCGGTGTGCCGCTCTTCCTCGCTCAGACTTTTTCTGTAACTCTCTACGCTTTCGGGCTGGTCGAGAGCCTGCAGCTATTCTGGCCCGGGATCCCTATGCGGACGACCGCGGCAGCAACCATTATCCTGGTCTCGGCGGTCGCCGGCCGCAGCACCGGACTAGCGCTCAAACTCCAGATTCCGGTCATGGTTTTCATCGGCCTGGCCCTCGTCTCACTGTTCGCCGGCACGACATCGCGGGCGTCCGACACCTTACAACTGTGGCAAGGCGCTGGTGGCGGCGAGGGCTTCTGGACGGTCTTCGCAGTGTTCTTTCCGGCGGTCACCGGGTTGATGGCCGGAGTCAGCCTGTCGGGGGATCTGAAGGATCCCAAAAAGAGCATCCCGATCGGAACGCTGCTGGCGGTCGGCACCGGTTTTTTCGTTTACTTGACCGTACCGGTCGCCCTGGCCTCGGCGGTACAGCCTGAGACGCTGGTCAACAACAATCTCATCTGGTTCGAGGTTGCGGCGGTCTCGTGGTTGATCCTCCCGGGTCTCCTGGGCGCCATCCTGTCTTCGGCACTGGGCAGCATCCTGGGGGCGCCACGCACTCTCGAGGCGTTGATCGAGGATCGGGTGTTGCCGCGGCCGCCCGCCGCTTGGCGGAGATCGAAGCTCGGCAAGAATGTGCCGCATCTGATCTCTGCCGGGGTAGCGCTCATCGCCGTCGGGCTCGGCGACCTCAATACGGTGGCCCCGGTGCTGACTATGTTCTTCCTCACCGCTTACGGCATGATCAACCTGGTTGCTGGTCTCGAGCAGTTGAGCGGCGCGCCGTCCTACCGGCCGACGATTCGTGTGCCGTGGATCGTTTCGCTGGCTGGCGCCGGCGGCTGCTTGTGGGTGATGTGGCTGATCAACCCCTACGCCGCGATGGTGGCGGTAGTCGTCGAAGTACTGATCTACGCCGCCCTGCGTCGGCGCTCGCTTGATGCCGCCTGGGGCGACATGCGTTACGGTGCCCTGATGTCGCTGGCGCGTACGACGCTGCTCAAGCTGCGGGAGCTGCCGGTCGACCCGCGCAACTGGCGGCCTCACATCCTGCTATTTGCTGGCGACGCCCGCAAGCGCATCGCCCTGGTGCGCTTCGCCGGCTGGCTGAATCAGAACCGGGGTATCCTCACCATCTGTCAGTTGGTGGTCGGCGATCTCGAGGAATTGGCCGAACGGAGCCGCGAGCAAACCCGCCAGACCGACGAGTTTCTCGATGCCGAGGGTTTGGTCGCTTTCGCCGAGACCGAAGTTGTACCGGACTTCGAGAGCGGTGTCCTGGGGGTCTGCCAGGCCAATGGCATCGCCGGCATCACCTCCAATACCCTGATGCTGGGGTGGAGTGAAAAACCCGAACGCAGAATTGCACAGCTACGGATCGTGCGCCGGGCGGCCCGGCTCGGTAAGTCGACGATCCTGTGCCGCGTCGCGCCGCGGCGGTGGTCGACTCTCAGGCGGATGGACATATGGTGGGGCGGGCTGCAGAGCAACGGTGACATGCTGCTGCTGTTTGCCCACCTACTATCGCTCAACCCGGAATGGGCGGGAGTCAAGATCTCGGTCAAGTCCGCGGCCTCGAGTGCCCTGACGTTCGAGCAGACGCGAAAGAACCTAGCCGAGTTGATCCAGCGCTGCCGGATCAACGCTGAAGCGGCGGTGTTTCCACGACCCGAAAACGGCACGATTCAAGACCTCATCCACGAGCAGTCGCGTGATGCGGACCTAGTTTTCCTCGGTCTCCAAGAAGCCCGGCAAGGAGAGGAGGATGTTTATTCTCGCCGCCTCGCGAGCCTGGTCGGAGACTTGCAGACGGTGATCCTAGTGCGCGCTGCCGGCCCCTATGCTGGACATTTGCTCGAGGCGAGTGGCGCCGCTCCGACACCTCGCCTGTGATCTGCAAATCGGTGCCGGAGACTCGGTTGGGGCAGGGCCATGAGCCACTGTCTTGCGTCTCCGGCAGGTGTAGTCATATCGCGTGTCTCATTCAGTCCGCCTCATCTCGACTCGGGGTGTCGCTTCCAGTAGGTTGCGTGTCGTCTCCGCCGAAGCCGCTAGATCCACCCGATCGAGGAAAGCCGAGTAAGAAAGGTACGCAACCAGGAAGCGGAGATCCTCGGCCCAGGGCGGTAGAAACAACGGCGGGCGGCAGAGCCCCGCAGCCATCAGATGTCCCAGCGCGGGAAGATCCGTCAGGCGAAGCTTGCCGCAAAACAGCAGTCGCAAGCAGTCGATGCGGCCCGCCGCCACCGCTGCTCGCAAGAAATCATGGACCCGCAACAAGCCACCGAGGTAAACAGTATCTTTGGTAAAAGGCGCACCGCCGGTGAGCACGCCACCGCGAAACACCCGCCGAGCGTTCTCAAACGCCTGATTGGGGTCTGTCCCGCGGCTGATGAAATAGCGGTAAACCTCGAGGAAGTCAGCTCCTTCGATCGCCATCTGAATGGCGAGGACACGGTCTGCCAGGCGGCGCAGCCGGCTAGGGTCGAGGGTACCGCTCATCAGCTCAGCGAAGACCGCCAGGCCTTCTTGGGTACGGGTGGTGCCAGCATGGCCAGCACCCAGGATCGGTAAATCTTTCTGTTCGCGGCCGTTCAAGGAGGTGGCAACGTGGACATAAGCTTCGTGGTGGATGAGTTGGTCGATATCGAGGTCACTGAAGCAAGCGGAACGTCGAATGCGAATCGCACGAGGGCCGGCCAACGCGTTGGCTGAAAGTTCGTCGACGACGGCAACTTCCGGCGCTCGATCGCCGAATTGGTGTTGCACCGCTTCTCGCATACGCTGTGCTACGCCATCCGCCAAATGGCAAGCTGGCGCTGGAGCACCGAGGTCCAGTTGGCAAGCAGCTTCCAAGCTGGAGTCGAGGAGCTTGGCTAGATCGAGCGTTGTCGCGTCGCGATCAGGAAGAAGATCCTTTGGCGCGCCGTACAGCCGACATCCATAGGTGAGAAACTCCGGTGTACCGGCAGCGGCGAGCATCCGCGTACTGTCTTCGATGGCCTGCGCTTGCCGTTCGAGCCAGACGTCGACCACGGAGTCGCTAGACATCAGACGCCTGGCAGCAGCGAGTGCGGGCATGACCGCCTCTGAGTCCGGTGGTGTGTACTGTACTTCGGGGAGACGGGTCGCTCCGCTCGCGAAAAAACGTTCCCTGACCTCAGGCGGCCAAGACAACGACCGGAGGATACGAACCGGGCGCTCGGCTTCTTTCAGGAGCCTTGCTGCTCTACAAATACGTTCCCGATCCTTGGCTTCGATTTTCATGCAGGCATCATGTCGGCAGCAGCCAGCAACGTCAATCTGACCGGGCGAGAGAAAAGAAAACAATTAGCCAGCGCTTGTCGGAGCGAGCTGTACAATCAGACGAGTCAAAGACTGAAAGAGCATTACCTGTGAGGCTGAAGTCTCACTCCTGACTCTTGGAGCCAGAAACACGATGCACCTCGATCCGATGATGCTGCCTTTGGTTGCTGCAACGCTGGTGATCTTGGTCGTCGGTTTGCTGCTGCGGCTGCTTCACCAACCGCATGTAGTGGGCTACCTGGCGGCCGGCATTGTGCTGGGCCCCTTCGGACTCCGCCTAGTGACTGACGAGGCGACAGCGAGTCGTTTGGGGGCCGTGGGCGTGGTTTTGCTGCTCTTTTTCATCGGTATGGAGGTTTCGCCTCGCAAGCTAGTCTCCAAATGGAAAATTGCAGTTTTGGGAACCTTGACCCAGATTGCCGCCAGCGTGGCTGTGATTGCGATGATCGGCACTTGGCTTGACTGGCCACTGGCTCGTATTGTCCTTCTGGGATTCGCGATTAGCCTGAGCAGCACCGCGGTGGTGCTGAGTTACCTACGCGAACGAGGGCTCTTGGAGAGCCCTATCGGAGAGGGTGTTCTCGTCGTGATCCTCGCTCAGGATGTCGCCCTGGTTCCGATGCTGATCGTCGTCGGCATCTTGGGAGGTGGCGGAGTTCAAGGGCACACGCTTTTGTTGCAGACGATCGGGAGCGTGCTGATCTTAGCCCTGGTTGTATGGTTGACTCTCGCGGACCGGGTGCGGTTACCGCTCGGTAAGCAGTTGCGCAAAGATCACGAATTGCAGATTTTTGCCGCTTTTGCTCTGTGTTTTGGCTTTGCCTTGGTGACCGGTCTGTTTGAGCTTTCAACCGCCCTGGGTGCTTTCGTCGCCGGGATGGTGGTCGGAGCTGCTCGCGAGACCGAATGGATTCACCATCGCCTCGAGAGTTTCAGAGTTGTGTTCGTGGCGATCTTTTTCGTTTCTATCGGCCTACTCGTCGATGTGGAGTTCGTGTTCGAGCATTTTGGCAAGATCGTTCTTCTGGTCGGTGCGGTCCTGGTCACGAACACCTTGATCAATGGCGGCATCTTCCGGGCCTTGGGAGATTCATGGGGTGACAGCCTCTACGCTGGCGCTCTACTTGCTCAAATCGGTGAGTTCAGCTTCTTGCTGGCCGCAGTTGGTCAGCAGACCCGTCTCATCACTGAATTCGCTTACCAGATGACGGTTGCTGCCATCGCCTTGTCGTTGCTCTTGAGCCCCGCGTGGATCGCAGCTTCCCGAAGTCTGACAAGCTACTTTTCCAGGCGATCGGGACGCTTGGGATCAACCCTAGGCTGACATGGGAATCGTAGGAATTGGCGGGCAGCAATGGAGTTCTTAGAGGTCGATTTTACTCGTACACTCGAACATCTTGGCAAGCTGGCGATTGCTTTTTTCGTTGCACTGCCGATCGGGTGGAACCGGGAAAGAGCCAACAACCATCGCCTAGGCTTGCGCACCTTTCCATTAGTCAGCATTGCCAGCTGTGGCTATGTCCTGGTGGCACAATCGGTGGTGTCAGACGATGCGATGGCACGGATCATTCAGGGATTGATCACTGGCGTCGGTTTCCTCGGCGGTGGAGCCATCGTGCAGCGAGGTCTCGACGTTCATGGGGCGGCAACGGCTGCCAGTATCTGGTCTACGGCTGCGATTGGGGCAGCAGTGGCTTTTACCCGTTACGAAATCGCCATCGCGTTGAGCTTGGCGACCTTTGCATCACTTTTTGGTCTGACACCGCTGAAAGACCACGTCGAGAATGTTGACGAGTTGGAAGACAGTGATGAAGAAACGATCAAGTGATAAGAACTCAAGAGGAGTTTTTTATTTCGAATAAGCCTGCCAGGCACCTAGTCGTCGCCAACCCGAATGCCGGAGGAGGCGTTTCTATGGAGGACTTCGTCACCGAAGTAGAAGCCCGAGCGGGTTTTCAAGTTCGTTTTACCGAGCGTCCGGGCCATGCTCGTCAACTGACTTCCGATGCTATCGGAACGGGTTATACGAGCGTTGTGGCTGCTGGTGGCGACGGTACTCTCAATGAAGTCGTCAATGGGCTAGCCGCCAACTTCGGCGCGGTCAAGCTTGGCCTGCTGCCTTTAGGTACTGGCAATGATTTCGCACGGACGATGGAAATTCCGTCGGATTTGTCTGCCGCCCTCGACATCTTAGAGCAGCCCTACTCCAGACCCTGCGATGTGGCTGTGCTCGACGGCGACGCCGATCGGCGCTACTTCGTGAACATGTCGGCCGGCGGCGCAAGTGGGGAGGTCTCGGATCGCGTGAACACCGAGATGAAACGTTTTTGGGGCCCGCTCGCCTATCTCAGAGCCGCTATCGAGACCCTGCCTGAACTCGAGCCCTACCAGCTCCGTCTGAAGCTCGACGACGGTAGCACGACGGAGATCGAAGCACTCAACATGATCGTTGCCAATGGCCGCTTCGTCGCCGCCGGAGTTCCCATCGCACCTGAAGCGCTGATCGACGACGGGCTGCTCGACATCCTCGTCTTCAGATCTTGCACACCGGCGCGGCTTGCGCTGGTCACGGCACAAGTACTTGCTGGGGTACACCTGAGCGATGGTTGTGAGGAGGCCATTTTCCTTCGCTCCCGCGCCGTGGAGATCACTGCCGACCCAGCGATGCCTTTCAATGTTGATGGCGAGTTGCTCGAGCCGCAGCAGATCCGGTTCGAGATCATTCCACGTGCCATCAAAATAGCCGCGCCTTCTCCTCGTCACTGATCTCGATCGCCGGGCCATCAACGCCAACGATCACATGTGGCGCCGGGTTTCTCATCGATCCGTTCTTTCGGCTTCCGCGTGCTTGGCGATGCCGCGCAGCATGCCGCGGAAGACCAGGGCATGCAGGGGATAGACGCCATACCAATAGAGCAGACCCGACAGACCCGAGGAGTCGAAGATGGCGGTTTGGCGAATCACCGCGCCCCCGGCTTTGGCGTGCACCTCGAACTCCAGCCAGGCGCGGCCTGGGACCTTCATCTCGGCGACGAGCCGCAGGCACTCGGCGGGCCGAATCTCCTCCACCCGCCACCAGTCGACCACGTCGCCAACCCGCAGTTGTTGCACATCGCGACGGCCTCGACGCAGCCCAACCCCGCCGAACAGGAGATCGACGAAGCCCCGCAGGCGCCACAGCCAATTACCGTAGTACCAGCCGGTCTCACCGCCGATCCTCTGGATCGGACGGAACGCGACCTCCGGCGGCACCGCGACATCGACGCAGCGGGAGTCCACCAGGCGACTGCCGACACGCTCGCCGCCCCAGTCCGGATCGCCACCGGAGGAGAGAGCGTCAGACCAACGGGTCGCCGCCAGCTCTTCGTCCTCGTTGCGTAACGCCTCTGCGAGCGCCTGCCGGCACGACCGTGGCCGAATGTCGAAGACTTCCAGAGCCGAGGGGTCGTGTACCACCGATGGGTGGCAGATGCTCTCGATCAGCTTGCGTCCAACGCGGGCGTAGAGCGGTGTCACCAGCCCTAACCACAGGCTCGAGAGCCACGGCGTCAGCACCGGCACCGGAATCATCACGCGGCGCAGCCCGCGCAGCCGAGAATACTTGCGCATCAAGTCGCCATAGGACACTTGGTCAGCACCGCCGATCTCGAAAATCCGGCTGCCGGAGATGTCGAGATCGAGCGCGGCGGCCAGATAGCTCATCAGGTCGGTCACAGCAATCGGTTGAGCGAGCACGTTGACCCAGCGCGGCGTCACCATTACCGGCAGCCGCTCGACCAGAGCGCGCAGCATCTCGAACGACAGGCTGCCCGAGCCCAGCACCACCGACGCCCGAAGCTCGATCACCTGAACCCCTGACTCCCTCAGCACCTCGCCAACCTCGTGGCGGCTGCGCAAATGCGCCGACAGATCCTCGGACGCGTTGGCCAGGCCTCCGAGATAAATCAAGCGGCCGACGCCCTGCTCTCGGGCCGCCTTGCCGAAGTTCCGTGCCGCCTGGCGATCAGTCGCTTCGAAATCCTTGCCCCCGCCCATTGAGTGCACCAGGTAGTAGGCGACGTCGACGCCGTCGAGTGCCCGTTCGAGGCTCGCACTGTCGAGGACGTCGCCCTGGACCACCTCGACCTGATCATCAACTTCCGAAGCGAGGTATTCGGGGCGCCGGGCGAGGCAACGGACCCGGTGGCCGGCCGCGCGCAGCGTCCGGAGCAGTCGGCCGCCGACGTAGCCGGTAGCGCCGGTGAGAAGGATCAAGGGTTGGGACATATTGCGCTCGCCAGGTCCCTAGGGCCGACGCCACTGAAGACCTTCTTGGAAGAGGAAGGTGTGCCTACTATCAGATCCTCGTTTCTCCATCGATGTGAAACGAAGTCTCGGGATCGGGCATCGGCCCGGTCCATTGCGACAACGTTGACTTCGTCGCATCCCAGAGTTCAGATGCTATCGGATGGTATTGATCGTCGCCGATGGTCTCTGCGACCCGGGGCGGCGGCCATCTTCTGCTGGCCAAGGTGCACAACAACGGGGCGCGTTGTTGTTTGAAGTTTTTTGACCATATAAGCACTGCAATCAAAAGAGTTATCTGTCGGGAATAATTGTCCCTACCTTCGGAGACTTTTTCCAAGAATCGATGATGCATACTTCTTGCGTCGCTGCCCAGGGTGGGTGGCGGTGTGGCAATCCTGCCGAAAACGTCCGGTTTCGACCGGACAAATCAAGGAGAACGAATTTATGATTCCCCAAAACGTCAATCGACCTCTGAAGACTGTGGCCTTGCGGGTGCAGTCCTGCCGAGCGGTGGTGCAGGCTATCGATGCACACAGCGACCACCTTGCCGTCGTCCTCGGTGCAACCTATGGCCCGCTGTTGGAAGACGGGCAAACGATGCCCTTCCCGACTCAGTTGGCGCTGTTTCGGAAACAGCTGATCAAGAGCCGGGATGGAATTGTCACCACCGATCGGGCCTACCGCGATCAGCGGGCTCTGGAGTCTGTGTTCCGGGGGCGCCGCGACTTGACGGCCAGCGATGTCTACTCGCGGGTTGTGGGACTGCGTCAGTCGTTCACTGGTATCTACAGCGATGACCGGCTTGCCGAGTTCGGATTCGCCCGGCGCACACCACGCCAGGCGGATGAGTTGCTGGAGTATGCAACCCACTTGGTCGAGCGTTTGAGCGATCCGGACCTCGATCTGTCGGGCTCGGTGTACGAGAACTACCAGATTGATCCCTTACCGCTGCTGGCGGAAGTGGTCGAGGCGGTGCCGAAGCTGCGTCAAGCGGTAGAGGCTTTGGGTCAGCAGGAGCGTCGGTCGGAGGCCCTGTTGCTCGCCAAAGATGCTGGACTCGAGAAACACAACCAAACCTTTTTATGGACCGCCCGCACGGTGGAGTCGCTTTTCCGCTTGGCGGGTCTCGAAGAGGTGGCCCGGCGCGTGCGGCCGTCGAGCCGTCGAATCGGGGTGATCGGGCGGTTGTCCGGGGAGCCTGACGACAGCGACAGCTCGGCTTCCCAGGAGTCGACACCCGAGACCGGATCGCAAGAGACGCCGGCTACGGCGTGAGGCCGTAGATGCCTTGAGACGTTCTGATTGAGGAGCCTTTCATGACGAGTCGCAGCGATGGCGCTGCGGCTCTTTTTGTTTGCCTCCACTTCGTGTGTTCACTGGCCGTGGCAGCGCCGTGGGCTTCCCTTGTCGGGCTGACACGCAAAGGGAAGGGTTTGGCAGTGCCTCCCAGCTAATTCGACACCCGTTGCGGAACCCTCTCAAGGTTGTCACAAGACCCTTGCACCGGCCGCGAAAGGGGGGTGAGTTCACCCAATTGAATTTTCACCGGTGGGGGAAGGGGGGTGAGTTCACCCAATTGAATTTTCACCGGTGGGGAAAGGAGGGTGAGTTCACCCAATTGAATTTTCACCCGGTGTTCGAGGGAGTCAACTTTGCCCAATCGGTTCTGCGGCTGGTGCGGAGGTCATTTTTAATCCCCAATCGGATTTGAAACGGCCCAGGGAAATCGAGAAAAGTTACGTCTCAACCCCCTCTGAGGCCTCAGTCGAGGCCTCGAGATGGTCGATCAGCACTCGCATGATCTTGAGGCCTTCGGACGCCAACATCCTGCCGTCCTCGAGGTTGCCGCGCTGGAATTCAACGAGCGCCCGGTAGAGACAAAGCTCCATCACCAGCAAGGGATGGGCGTCTTTCCCCGTAACCTCCAGCATGTGCAACGCAATGCCGTAGTACTGAAGCGCCTCGTCCGTATTGCCACAGCGAAACATCGCGAGGCCGGCGAGCAGATGACCGCGGATGAGAGGAATCCGGATGGCTACCTCGTCCAGCTTGCCGAGGAGGGCCGTCATGCACAGCAACGCTAAGTTGGCAAGCTGCATGCCGAGGACATCGTCCTCGAGGCCAGCTTCGATGCTCTTGGTGCACATCAGGTGGAAAAGTGCCGGAGTGCGGAAGGCCGCAGCTTGGCTCTCGATCGCCGCTTCCTGGACGGACTGGGGCTGATCCTTGATCCACCGCCAGACATTACGCGCCATCATCGGCTCGATCGATTCGGCCTGGGGGATCGATGTGCTCGAAAGCTGATAGTTGGAGCGGATTTGATCCTGCAGATGGCTCAGGCGACTGGCGAGGGCGGCAGCCTCACCCGGGGGTAAGTCACCGCGCACAGCGCGCTGGATCTCATCCGGTGTCAGGAGCTGTCGCGGCGACGGGTGACTGACCCTTTCCCCGTGGGCTTGTTGGCGGAACTCCCGGGGATTGACCTTGGCCCATCGTTTGAAAACCCGACCGAAGCTTTTGCTGGTGAGGTAACCCACCGCGGTACCGACACGCCACACTGGGATATCTTCGGAACTGGCCAACATACGGCCGGCAATTTCCATCCGGCATTGGGTGATGTAGGCCCATGGGGTCAACCCGATCTCTTGGTTGAATTGGGTGATGAGCCGCTTGTCGGTCTTCCTGCCGGGTTGCATCGAAGTGACTCTGAGATCCGGGTCGAACAGCCGTTCTTCGATGACTCTCAGCAGTTCCCCAACCTGCACCGTGGTACGGGAGCGATCGGCACGGATACGCTCGAACGTGGTGCTCGCAACCTGGTGGCATAAAACGGAGGCTGGGTCTCTGGCCATGTTGCTGCGAGGATATCAGGGGCTCAAGACGAGCAGGCCAAGCAGCCAAAGAGCCAAGCATGTAAATAGCCTAGCGTCAGATAGCCAGTCAAACCTGGGCCGTGATGTGTACAATGTCAGGGGACCGAAACCCGATGCTCAACTCTAATGAAAGGCTTCCTGCAACCTCTTCGCCGAGGATCTTCCTCAGCTATACCCACGACTCTCCGGCGCATAGGATCCGTGTTCGCGCCTTGGCGGATCGCCTCCACCGAGACGGTGTTGAGGCCAGTCTCGACCAGTATGTCGAACCGCCCTTAGAGGGATGGTCAGCCTGGACCCAGCAGGAGCTGGACAATGCGGACATCGTCCTAGTTGTCTGTACCGAGACTTACAATCGTCGAAACCAGGGCGCAGAAGCCGTCGAGGAGGCCCGGGGCGCCTCCTGGGAGGAAGCGCTATTCGTCGAAGCACTCTCTCGACCCGGGTGGATAGACAAGTTGGTCCCAATAATCTTCGAGGCGTCGGACGCGGAGCATATCCCCGCCCAGCTGAGAGCCAAGAGTTGGTTCGAAGTTCAGAGCGAAGAAGGCTACGCGGCCCTCCTACGGCTTCTCACCGATCGCTCAGTAAGAGTAGGGACAACGGCCCCGCCACCGACTCCAGTTTTTGACAACGAGGAAACTCAGCTGCTGGCAGGTGACCTGGAAGCAGCCTATCGTCGATATGAGCATTTGATGCTCGACGGTAGCGACACCGCAGCGACCCTGGAGGGGATCCTCGACCTCAAGCGTCGCATGCGGGAGAGCGGGCGGCTGAAGGCCGGCGACTACCTGCTAGAGGGACGCTTCAGGCTTTTGGAGCTCCTTGGGGAGGGAGGCTTCGCCACGGTCTGGAAGGGGTGGGACCGGAAGCGTGGAGATCTGGTGGCAATCAAGGTCCTTCACAGCCAGTACGCGCAGGACCGCTCCCGAAGAGAGCGTTTCTTCCGCGGCGCTCGCATCATGGGCGAACTCCAGCATCATGGAATCGTGCGGGTCTTCGTGAACAGCGGAGAAGATAGCGGGTATTACTTCTTCGTCATGGAATACATGGGCGGTGGTGACCTCCGGCGTGCAGTTCTCCAGGGTAGGCTGAGTGGTGCCGAAGCCCTGAACGTGGTGCGGCAGGTCGGGGAAGCGGTGGCGTTCGCTCACGCCCACGGGGCCATGCATCGGGACATCAAGCCAGCCAACATACTACTGACAGAGTCGAGGTGTCCGAAGCTGACGGATTTCGATCTGGTGAGAGGATTCGACACCACCGGAGGCACACGAACAGGCAGCATGCTAGGGACCTTCCTCTACATGGCCCCAGAATCGATGATGGACGCCAAGGAGGTGGACGCGCGAGCCGATATCTATTCGTTTGCGATGACGGTGGCCTTCGTACTCCACGGCGCGGAGCTGCCGATGACGATCCTTCGGGAATGGGCAGGCTTTCTCGCCAGGCTGAAATGCTCCAACGAGGTGAGATCAGCGCTCGAGAAGGCGACCGCTTTGAACCCTGGAGAGCGATTTGTCTCTGTCGAAGAGTTTCTCGAGGCCCTGGGGGCGTCGTCGGCCGCTTCGCCGCCACGCGAACTTGCGGCCCTAGTAGCCCCTCCAGAACTACTCGCCTTTCGCCGCAGCGTCCCATGGGCAGAGACTCTACTCGCAAGTCTACGCCGAGACGACGTGGGGGTCTCGCTCTGCGAGGAAGACGTGAACGACTGCTGGCATCTCTTGCTGCGGCTTCCTGAGAGCTTCAGGGACCTTTACGGTTTAGCACCGCAAGTGCTGCTCCTCGCGGCCTCCAACGAAGTGCAGGGGGGAGACCTGCAGAGGGCGCGGGCGCGGCTTTACCGAAATAGGTTCGAGCTGGATCTCGACCTGATGCTGGTCGTGGATGGGGAGCCTGCCCTGGCGCAAAGGGTTCGACGAATTTCCTACGGGGAAGAGCCCTGGGTCCCCTGGGAATTGATCAAGTCCGAATTTGCGCCTCTCGACCGGATTCTGCCCATCCACTTGCCCGGCAACGACATCTTCCGTCGCAAGGATCCTGTGACTGGCCTTCAGTTCGTCGGTCGCGAGGCACTGATCACCGAGCTCTCCAAGGCTTTGAAGGCGGGTCGTGCAGTTGGAGTCTTCGGGTTGCGCAAGAGCGGCAAGACCAGCGTAGTGCGAGCCGTGACGGACCGCCTGGACCCTGAGAGCTCCCTACGTTTGCATCCCGCTCAGGATCGAAAAACACCGAGACCCAGCGTCGCTTCTCTGTTAGTCACCTGGCTGGATTGTCAGAGTGCCATGGAGCGGGAACTGGAGCCTCTGGCTGAACGTCTGGTTCGGGCCCTGGCACAGCGCCTCGAGGTAGAAGACCCGGCGTTGACCGCTCGCCTGGCACCTGTAGGAAGTGCGATGGATCGCCTCGACTCTCTACTGCGGCATGCATTGGATCGTACACGGATTCCCATCTGCCTCGTCCTCGACGAATACGATTGGCTCTTTGCTGGGGGAGGTAGCGCACCGCCCATCACAGGCCTGGACAAACTCTTCGGCCTGTTGCGAGCCCATGCGCAGGCCACCGGCCGACTTGTTTTGGCGGTGATCGGCCGAGATCCGCAGTCGCTGGACCTCCCACGTATGGGAGGGCGCTCCAACCCGGTTCTGCAATGGTTCGAACGCTATTGGCTCGGCCCAATGAGCAAAAAAGATGCTGACCAACTACTCGTGGGCCTCGGCCGACGAGTACTTTTGGATGTCCAGCCCGCAACCGCGGACCTAGCCCGCTTCTGGACCGGCGGTTTTCCACTACTCCACCGCAAGTTTGGCTCCGCCCTATTGAAACTGTCCCGGGCCACGAGGGAAGGACCGCACAGCATCCCTACGGACCCCTTCCGCGAGCAAGCTGTCGAGCTTTTCTTAGATGACGACGAGTCGATGAACTCTTGCCGGGAGGTCTTCGACCTCTTGACAGAGCGCCACCCCGAAGCGGCAGATCTTCTGCGAACGTTGGGATCGAATTTCCATGGCCTGGATGGCACCCGTTGGCAGCAGCCCGCCGCCCGGACCCTTCGGCGCCTCGGCCTGCTCGATGGAACACCGGAAGTTCCCGTCGTACCGGAGCTCTACCGCTGGTACGTCCGGACCTTCGCTCCGGGCCTTCAAGAGCGGTGGGCGGAAGCCCAATGAACCTCTACGATTGGCAGCGGCACCGGCCGCGAATCGAGGTCGAGCGACCGGAACAGAACGAAGTGGCGAACGCTCTCTGTGCTGGTGGCAGCGGAGTACTGCTGGCGGGCAGAGGCATGGGCAAGAGCGTCTTCCTTCATCAACTTCGCGACCAGTTGAATCGGCGCAGCGGGGTACGTTGTTTCTTGTTCCCCGCGCCGCCAGCCAGGCTAACGGTGGAGTCCTGCATGGCAGCTCTGGGACGGCAGCTGGGGGTTCAGGTTGAAGCTCCCCTAGACACCCAGGAGTTAATCCAGACCTTCCTGGCGGAGAAAGGCCCGGGGCCTCTGGTCCTCCTCTATGACGAGTTCGATCGCTACGCGCGAGCACCCGGAGATTCCGGGGTTCGAAATCCCGGCCGAGACTTCTTCAACAATCTTGAATCCACCCGTCGGGAAATGCCAGAGGTCGGGATCCTGGCCGCAGGGAGTATCGGCGTCTTCGTGTTTCGGGACGTTCTTGGCTCTAGCTTCCTGGCACGGGCCGAGCGGGTGCGGGTCCACCCTTTCGATCGGGAACAGGTCGCGGCCCTCGCACGACCATTCCTGGATCGCCGCGAGGATTCGCTTTCAGAGAATGCTTTCGAGGCCCTGCTCCTCGCTTCCGGTGGCCATCCGGCCCTGACCACCTACGGGCTCGGCGCCCTGTGGTCTACGGAAAAACCGTCGGAGCGAGACGTCACCGAGGTCTTCGGGACGTTTCGTCAGAAATATGGGGAGTTTCTTCGCGATTTCCAGCAATCCTTCGCCGCTCCTGAACTTTCGGACGCACCGCAGCGGGTCTGGGGGCAGCTCGAAGCCACTGGTGGTCCGTTGTCACACAAGGTCCTGCGTCAGGCTTGCGCCTCCAGGGACGGGATCCTGAACCTGGACTTCGCAGACGTGCTCGATTTGCTCCAGGCGTCTGGCTTGGCCCGAGTACGCGGCGCGGTGAGCGTCGACCCTGTGGACGTTCAACCAATCGCCAGCCTCCTCAGCCTACCTTCCGCCTCACCTCCGGTATCTGGCTTGCGGCAGCGACTGAGTCGGGACCTAGAACAGCTCCTCGCTCGCCTCCACGCTGCCGCTGCGGACTTCTTCCGCCCCGGAAGGGATAAGAAACGCCTCGTGCCCGAATCCGTCTTTTCGAGTTTTCTTGCCCTGGGCCTGAATCTGCTCGGTTGGACGGTCGAGAGGGAAGCGCAGCAGGCGGCGGGCCTAACCGACATTAAACTGAGCTGGCCCGGCAGCGGCGAGCGAGCGGTGATCGAAGTCAAGATCTGGGGACGCAACGACTTTCGAGAGGTGCATAGGCAAGTGGAAAGTTATTGGGTCGAGGGGGTCGCCGCTGGTTCCGTCGTGATGTTGACGGATCGGGAGTTTCCGGATTGGCCGAGTCGCTATGTACAGGAATGCCTGAAGCACGAAGGACTCGAATTTCAGCGCCGAGACTTGCCTGACTCGCCTATTCGTGAAGTCTTCACCTGCACCTCCCAGACTCCGGATGCCATGACGGCGCACGTCGAGCACTTCCTGCTGCGTTTGCCTCGGGGGCGATGATGAGTTGCCATAAACACCTCTTGCCCACTACCTTCTTTTGCCCTGTGCCGGTGCCGCGAGCTATTGAGGTGCCAGGGACCTCGGTCAGGTGGGTGGGTTCTAGCCGACTCGGCGCGAACCTTTGATCACGGCTTGGGCAACGACGGTAGGGCGCTGGAGCGATCTGGGAGCAGCCGGGATAACATAGCTGATCCAAGGCCTGCCCGATGCAGGTCCATCTTGTTCTGAGAGGGATTTGCTATGAGAAAGACTCTCCCGTTACTCCTCCTTATCCTTGGCGTCTACTATTTTTGGGAGCGCTCCGACCCGGGAGCTACGTTTCACGAAGGTACCGGCCTTGGTGATCCTGTTTCCATCGATTCGCCTCAGGATCCCCCGAGCGATCTCCAAGTCGAAAGCCCGGGGGACCGCATTCTTGCCAATGCGTTCCAAAATCACACCAGCAACCTTCAGGTAGAAGGTGCCGGGAGCGTGATCAAAGTGCTGCGCGACGATAACGAGGGGAGTCGCCATCAGAGATTCATCCTGCAGCTTCGAACCGGGCAGACGCTGCTCGTGGCGCACAACATCGACCTCGCACCAAGAATCCCGTCGCTTCGGGAAGGTGACGTTGTCGGTTTTTACGGCGAATACGAATGGAATGCGGAGGGCGGCGTTATCCACTGGACCCATCACGACCCCGGAGGTCGACACGCCGACGGTTGGTTGAGGCACAACGGTCGAATGTACAGGTGAGGGCTGCGCCCCGATCGAAGATGACCCCGCTGGTCAGCCTTGGACCAAGCTTCGGAATGGTTGTTTGGTGCGCAACAACCTGGCCAGCATCTGCGCCGACTATGGACTCGTGGACTAGGTCGTCGCTCAGTTCGAGAAAAGGCCCCGCAGCCGCTCCTCGTTCGCCACCACGGTGAGATTGAGCACCAGCATCACGATCGCCGGCCACAGTCCTTCCGGAAACATCGTGACATGGAAGGTGAGGATGCCAATCGACATCGGCAGCTGAACCAGTGCTCCGAAGAAGCGCGTCCGAGGCACTAGCAGCAGAATACCGACCAGCACATGGGAGGCTGCGATCGGCGCCATCAGGCCGCCGTCGCGCATCAGCTGGATCAGCTCGAAACCGGCGTGGCCTTCGTTCGGCGGCAGTTCACTGGGTGCTACGAAGTAGCTGCCGCCGAAGAACAGCAGTGGCAAAGCCAGCAGAATCGCCGCGACGATACGTGCCCACTTCATGAGGCTGGCTCCGCAACCGCTAGCGGTAGAGTGGCTGCGAATCGCTCCAGGGAACCCCGCCATTCCTTGGTGACGTTGGCTTCCATCTCAGGGTTCATCAGCCCCTCATGCACCAGCCGCACGGTGGTCTGATCGCCTTGCTCCTCGAAGTCGACCGTGACCAACGTCTCCGGCACCTTGAATTCTCCCGTCGACTCCCAGCCGAGGCGGTAGGCGATCCGCCGCGGCGGATCGACCTCGGTGTAGATTGCAACCGCGGTCATGACGCCGGCACCCGGAATCTCCATCACGGTTCGCCCCTGGCCGCCGACCCGCAGATCCATGGTCACCGACAGGATCGTCGATCCTTCGCAGCCCGCCCAATGTTTGGCATGTTCAGGATCCGTCCATACCTCATAAACCAAAGGCCTTGGTGCGTCGAATGTGCGGGTCAGCTCCATCCGTGTTTCGGTGAAATGCAGCTCGTGATTCATCAGGCGTCTTCCTCTTGATCGTGTTCTCTTTTGACATGCTTCAAATAGTCATCGAGGGCGTTGAATTGGTGTTCCCAGGCCTGGGCGTACATCGCCATCCAATCCATCGCTTCTCGAATCGGCTTCGGGTCGATGCGGATCCGGTGTTCGCGCCCCACCCGCGTGCGGGTGATCAACCCCGCACGCTCGAGGATCCGCAGATGTTTGGAGATCGCCGGCAACGACATGTTGTATGGCCGTGCCAGCTCGGTGACCTTCTCCTGGCCCTCGGCGAGCTGGGCCAGGATGCCGCGGCGGGTCGGGTCCGCGAGGGCGCTGAACGCGACGTCGAGTGGATCTCTATAGTTAACCATTGGGTTAACTATAAGAAGCTCGGCGTCGGGCGTCAAGCACTGACCCTGCGGCGAGACCGAAATGGGGGAGTGATCTGAATCCCTCTCTGAAGGATCTTGGGCTGGAACCCTTGCCATCGGCGCCGATTGCCCAAAACTTCTTCGCGCCCCGAGCGTTCTACTTATGAATCCTCGACCACCGGAGACGACATTCATGAGATTGTTACGCCAGGCTGTCCGCTCGCTCGCCAAGACCCCAGCCCTTTCGGCCATCATCATCGTAACCCTGAGCTTGGGGATCGGTAGCACCGCCGCTGTTTTTACTCTGGTCGACAGGGTCGTGCTGAGGCCCTTGCCGTTTCCGCACAGCGATCGGCTGGTTCAGATCGATCATACGGCTCCGGATCTCGGCTTCGATAGTTTGGGAATCTCGGTGCCGCTCTACAAGTGGTACCGGGGGTCGAGCCGGGCCTTCGAGGAGGTTGCCCTTTATCAGCCCGCAGAGGTGACGATCTCCGGGCAGGCCCGAACGGAACGGTACGACGCGGCCCGAGTCACGAGCTCCCTTTTTGGACTTCTGCAAATGCCCCCAGCCGTAGGCCGAGGTTTTGTGATGGACGAAGAGGCGCCAGGGGGTGCGGACGTTGTGGTGATCGGTCACGGCTTATGGCGCAGTCGCTTCGGTAGCGATCCGGAACTGGTGGGCAAGAACATCCTGGTGAATGACCGCAGCCACTTGGTGGTGGGTGTGATGCCAAAGGGCTTCGCCTTTCCCAAGCCTGAGACGGCCCTGTGGCTGCCGCGCGTCTTCGAAAGCGCAGACCTGCCCTTGGGCTCTTTCTCCGACGTCGCGATCGGTCGCCTGGCGCCCGGACAGACGTTGGATACCGCTCATGCCGACCTGGGTCTCCTGGTCAACGGCTTGGCCGAAGCCTTTCCCGATGAAGGTCAGGGGTTGCTCGAGGTGGGTTTTGCCCCGTCCCTGAGAACCCAGCTCGAAGAGGAAGTTGGTGACGTCAAAAGTGTGCTTTGGGTGCTCCTGGCGGCGGTCGGTTTGATCCTGGCGATCGCTGGTGCCAACGTCGCGAATCTATTTCTGGTGCGAGTGGAAGCACGGAGTCGGGAGCTGGCTATCCGTGGCGCCCTGGGGGCTGACCGCAAGCGACTGATCTTCGGCCTGTTGCGCGAGAGTCTGCTGCTCGCCGCTGCCGCCGGTGTGCTCGGGCTAGTGCTGGCCGGCTTGACGATCAAGCTGACGCTTGCCCTCGGCGGCTCACTGCTGCCCCGAGCCGGTGAAATTGGCTTCGACCTTCGGGTTGTTCTCTTCACCCTAGGAGTGACGGTGGTTTCCGGTTTTGTCTTTGGGCTGTTGCCGGCCATCCGCTCCACCCGTAGCTCCCGACTCGCCGTGGCCGCGGGCCGAGCCAGTACCGCTGGTCGCGAGCAACATCGCCTGCGTGGCCTGCTGGTCATCTCCCAGCTTGCCCTCGGCCTGGTGCTCGCTGTGTCTTGTGGCTTGGTCGTGCGGAGCTTTGTAGCACTACAGGCTGTGAATCCAGGGTTTCAAGCCGAAGGCGCCGTCAGCTTCCGACTGGTGATTCCCGGCACGAAGTACTCGGACTCCGCGGCCCAAGCTCGTTTCGTGGACGAAGCCCGCTCGAGACTTGCTGCCCTCCCAGGCATTGCTCAAGTTGGGGCCGCGACCTATCTGCCGCTGAGCGGCAGCGGCGCCGGTTCGGTGTACAACGCCGAGGGGCAGCAGGCAGATGGGCTGGTCAAGGCGTCTCGCCACCTCTACGCCAGCGCCGGGTATATCGAGGCGATGCAAATCCCGCTGCTCGAAGGGCGCCTACTGATTCCAGCAGATCACCAGCTGGAGGCTCCCAACGTCTTGGTGAGTCAGTCCTTCGCCCGTCGTGTCTGGGGTGACGAGAGCCCGATCGGGCGTCGGATCAGCAGCTCGCCATTCGAGGCCGAGCAGTGGTTGACGGTTGTCGGCGTCGTCGGTGACGTCAAACTCTTCGAGCTGCACGAGCCTTCCCCTGAATTCGTCTACTTGCCGCCGGTTGTCTACGGTCAGGGCGACTCTCGAGTCTCCTTCGTGCTGCGGACCGACCGCCCGTTGGACTCGGTACGGCCTGAAATCCTCAGCCTCTTGAATGATCTTGACCCGTCCGTCGCAGTCAGCCTGGTTCATCCGCTCCAAGCGCTGGTCGACAAGGCCCGCAGTCGATCGGCTTTTGCCGCCGTGATGCTGACCTTGGCTTCGATTATGGCCCTCGCCATAGCAGCTGTGGGTCTCTACGGCACCGTGTCTTACCTGGTCGGTCAGCGGCGAAAAGAAATCGGTATCCGCATGGCTCTAGGCGCCCGACGTCAGCAAGTCCGGTCTTGGATTCTGAGCCAGGGGCTCGTCCTGGCGTCGGTCGGCATCGGCGTCGGCCTGTTGCTCGCTGTCGCCGCTACACGCCTCCTCGGCTCGGTGCTCCACGGAGTCAGCGAGCTCGATCCTGTTGCCTTCATCGCGATGCCCCTTGTGCTCCTCATCGTCGCCGGCCTGGCGACCTGGATTCCAGCCTGGCATGCCAGCCAGGTGGAGCCTTTGCAAGCCTTGCGGGAAGACTAATACAAGCTCTTTGGGGTGCCCGTCCCCTCTCAGGTCACCCCGCCTCTAGGGCCGTCTTAGGATCAATGCGAGCAGCCCGCCTTGCCGACAACACGCAGCCCGCAAGGTTCGACCACCAGATTCGACCTGCTTGCACCACTAACTGGGCACCACTAACTGAGGAGCGGAAGGCGATCTGGTGTGAGCGTCGCTAGCGAGAACTCTCTTCCAAAGTGTTGGTCAGCATCTGGTACCATTCAGACAACCGCCTTGAGCGGCTGACGATGGTTGGGAAGAGGGCGTTTCACTTCGCGATCGGCGCGCGATCCCGATCAGTACTTGGTTCCGCCAGTGCCGAAGGCCCAATCTGAAATGAGATCACTGTGGTTACCTGTTTTCTTCACCGTCTCTGTGCTGGCGTTCAGTTCACCCAGCGAGTGCGCGGAGTGCCGGGTGAACATCGAGCCTGTAGAGAACGAGGAAATCGCCTATCGCAACCGCGAAACGCGATGCGAAGGTGTATCAGACACCCGTGGCGGAGTCGATCCAGCTACAACTGATCGGGTACCACGCCCAGGTCTTTGGCAGCGGAACACCCAGCGAAAGCCTGCCTGTACGGATCCTGAGCTTCAGCCACAAGTCCGATTTGACGCTGCGGGCCGTCTCGACGCGGCCGCGTCTGCACTACTCGATGGACACAGCGCAGATCGGCGACGACGGCTCGTTCGATTGGCCGATCGACGTGATCACCCACCCCGAGATCGATCTGCGGCTGCAAGAGCTGGCGATCGTCGCGTGTACGCTCGGCTGCTCGGAGGCCCGGGCAACAGAGTACTGGCCGGTCAATCTGACCGCCGAGGCCAACAACGGCAACGATCCTCCGGCTTTGTCGATTGTGTTGAGAGCCAGCGTGGAGCTTCGGGAACTATTCATTAGCGCCTTTCAGGGCACCAAAACCTTGCTCGACCAGGAACCGTGGGGTACCGGATACTTTCCTCCCGACCGGGCGATTCCTATTCCTGTCAGCTTCTTGTCATCCGGCAAGGCGACGCTCGACATCGTCGCCGTCAGCCACACGGGGCGATCCGATCACCTCGCCGTGTCCCTGATAGTGCCCTGACTTGACGATTCTGTATCGCTCTTCAAGGAATCGCCACTGTGACGAACGAAGACGCCGCACAGCAGGAGTTTGCCGATGGCGAGGACAACGGCATCGCTGAGGGGGAGAGAGTAGCTGCCGAGGGCGGCCTTCCTCGTAGTGTCGGACCCTGGCTGCAACCCGGTTATCGGCGCCTAAAGTCGCTGGCGCCGGGAACCGATCAAGTCGCCCGGAGCCTCGCGCTTGTTGCCGACCAATGGGTCGTCGCGGTTGTCTTCCTGGCACTTGGCACAGCGTTGATTCTGGGTTCAGTGAGGATCCCAACCGCCGGATTTTCACTCGTCGCCGTGACCCATTTTGCCGCTCTGGAGCTTGGTTCCCCTACACTCAGCGAAGATCTAGGGATGCGCAATCTCATAATCGTCGGTGTCGAGCAGCTCAGCCTTGCTCCGGGTCGCGAGATCGAAGTCGAAGCCGGGGACCCAACGTTCTCCGTCGAGGTTCGCGCTCCCGACGATCCCTCCGGCTTGCCCCTGACGGTGCCGTCGTTCTCGCTGCAGGACGTCCGAATCCGCATAGAGAGGCTGGAGCTGGGTCGCTATGGCCTGTTCCTGGCGCCCCCTCCGGCGGGCATCGAGGTGATGGTCCCGCCTGGCAGCATCATCCTTCCCCGCGGCGGCACTCCGATTGAGATCTCCGGCCGGGCGCCGCGGGCGCTCACTGTTGGTGGAAACTTAGCAGGCATCGAACTCTTTTTCAGCCTTGACGATGGGGAGCAGCTTGTTCTCATCAAGCCACCGATGCTAGTGACCGACTTGCGGCTGTGGAAGGCTGAGCCTACGCTTCACCGTAGAGAGATCCGCTCCAGCGGCATCCAAAGTGGCCGCCTCTCTTTCCTTGACCTCCCCAATCGGAACCACGACTTACACCCGGGCGATGATCTCGATATCACTCTCGAGCAAGGTACGCTCCATTCGCTGACTCTATCGGAGGGCGGTATCGACCTCTACCTTAGTGGTGTCGCCGATGACCTCGAGCGGCGCCTCGTCGACTCCCGTCGTTCCCAGCTACCCACCTGGTTTGACAAGCTGTCGAAAATGTCAGAGGTACGCGCGGTCGTCGGCCTGGTGACGTTCTTCGTCGGCCTTGGGCTTCATCAGAAACTCAGGAGACGAAGATGAAACGACTACTGGAGCCTTCGAGGCCACTTCGAGAGATCTTGGTGTCGTTCGCGATTTGGCTAGTTGCCTTGACCAGCGTTGTGGCCGCGGGGGGAGCTTCTCCGTTGGACTATCGGCCTTTGGCGGCGATGATCGAGATTGAGACCCCCGGTCTGCAGCCGGCTATAGGAGCTGGCATCGTGGTCTCGCAACGCGCCGGCTTAACATTGGTCGTCACTGCCGCCCACCTAGTTCAGGCACCGAACCCGAAGATCGTCGCCGAACGCACCATCGGGGTCGTCTTTCGGGCCCAGAATCGCCAGAGTTACCCTGCCACCGTGCGCCATCTTTCGCCGCGTAAGACAGGCCTTGACCTTGCCGTCTTGGCGATCGAGGGCGATGTTCCAGCGGTCCTTTCCGGCCCTCTACTGAGCCTTCTGCCACCGCCAGACATTGATGCTTTTGAAGGTCACGGCGTCAAGCTGATCGGCTACATGAATCAGGATCGGTGGGATCAGAGCCTAGAGCATGAGAATCTCTCGGAGGTGACCCCGGAGGTCTTGGTCGTTGCTTCACAATACGTCAGCAACGGTGCGTCGGGAGGACCGCTCATCAGCGAGCACGGAGCCTTGGTAGGCATGGTCCACACGGAAGAACAGGGGCGAGCCAGGGCGCTACCGATCGCCAGGATACTGGAGGCCTTCGCGGACTGGGGAGTGGTACCGGACTGGAAGGTCAACGAGAGCGTGCGGGTGTCGAGAGCCGCCAAGCGCTTGCGGGATCGTGGCGTCCTAAATCGCACCGGCCTGACCGATGCCTTGACTCAAAACGATGAGCAAATCCTCGCCGACCTAGGCATCGCTAGCAACGTGATTGGTGGCGAGCTTTTCGCCGTCGTTCTACAAGATGAAATGGCCTGGAAGCCAGGGCGCTCAGTGGCCTCTGAGTACTTCGCCAAGGCGCAGGCCGCCTCTGGTTCCGACTATTCCTGGATCGCAGGAGCCGTCGCGGCGGGCCTCGATCCGAACCAGCGTGTCGCCCATGCCTACTATGACGAGGAAGGGTTGCTGCTGGCCGCCATGCGCGAGGGCAACAGCGACGCGATGCGGACGCTCCTGGAGGCCGGCGCTTCGCCGCACGGATATCAGCACCTGTTTGGAACGCGGTATTCGGAGAGTCGTTTTCTCTTTCCTCTGTTCTACCTGATGCGGGACGAGACTTTCAGCGATCGTGAGGATCTGGTCAGGTTTTCCTAGATGCCGGTGCCGTCGTTCCGAGAATCCTCAAATCAGGGGCCATGGAGCCTGTGATATTCGCAGTCGACAAGACCTTTGACAAATACCACGAGCTCTTTGGCCGACATCTCAAACCGACACGTACGATTGCGGATTCACCAACCGATCCGATTTGCCGGGCCGCGACGCAACGTGACGGTTTCGACTGGTGTGCATTCACGCGTGAGGTCGGCCCGGACGTCACATTCTCCGCAGGGGTACAGGGGCCGCATTTGTCGCCTACTGACGGTACCGGCCGCTGCGTTCTCGAATACTTACTGAACATCTCGGGGGATCGCGCCTACTTTCTCGCTTCGTTTCCCGCTGCGACATCCTCCTTGCCAGAAAACTACGTGTTGGTGGAGGTGCCGCGTCAGTCGCAGGATTGGTTCGTTTACCGTTATGTCTACAGGGGCAGTCCGTTGCCCTATTGCAAGGCTGACCCAGACGGCACTGAACCATGGTCCTGCTGGGCGAAACATCGCGCTTCGCAAGGCGCGAGGCTCCCTTGATCTGGCGGGGTGCCCCTAGAGCTGACCGAAGTGGCTGATGAACATGACCGGCTCGCCATAGCAGCTGTAGGTCTCTACGGCACCGTGTCCTACCTGGTCGGTCAGCGGCGCAAAGAACTCGGCATCCGCATGGCCCTCGGCGCCCAACGTCAGCAAGTCAGGTCTTGGATTCTGAGCCAGGGGCTTGTCCTGGCGTCAGTCGGCATCGGCGTCGGCCTGTTGCTCGCTGTTGCCGCTGCACGCCTTCTCGGCTCGGTGCTCCACGGATTCAGCAAGCTAGATCCTGTTGCCTTCATTGCAATGCCTTTTGTACTCCTCAAAGTCGCCGTCTTGGCGACCTGGATTCCAGCCTGGCATGCCAGCCATGTGGAGCCTTTACAAGCCTTGCGGGAAGACTAGTGCAAGCTATTTGAGGAAACATTTAAAGTGCCAGGGACCTCGGTCGGGACGGTCTGGCAGCTCAATGACGTTGCATCCAAGGCTTGCCGGACGGTCCGGAAGCTCAATGTCATTTTACCCGAGGCTTGCCGGACGGTCCGGAAGCTCAATGTCATTTGACCCAAAGCCTTGCGGACGGTCCGGAAGCTCTTGGGGGAAACTTTTTGCGGGTGATCTAGGCTGAACTGCTCAATTGGGTGACGTTTTGCGTCATTTTAGTCAAGACTAATACTTGGATGTCGAGTCCGGGGTGCCTGGCGAAAGTTGGAGCTTCTTCCGGCTTCGTTGGCTCGGCTTCGTCGGCTCGGCTTCGTTAGTTAGGTAGGGCATCTCTCACTGGCCGATGATCAGCACCGGCTTCACGACTTGGACCGGGGCGGCGAGCCGGAAGTGGGAGCCATCGCCGGTCACCGCGATCTCGACCACCGTTCCGACTTCGAGATCGAGCAGCTTGAATTCGTGGCAGCATCGCAGCTGTCTTCCGCGATGTGCTCCCAGATCTCATCAAGGTCCCGGCTCGCCGCCGGAGCCAGGATGGCATCGGTCATGAGGTTTGGTGCCGACGCCTTCGGCTCTTCTCACGCAGAGCTTGAAACACCTGGTCGCTTGGGGTCCATTCGCCGCGGTCGAGTTCTGCCAGGCCTTCTTCGATCTGTGCGTTCAGCTTGATCCGCCGTCGTTTTTCGACAATCTTCTGCTCTTGGAGAAGCCGCAGGCTGTCCCGGACCACTTCTTGAGTCGACTCGTAGCGACCGCTAGCTACCTCTCGGCTGACGAAACGCTCATCTTCGCCTGAAAGTCTCACGTTCATGCTGGTTCTCCCGGCCAGTTTGACTCTTCGAGTATAGCGTATAGTGGAGGGGTTCCCAGCCTGGGCGTCTGAATTACCCTGGTGGTCAAGACAGTCGGGAAGCTCCTGGGGCATACGCAGATCGCGACTTGGCTCGGCTTCGTCGGCTCAGCTTTGTCGGCTCAGCTTTGTCGGCTCGGCTTCCTTGGGGTGGGGCATCCCTCACTGGCCGATGATCAACACCGGCTTCACGACCTCGACCGGGACGGCGAGCCGGAAGTGTGAGCCATCGCCGGTCGCCGCGATCTCGACCACCGTTCCGACTTCGAGATCGAGCAGCTTGAACTCGTGGCAGGCGCTGCGTCCCGTGAGGTCGAATTCCTTCAAGGTGTAGGGGCCGGTTGGCGCAATCAGCATCAAACACCCGGCCTCGGTTTCGACCGTCATCACACGACCGCAAGAGGTCTCGACGAGCGAGGCCTCGCGTTCACCTCCGAAACCAAAGGTTGCCAACGCGGCACTGAGATGTTGCACCACTTTGGCCGCCAGGCGAGGATTGTAGCGACGGTCGACCAACCCGTGCCGGACGAAGTAGCCGCGGTCGACGTCCTCGAACGTATCGAAGGTGAGATCGACGTGATCGGCAAGGGCGGCTGCCAAGACCGCCTCGGCTACTCGGTTGGCAGTGCTGAGGTCGTCGACCATTTTTTCGGCCGTGAGGTTGCCGGAAAATAGCATGTGCGCCTGATGATGCATTCCTCGCTCGTGGCCCATTGCATCGATGGCGCGAATCGCCGACCAGGGGGACAGCTCGGGCTCGCCGCGTCGGCGCAGGCGAAACACCAGACCCTGGAAAGCCTGGCGAACCTCGCTGCGGCTGATCAGTTCGTCGATCTGTGCGTGTTCGTGGACTTGGAAGCCGTAAACCGCCTCGTGTTTGACGTTGGCGTCGGCGATTGCTGCTCGGCTGAGGTCTCGCACTTCGTTGAGGTAACAAGGCAGCGAGAGGCCGTCCGAGGTCTGGACAATTTTCGCCAGGCGTCGCGCTGCGGGTTCGAATTGATCCGGAGTCAGGATCAGTTCCCACCCGGCCATCAGGGCTCGGTGTTCCCGTACCAGCCGGTACTCCTTCTCGCCTGGAATGCCGTGGGAGTAGACCAGAAATTCGAATCCTGCTTCTTGCAGGGTCGACATCCGTTCGAGGACGTCCTCGTCGACCAACTCCTGCACAAACAGCCGGATCCTGGAGATACCCATTTCGCTCAACGCCAGCACCGCCCAGTCGTTTCGTGCTGACCGGCGGGTAAACGGGCTCACCGAGTTGTTGGTGCCGAGGGCAAACCGAGACATCCAATTTTCACGCATCTCGACGCCGGTGACCGCTTTCCCCGTCCATCCATTGAGACTGGGGCGAACCGCTGATCCTCGAGCTGCTGCCGCCGTCCGAACCCGGCCCATCGTTCGCACGATGTGATGTCTGTGCCCCCGTTCGAAAACCTCGACCTGGCAATAACCCAGCTTTGCACGATCCGCACGACCGCCTTCCGGATCGCCAGGGGCGACGCGGAAGATATCGCTGTAGTCCTGACGGACAAAGCTGATGGCTGGGATCGTGATCAGATCGGAACCGGCGTATCGATTGTAGAAGTAGTTGTGGACGTGGCCCGAGAACGCCGCGTCGACATCGAACTTCTCGAGCAGGCCCAACAACCACGACCGTCCCGGTTCGTCGAGGTTGTCGTAACTGCCGCGCTCGTCCGCCGCCGCAATATACGGCGGATAGTGCATCATCAGCCAGACGCGTTGCCCGTCTTGGTTGGCGGTTGAAATCTCCTGCTCGACCCAGGATCGTTGACGCTGTTCGATCGGCAAACCGGAGCCGATGAGCAAGGAGCTGAGGATCACAAAATGGCAAGGGCCGTGATCAAAAGCGTAATACTGCGGGCCATAAACTTGCTCGTATTGCGCCAAGGCGTCGAGGCTGACCCGGGGCACCGGAACCCAGCCGCCCGGCTTGTCGCCGATACAATGATTGCCGGCCACCAGGTGCAGCGGCATTTGTAGCCCGGCTACAATTTCCGTGAATCGATCAGCAGCTGGCTTGTAGCTAGCCAACTCTGGCAAGGGGTTCCCCATGTCCCCCAAGTGGACGACAAAAGCCGGCTGATGTCGATTCAACAACTCGACGACATGACGTAGCCGGCGGTTGGCGAGCTTGTTCGAAGCGAAGGGAGAGACGGACTGGTCTTCTTCTTCGTTGACGTGGGAATCCGAGATCACCGCAAAGGAGAACAAGTGATGGCCGAGATCACCGCTCATGGCTTATGACTCCGAAGACGGACCGCTGTGTGTTGACCAACCCTATCGGTCGACATATTCGCCCCATTACAGGGCGTTAGTCAATCGGCTTGTTCCCTGAGTTTTGCTCAGCCCCGGTGCTGAGGTCCTGACAAGGTACTGGGGGAGGTACGAGGGGCGCCAGGCAATCCGAACAACGATCAGACCCGCCCCCCTCAGATCACCCCGCCTCTAGCGCCGTCCTCGGATCCACGCGGGCGGCCCGTCGTGCGGGTAACACGCAGCCGGCGAGGGTCATCAGCAGCACGAGACCCACCGCCGCGGCATACGTGCCGATGTCGCCGGGACGGACGCCGAACAACAGGGCCTCCATCGCTCGTCCAGCCAGGTAGGCGATCACCAGGCCGGTGACGGCACCGGCAGCGGCCATCGTTCCGCCCTCGCGCAGGACCATCCAGGTGACGCTGCTTTGGCGGGCTCCGAGGGCTAGGCGAAGGCCAATCTCGGAGGTGCGTTGGGAGACGCCAAACGACAGCAGACTGTAGATGCCGATACCAGCGAGCAGCATTGCCAACGCGGCGAAGGCGGTCAGAACGTGGATCTGGGTCTGACGGGTGGCGGTCTCAGCGGTGACGATATCGGCCAAGGGGCGGACGTTGGCAACCGGTAGCTCCGGGTCGGCGTCGGCGACAATCCGACGAATGGTGGGTACCAGGGCCATGGGATCCCCTTGGGTACGAACCACCAAGGACTTGGGCATGTAAAACACGATCCATCCGTCTGGCACCTGCTGGTGCGGTAGGTAAACCTGGGGCTCGCTGCTGCGTTCCAGGCCGCGGAAACGGATATCGCCGACCACACCAGCGACGGTGCGTTCGCGAAACCCGAACTCGAAGCGGCGGCCCATGGGATCCTGTCCGGGCCAATACCGATTGGCAAAGGAGCGGCTGACCACTGCCACCATTTGTGTTTCCTCGGTGTCCGCGTTGCTGACATCACGGCCCGCTTCGATCGCGATGTCAAGGGAGGCGAAAAAACCCGGGGTGACAAAGCGCAAGCTTGCGGTGTCAGGTGCTCCGGTCTCAGTTGCACCGGGTACGCTGGCACCGGGCACACCAACCGGCCAGATACCGCCGCGCATGGCCAGCGGCAGAAAACTGATATACCCGGCCTGGTCTACCCCGGGGTGCGCTCGAATTTGGGACAACACTTGGTCGTAAAATTGGGCGCGATCGGCGGTTACCGAGTACTTGGCGACGGGTAACGGGGTCTCGAGGGTCAACACATTGGCAGTGCGGAAGCCCGGATCCACCGCTTGCACTCGCAGCAGCGCACGGATCAGCAGGCCTGCCATGATCATCAGTACGATGGCGGCGGCCACTTCGATTGTCACCAGGGCCGAACGTAAGTGCTTGCGTCGTCCGCCGAGGCCGGCTCGCGGACCCTCCATCAAACCACTGACGTCGATGCCACGGCTCATCCTCAGGGCTGGCAATACACCAAAACCGATACCGGTGAGCAAGGTGATCAGGGCGCTGAAGGCCAACACCCGCAGGTCGAGGGCAGAGGCCTCGGCAATCGGCAGCGAGGTTGGCACCAGGCGCGACAAGAGCGGCACCCCGAGGGCAGCAACCCCGAAGCCTAACGTTCCACCGCAGAAGGCTAGCGTTAGGCTTTCAGTCAACAGCTGACGGACCAGCCGCTCGCGACCGGCGCCGATTGCGGTCCGTACGGTGAGTTCTTTGCGGCGACTCAACGCCCGTGCGACGAGCAGATTGGCGAGATTGGTGCAGGCGATGAGCAGCACGCAGGCCGAGGCGCCAAAGAGAGCGATCAGCATCAGCCGCGACTGACGCGACAACTCATCGCGCAGCGGAATGACGTGGGCTTCGGTGTTGGCATTCTCTTCCGGAAACTCGCTGGCGAGTTGGGCCGCGATGGCTGCCATTTCGAAGTTGGCTTGCTCCACGGTGACTTCGGGCCGCAGCCGGCCGACAACTTCCAAGTAGTTGTCGTTACGGTCGCTGAAATCCTCTTCGGTGAAATGTCGCGGTATCCAAAATGAAATATCGCGCTGCGGGAACGCAAATGCCGCTGGCATGACGCCCACCACGGTGTAGACTGTTTCGTCGAGGCGCAACGTGCGGCCGAAAATCTGCGGGTCGGCGCCGAACTCACGTTGCCACACATCGTGGCTGAGAATGATCACCGGGGGTGACTCGGCGCGAGTGTCGTCAGCAGTGAAGAGTCTCCCCTGCTGTGGCGGTATGGCGAGCAGCTGTAAAAGCTCGGCGGTGACCGCGGTGCCCTGGAGTCGCAAAGGGTCGCCGACCCCGAGCAGATTCATAGCGGTGCTGTGGTAAGCGGCGATGGCATCGAAAGACGTGCTGCGTTCGTGCCAGTCGCGATAATTGAGGGCCGAGGTTTCCATCCGTGAGTAGCCCGGGACCTTCTGCCAGACTTTGACCAAGCGCTCGGAGTCGGCGAAGGGTAATGGCCGGATCAGTACCTGGTCGGTGAGCGAGAAGACCGCGGTGTTGGCGCCGACGCCAAGGGCGGTCACAACCACCGCCGTGATCGCAAATCCGGGAGCCCGCCGTATGGTGCGCCAAAAGTAGCCGAGGTCCTGGCGCAGCAGGTCCCAATGGGTCAACACCGCGTTGAACAACAGGTCACCGAGGGTTTCGAGCCAGAGTGCACCCACCGCAAAGAGGCCGGAGGTTTCAAGCCGCCGTTCACCGAAGACGAAGCGCATCTCTCGTTCGTAGTCGGCGCGAAAGGCGGCGGGGTAGAGGATCAACAAGAGCTCGAGAAAACGCATCAGGGCGTCTCCCATAACATCAGAATCACTCGCCGCATCAGACGGTCTCCGCAGCGAATCCCCGCGACCGGGCCATGTCGACGATCTGTGACAACCGCTCGGTTTCGGCTTTGGCCACCTCGGTGCCGAACGGCGCGATGCGGTAATACCGTCGACGCTGGTCGTCCAGCTCCGGTGACGGCCGCTCGCGCACTTCGATGATCAAACCTTGTTCGAGCATACGCTGGATGGAGCGGTAGAGGGTACCGGCACCCAGGCGGACTTTGCCTTGGGTGCGGTCTCGCACTTCTTGAATGATGGCGTAACCGTGCAGATCCTGGGTCGCCAAAGCGATCAAGATGTGGAAGGTTGCCGGTGCTAACGGGAGCAGGGAAGCCGGGGCGGGGTATTCGTTCGTCATGCGACAACTATATCCATGGTGGATATATTGTCAACGGATATATTCGATGTGGATGCAGATGCAGAAACAGATGCAGATTGATTCAGGCTACCCGATGACACTCGGCCTTTAGGGCAACCCGTACCTTTTCGAGCTCTGGTTCGACCGCCGACAGGACCTTGGGCGCACCGCTGATCACCCCTTGGCGTGCCATCGTTTCGAGACGTTCGTAGAGGCCAGCGAGACGCACGGCGCCGAGGCTGGCACTGTTGGACTTCAGGGTGTGTGATGATCTTCGTATCGCCTCGGTGTCACCACGTTCGATGCCTTCGTCGAGGGCGGCCTGCAACTCTCGGGCGGTTTCGAGATAACCGCGGATCATGCGTTCGAGCAAGCCTTGAGAGCCGCCAGCTTCGAGCTCACGGATCTCTTTGATGGCATCGCGCTCGAGAACCCTGCCGTTGGTTTTTGGCTGCTGCGGCGTTGCTCCGATGTTTTCGGTATTGGCGCTGACCGGGGTAGCCCTCTGCGTTGCTGCAGTGTTGAGCCTCTGCGGCAACCAGCGTGTGACACAACGCGTTAGTTCTTTCAACCCAAAGGGCTTGGGCAGGCAATCATCCATGCCGGAGGCCATCCCGCGTTCACGGTCAACAGGTGCTGTGTTGCCGGTGATCGCGATGATTGGCAAACGTTCGACTCCGCGTCCGAGCGGCTTCAAAGTTGCCGGATGTTTGGCGGCTTCGCGTTCCCGAATCGTGCGCGTCGCTTCATAACCATCCATGGTCGGCATCTCACAGTCCATCAGGATCAAATCGTGCCGGCTGCGGGACGCGAGTTTGACTGCCTCGAGACCATTCGTCGCAGATTCGATTTTGGCCCCGAGGTGCTCGAGCATCCCTCCGACCACTTGTTGGCTGAGATCGCTATCGTCGACCAAAAGAATGTGGAGCCCGTCGAGTACGCCGTCCTCGATCTGCGAAGCGTCAAACTCATCCATGGTCCTGGAGCCCTGCGGCTCTTCGATACGCTGTCCGTCGACGATATGCTGGCCAGCAGCACCGCCAGCCAGCGACGGGAACGTTGGCGAGGCCTGTAATGGCGTGCGTGCTGGCGGTGCGGCTGAGGCGAGCGGATCGTCGACGCTAGTCCAGGCCGACTCTGGCAGCCAGCGTTCGAGGATCTCGCGCAACTGCATCTGGCCGAACGGTTTGCTCAGGTAGTCGTCCATACCCGACTCGAGACAATGTTCACGATCACCCTTCATGGCGTTGGCTGTCATAGCAACAATCGGCACCCGCTGCATCAATTCGCTCCGCCGGCGCTGGCTTGGCGGTAGCCCCCGAGAACGCTCGAGTTGACGGATGGCCTGCGTGGCCTCGTGGCCATCCATGAGGGGCATCTGGCAGTCCATCAGGATCAAATCGTAGGCTCGGCTCGCGGCGAGGTCGACCGCTACCTGGCCGTTCGGCGCTAAATCCATGTTAGCGCTCAGGTTCCCGAGGATGCTCTGCACCATCTCCTGGTTGACCAGGTTGTCTTCCACTAGCAGGATGCGTACTCCCGAAAGCATCTTGAGTGAGGCTTCAGCACGCCTCGCGGCGCTCGTAGGGCTGGTTCGACCGGTGAGTGCGGCATGGAGATCGGCGCGCCGGATCGGTTTGGTGAGATAGCTTCGAACCCCAGCTCGCGACAGCTCGGTATCATCCATCGGAGCGACCGACACCAGCTGTACCAGGATCATGTCCTGCAAAGCCGGCAGGGCTCGAATGGCTCGGACCAGTTCCATTCCGTCCATCCCCGGCATCTGCTGGTCAACCAGGGCGATGTCAAAGGCTCTACCTCGTTTTGCTGCGCTCAGAAGAGTGTGGAGAGCTTGTGAGCCTTCGTCGACCCCGGTGGCCCGCAACCCCCAGCCCTCGAGCTGGTCGATTAGACTGCGGCGGCTCGAGGCGTTGTCGTCGACTACAAGCACGCGGGGCAGTAACCCTTCGAACGGAGGTAGCTCTCGACTGGTATTGACGTTGTCTTGACGCTCGAGATGGACCACAAACCAGAAGGTGGCGCCCTCGCCCGGGGTGCTTTTGACACTCATTTCGCCACCCATCCGGGCCACCAATTCTTTCGAGATCGCCAATCCCAGCCCGGTGCCGCCAAATTTGCGGGTGGTCGAACCGTCAGCCTGCTGGAAGGATTCGAAGATCCGGGCCTTCGCCTCCGGGTCGAGCCCGACACCGGTGTCGCTGACCTCGAAGCGCAACCCAACGGCCTTGTCTCCGAACGGGCAGCCCGAAACGCGCACCACAACTTCGCCTTGTTCGGTGAATTTGACGGCATTGCCAGCCAGGTTGGAGAGGATCTGGCGCATCCGCGTCGGGTCACCACGCAGCGCCGTCGGCAGGTCGTGGGCTACCTGACACACCAACTCGAGGCCCTTTTCCCGCGATCGTTCCGCAAACAGGTCGGCTAGGTCTTCGACCAGATCCCGCAGGTCGAAGTCGACCACTTCGAGCTCCAGTTTGCCGGCTTCGATCTTCGAGAAGTCGAGAATGTCGTTGAGGATGTCGAGGAGGCCTTTGGCCGAACGATGGGCGGTGTCGGCGAATCGACGCTGGCGGTCCGACAGCTCGGCTCCGGTGAGCAGTTCGAGCATCCCGATGACGCCGTTCATTGGCGTGCGGATCTCGTGACTCATGTTGGCGAGGAATTGTGATTTGGCACGACTGGCGCTTTCGGCGATCTCCTTCGCCGCCGCCAACCGCCGCACTTCGGTGACGTCGGAGCCCGAATTGAGGGTGCCGGCGGGCTGGTCGCCTTCGGCTGGCAAGCGCGCAGTACGCCATTCGATCAGCCGTTGGTCACCTGTGCGAGTCTTCACCGGGTAGGCGTAAGCGGTGCCGTCACCGCAGCTCGCCAGCCGTTCCCGCACTTCGTCCCGATTTGTCTCTGGGACGAAGTGATCGGCCCATTCCTTACCCAGAATCTCAGCTTCCGAGTATCCGAGCACGCGACAAGCCTCTTGGTTGGCGAGGGTGACTTGGCCGTTGGGATCAATCGCCACCATCACTACCTCGGCCACATCCAAGACGGTTTGTGCCTTCTCTTTCTCGCGCTGCAGTTCGTCTTCCCGTTCCTTGCGTTGGGTGATTTCTCGTTTCAGAACCTCATTGGCCTGCGCCAACTGGGCCGCACGTTCACGTTTACGTGCCTGTGCGCGGGCAAAAAATGCCACCAGGGCTGCCACCATCAAGGTGTAGGCGCCGTAGGCCCACCGGGTCTGCCACGGTGGCGGTAACGCCTGGACGCGGAGTGCGATACCTTCTTCGTTCCACACCCCGTCGTTGTTCGAAGCCTTGACTCGGAAGGTGTAGTTGCCCGGTTCGAGATTGGTGTAGGTCGCCCGCCGCAGGCGCCCGGAGTCGACCCAGTCCTGGTCGAAACCCTCGAGCTTGTGGAGATAGCGGTTCTGATCCGGAGAGGTGTAATCCAGTGCCGCAAACTCGAAAGCGACCACCCAGTCCCGAAAGCTGAGCTCGATGTCTCGAATCTCAGACAGGGGTTGCCCGAGATCCACGGGTCGATTGAATTTCAGGACATCGGTCAGCGCCACTTGGGGTACATGCGCGTTGGCACGAATCTGTGACGGATGGAAGACGTTGAAACCCTTGACGCCGCCAAAGAACATTTCTCCCTGGCGGGTGCGCAATTGTGCTCCCCAATTGAATTCGTTGGACTGTAAGCCGTGACTCTCGTCGTAGTGTTTGAAGGTGTCGCTGTGCGGATCGAGGCGGGTCAAGCCGCGGTTGCTCGACAACCACAGATGGCCTTCGTCGTCCGCTAGCAGGCCATAGACCAGATCGCTGAGCAGCCCATCCCCTTTGGTGTAACGCTTGAAGATACCCTGGCCAGAATTGCGGTGGTTGGGGCGCCAACGATTGAGCCCGCCGCCCTGGGTAGCGATCCAGAGATCACTCTGGCCGTCTTCGAGGATTGCCCAAGCGTGGTCGCTCGATAGGCTCGTCGGGTCTTCCGGGTCGTGGCGGAAGTGGGTGAATTCACCGGTTTGCGGATCGAAGCGGTTGAGTCCGCCGCCATCGGTACCGAGCCAGAGCGCGCCGCCCCGATCCTCGTAGATTGCCAACACGAGATCGCTCGACAAGCTTTTTGGATCGTCGGGATCGTGGCGATATTGGACGAAGCTGTTGGTCTTGGGCTCGAAGCGATTGAGCCCGCCGCGATACGTGCCGGCCCACAGGTTACCCTGGCGATCCTGGAACAGTGTTGTCACACCGTTCCAGGACAAGCTGGTGGGATCGTTATCATCCTGCTGGAAGCGGGTGAAGGTTTCAGTCTGGCGGTTGAAGCGGTTGAGCCCCCCGCTCAAGGTGCCGATCCACAGCACATCGTTGCGGTCGACGTGTAATGACATGACTCGGTCGTCGGATAGGCTTGTGGCGTCGGTAGGATCGTTGCGATAGTGGTGGAAGGTTTCCGTCGCCCGGTCGAAACGGTTGAGACCGCCGCCATAGGTTCCGACCCACACGGTCCCTGCTGAATCCTCCGCCAAGGCCTGGACGAAACTTTTACTCAGCCCAGTCGAGTCGTCGGGCCGATGTTGGTAGTGCAGGAACGAGCCAAAGGCGGTATTCCATTTGTTGAGGCCGTCATAGGTCCCGACCCACAAGACGCCGCCGCGGTCTTCGTAGATCGAGACCACACGGTCATGGCTGAGGCTGTAGCTGTCCATCGGATCATGTCGGGACAGCGCGAAACTCTCAGCCTGCGGCTGCCACTCGTTGAGACCGCCGTCGGTGCCGATCCACAGGATTCCCTCCTGATCCTGGTAGATCGTCCAGATTTGGTCAGAGGCCAGGCTGGTTGGATCGTCGGGATCATGGCGAAAGTGCGTAAATCGCCCGGTTGCCCGGTCGAGACGGTTGAGGCCACCTTCGTAGGTACCAACCCACAGCACGCCATCTCGATCTTCGAACGGTATGCGCACGCGGTCATGACTGAGACTCGTCGAGTCTTGGGGGTCATGCCGGTAGTGTGTAAAGCGGCCGGTTGACGGATCGAGCATGTCCAGCCCGCCGCCATCGGTTCCCAGCCATAACATGCCGCTGCGGTCCCGCACCATGCCACGGATTCGATTGCTGCCGAGACTGTGCGGGTCCTGCGGATCGTGCAGGTAGTGGGTGACAGCCCCGGTGTGTGGATCGAAGTGCTCGAGTCCACCGCCGTCCGTGCCCAGCCACAGTTTGCCAGCGCCGTCTTTGACCACAACCCGTACTCGATCGCTCGATAGGCTGGACGGGTCCTCAGGGTCGTGACGGAAACGGGTGAAGCTCTTGTCGGCGGGGTTGAAGCGGTTGAGGCCGCCGCCGTCGGTGGCGATCCACAACACTCCCTGATGGTCCTCGACGATCGATTTCACCGAGTCGTGAGAGAGCGAGGTCGGGTCATTGGGGTCGTGGTTGAAGACGGTGAAGCGGTAGCCGTCATATCGATTGAGCCCTTCTTGAGTGCCGAACCACATGAACCCTTGCCGGTCCTGCAAACTACAGGTGACGAAGGCCTGCGACAAACCGTCGTCGAGTGAGAGCCGTTGGAACTTGATGTTCTTGCCTGGGACCGGTTGACCAGGGCCGACAGATGCCACGTCGGCCAGGCTTGCCGTTGCGATAGCCAGCCCAAAAAACAGGCCGATGAGGCCACTGATCAGGCCGCTGTCCCTGATGAGACCACTGTCCCTGATGAGACCACTGTGGATCGCCGCGGGTAAGCGTCGCAGGATATTGATGTTCATTCTCTCACCCTCTCGAGTCGAAAAATCATGCTGTGGTTGGTCCATGGAGCAAGCTGGAGTCGCCGGTGTGAGCTGACCGTTAGGTCACTCTTGCTCCACCCAGGCGTTGATCGACACGGTTTCGGCCAAGCCGTCGGACCAGACGAAGCCGTCGGACCAGACGAAGCCGTCGGACCAGACGAAGCCGTCGGACCAGACGAAACCGTCGGACCAGACGAAACCGTCGGACCAGACGAAACCGTCGGACCAGACGAAGCCGTCGGACCAGACGAAACCGTCGGACCAGACGAAGCCATCGAGACCGAGGATGTGAAATGAGCCGTCCGCAGCCTCTCTCGCTGGGCCTTGGTAGTGCTCGCTGCCGGCCAGGTCGAGAGCGATATCGAGGCCCTGGTTGGCACAGCCAGTGGCGATCGAGGTTGCGGCATCATAGGCGTGGACCAGCCCGGCACCCTGTTGGAAGATGCTGTAAGCCAAGTCGCCGGCCTCGTCCACCGCTGGCCGCGCCGCCGCCATGAGCCGGCACTTGACGTCGTCCGGGGTCAGCCACGGCTCGCGCTGCAGCAGCAGAGCTGCGATACCGGAGACCACCGCCGTCGCCTGCGAAGTGCCCGACATACTGAAGTAGGAGTTGGCGACATAACTCTCCGGATGTTCCTCAGCGATCTGAGAGTCAAAGTTCATCAGGCCGAGGATGTGGCCGCCTGGAGCAACCACTTCAGGCTTGACGAAGGCTTCGTGCGTCGGTCCGGCGGCTGAGAACGAGGCCAGCACGTCGTCACTGGCGTCGTCCGGGGTGTAACGGTCGGTCATCGCGCCAACGGTGATGATGTAGGGCAGGTTGCCCGGCACGCCGATGGTCATTGCTTCCGGGCCGCTGTTGCCGGCCGAAGCCACGACCGCGATGCCCGCTTGCCAGGCTGCCATCACCGCCTGATTCAAGGGATCGTCCCAGTAGTGAGATCTGGGTGGTCCGCTGAACGACAGATTGAGCACCCGAATGCCGAGGGCTTGTTGCTGAACTATGACCCAGCCGATGCCCCGAATGACGTCGGCGTAGGTTGCTTGGCCGCTGTCGTCGAAGGCCTTGACGACGACCAGATCGGCGTCCGGCGCGACGCCGTTGTAGGTGCCTGTCGAGTTGATACCGCTGTTCAGGGCGACCGAGGCGACATGGCTGCCATGGCCGCTGCGATCGCTGTAGGCGTCGTCTGCCTCGACATTCTGGATGGCGTCGAAGTACCGTAGGAGTCGAAACGTATTGGTGGTGTTACGAGATACTTCTTTGAACGAGCCATGGCCGGTATCGAGGACCGCCACTGTAATGCCCGCGCCCGTGATGCCCTCGGCGTGCAGGGCGTCCGCTCCGATCAGAGTTGGGAAGCTTGTGGTGGGGTCGCCGCCGTTGCCGTTGCCGTTGCCGTTGCCGTTGCCGTTGCCGTTGCCGTTGCCGCTGACCTTGACCGTGTGGTTGGCATAGAACCGGCGGATACCCGGGGCATGGGAGAGGGTGTGAACTTGGCTCGGCGTCAGCTCCGCCGCCACCGCGTGAATGATGCCGAGGTCATGGGTAATGTGGCCGCCAGCGTTGCTCACCAATTCGACAATGTTGCTGCCGGCAGCTCCTTGGACGATCATGCTGCGAGTCGTCAGGTCGGCCGGCCGCTTCGAAGCAGCAGCTCCAGACCCCGTGATCACCACGAGCATAAATAAGGCTAAGCGGTAGCGGTTTGTTTTTTGATGGTTTGATTTCATGACTAACGTCCCCCGAGGTGTTGTTTCATGGCTGTTCTGAGCAAGTTTCACTGGAAACCTGCAACTCGCATCGAGTGCAAGTCCATTTGCAGACGATGGCCGGGCTTCACTCCTGACCGACCCAGGAGTTGATCGACATCGACTCGGTCAAGCCATCGCTCCATAAGAATCCATCGTTGAAGGCGTAGTTGTCAGACCATAGGAAACCGTCGGACCACAGGAAGCCGCCGGACCATAGGAAGCCGTCGGACCACAGGAAACCGTCGGACCACAGGAAACCCATCGCAGGGGCGTACGAACCGTCCCAGGAGTAGAGCGGTTCGCCGTCTGGCCCCTGGACGTAATAAATAGTTGTCGCCCGCCTGCCGTTGCCGGAGGTTTCGGCGTTGGCCGGTCCGGCATAGTGCTGGATCCCGGCCAGATCCAGGGCGAGATCCAAGCCCTGATTCGCTGCGCCCGCCGCCAGGCTGTAGACGGCGTCGAAGGCGTTCACCATGCCCGCGCCTTGCTGGAAGATGCTGTATTTCAGATCTCCACTGGCATTGGCCGCTGGGCGGGCCGAGTTCATCAGCCGGAATTTGACTTCGTCAGGGGTGAGCTGCGGCGATTGCTGCAGCATCAGCACGGCAATGCTGCTGACGAAGGCGGTTGCTTGCGAGGTGCCGGACATATTGAAATAGGTGCCGCCGTCGTGGAACTCGGTGTGGTCGATGGCGATCTGCGAGTTGGTTTTCATCAGAGCCTTGACATGGCCACCTGGAGCGACCACTTCCGGCTTGACGAAACCCTCGACAGTCGGGCCGGTGGCGGAGAAGCTGGCCAGCACGTCATCGTCCATGGCCTCGGGGCTGTAGTTATCGGTCATTGCACCTACAGTCACGATGTAAGGAACGTTGCCGGGTACACCGATGGTCATTGGATCCGGCCCGGTGTTGCCGGCTGAGGCCACTACTACGATGCCGGCCTGCCAGGCAGCCATCACAGCTTGGTTCAGTGGGTCGTCCCAATAGTGAGAGCGCGGCGTGGCCGAGAACGAACAGTTGAGAACCCGGATGCCGTAGGTGTTCCGGTGGGCGACCGCCCAATCGATGCCGCGGATGACGTCGGCATACGAGGCGACGCCGTGCGTATCGAAAGCTCGAATCACCACGAGCTCGGCGCCCGGAGCCATGCCATTGAAGTCGCCGTCCTCGGTCAGCCGGCTCGAGACGGCAATACTGGTGATGTGCGAGCCGTGGCCGTTCCTGTCTGCGGATTGGTCGTCGAATGCCGAATGTTCGGAATCTGAAATGGCGTCGTAGTAGCGTAAGACCCGGTGGTCCTGCAACGTATTTTTGGTCAAACCGTTGTCGGAAGAGATGCCACTGTCGAGCACGGCGAGGGTCACTCCAGAGCCATCGATCCCGGCCTGGTGCAACAAGTCAGCACCCAAGTGGGTGGGGTAATAGGTCTCGACGACAGTGCTTGTGCCTCCGCCGTTGCCGCCATCGCCACCGTTGCGTTCGCCGCTGCGACTCCTGTTGCGGGCGATGTGAATGTTGGTGTTCCCAAGAATTTTTTGAACCTGGGGCAGAGCTCTCAGAGACTGAATCTCGCCGAGTGTCAGCTCAGCACCAACGGCGTGGATGATTCCCAATTCGTGAGTGATCTCACCACCGACGCTTCGCACGGCTTCAATGACTGGCGCTTCCCCACCTTGTGTGGAACCGCACCTCCAGATCCGGTAGTTTCGATCTATGGAAGACACCACTCTGTATGAAGCGGTTCTCGGCCTGGAATCCCCCTGGCAGGTCATCGGCGTTAGCCTGAATGCTGCTGATGAGACGGTTGAAGTGTCGGTTTCGACCACAGGCCGGCGCCAGCCGTGCCCAGTCTGTGGGGTTTCGAGCCCCCAGTACGACACCCGGACTCGGCGCTGGCGGCACCTGGATACCTGCCAGTACCAGACGATCCTCTGCGCAGAGGTTCCGCGCGTGAAGTGTCTCAAACACGGAGTCAAGCAGGTGCAAGTGCCCTGGGCGGACCGCAACACCAAATTCACGGCCATGTTCGAGTCACGTGTCATTCGATGGCTACAGGAGGCGAGCATCTCAGCAGTGGCGGACTTGTTCGCTCTGAGCTGGAATGCAGTGGACGGAATCCAGAAGCGGGCGGTGCTGCGGGGCATCAAACGCCGAGGCCTTGAGACCGGGCGTACCCTGCCTGAACGAATGGGGATCGACGAGACGTCGTTCCAGAAGCGCCATGAGTACGTCACCGTCGTCTGCGACCAAGACAGTGGGTACGTCGTGCGTGTGGCCGATGGCAGGAAAGCGGAGGCTGTCGAGGACTATCTCAAGCCGTTCGAGGAGTCGCAGCGGGCCTCCGTCAAGACGGTGGCGATCGATATGTGGCAGGGATACATCACGGCGATCGAGCGCTGGATTCCCGATGCGGAGGAGAAGATCTGTTTCGACAAGGTCCATATGGCTCAACACCTAGGCAATGCCGTGGACAAGGTACGGCGAGAAGAGCATCGAGCGCTTAAGTCCGAAGGGATCACGACCTTGAAAGGCACGCGCCATACCTGGTTGTGGAACTCTACGAAGCTGAGCAACGCGCGCTTGGCCGAGTTGATGGTGTTGGCGAAGGTCGCTATCAAGACAGCCCGGGCTTGGGCGATCAAAGAGACAGGAATGGACGCTTGGCGTTACCGTTCTCGCCACTGGGCTCGAGCTGCCTTGAGGAAATGGTACAGCTGGGCGATTCGCTCTCGTCTGGAACCGATCAAGAAGGTCGCCAGGATGGTCAAAAGTCATCTGAAAGGCATTCTCAACGCAATTTGCGAAGGGATTACCAACGCCCGCTCGGAGGGCATCAACTCTCGGATCCAATGGATCAAGTACACGGCCCGGGGCTTCCGCAATCGAGAGCGTTTCCGCAATGCGATCTACTTCCATCTCGGTGGACTCGACATGACTCCGGAAACTCTCAAACCGATCACTTTTCCACACAAGTTGATGTAGAGCCCAATGACTTCGACAAGGTTTTCCCCTTGGACGATGACGCGGCGAGCGCTATCACGTGGCGGAGCGGGATAGACCGTCCACGCCACGAGCATGATGAGCGCAATTGCTGTTCCAAAACCGGCAGCCACTTTTGTTGAATGAAACATGATGACTTTCTTTGTTGATGAACGCTTTCTTGATGAACGTGAATTCACTCTTGTTCTACCCAGGAGTTGATCGACATCGATTCCGTCAGACCATCACTCCACAGGAAACCCTCACTCCAGGCGTAATCGTCGGACCATAAGAAGCCGTCGGACCACAGGAAGCCGTCGGACCATAAGAAGCCGTCGGACCACAGGAAACCGTCGGACCACAAGAAGCCGTCGGACCACAAAAAGCCACCGGACCAAACGTAGCTTTCACCATCCAACCCTCGAATGTAATAATTTCCGTGTTCGTCCCGGTTGGCCCTGCCGGCATAGTGCTCGACTCCGGCCAGATCGAGATGGATGTCGAGGTTGCGGTTGGCACAGCCGGTGGCGGTCGACCAGACGGCGTCGAAGGCGTACGCCATGCCAGCACCTTGTTGAAAGATGCTGTAGGCCAGGTTGCCGGAATCGTTCACCGCAGGGCGTGCCGTCGCCATCAGACGACACTTGACATCATCGGGAGATAACCAGGGATCGGTTTGTAACATCAACGTGACGATTCCTGACACGACGCCCGCGGATTGTGAGGTTCCGGACATCAAGAAAAGCTTGTTGTCCTCGGTGGCCCACCCCGGATGGTTCTTGGCGATTCGGTGCTTGTTCTTGTCCATGACCCCCACCACATGGCCGCCCGGCGCTACCACTTCCGGCTTTACGAAGCCTTCGACCGTCGGGCCCGAGGCGGAAAAGGAGGCCAGGAAGTCATCTCCCGGACTCTGCGGGGTGACACCGTCCGACATCGCGCCGACAGTAATGATGTAGGGGATGTTGCCTGGCACGCCGATCGTCATCGGGTCGGGTCCGGCATTGCCAGCCGAGGCGATGACGACGATGCCCGCCTGCCACGCTGCCATCACCGCTTGATTCAACGGATCGTCCCAATAATGTGAGCGGGGAGGGGCGCCAAAAGAGAGATTCAGCACTCGGATGTCATAAACATCCCGGTTGGCGACGATCCAGTCGAGACCGCGGATGACGTCGGCATAGGTGCCAGCACCGTGCTCACCAAAGGCGCGCACCTGCACTAGATTGGCGTTGGGAGCGATGCCGTGGTGGATCCCGCTTTCGGCCGTCCGGTTGCTGAGGATGATGCTAGTGACGTGGGTGCCGTGTCCGGACTTGTCGGTCACGTGCTCCAACTTGTCTTTGACCGCGTCGTACTCCGCCAAAATCCTCGAGTCGTCTTGGAGATTTTTCTGAAGCTCGGCTTTGTCGTGCCACCAACCCGAGTCGAGCACCGCAACCGTAACTCCCCAGCCATCTATGCCCAGGCGATGCAGCCGATCGGCTCCCACTAACGTCGCGACGTTGCCTAGGCCGCCGATCCCGGTGGCGTAAGAGCAGGTGACGCTGGCAGGATCACCACCCTGGTAGCTGACCTCGAGCAGAGGCTCTCGACCCGACTTCTCTCGGCTGCCGAGCTTGACTTCGTCCTGGGATCCACTGGCGACCAAGGCGAAGCCTTCGTTGAAATAGGTACCGTCGACCCACTGCTGGACGAGCGAGGTCACATCGACGTCGTGGTAGGTGTCTTTGATCTCGGGAGTGAAACCACCGACAGGTGCCGGATCGAAGTCGCCACCGGGGGCAGTCCAACGATTCGGCTGGTCATTGTGCTCCCAATCGGCACCGCTGTCATTGTCACCAGCGCCTTCCCACCACCCTCGAGTGAGCCGATGGACGCCGATGGTGACGTCTTCGCGGTCTTCGCGGACATAAAGTCGCAACGTTGCCGCACTCACCGTCGCGCCGGTTGGCACATCGCAGAGATTGAAGCGGACCAGCCCGACCTGCTGTTTGTCGTGCTTCGCACTGAGCTTCAGCTCGTCATCGTCGCCTTTGTTCTCGTCTTCGTTGTCCTCTCTGAGGTAAGTGTCGGCGGTGGCCTTCAGTTGGAGATCAAGGCTCGCCGTGTGCACTTCGTGGTCGTTGAAGATGCGGACGGAGTTGTCGAGATTCTGCCGTTGGATTGTAGTCATTCGAGCCGCCACCGAATGAATGATTCCGAGTTCATGAGTAATCTGACCGCCAGCTTTCCGAACCGCGCTTGCAGCCAGTTCGACAGTTTCGGCTTGAACGATCAGCCCTGAAGCATCGTCGGGTGCTGACTCGATCAGGGCATCCAATGGAGGGTTGACCGGAACCGGGCGATCACTCCAAACGAATCCGGCCAACCGACCGAGGCTCTGTGCCGTCTCAGGAGACGTACCGTCTAGTTGTGAAGTCGACCATATGACCGATGTTGTGATGAGCAGCGCCGAAACCCAATAAGGTGCTGTATTCCTTTGTCTGTTCATGGCAAACCTCCTTGTCGTCACGTTGAACCGTAACAACAACCATTTCTTGCAAAATGCACAGAGCCGTCCGAGAGGCTCCGGCGCCGCACGATCTTCGTCTCGTCCCTAATCTTTTAGAAAAGATCAGCGGGGGCTGAGATCCGAGTGTTGTCCCTGGCCTGAATTAGATGCTTCACAGTTCAAGAGGTGAATTATTTGAACTATGAGATAGATGAAGAGTTTGAATGAAACTGATAAGTCAATGGGTGAGTTAGTCGTGAGGGTGCCGCCCTTCTTGCCCCTCGGTGGCTGGCTGAGTAGAAAGATACAGCTTCCATCTGACGAAAAAAATGACGCTAAAAACGCGACATGAAAATATACGGATTCTAAAATAAGTGCAGTCAAATGCGCGAGGCTATTGGGGGGAGTGATTGAGCTGCTCTAGATCTACTGCGGAACGCATCCACGCCTGCTAGAGCCCCTACGGCCATGAGCTGCTAGCGCTAGCTTGGTGGTCGACGGCGAGGTAGACTCCAGAGCCGTCCGGACCAGCGAATTCATGTCTATGCACGCCACTTATCGGATCACCCTCGCCGTCATCTTCTGCCTTGTTCTGATGGTTGGGGAAGCGATTTCCGTACCAGCGGAAGCTAGCGAGCCACAGAGTGTGGGTGTCGAGGCTCCACAGTGGGTCGATGGGAAGTGGGTCGATGGGAAGTGGGTCGATGGGAAGTGGGTCGATGGGACGCTGGCGGCGATGAGCCTGGAAGCAAAGGCCGCTCAGATGGTGATGGTGCGGTCGTTTGGCCAGTACCGGAACCCGGCGAGCGAGGACTATCAGGCCCTTCTATCGATGGTGGTTGAGCTCGGGGTTGGCGGTTTGGTGGTGTTCGACGCTGATCTGGAGTCGATTCCACGGTATCTCAATGCGATGCAGTCGGCGGCAGCACTGCCGTTGCTGGTGGCGTCGGATCTCGAACGGGGGATGGCGTTTCGAGTGCGGCGGGGTACGGTGCCGCTGCCTTATGCCATGGCGGTGGGTGCCACGCGGTCGGAAGCCGCGGCGCACTTTGTGGGAGAGGTGACGGCGCGGGAGGCCCGTGCCCTCGGTATCCACTGGACGTTTGCGCCGGTGGCGGACGTCAACAACAACCCGGCCAATCCGATCATCAACATCCGTTCTTTTGGTGAAGATCCGGAACTGGTGGCACGGCTGTCACGAGCCTTCATTGCGGGTGCGCAACGTGGCGGTCACGAAGAGGGTGGCGGTCACGGAGCGGGTGGCGGTCCTCGAGGTGTACTGACCACCGCCAAACATTTTCCGGGACACGGCGATACGGCGATCGATTCCCATGTCGCATTGCCGGTCGTGACGGGAGATCGCGAGCGCTTGGAGGCCGTCGAGCTGGCGCCGTTCAGAGCCGCGATCAGCCAGGGGGTGGACGCGGTGATGCTCGGGCATATCGCGGTGCCGGCGGTTGACGCCAGTGGTGCTCCTGCCACCTTGTCACCAGCGCTGGTCGACGGACTCTTGCGTAACGAGCTCGGCTTTACGGGCCTGATCGTGACCGACGCGATGGAAATGGCCGGGGTCCGCCCGGCTTGGACCGGCGGCGCGGCGGTACGGGCGGTGCAAGCCGGTGCCGATGTCATCCTGATGCCGCCTGATCCACGGGTGGCGATCCAGTCTCTGGTGCGCGGAGTGCGGGAAGGACAGCTCACTGAAGCGCGGCTCGACGCGTCAGTGCGGCGGATCTTGGCTATCAAAGCCAACCTTGGCCTGCATCAAGCGCGTCTTGTCGACCCGGCAGCAATCGGCCAACACGTAGCACGTCCCGTGGACGTGGCAAGGGCGGAATCGATCGCCCGTGACGCGATCACGGTGGTACGTAACGAGGGTGGGATCCTGCCGTTGAAGGCCGAAGCGCCGCTACGCCTGTTGCATTTGGTGATCAGCGATCGGTTGGTGTTTCGTGGCCTGCCGCGGGACGAGCTGGCGGCCAGGGCAATCGACGCCACAACGCGTTTCCTGGGACCCGATATCTCGGCCGAGGTCAGCGATGAGATCGTCTCCATGGCGCCGGAGTTTTCACATATCCTGGTGTCGGCTTTCGTCCGTTCCGTGGCCGCTGACGGCAAGGCGTTGGCGGCATCACACCAACGTTTGTTGAGTCGATTGATGGCTACCGGGCGTCCGCTTGTGGTGCTTTCGATGGAAAGCCCGTACCTGCTGGCGGCGATCCCGGAGGCGCCGGTTTACCTCTGTGCGTACGGCGCCGCAACGGTCAGTCAGCGGGCGGCCATCGCAGCAGTGTTCGGCGAATTCGACGTCACGGGCCGTTTGCCCGTTTCGCTGCCGATTCCCGGACATCAGGGGTATCCTGTCGGTCATGGACTCGACATCCCGAGGCGGCCCATGACATTGAGTCCCTCTCCAGAGTCTGCCCATGGCCCAGAGTCTGCCCAGGAGCCAGAGTCTGCCAATGCAACAGAGTCTGCTCATGTTCCAGAGTCTGCTCATGTTTCAGAGTCTGCTCGGTTCAAGCCTGGCGGACTGGCAGAGGTTGATCGCCTGCTCGACGACTTTCTGGCTCAGGGCGCTTTCCCCGGCGGTGTGGTCGCCATTGGCTACGGCGATCGGCTGGTTCACCTGCGGCCCTTCGGACGTCTGAGTTATGCCGCGGATGCACCGACGGTGGCTGCGGACACGATCTACGATTTGGCGAGTTTGACCAAAGTGGTTGGCACAACCACCATGGCGATGATCCTGGTCGATGCAGGACAGCTAGAGCTCGATGCCCGGGTGGTCGATTTCCTGCCGGGTTTTATCGGTGCTGACGTTGAGCCGGACGCGGCGCAGACACGCAGCGCAGTGACCGTCCGCCATCTGCTGACCCACACTTCGGGAGTCGATTGGTGGGCTCCGCTTTACAAGTCCTTACAGGGTAAGCCCGCCTACGTCGAACATATCCAAGCGATGGATCTGGTCTACGAACCGGGGAGCCAAACCAAGTATTCTGATCTGGGCATCATCCTGTTGGGGGAGATTCTCGAGCGGGTGGCCGGTGAGCCGATGGAGGTGTTTCTGGAGCGGCGGGTGTTTCAACCCTTGAGTATGGCAGAGACGAGGTTCTTGCCGGGCCGGGAGTTGATCGAGCGTATCGCACCGACGGAAGAGGACCCGTGGCGGGGTCGGGTCCTGCAGGGGGAGGTGCACGACGAGAACGCGCACGCTTTGGGAGGCGTCGCGCCGCACGCCGGACTGTTCAGCACGGCCGGCGACTTGGCGCGGTTCGCTCGCCTGTTGGTCAATCACGGTGTCTTCGAACACCACCGTCTGGTGTCGCGGGCTACCTTCGATACCTTCACCCGGCGTCATGAAGATCTCGGCGAGGGTCGTGGCTTGGGTTGGGATATGAAGTCGCCCAAGGGATCCAGCGCGGGTTCGCTGTTTTCGTCGAGCTCTTTCGGACACACCGGATTTACTGGCACGTCGATCTGGATCGATCCCGAGCGTGAACTCTTCGTCATTCTGCTGACCAACCGGGTCCATCCCAGTCGCGACAACAACCTGATCCGCAAGGTGCGTCCGGCGTTGGCTGACGCGGTGGTGCGGGCGCTGGCTGAGCCGCCGGTGCAAGTTGGCCTGGAGCGCTTGGAGCAGGATGTGTCGACGCTGGTTGGCAAGCGTCTCGGGTTGGTGGTTCACAGTGCTTCTGTGACGTCAGACGGTCGACATGCGATCGATGTGCTGCGTGATCAGGGGTTGGAGGTGGCACGCTTGTTCTCGCCCGAACATGGGCTGCGAGGTCGGGCGGCAGCCGGCGAAGCGGTGACGGATGGCAGGGATCCGATCAGCGGTTTGCCGATGGTCAGCCTCTACGGTGATCGTCGTAAGCCAACGCCCGCCGACCTCGAGAATTTGGATACTTTGGTATTTGATCTCCAGGGTGCTGGGGTGCGGTTCTACACCTACGTCAGCACGTTGATCCTTTGTCTGGAGGCCGCGGCAGACGCTGGGTTGGAGGTGGTGGTGCTCGATCGTCCAAATCCACTCGGCGGTAAGCGCGTCGCGGGGCCGGTGGCGGCGTCGCGGGATGTGGTGCCGGCGAGTTTCGTCAACTTGGCGCCAGGACCGTTGATCCATGGGTTGACGATGGGGGAGATGGCGAGCCTGGTGAACGCCGGCTTGTCGCGGCCCGCCGAACTCACCGTGATACCGATGGTGGGGTGGCAGCGTCACATGACGTGGGCCGATACGGGGTTGCCGTGGGTTTCGCCGTCACCCAATCTGCGTACTGCCGAGGCCGCGTTGGCTTATCCCGGGGTCGCGTTGTTGGAAGCGACCAACGTCTCGGAAGGGCGAGGCACCGCCACGCCATTTCTACGTCTCGGCGCACCGTGGTTGGATGCTAACGGGTTGGCTATGGAGACGTTGCGGTCGATCCCCGGATTCGAACTGAAGTCGAGTCGTTTTACTCCGCTCAGTGGCCCTGCCGCGCCACGGCCTAAGAACCTCGATCAAGAGTGTTATGGCTGGCAGGTACGGGTGAATGATGCGTCGTCGGCCGAGCCCTATCGGCTTGGGCTCGAGCTGTTGACGACCCTGGCTCGTCAGCCTGAGTTTGCCTGGCGCTCTGAGGAGTCTTTGACCTGGCTGCTGGGAACGGATCGTGTCGGTCGCGATCTGAGGGCTGGCAAGTCGGTGGCGGAGATCTTGGCGGCTGATACAGCGGACCATGCGGAGTGGCGGCAGGTGCGGGCGTCCGTGTTGTTGTACTGAGTCGGCCTCGGACGTCCATCGATTCGGCCTCCTCTCCTGTCCCCTCCTCCCCGCCCCTCTGGGGTGCCAGCCACGTCGGTTCAACCTTGACCGGAATCTTGACAGGACTGACTCAAAATCGGCGCTCAGCGCTGCGCCCAGGCGTAAGTATCGCCGGACTCGAAGCTGTCGGCGAAGATGACCAGGCCGGATTGGTAGCCGCGGGCGGAGACGTCAGTAGGAGGCGGGAAGTCGTAGTCGTCCCAGGCGACCACGAATTCGGTCGCCGAGCCGTCGACGCGCAGTCGGCTGCGCGGTCCGAAATCGGCGGGAGCAGCAACTTCGATCTGATCGGCGAAGGGTGTTGTGTCGGCACGGAACTGACGGGCCCAGACCGTGCCGCCGTATGGGTAGCCGTTGAACCAGGCGACAACAAACGAGTCGTCTGGGAAGACGTGGAGGTCGGCCGTCTCTTCGGCCGCCTCGGTGAAGCTGTTGACGGTCAGACCGCTCTCCGCGGCCAGATGTAACTCGCCGCCAAGCCGACACCGAAGGTTGCGGTCGAACCCACCAGGGCGAACCAGGTCCAGGCTAGGGGAGTCGCGAAGAAGACGGCGGTCATGCCGCTGAAGCCAACGACCATGCCGGCAAGGGCGGCACGCTGGCCAACGCGCTGGGTGAAGAGTCCGAGGAAGAAGATGCCGAGCACGATGCCGATGGTGAATCCGGCGATACCCAAGATGCTCGAGACCGCCGAAGCGACTAGCCGTTGTCCGGCGATACCGACGACGATCTGAACCAAACCGAAGACTACCGTCAGGGTGCGAGTGAGCCGCAGTTGGCGCTCGTTGGAGATAGTTCGCCCTGCCAAGGGTAAGTAGATGTCGTTGACCGCGGAAGTGGCGCAGGAGTTGAGGGAACTCGACAGGGTCGACATCGCGGCCGCAAAAACGGCTCCCAACAGCAGGCCAAGCAAGCCGGTTGGCATCTCGTTGACTATGAAATGAGCGAAGATACGGTCAGCGCGCTCGAAGGCTTCGGCTGGTGGGAAAACTTGGTAGAAAGCGAAGAGACCCACACCGAGGAGGAGGAAGAATGCGAATTGGGCGAAGACGACGAAGCCGCTGAGACTGAGGGCGCGACGGGCGTCCGGTAGGTTGCGGGCGCCGAGATAACGCTGGACCATCAGCTGATCGACGCCGTGGGAGCCGAAGCTGACGAAGACGCCGCCAAGCAGGCCGGCCCACAGCCCGTAGGGATTGGTGGCGTCAAAGCCGAGGTCGAAGACGCGCAACCGACCAGCGGCATCGCCGATTTCGATCATTTGCCCCCAGCCGTCGGGTAGGCGTTGCAAGATGAGTGCAAACGCGACGCCACCGCCTGCCATGTAGACGGTGAACTGAACCAAATCGGTCCACACCACCGCTTTTAAGCCACCGAAGAAGGTATAAAGGATGGTCGTCAGACCGATGGCTATGACTGCCCAATGCAGCGCCAGGCCGGTCATTTCTTGCAGCACGATCGAAGACAAGAAGAGGCGCAAGCCGTCGGCCAGGCTGCGGGTGAGGATGAACAGGATCGATGCGGCGCGTTGGGTGATACCGCCGAAGCGATCCCGCAGGACCTCATAAGCTGTGAAGATGTTGCCCGCGAAGTAACGTGGCAGCAGCAAATACGCGATGATGTAGCGTCCGATCACGAAGCCGAGAGGGATCTGTAGCCAGGTCAGATCGCGGGTGTAGGCGAACCCCGGGATGCTCAGAAAGGTGACGGTGCTGGTCTCGGTGGCGACGATCGAGACCAGGATCAGCCACCACGGCAAATTGCGACCACCGAGCATGTAGTCGGTTGCACTGGTCGCATGGCGCCCGACCCAGGTACCCAGCGCAACAACACCGCCCAAGTAGACCAGCAGAATGGCCAGGTCGATGACGCCGACGTTCATGAGGCGGAACCGTGGGGAACCTTGCTGGTTTTGGGGTCTTGCAGCAAGTCGAGGGCCAGGGTGACGGCACCGGTGGCGGGTTCGTCTTGCAAGTGGACAATCCGTGCACGTTCGAGGTCGAGATGGCTTTCGATGCGGCGCACCAAGCTCGGGCAGGCGCGGAATGCGCCGCCGGACAGGACCAGCGAGTAGGGATCCGCGAGCGTCAACCGTGCGTCGACGGCTTGCGCTGCTCGCACCAGATGTTTGGCGGCCTCGTCGAGCAACTCCTCAGCTGCCTCGTCACCCTCGTTTGCCGCCTCTTCGACCACTGAGGCAAGCTCGGCCACCCGATGCCGGAAGTTTTCCTGGTCATAAAACCAGGACACCAGTCCAGCTGGCACTTCCAGCCCGAGGCGTTGTGAAATCCGGTCACCGAGGCTCGTCGCAGAGCCGCGCCCCTCGGCGGCGCGGATACCGCGACGCACCGCGGCGTGGCCAAGCCAATACGCGGAGCCCTCGTCACCGAGGAGGTATCCCCAGCCGCCAGAGCGAGCGGTGGTGTTGTTGCCATCGACGCCATAGGCTACCGAGCCCGTGCCTGAAACCAACACGATACCGGTGCGCTCGCGAGCTCCTGCTACCAGCGCGATGAAGGCATCGTTTTCGATCCGGACCGTGTGTCGCATGCCGAGTCGGCGCAGTACACCGCGAATGGTTTCCTTTTCGCCTGGACGACCAACGCCGGCGATCCCCAAGCAGAGGGCGGCAACTGGCTGGGGTGCGTCGAGGGCTTCGATCACTTCGTACAGCACTTTCTCGACCCCAAGCTCCCCCTGGACTTGGAGGTTGGCGCCGCCGCTACGCGCTTTGGTGTGGACTCGGCCGGTCTCATCCGCAAGCAGACCGACGGTTTTGGTACCGCCAGCGTCGATACCGATTACACAACGTGGTGAATCGTGGGCGGATAGATCGAGCGTGGCCGAGTTACGCAGATCTCGAGTGGCTGTGATGGACACGGAATCGTGATGGTAACCAATGGCGAGTTCAGCCGACAAGGACAGCGTTGATTTCGGTTTGCATCTAGTCAGTCGAGGCCCTCAACCTACCGTTCCAACCATCTGGAATCACAAGACTTTTGCTCCCTTGCCAGCTCGATTTGGCGCGTGCTAGTCTGCATGGCAGAAAAATAACCGAGGAAGATTTGCGCGGATTCCCTTCACGGATTCATCCGTTACGGATTCACGTGATGCCCCGTGGTCTCGATGCTGGTACCTCCGGATCGCCCGATTGCGACCATGACGGACGGCATGGAGCCAAATCACTTCAGGAAAGGACAGATTCATGCATCGATTTATGCCGGCGCTCGTTGGAGTTCTGATTCTTCTGGTCTGCCTGCCAGCCTTCGGTCAGCAGACCGGTTCGGTTCGGGGCCAGGTAACGAGCTCGGACGGCGATGCCATACCGGGTGTGACAGTCGAAGCATCTGGCGATGTGTTGCCGCAGCCTCGGCTGACGGTGACCAACGCCAACGGCGACTATCGACTGCAGTTCTTGCCGCCAGGTAACTACGTTCTGTCCTACGCCTTGGACGGTATGGATACCGCTAGGCGCGAGGTCAAGATCCGCTTGCAACAAACCGCTACCGTCGATGTCTCGCTGCAAACCGAGGGCGTCACGGAAGTGCTCGAGGTAACGGGTGAGTTGCCGGTGATCGACACGACCTCGGCCGAGATCAAAACCTCGATCGACAACGAAGTCATCGACCAACTCCCGGTGGGTCAGGAGTACCGCGACTTGGTCAAGTTGATCCCTGGTGTTCAATATTCCGAGGAGACGGTGCGTGGGCCGTCTGCTGGCGGTAGCGGCCAGGACAACGTCTACCTCTTCGACGGCGTCAATGTCGGGCTGCCTTTGTTCGGCACGCTATCCGCTGAACCTTCGTCTCACGACATCGCTGAGATTTCAATCATCAAAGGTGGTGCCAAGGCACTCGATTTCAATCGCTCCGGCGGCTTTACGATCAACTCGGTGAGCAAGGCCGGCACCAACCGCTATCGGGGTGAAGTCAGTTATCAGGTCCAGACTGAAGACATGACCGGCGACCGGGATACCGGCTCCAGTGCCGAGTTCGACGAAGACAAAGACTGGGCTGTCTTCAATGTGGGTGGCCCGATCATCTCCGATCGACTGTTCTTTTACACGTCGTACTATCGGCCGACCGCCGATCGCTCGAGCCGTTCCAACCTTTACGGCGCGGTACCGGACCTCGACGACACCCGCGACGAACTGTTCGGCAAGTTGACCTTCACTCCCACCGATTCCCTGCTGATCCACTGCAGCTATCGTGACTCGGATCACACCGAGACCGGTTTTGGGGTCACCAACGAAGCCTACAACGGCACCGTATCGACCGGTAACGACGCGACGCTCGAGATTGCGATCTTCGAGAGCTCTCTGGTCATCAACGACAACAGTTACCTCAACTTCAAGTACACCGATTTTGCCAACGAGACGTCGGGGCGGCCGGACAACCTCTTCAACTTCGGGATTGCTGACGATGGCAGTGTGGGGCTCGATGTCAACAACCTGGATCAGCAGGGGCTGTTACTGGTACCTCAGCCGCTCGCCGGCGAGGATGCCTTCAATACCTTCATCACGCCACTGATCAATCGTTATGGCTTTGTAGAGAACGGGGTGCCGACGGGCGGTGGCCGTACCGGCGGTGGCAGCACGATCGACGATATCGACTACTTTCGTGAAAGCTGGCAAGTGGGTTATGACTTGCTCTTGGGACGGCACGATCTGCACTTTGGCTATCAGTGGTCCAACGACGAAGAGGACTTGTCACGGACGTCGAACGGCTGGGGCGTGATCAGCGTGCCCGGTGGCCGCACGACCTTCAACGGTCAGCCAGTGTTCTACGAAGCAAGGTTCGAGCAGCAGAGTTTGGGCGGCGCGGTGCCGGGAGCGATCAACTCGCAATTCGAGAGCCAAAGTTTCGAGATCAACGACACCATTCACTGGGATGACTGGACGTTCAATCTCGGGGTCATGTTCTCCAATGATCAGCTCTTCGGCGAAGGTCTGCGCGAGAACAGCACCAATGTCTCGGGCTTCGAGCTTGCCCCCGGCAACCAGTACAAGATGTACGAGATCGATTGGGACGAGCTGATCAGTCCGCGACTGGGTGCCACTTGGAGCTACAACCAGCGCGACACGCTTTACGCCAGTTATTCGCGGTATTACCCGGCAGCCGGCTCGTTGCCACGGGCCGCGTCCTGGGCGCGTAACCTGCGGCGAAGCATCCGCGGTTACTTCGACGCCTCCGGTAACTTGATCGGCACCGATCCGGTCTCCTCGTCGTCGGGTAAGTTTTTCGATGACGATCTCGATCCGCGCTCGATCGACGAGTTCATCGTTGGTCATTCGCGGCAGCTGTCGGATCGTTGGACCGGTAAGGCCCACGTGCGGTATCGCTACGGCACCAACTTCTGGGAAGACACCAACAACAACGCTCGTTCGCGCTTCGAGCCACCGGAAGGGATCCCGACCGAGGACTACATCCCGAACCTCGCTGATTTCCGGGCCGAAGTGGGTGGCTCATCGTATGTCATCGCTGAGCTCGACAATGCCTTCACAAAGTACTACGAAGCGAGTCTCGACGCGGAGTGGCGCGGCTCCAAGGCCTACTTCAAGGGCTCCTATGTGTGGAGTCACTATTACGGCAATTTTGACCAGGACAACTCCACGACCGAGAACGATGCCAATACCTTCATCGGTTCTTCGTTCATCGCTGATGGCGCGGGGCGCCAGTTGTGGAATTTCCGCGAAGGCAACCTGCGTGGTGATCGTCGACACCAGCTCAAGGTGTATGGCTTCTACAACTTCGACTGGAACGGTAGTGTTGGAGCCTACGCGATCTTCCAGTCCGGGCAGCCTTGGGAGGCTTGGGATGTCGAGGTGTACCGCAATCTGACGGGTAGCTCCAGCGACACCAGTCGTTATGCTGAACCTGCCGGTTCGCGAACAACGGATTCACACGTCCAGGTGGATCTCAACTATACCCAAGACTTCAAACTCAGCGACCGTTTCAACATCCAGCTGCGGGCAGACCTATACAACGCGCTGGATGAACAGACCGGTTACAACATCCAAAACAAGCGCAACAGCGCCAACTTTGGAGAGCCTCGCAACTTCTTTAACCCGCGGCGATTTCAGCTTGCGGTGAAGTTCCAGTTCTAAGGCCGGCTCAGTCCAACGAGACGCCGCGGAACAACGTCTCGTTTTCGATCAACTGACGCAGATCCGGATCGGCTCGCCGGTAGGCGAGCCGGATCCGCTCGTTGCGGTCCGGCTCGTTGGCCAATACGCTGACCTGGGCGCGTTTGAACAGCGCCATCGGATAGCCGGGATGGGACGAACGCACCTGATCGAGACTGTTGCGAGCGGCCTCGAGCTGGTGGTCGGCGAGATAAAGTACGCCGAGTTCGAGGTGGTGGGAGAAGGTGTCGCCTGCCAGACTCTGCGCTTGTTCGAAGGCTTCGATAGCGCCACTCGTGTGCCCCATCGCCATGCGAATTTGTGCCAACTCCAGCCAGCGGGGCACGGAGTCGTTCGCCAGTGCGACAATTCTTTCGAGAAGGGCCGCAGCGCCAGGGAGGTCGCCTTGGCGGCGCCGGATTTGGGTCAATCCTTCGAGCGCCGGTAGCCGTCTGGGCATCTGCGTCAAAACTGAGGCGAGCAGCGCTTCGGCCTCCTGCCAGTGGCCGTCGCGGAGGTAGTGCATCCCTTGATAGTGCCGGACGTCGATCGACCACGGCGCAATTTGTCGGGCTCGATCGAACAAGTCGAGCGCCCGCTGATCGCGACCGGCGATCGAGTGAGCGACGGCTAGCCGGAGGTTGACCATCAGATTGTTGGGATCGTGCTCCAGTACCCGCTCGAAAACCGGGATCGCGTCGTCATAACGCTCCTGGACAAACAATCCTGAACCGCGATCCAAGTCTTCGAACAGATCAGTCATGGCGCGTGCGCTGGGAGCGTCCTGCTGCAATACGGCTTGGCCTTGCCAGTCGACGTATCCCAGGCTGGCGAGTCGCTGGCGGTCTTGCGAACTGAGCTCCGTTGTTTGGTCCCCGCCTGAGGTGAGCTCGACCGGGTAGGCGCGCAGCGCTTCCCTGAGTTCGGCGCCGATCTCGAGTTGGCCTGCCAAGTCGGTCGATTCTGTCGGGTCGGTCCGCAGGTCGTAAACCTCGACGGTGCCAGACTGAATCACTTTGATCTGATCATGCACCGCCATCACCTGGGGTTGCCAACCGTACTGTCGGAAGGGTTTCAACGCCTCGGCCAGTACCGGCGCAGCTGAGTTGGACAGGTTGGGATTGGGGCCAGCATCGAACAGCCCTTCAGAGGTTGGCTCGATCGCCCAGGAGCGTAGCGTGGCGAAGATCTGGCGGATGCTGACCGTCTTCTCATGATGGCCGGCTTTAATGCCGCTGCCGACGACGATCATCGGTACCCGCATCACTCCCTGATAGAGCAGATTGCCGTGGAATGTTTCGCCGTGGTCTCCCAGGCCTTCACCATGATCGCCGGCGATGATCAGCCGGAAGCCGTCGGAGTCGGCGTGATTCTCGAAAGCCGAGGTCAGTCGCCCGAGCTCCTGGTCCATGTAAGCAATTTCTCCCAGGTACGGATCCTTGGGATACCGCGATCGGAAGGGTTCCGGCGGCTCGTAGGGGTGGTGCGGGTCGAAGTAGTGGACCCACAGGAAGATGGAGCTGCCGGATTGGCGCTCGAGAAAGGCGAGTGCACGATCAGTGGTTGCGCCCGCGTTACGTTCGTTCCGGTTGATGCCGAAGTGGTCGTCGTAGTGATCAAACCCTCGCGCTAGGCCGAATTGTCGAGAGAGCGGCAGGCCGGAGACGAAAGCTGCGGTGGTGTAGCCATGGTGTTGCAGCTGTTCGGCGATCAGCGGCTGGTGGTCATCCAAGGTGCGAGCGTTCTCGTGGATGCCGTGCTCAGAGGGATACTGGCCGGTCATCATGGAAATGTGGGCGGGGAGAGTAGTCGGTACCGTCGAGTAAGCCTGGGAAAACTGGACTCCGCGGGCTACGAGTGCGTCGAGGTGAGGCGTTTTGGCGGCGCCAGACGCGTAGCCTAGGCTGTCGGCGCGCGTGGTATCCAGGGTGATCAAGAGGATCGAGGGCCGACCTGCCTCTGAAGAGTCCGCCTCTGAAGAGCCTGCCTCTGAAGAGCCTGCCTCTGAAGACCCTGCCTCTGAAGAGGCTGTTTCAGGAGAGTTCTTGGCACAAGCCGCGGTCGAGAGGATGGTAGCGACCAGGATCGCTTGTACTGCCCGCTGGATGCCCATTCGTTGGTGAGCCAAGCGCCGGTGGGGAGGGTAGGGGGTTGCCGTGCCGAGTTTCGGGCTGTCGCTTTGATCCATCGCAGCGACGACCTTATCAAGGGTGCCCCTAGAGGTGGCCTCTAATAACGAGGTGTCCTGCAACAACAATGATCGTAACCCGATGGGGCGCCCGGGCGCTCCACCGGGTCACGATCTGATCTCAAGGCGACCCGGCGTCGAAGACGAAGCTTGCTGTAGCCTTCTCCCGGCAGAGAGAAGCCGTTGTTCGACTCCAAAGCTGACTCGCAACAAATTAATGCATTTCAAGTGGACACTGTACTCAATAGGACAATGTACGCTTCCGATGAGACAAGGGACATGTGCGAGGTTGCAACAATATTGTTGTGGGGGCTTCCCTCGCCGGACTTCATCGGATCCTCCCAATACCTTTTATGGAACACGACCTCCGCGGGGCATCCCGGGTGTGCATCCGCCGACGTTTTGTGTCGTTGGTCACTCCTTAGAGACACGTTCGGATGCGTTTTGTTCAGGACGATGTGAGGTTTTTTGGAGCAACGTGGGAGGGGAAGCCCGGCTAGTCTGTTGGCTCGGATGCGAGCTGCCAGCGGTAGTCGCGCTTCAAGACTCGACGGCCTTGGTCATCGAGGCCATAAAGCGCAATCCGGTAGGCGCCATCTGGGAAGGTGGCGCGCTCAACAGAAAGCTCGAGCGGAAGGCTGGCGTCCTGTGGTGCGCTCACGCTGTGTTTGAGTAACACGTCCCCCTGGCGGTTGGAGATCTCGAGTTCGCCGTGAGTGAACTCCTCGAGATCGGCATCGTGGATCAAGAGGAGGATCGGCGCTTCTTGTTTGGCGACCGAAGTTGGCCCCGCGCCTCGCGTGACGGAGATGTCAAAAACTTGCGAGTACCTCGGCGCCGAGACAAGGTCTTGAGCCTGTCCGAGCTTCTGGTAAAGCACGCCGATCCAGACCGCACTGAGTGCCACCAGGATTCCGGCGGCCACGGCGAGTTGTTGGTACCGACGGGATGCTTCGTTGTACGCCCCGGGGGGAGCGATCCGTGGCAACCTCTCTGCCCGGCTAATGTCTAGCGGCGCCTGGACTAACGGTACCTGGTCTGACGGCACGCTGTCCGGCAGCACGCTGTCTGACGGAACGCTGTCCGGCAGCACGCTGTCTGACGGCGAGGACGGTGCAATTTTGCCGCGGATTGCTGCGAAGGCCGCGGCGACATCTTGGTCGGTCAGCCGATGGCTTTCGGTCGGCGGTTCGAGCTCGTCGAAGTGGACGAGATCCACGTACTCGCTGGCTGCTCGAGGTTGTAGCGCCAGTTGTCGACGCAGGGTGCGTCGACTCGTGTCGTCCAAGCGACCGTCGTGGAAAGCCACGAGCTCTTCGGGCGTAGGTAGCGTGTCGCCGCTGTGACCTCGCTCGAGGTCTGCCCAGTGCTCGAGGTCTGCTTTCAGGGCAGCATCGGCTCTCAGCGAGGCCGATGCCTCGAGTGGATCATCGGGCACGCTGCACCTCGAAATCGTGAGCCATGGTCTGTTGATCCATTTGCTCGGGCCGTCTAGGGCGAAGACGAGCGGAGGGTACTCTAGAGGTCGTCCACATAGTCAGTCAGTTTCTTCAGGCGCTCTCGGGCTTGGTAGAGCTGTGATTTGACGGTTTCGACCGAGGTTTGCATGATGTCGGCAATTTCGCGGTACTTGAGGCCTTGGTCGAGGCGTAACAACAAACAGTCGAGCATCCGTGGTGGCAGCTCCGCAAACACGTTGCGCAGTTGGTCGTGGCGCTCTCTCGACAAGAAACTGTCGAGGGGGCCATCCGCGGTGTCGGCGACGGTGTCGGCGACGGTGCGATCACCGGCCTCGGCCTCCAGGGAAACTTCATCTGCACCGCGCTTGAGAGTGTTTTGTCCGCGCAGCCAATTACGCCAGATATTCGAAGCGATGCTGAACAGCCAGTTCTGGATATTGCCTTCGCGTCGGAAACTATCCATGCCTTTGTAAGCAGAGATGAAGGTTTCCTGAGCGAGATCCTGGCTGACCTCGGGGGAGCAGCCACGGCGAGCGAAGTAGTAGCTGACCGACCGAAAATAGCGCTTGAACAGCTGCTCGAAGGTTGCTTCGGAAGTCAACGGGGGTTCGCTGGGGCTCGCCATGGCTTCGGCGTCGATCCTCTGGAGCGTATCGCTAAGAGAACGCGCAGCTCGTAATCCGTGGAACGACTTCGCTTGGCGGATTCGGAATCGAGCTGAACTCGAGCAAGGACGGTAGTCTAACCGATCCACGCTGCCCAAACGATGCGGACGTCGCACCGAGCCTCTCCAAGTTCTGTCGAGACCCACATGGATAAGCTGTTCGGGCGAACGCAGCAGTCCAAGGCAGGCCTCACCATCGTAGGGTACGATAGCGGGAAAGACAGAGATCATGTCGAAGGTTTGTTTGGTCATGGCGATACGCCCTACCTTGTAAGAAACCTCCCGTGCACGATTGTTCAGGGCCGGACTTCTGAGATCGAGACTTTCCGACGACCTTTGTGGTTCGTGCCAGCTCTCGACGTATCAGGATTTGTCGAATCGTTCCGACGCCGACCCCCTCTGTGCCAATGTACGTGAGACACTGAACCTTCCCAAAATTAAGGAAGAGGGCGGTGGAGAATCCCATGACCACAGAGACCACAGAGTGGCCGAAACGCGCTTCTGCAGATCCAGAT
>JAJCXO010000131.1 GCA_029263395.1 Acidobacteriota bacterium | reverse complement strand
GGGCGCTGATCCGTGAGGAAAGCTCCAAGAAGGGGGGCGGTAGAAACTGGCGTTACGTCGTTGAGTGGAAGCCTCTCCATACTGCGCTATCTGCAACCGTTTACGCTGAGCTGAAGAGAGGCCGGACTCCAGGCACGTCACCAGGGATGTCCGACCGGCGGGCTTCACTGATGGCTTTCGGAGATCCCAATGTCTTCAGCACGCTCTCCGAAGGTGATTCAGCAGGCGTTTCGGAGTCACGAACTGGGCCTATCTTCGCATGGGAAAAGCTTCCGTTTACTCGTCAAGAAGTCGAACTGGTTTCTGCCTTCTTTCCAACCGAGAACACGCGGATTCTTCTCGGACCTGAGGCTACAGAGGCCGCCGTGAAATCCATCACAAAGAGCCCCCGCATTATTCACTTTGCATCTCACGCCTACTTGGATGACCGCAATCCGATGAACTCAGCGGTAGTGTTGTCTAGGCTTCGGGATCCGGAAGAAGGTCAGGACAATGGTCTTCTTCAAGTCTGGGAGATTTTCGAGCAAGTTCGTATCGACGCAGATCTTGTCGTGCTCTCAGCTTGTTCGTCCGCCTTGGGCCAAGAACAGGGCGGCGAGGGTTTAATCGGACTCACTCGTGCTTTTCAGTTTGCTGGTGCGCGTTCCGTCCTGGCTTCATTGTGGAGCGTCATGGATCGAAGCACCGCGGAGCTGATGGCTCGATTCTATCGACATCTCGGCTTGGGCAAACCAAAGGACGAGGCGCTGAGGGCTGCTCAGATCGAGCTGATCCGAGCACCAGTTCGTGTAGAAGGCCCAACTGGGCGGTCGTACTCGAGAGATTTTACCGCCCCGTTTCATTGGGCTGGGTTTCAGATCTACGGAGACTGGCATTAGGCTTCGATCAACAGCGCCAGGGCCCTGAAACTTTTGCTGCCCTCCGGCCGTAGCAAAGACGATGAAAGTTGCACGGAATCTCTCATTGCTCGATGGGCGGATCAAGCGCCTCACATGGACCACGGCAGTGTGCATCGCCGTCGCCGTTACGGTAGGTTGTGGCCGAAGCGGGGCTGCGACGGCAGAAACTACGACTTCAGAAACGACGACCGCCGAAACCTCCAATACCGAAACAGCTAATGTCGGGAGCTCGATCGCTTCCGCCGAGACTGCAAATGAGGCCGAGCGTATAGTTGAAGTCCTGGGCTTAGAGCCGGGTCATCAAGTGGCTGACGTGGGTGCTGGCGACGGCGAATGGACCGAGGTGTTGGCGACTGCGGTTGGACCCATTGGGAAGGTGCTTGCCACCGAAGTAGACGAAGATGATCTCGAAGATCTCCGCAAGTTGGCGGATGATTCCTGGATGCGCAATATCCAGGTGATCGAGGGCAACGACGCCGACACTGGTCTGCCGGCGGACTGCTGTGACGGTATCTTGTTGCGCCTGGTTTACCATCACTTTACCGATCCTGGGTTGATGCGTGCGAGCCTGCGCCAGGCGTTACGCCCTGGGGCACGCCTAGCGGTGATCGATATCGTGCCGCAGGAGGATTGGCGTCGTCTCGAAGGGGTACCCGAACGTGGCGGGCACGGTATTCCGATCGACGACCTGGTGGCTGAGATGACCGGTGATGGCTTCGAGGTGGTGGAACGTTTCGATGACTGGCCCGACGAAGAGGACCACTTCTGTGTCGTCTTTCGCCGTGCGGGCGATTGACGCGTGTCACATATCCATGATGGCTTCGATGTCGGGATCGAGGGGCTGTTGAGGGGTTGCTAAAGAGACTCCGAAAAACAACGTCAGCGAGATCAGGAGTGACAGCGCTCCGCCGCTGATGCCATGCGGGATCGTGACGTTGAAGATCTCGATGCCGAGGTTGAAGACCAGGCTGGTCGAGATCGCGACAATTGCCGCCGGGGCCGTGGCGCGTTTCCAATTGAAGCCGATGGCCACGGTGGGCGCCAACGCCGCACCGAAGGTACCCCAGCCAAACGCTCCCAAAACAGCCACCAGACGAGCGTTCTGGAAGTGTGAGAAGAGGGCAAAGGCTGCTGCTGCCAGTGCCAACGCCACGGTTGCGATCCGTGCCCACATCAGCTCCCGGGATGGCGTCCGGCCACGCAAGGCAATCGGGATGTCGTGGATCAAGGCGGCGGCACCGATATTGAGGAAGGCATCACCGGTGGACATGATGGCGGCAAACAGGCCGGCGAAAACGATTCCGGCCAACAGTGGGTGAGTGAACACTTGCAGGAACACCGCCGCTGCGGTGTCGGCGCGGGAGAGCTCGGGGTGGGCGCCGGAAAGCACTAGGGCGCGCATCGCCAATCCGATGCTGATCCACAACAGGGCTGAGAAGAAGTAGCCGGCGATCGACGTTGGCAAGATGTGTTTCAGATCGACGACCCGGCGCACCATCATGTTTTTGGTGATGATGTGGGGTTGGCCCGGACCTCCGACGATAAACATGAAGTACCACGACAGGCATCCCAACATGCCGAGGGTTCCCCAAGGAGAGATCGCCTCCGGATCGTCCTGCATGATCACGGTTACCATCTCCACCGGGCCGCCATCCATGGCGGTCAAAGCGGCAGCGAACACCAACACACCGCCGACCATCATGACCAAACCTTGCACCACGTCGGTATAAACCGAGGCCAGGATGCCACCGGTCACACAATAGAAGACCATCACGGTCAAGGAGATCATCACACAGGTGACCAGGCTGATCTGATCGATGACCGTGCCTTCGAGCAGGCTTTTGAGCACTGTCGCCATCGCCAACAGTTGCGTTGCCAAGTAGCCGAGGACACCGAGCAGGATGGCGATAGCGGTCAGCAGTCGGGCGGTTTCCGAGCCGTAGCGGGCAGCGACCGCGTCGGGCAGGGATGCTGTGTCGCAGAGCTCGGCAAACAGCCGTAGGCGTTTGGAGATGAGGAACGAAGACAAGGCAAACCCGATGCTCGAGGTGATGACGATCCACAACGAGCTGACGCCCATGGTGTAGACCAGGCCAGGCCCACCGACGAAGGCGAAGCCGCTGAGGGTGGTCGAGAAGATCGCCATGCCGGTGACCAAAACACCGAGGCTGCGGCCGGCCATGAAAAAGTCGTGAGCGGATTGGGTGCGGCGCATCGCCCACAGGCCGACCGCAATACACAGCAGCAAATAGAAGGCGACACAGGACAGGATCACCAGATCGCGGTGGGCTTCCATCAATCGGCACTCTGCCCGGCTTGCCGCCCGGCTTGCCGCTCGGCTTGCTCACGGGCCCGTCGCTGCTCGACCAGGTTTCGAAACGCCGCTTCGTCTTGCTCGGAAAAGACCCAACGACGAAACCCGAAAACATAAAAGCCAGAGAACACTAACGGTAGCGGCCACAGCAGGTAGAGCATGATGGCGGTGGGCGCCGGCAGGGCCAGAATCAAGTCAGGCGCCGGATCGTGCAAGTACCGGGCGTAGGCGACCATCAATAACGTCCACACGCCTAGATAAGCGACAAGGCTGATCGCCAGCCGCCAGCCCAGGCCATGCAGACCGCTAGCTTCCGTGGCTCGTGGTCCTCCTCGGCGAGCCCCCAACGCAATCAGGAACACGCACAGCAAGATCTCTGCGGCGCCTATTGCCCAGCCGAGTCCCAACATCGAACCATGGCGCTCTATGCCCGACCCACCTTGGAGCAGGCTCGAATAGTCGGGATGTGGAACCCCGCGGCTATTGGCTGCGGCTGGCACAAACAAGGCATAAAAAAAGAGACCAGCCAGAAGCAGCGTACAGACCAGCACAGCGGCGGCCCACGGCGTGTCGGACGTTCGGTCGAACATGGCCGGCTATTGTAACGATCCGCTAGTGGCTCGCGACGGTGGGCGTGTTCGAAGGTACGGTCCAGCGACTTGGGGCACGTCTGCGGGGCACTGTGCAGTTGGTGTCGGTAGCGCGGGGCGCGGCGTGTTGGTCCGAGAGCTTTCAAGGAATCTACGACGACCTCTTCGAGGCCCAGGATTGGCGCCGAACTAAGAGGCCTTCAGCTGAGTCAACTTCTTGTTGAGTAACGCCTGCTCGTGAGGTGCCGAAGAAGCACGCAACGCAGCCGAGTAGGCCGTAATTGCGGCCTCAACATTCGAGCCGAGCTCCTGGAGCCGGCCAACGGCGCAGTCGAGCAGGAAGTAGTTGCGCATCTCACGGTGGTTGCGGATCGATTCGATCTCGGCCAGCGCGCTGTCCACATCGCCAGACTCACCCCGAGCGATTGCCCGGTTGAGGATATACAGCGGAGAATCGTGGATGGTCAGCAGATGATCGTAGAATTTTATGATCGTCGGCCAGTGGGTCTCCGCAACACTCGCCGCGTGGCAGTGGGTGAGTGCAATCGCGGCTTCCATGTGAAAGCGCGATGGACTGTCGGTCTTGGAACGTTCCAGCCAGACTTCTGCGAATCGGATCAGTTTGCGGTCCCACAGGGATCGATCCTGTTCAGCCAGTAGGACGACGGCGCCGTTCGAGTCGACGCGGGCGTCCAGACGTGCGGCGTGGGACAACATCAACGCCAACAGGGCGCGGGTTTCGGGAGTGCTGAAGGTCTTGTGCTCACACAACAAATGGCAAAGACGGGCGGCCTCCTCGCAGATATCGTCCCGCAGCGGCTCGTGACCCTTGGAGGTGCTGTAGCCCTCGTTGAACATCAGGTACAGCACATCGTGGACTACTGAGAGACGAGACTGCAGCTCGACTGTCGGCGGCAGATCGATCTTAATCTGCTGTTGTGCCAGGGTCTTCTTGGCGCGCTGAACGCGTTTCTTGGCGGCTTCCGCCGAGATCAGCAGTCCGCGGGCAATCTCCGAGATGCTGAAGCCACACAGGATCTTCAGAGTCATTGCGATCTGGGACTGACGATCGAGGCCCGGGTGGCAACACACAAAAATCATCCGCAACAGGCTGTCGGGGAGCTGATCCTCGGACAGCCAGTCTTCGACCAGCGACTCGATGGCTGCTTCCGTCTGGTGGGCTAAGGCTAGGGCGCGTTGGTGGATCTTCTCGCGCCGGAGCGCATCGAGCACGCGGTTGCGGGCGACGCGGTAGATCCATCCGGCGGGGTTGGTCGGGATGCCTCGCTGGCGCCAAGCCTGAACGGCGGCCAGCATGGCCTCCTGGACCTTGTCTTCGATCAGGTCGAGATACCGGACACCGAAGGCACGAGTCAGCACTGCGATCAGCTTGGCTGACTCGTGCCGAAAGAAGTGCTCGACGAGCTGCGGTGGCTCGCTCGGGGTCACTTCTCGAGGCATCCGTTACTCTGCGGTGTGGCCCGCCAGTTCACGGACCTCGACCGTGCCACCCGCGGCCGGCATCGGGCAGGCCTTGGCTAACTCGACGGCCGCCGCCAGGTCGGCCGCTTCGACCATCGAGTAGCCACCCACCAGCTCTTTAGACTCCGCGAAGGGACCATCGATCACGGTGAGATCGGGCTGGACCACCTGACCTTCGGCTTTGAGACCGTCGCCACCGTCAAGCAGCCAGCCGGCCTCCATACCACTCTGAATCCAGTTGCCCCAGGCCATCATGGCCTGCTGCATCTGCTCGGGGGACGCCTCTGCGGCTCCCTCGTCGCCACCACGATAAACAAACATGAATTTCGCCATTTGCCGTTTCCTTTTTTTGCTGAGTCGACAAGCGTATTGTACCGTCGACAGTGTGTCGTGCGGCTCGCGGATGATTCCCACGATGCCATGCTTTATTGGGAGACGAACGGAGTCGGGGCTAGGGGACGAGATTCTGGAGAATATTTCGGAAGAACTCGTAGGAGGTGCCAGCCACCTCGGTCAGGTGCCTGCTGGTGTGCTGCTGGCGTGCTGCTGGGTGCTGCTGGGTGTTGCGTTGCTGCTGCTGGTGCTGCTGGGTGACGCCATCAACTAACAGCACCCGGTTTTGAGCTCGCTTTTTGACCGAATTGGGCAAATCGCAGCCCATTTTGGGAGATTCGGTTGGAGGGGGGTGGAAAAGTAGGCTCGGGAGAAGACCTTTCCGACGTCAAAACAGGCACCAAACGGTCTGGAGAAGACCTTTCCATTGGTCGAAG
>JAJCXO010000130.1 GCA_029263395.1 Acidobacteriota bacterium | reverse complement strand
CTATCTGCCTGGAAGAGGCCTGCCGGGCCCTGAGCCAGATCACCAAGCAGCTAAGCATTGACGTGTTTAGTCGCGAGCTGCTTGCTGAGGCTCTGGGGTACTCGAATGTCTATGGGGGCCCGGGAGCGAGGAAAATCTCTGCTCTCTTGCAGTACGGGCTCTTGGAACGTCGGGCTGGGCTCTATAACCCAACTCGACTGGCGACCACTCTCCTCCATCTACCCGAGGGACGCGATCGGTATCATGCCCTGAACCAGGCGCTCAGGCGTCCGCCACTCTTTAGAGCTCTGCTCGACCAATACGAGCCTCAAGGGCGAGTACCAGTGCAGCTTGCAAAGATCTTGATAAGGGACCATGGCATCACACAGAAGGCCAGTACGGTTGCCGCCGAGGTGTTCGTGCGGTCCGCACGGTTTGCTGATGCCCTGACTCCTGAGGGGTTGCTTAGGATTCCCCGAGACAGGGACAGCAGAGAGGATCCGCCGCAGGGAGACGTCGGACAACGTTTCGAGTTCCTGCTTTCCAACAACCAGGTTGCCAAACTCTGGCTACCGACAAAGCTCACCAAGGCAGATCTCGATGTCGTTCGCCGACAGATCGACTTTCTCGAATATCAAGTTACGGGAGGTGACTCCGATCATGAATAGCTATGCCAGTTCGTCACAGACTGATCTAGGTTCTGAATCCGCCTGCTTTGTTTCCAGGCATGACTTGGAGATTCTTCTGGCGTCTCAAAGAGCGGAGCCAGAGAAGGCGCAACGCAACCTCTTCACAGGTATTGCTGCAAGCAGTGGCTTCGGCTGCCTCGGTATCTTGACGTCCCACTTTCGCGATCTGTTCACGGTGGGTATCGGCCCTATAGAGTCCTTCTTTCTGGTGGTACTCATCGCAACCACCCTAGCTTCCACCGCACTGGCAGTCTTCTTCCAACAGAGACTTGGCCAGACTGGGACTAGCGAAGCTCACCGAGTCTTACAGTGGCACTTGCAGGACCAAATCGACAGACCGTCTCCTACTGATCCTCGACAGTGGCCATAGGAATCGCCAGTACTCAGCGCCTAGGGCGATTTGCAAGTGGGCGATTTTCGAGTCGCCCGTACATCAGCGTCGAGATCGCATTGAAGGTAGCCAGCGCTGTCGTGTCTCGACTAGTCTCGAGACCGCCAGTCAGCGAACTGACCATTCCTCCGCTGCGGCGAGTACCCGGTACAGAGAATGGAAGATCGCCATCGCCGAGTCCACTGATAACCGATTCCGGAAGCTGAACTGAACCGCTGCTCCCCCAGGTTTCCTCTCCTAGGCCGATCACCACCGACCAACTTCGGACCAGGTAGCGGGTCAACCCTCCGGTAGAGACCTGAAGGAGACCGGCTTCACTGCCCACAAAAAGGCTGAAATGGTCCTTGTGGTTGTGCTCCAAGTCTCGAGCTCGAGCTTGTGCGAGAGAGAGAATCTCGGCATCGGCCAAAGGCAAAGGCGTTCGCGATTCATCCATTGGCTGAGGACTAACCGAGATCGGAATCGGTCGCTCTTGCCCATCGTGAAAATACCGCGCCAAGCCATCTCGGACACCGAGCAGCTTCTCGGGAGCATCTCCACCGAGCGCAACGTCAATCCCTGATTGGAAGCGCTGCCAGAAATTCGTATGATCGCGTCTCATGATCACCAGTCGTAAGAATGAACAACTGAAGATTATTCGTCAGGCGCAGCGAAGTAAAGACGGATGGGCGTTGCTCGAGGGGCCTCACTTGATTGCAGAAGCCCTGACGTCAGGGTATGAGCCCCGCTCAGTGCTAGCTACCCCTGAGTTTATGGATAGCGCAGCCGCACGGAAGCTGGCTCCCCTACTCCCCTTCCGTCCGTTGGCAATCGATCAAGGGTTACTCACCGAAGTCACAGATAGTGACTCGCCCCGGGGCATTGTCGCGGTCATGCGCTTACCACGGCAACAGATTGAAGCGCTCTCCTTTGGCAAGAGTCCAGTCGTAGTATATGCCGACGGGCTCCAGGACCCAGGAAATCTGGGAGCACTCAGTAGGGTCGCGGAAGCGACTGGAGCTGCAGCTCTCTGCCTCAACCGACACACAGTCCACCCCAATCACCCAAGAGCCCTGAGAGCTTCCGCAGGCAGCCTGTTAAGGATACCTGTAGCGGTCAACTGTTCTCCAGAAGCTCTCGGCACTCGCCTAGAGGGGAAGCTGCCCCGTTGGTTGGGGCTGGCAACTCGAGGGGGGCAGAATCTGTTCGAGGCGGACTTTTCCGGCTGCCTCGTCTTGGCACTAGGAGCTGAAGGTCGAGGACTATCTCCACAGGTACAGGCCAATATCGACCTCGAGCTGACGATCCCTACCCTGCCACCTGTGGAGTCACTGAACGCGACCGTGGCCGCTGCCGTGGCCCTGTTCGAGATTTTTCGGCGCCGCGGAATGCCCTAGAGACGGGCGGCACCCAAGAGACGGCAGCGCTCAAGAGACGGCGGCACTTACAAGCCCAGTACCTCGACACCTTGGTCGAAGACCACATCGACGGGAATACCGGCAGCCGAAAGTCTTTCGAGGTCAGCCTTCAGAGTCGCGTCGAGCGTACCGTATCGAGCGACAAACGCTCCCACCGCGTCGTAATCGCCATCCCCTTGCAGTTTCAGGATTGCGGCGGACAGGGTGTTCGTTGCTTTACCGATTTTGGCGATATCCACATGATAAACACCCGACTTCGAATCGCGTGAGAAGACGCCTAGCTCTGAGAAGAAATTGAACCGGATCAGATTGGCGACTCCATGAGCACTCGAAGCACCGAACCGGATCGAGCGGAAAATGCTCGCCATGAAGGTCACATAGTTGTCTTCAATCTTGCCATCATCCAATTCTCCCTGCTGATGGAGCGACGTCAACATGTATAAACCGAGGACATCAGCCTTACCCTCTTCGAGTGCCGACGCGTGGTTCTTGAGAGCAGAACGAACTGTACCGCCATCAGTTATCGTCTTCTTGATTCCAAGTCCGTGAGCAACCTCATGGAACATCGTGTTTTCGAAGAATGCCTCGAAACTCACCAGTGACCGTTGATCGGGGGCGATGAGAGTATCGGCGATCGGAATCAGAATGCGGTCGAACTTGGCCCGCATCGCATTCTTGAGCTGAAGACGCCGGCTCCCTTTCTTCAGTTGCACCCGCTCATCGTTGGGTAAGTTGATGGCGATCGTCTTCGAGCCGGCGTTGCAATCGCCTGCATAGAAGACGACATCGTAGGCGTTGAGGTCCGAGTCGGTACCCGGCTTCTCTTGCTTGTAGACATCGTCAACAGGTAACCCCGTTTGCAGTGCAGGCAGCATCGCAGCGTACTTTTGTAGATTCTTGCTCCAGGCCAGATCCTTGATCAGGACATAGGCCTCATTTGCTGTTTTGTAGTTGAACAGCGCGTCTTCATAGTTCTCGATCGGCCCGATCACAATGTCGATAGCATTGGTCTTCATGTCCATCCAAGCCAAGTCACTCTCATAATATTCATCAGAGAGGAGCGCTTTGGCACGCAGCCGCAGGTACTTCTCGAACCCAGCATCCTCTGCCAAATCAGCGGCCTCGAGCAGCTTACCGGCCGCCTTTCGATAGAGTTCGCCAAAGGCTTCACTGTAGGGCACTGCCTTCAGGTCACCAGAAGGAGTTCGTTGCACCATCGTGTAGGGGTCTCCAAGCGCGGCATTTTCCTCGACAGCCTTCTCGAACTCGCTGATGGTCATGTCCGTGGGATAAAAATTAGCACCCTTGGGTTTGGCTCCAACGCCTGGAACAAAAGGCTGATTGCTGTCCAAACGATCCCAAGGGCCATAGTTGATCTCAGCAAACCGCTTCACGTTGTCGTCGTCGAGCGACGCCATCAGTTCATCACGATCGCCATAGGCCTGAAGCCAGAAGGCCTCGTCCATGGCTTCAGCGGCCTCGATCAGCAAGGGGATCATTTGCTTCTGTCGACTGCTGAGTCCCTCGAGATCCGCCGCCAGCTCGAACGATGTGTATTTACGTAGACGTTGATCAATGCCCGGCATGTCAGCCATCTCTGGTTCAGCCTCGAGGCGCATGGTTTCAGACTTCGGAGATTGGACGGTTGCTGTCTTGACCTGAGTACAAGCAGACACCAACAGCAGTAGTGAGACAACAACAGCGCTCATCGTTCGCATGTTCATCGGTTCCTCGAGAGACTCTCTGGTTCTGAACCCTCTTCTGGTTCTGAGCCCGAAGAGGGTTCTGGATGCTAAGTTTCTTCCCTATCGATCAGTGGCTCGAATCGAGCCTTATCTTGAGCCTTCATGAACGCGGCTTCGGCGGTGATTTTGCCAGCCTCGACTTTCTCGAACAGGGAATCGTCCATCATGCACATTCCCCGTCCCCGTCCGCCTTGAATGATCGACTGCAGCATTGGAGTGTTGCCTTCTCGAATGACATTGGCCAGGCCGGCTGTCTTCAACAAGATCTCGTGGACTGCGCATCGCCCTTTGCCATCGGCAGTCGGCAGCAACAGCTGTGAAACGATACCCACAACGGATTCGGCCAAGGTCGTCCGAATTTGATTCTGCTCTTCGGCAGGGAACGCATCGATCAATCGGTCGATCGTCTTGGCAGCACTGTTGGTATGCAGGGTTCCAAAAACCAACGTGCCCATTTCTGCCGCAGTAATGGCCAGTGAGATGGTCTCGAGATCACGCATCTCACCCACCAGAATGACGTCGGCGTCTTGACGGACCGCCACCTTGAGTGCGGCTGCAAAACTGACTGCGTCGGTGCCCACTTCGCGTTGCGAGAGCACACACTTCTTGTTCGGGTGGACAAATTCCACCGGATCTTCGATCGTGACGATGTGCTTCTCGTAGGTGTCATTGATGTGGTCGATGATCGCAGCCAACGTTGTCGACTTTCCCGAGCCCGTTGGACCGGTCACGAGGACCAGTCCTTGCCGAGTATGCGCCAGCCCTTCGATCGATTCAGGTAGGCCCAGTTGATCAAGCGTGAGGATTTTCTCTGGGATGATCCGAAACACAGCTGCGGCCCCATTCTCTTGCCGCAGATAGTTGGCCCGGAACCGAGCCACACCTTCTAGACCGTAAGCAAAGTCGAGATCACCAGAACGCTGGTATTCCTGCCACTGCTCTTCAGTTGTGATCTCTTGCAGTAGATTCTGGAGATCCTGATCCGACAGTCCAGCCCAACCCTCGACATCCTCGAGTTCGCCATGAACCCGAATTCGAGGGCTCAAGGGAGCCGCCAAATGGAGGTCCGACCCTCCAATTTCCTTCAACATACGGAACAACTCGTGGATTCGTGCCAAACCTACAATCCTCTACTCTCGAAAGGCTTCTGGTTTTTCGGCCTCGGCTCCAGCAGCCTCCTTCGAGATGATTCGTCTCTTGACCAGGTCGGCCAAGGAATGATCCAGCAGACACATGCCATATTGTGCGCCGGTCTGCATGACCGAATGCAACTGGAACGTCTTCTGCTCTCGAATGAGATTGCTGACAGCTTTGGTGTTGTTCAGGATCTCGATGGCGGCTGCCCTGCCGACACCATCACGCCTCGGAAGCAAACGCTGTGACACCACCGAACGCAGTGACTCCGAAAACATCATTCGGATCTGTGCCTGTTGATCCGGAGGGAAAACTCCCAAGATCCGATTGATGGTCCGGATAGCATTCGAGGTGTGCAGCGTCGCAAGGACCAGATGCCCCGTCTCGGCGGCGGTCAATGCAAGAGAGACGGTCTCCAAATCGCGCAACTCGCCGATCACGATGATATCGGGATCTTCGCGCAGCGCCGCTCGCAAGGCCCTGGCAAAGGACTCCGTATGAGGGCCTACCTGGCGCTGGTTGACGACGCAGCGAGCAGAGGGATGAACATACTCGATCGGATCTTCGACGGTGATGATGTGATCGGGCCGCTGTTCATTGATCAAGCGGACCAAGGCTGCCATGGTCGACGACTTGCCGCATCCCGCCGGTCCAGTCAGTAAGACAATGCCCTGATGGAATGACACGAGTTCTTTGAACGAGTCCGGCAAACCGAGCTCAGCCAACGTGGGCGGTTCTAACGGTATGGTTCTGAAGACTGCATCCAACCCGCGTTGTTGCCAGAACGCGTTGGCTCGGAATCTACCGACATCGGCGATCGCAAACGAAAAATCCAACTGTCTGTGTTCGTCCAGTAGATCGCGCTGCTCATCACTGAGCAGGCCATAGACCAGTTCCTCAGCACGGGCACGGTCGATCGTCGCCGACGCTGTTTCGAGACGCCCCTGCAGCCGGACCTTGAGGGGCGCACCGCTATGAAGATGTAGGTCGCTGGCTTGCAACTCTTGAGCTTGACACAGCAGGTCTTCGAGCGTGGTTGCCGGGTCGAATCGGAGTTTCCAACCGGGATCGTCGACCACCGCCGCTGCTGGCTCTGGTTCCGCCTCCACAACTGGCGGTGACGCCGTCGTGTTCGCCGACTCATCAACCGTATTCGCCGACTCATTAGCCGCACTTGACGCAGGCTGCGGTGCGCTCGATGCCCCTGCCGAGGTGGTCTGGGGCCGGTTCTTCTCCAGGTATTGGCCACGTGCCATCTCAAGCTTGCGAAGAACCGCCTCTGTGATGTACCCCTGTTCGACCAAGAACACGCCGAACTCTCCGCCACCAGGCTGATTGCGCCACTGGCGAACAGCCTCAGCAACCTTCTCTTTCGACAAGACTTGATAATGGACTGCCAATCGGACGATCAGCATCTCTAGTTCTGACTTATTCATCGTATTGACCTGTGGCTCCAATTCTAACGTGTCTTCAGCCGAGACAACGAGCCATCAACGGAGGATCTCGCCGACAGCTGCCACTTGCCTCGACGCCATGGCCAGAGCGCCTCTACGTCGACCAACTGGATCGGTTACGATATCGATATGTATGAGCTTCACACTCAGCGTCAGATCGAGTTCGCGGATACCGACATGGCCGGCATCGTCCATTTTGCCCGCTTCTTCGTATTTATGGAGACGGCGGAGCACGAGTTTCTGAAACGCCTCGGGACGCCGGTCCACTTCGACCATCAGGACTGTGAGGTCGGCTGGCCGCGAGTCGCCGCCTCGTGCCAATACAAAAGCCCTGCCCGTCTTGGAGATGTCCTTGATATTCACCTCAAGGTGCGACGCAAGGGACGACGGGCGATGACTTACCGCATCCACTTTGGGTGCCAGGGCCGAACCATTGCCGAAGGCGAGATCTCTAGCATTTTTTGTGCCCTACCGTGGAAGCCGAGAATCGAGCAGACGGTGGAGCGTAAGCCTCAGCCTCTTCCTATCCCGCCAGCCCTTGCGGACAAAATCGAGACGGCCCCGGAATTCTTGGTCCCTCACAAGCCATCGGCCGATGCCTAGCTTGCTAGACAAGGAGAATTTGAATTGCCCTCTGCAGTTTCCCTGAACGTCGACAACGTCTTCAAGAATTATTCGACCGCCCACAACACGGTCGAAGTGCTTCGAGGCATTAGCTTCGAGATGGTTGGGGGTGAATCTCTCGCCATTACAGGTCCTTCTGGTTCCGGCAAGAGTACTCTTCTGCAAATCTTGGGGACTCTCGACGAACCGTCGGCTGGCATCGTCATGATCAATGGCCGTGATCCTTTCAGCTTGCCGGAGGCCGAGCTTGCTCGGTTCCGAAACTCGGCTATCGGTTTTGTCTTTCAAGACCACCATCTTCTCCCTCAGTATTCGGTGTTGGAGAACGTCTTGATCCCAACCCTTGCCTACCCCACTTCGGGGTCGAGCTCATCGCGGGATGCCGCGATCCAATTGCTCGAGCGTGTTGGCCTCGAACATCGCCTCGAGCATCGACCCGCTGAATTGTCCGGCGGCGAGAGGCAACGCGTCGCGGTGGCTCGGTCGTTGATCAACGGCCCTAGCCTCGTGCTTTGTGACGAACCCACCGGAAGCTTGGACCAGGAAACCGCTGGCGACGTCGGCGATCTACTGACCAGCTTGCAGAACGTGGACACGATCCTCATTGTCGTGACGCACAGCTTGGAACTGGCCGGACGATTCGATCGCCGGCTGGAGTTGAGGGCAGGTCTGTGTTCCGATCACTAGCACATTATTGGCCCATGAACGTGGCAGTGGCCGCCGGCGCCGCCGTGGCTACGGCGGTCCTGGCCGGGGCTCTGTTGGTCGGAGACTCTGTTCAAGACAGCCTGGAAGAACTCACGCTCGAACGGCTCGGCGGGATCGACCATGCGCTGGCGGGACAACGCTTCTTTGCCCAGGATGTCGCTGATCGACTGGCCGCTTTGGAGGAATTCGAGACCGGATACGAAGCCGTCGCGCCGGTCATCCTGCTTCAGGGCAGTGCGCTGCATGCCGACACTCGGACCCGTGCGTCCCAAGTTGGCCTACAAGGCATCGAAAATGGGTTCCTCACCATCTTTGCCGACGGTAGCTCAGGCGCCAAGTCCTCGGATGAGCAGGGCGGATCAACAGACGCAGCCGCGTTCTTCACTGAGCCGTACGAAGGCATCTTTCCACCCGCCGTGATCAATGAAGCATTACAACGAGCGCTGCAGGCCGAAACAGGGGATCAAATCCTGATCTCGCTGCAACGCTGGAGCGACGTCCCCAGGAGCTCTCTCCTCGGCCGCAAAGACACGGCGAGTGCTGTTGAAACCATTCGGCTAGAGATTGTCCGTGTCCTACCCGACAAACATCTCGGGCGTTTTGGCCTCGCCGCCCACCAATCTTCACCCTATAACGTCTTCGTACCTCTGCCGGCCCTCCAAAAGGCGCTGGATCAGCAGGGGATGATCAACGGGCTAGTGGTTGCCGAGAAACCCGACCGCAAAGAAGGGGAACGGAGCAATCTCCTGAACGAGATCCTGCACGAGGCACTCGAGGTGCCGGACCTTGGGTTGATCTTGCAGGTTAGAAACCAACAGCTGTCGATCGAGAGTCAGGAGTTCATCCTCAATTCCTCCTTGACCACCACGATCGAATCGTTGGCCCAAGACATGGGATCTGCAACCCAGCCGATCCTGACCTACTTGGCCAACGGGATACGGATCGGCGATCGACTGGTCCCCTACTCGACCGTCACGGCCACCCACACAGCTTCCCCTTTGGTTGGCACGGCCAGCAGCGTAGCGACCTCTCAGGGTGGAGCTGAGACCAACACCCTGACCCTGCTCGATGGCTCGCCGGCTCCTGCGCTCGGCGACAATCAAATCCTGCTCAATGCTTGGACAGCGGAAGACCTCGGAGCCACCGTTGGCGACACGGTCGAACTCGAGTATTTCCGAGTCGGTCCGAAAGAGGAGCTGATCCCTGCAACATCCTCCCTATCCCTTAGCGGAATCGTCGCGCTAGAAGGGATGGGAGCCGACCCGTCACTATCGCAGGAATATCCCGGAATCGCAGGCAACGACAACATGGCCGATTGGGATCCCCCCTTTCCGATCGATCTCGGCAGCATTCGGAGTGTTGACGAAGACTATTGGGATCTCTACCGTGGCACTCCCAAGGCATTCCTGGCCATCGAAACCGGCAAAAGGCTCTGGCAGAATCGTTGGGGTGATCTCACCGCAATCCGTCTTGCGCTGCCGACCGAGGGTGAGCAAAGCGCGATCTCGGACGGCGACGCCCAAACCTTCGCCGACAGCTTCGGGCAACAGCTCATCGAGCGCCTGCCACTCGATGCCTTCGGCCTGACCTTCCAACCCGTCAAAGAGCTCGGGCTCGCAGCCTCGGTTGGTTCGAGCAACTACTCGCAGTACTTCCTCGGCTTCAGTTTCTTCCTCATCCTCTCTTCGGCTCTCTTGGTTGGTCTGCTGTTCAGCCTTGGCGTCGAACAACGAGCCGCTGAAGTTGGACTACTTCAAGCTGTCGGCTACAGTTCCTCCAAGGTCCGACGGCAACTCTTGACGGAAGGTGGAATACTCGCCGTACTGGGTGGTCTAGTTGGCCTTCTGGGAGCGCTCGGTTATGCCGCGCTCATGATGGCAGCCCTGCGCACTTGGTGGCGCCCAGCCTTCGGCACCTCGGAACTGTTCCTGCATGTCGAGCCGGCGTCACTAGTGACCGGCTTTCTTCTGTCCGTGTTTGTTGTCCTGTTCACGATCTGGCGGCGGGTGCAAGGATTGCGCAAAATCCCTACCCCCGCGCTGCTCAAGAATGTCAGCGAGCCGGTCAATACACGGGCCGGACGTCGCGCCCGCTGGACCACGGTCATCGCCCTGGGCCTCGCCGCAGCTCTGCTACTTTTTGCCGTCATTACTGGGGATACTCGCAACGCAGCCATCTTCGGAATTGCTGGGCCAGCCCTCCTCATCGGTCTGCTGGCAGCATTCTCACTGCTGTTGGGAGGAGGCGCCGGCAAACTAGACCAGCCTGGGACGTGGACGTTGGTCAGGATGGCCACCGCAAACGGGGGCCGCAACCGAAGTCGTAGCATCTTGGCCACGACGCTGGTTGCTTCAGCCAGTTTCATGATCGTCACGGTTGCTGCATTCCACGAAGACTTCGCGAACCAATCCCTGGGGAGGGACTCCGGAGCCGGAGGTTACCAACTGATCGGGGAAGCCGACGTCCCCATTCTGCGAAGCCTCGACTCTTCCAGCGGTCGCTTCGAGCTCGGCTTGGCTTCGGAAGACGAGGCGCTCTTCGAAGGGGTTACAGTCACCGCACTCAGACTGCTACCTGGAGACGACACCAGTTGTCTCAACCTATACCAACCGCGTGAGCCAAGAATTCTGGCTGTGCCACCGAACATGATCGAGCGTGGAGGCTTCATTTTTCAAAACACCTTGGAAGCTGTCGAGAACCCTTGGAGTCTGCTCGAACAAGAGCTCGAACCCGGGGTCATACCAGCCTTCGGCGATATCAACTCGACTCAGTGGATTCTCAAGCTCCCCCTCGGTGAAGACCTGGTGATGCCCGATGGACGCGGAGGCGAGGTCACGCTGCGTCTCGTGGGCAACCTGAAGACCAGTATTTTCCAGAGCGAGCTGCTCGTCTCACAGAAGAACTTCGAGACGTATTTCCCCCAGCAAGAGGGTGCTTCTGTGTTCTTGATCGATGCCCCCACCGAGACGACGGATGAATTGACCCGCGCTCTCGAAAGCTCACTTGGCCCCTATGGATTCGATGCGGTACCAACTCTCGAGAGGCTCGCATCGTTCCACGCAGTGCAAAACACGTTCCTGTCGACGTTTCGGACCCTAGGCGGCCTGGGACTCCTACTCGGTACGGTGGGGCTGGCCATTGTCCTGCTCCGCAACGTCCTCGAACGCCGGGGGGAATTGGCAACTCTGCGGGCCTTCGGCTATCGCCGCTCGACCCTCACCTGGATGGTGTTGATCGAAAACAGCTTGTTACTGATTGGCGGTCTCCTGATTGGCACCACCGCCGCCCTCGTGACCGCTGGACCACATTTGCTGAGTGCTGGATCCAGCATTCCCTGGACACAAATTCTGGGCACACTCGGTGGGATTCTGCTCTTTGGCCTGGCCGCCTGTGCCGGGGCATCGATCGGCGCGCTCCGCATCCCGCTGATGCCTGCTCTCAAAGCAGAACACTGACAGCAAAAGGCGAGGGGTCGGCGAGATTCCTCGTGTCTTGATTTATCGAAGAAAGGAATCGTTATGAAGCTTTGGCTTATTTTCGTGATCGGCGCAATTATTTCGTGGGGCTCGTATGTCCCTCTGATGCATCAAGGGCAAACGCTCCTCAAAGGCGGGGCGCTACGGGCTTTCCTCTGTGTAGGTGTCGCCTACTTCTTGACCGCCGTCCTCATTCCGCTCGGACTCTTGGGTGCCAAAGTTGAACCGTGGGAATTCAATCGGGACGGCACACGTTTGGCTTTTATCGCGGGTATTGCCGGCGCGGCAGGGGCACTCTGCATCATCATGGCGCTCAAGAGTGGTGGCACGCCCCTCTTCGTTGCACCGTTGGTTTTCGCCGGCGCGCCGATCGTCAATGTACTGATCAGCATGACCTGGCACCGCCCCAAGACGTCACCCGAAATCTGGTTCTACTTCGGCTTGGTGCTTGCAGCGATCGGAGCCGGCTTGGTACTTCGTTTCAAGCCGGCGTAGGCATCAATCGCCGGGTTCATGGTGTCTGCCGCGCTGGTTGGGCCATGGGGAGTCTTTGAACAGAATGTTCCCCTTTTGGCCTGACCGGTGGCCGAGCCACTTCAGGATAAGCTTCAGCCTGAGTGCGTTGTTGGCCGTCCGGGCTGTTGCGTTCACCGCTGCGGTGTTGGCGGTCCCAGCATCGAGCCCGATGCCCAGATTGGAGCGCATCGGCAGCGAGCACGGCCTTTCACACAGCTGTGTGTTGTCGATTCTGCAGGATAACGACGGCTACCTGTGGCTCGGCACGCTCGATGGGCTCAATCGCTACGATGGGGTCGTCTTTCAGGTCTTGCGCCACGATCCAAACGATCCCCAGACGCTCTCACACAACATCGTTCGCGCCCTGCACGAAGATCGCGCTGGACGCCTCTGGGTCGGTACCGATGCCGGCATCGATCGACTCGATGAGACCCGGACGCAGGTTATCCGCTACCGGCTGGCTCCAGCCGGGGAAGCGGAGCCGACTGCGCAGGCTCTCTTCGAGTCACGAACCGGTACTCTGTGGCTTGGTACCTCACGCGGGCTTTTCTACTATCGTGCCGAGCTCGACCGATTCGAGCCGTGGGTGAACGACGACGAATCAGGCGCTCTCGATGACCTCCTGGCGCACTCCAACATCGTCCGTCTACAGGAAGACGATGATGCCCTGTGGCTGCTCGCCCTCGATGCAGGAGGAGATCCCAGCCGAGCGAGTCTGGTACGCCTGGCCGCGGTGGACGGCGACAGTCGCAGCTTTGATCTCGACACTGAGGGCCGCCAGATCTACACCTTCTTGATCGATCGAGACGGCAGGTTGTGGCTCGATGCGAACGTCGATTTGCCTCCCGAGCTCCTTGTTGGTCACTTGCAGATAGCACCGGGCCAGTTGGCGTCGACTCCGATCTGGGCACTGTTCGAAGACGCAGGGGGCGATGTTTGGGTCGGCAGTGAGTCGGGGCTCGGCCACGCCACCGTCGAAGAGGATCGGCTCATCAGCCAGGATGTCGGCGGCGACTGGCTCGGGAGCTTCGTCCTGGCGATCAACCAAGATACTGCCGGTGCTCTGTGGCTCGGGACCCTCGGCGGGCTATTTCGGACTGAGCCAGCGGCTAAACCCTTCATGCAGCTGCACCACGATTCACAGAACCCGGCGAGTCTGAGCTCTGACGCGGTGTCATCGTTGACCGAAGATGGCTCTGGTCAGGTGTGGGTGGGTACTTTCGGCGGCGGGCTTAATCGTGTTGGGTCGGACCTGCGCCAGATCGAGCGCCTGACGTACGATCCAGAGGCCCCCAACGGGCTGTGTGATGCGTTGATTTGGAGCCTTTACACAGACCAACGATCGAGCCCTGACCGGCTGTGGCTCGGTACTGAATCGGGTTTGTGCAGCCTGGATCTGGAGTCGCACTGTGGTGCCCGCCACAGCCTGCCGATCCCGCAGGGTCGCGGATTGCAGTCACGGGTCACCGGCATTGCCGCAGCCGAAGGTAATGGGTTGTGGTTGGCTACCTTCAATGGCCTGGTGCACTTCGATCCCGACTCTGAGCAGAGCCGGCTCTACTCGCCCACCGGCGACGAGCATGGCCCAAGCGATCGCCAGATCAGTACGCTGCTTCGCACCCCTGATGCCCTGTGGCTGGGTACCGTCGCCGGCACGTTCGACCGGTTGGACCCCGTGACACGAACCTTCGAACATCATGTCTTGCGCAGCGCCAGTGGCGAAGTCATCGGCACCGAGGGCATCTTCGACCTACACCAGGACGTGCGAGGGCACCTCTGGCTGGCGACCGGCGCCGGCCTCAATCGATTCGACCCTGCCAACGGCGACCCAGTCGCCGGCTCACACCATTTTTCGACCCGGGACGGCCTCCCCGGCTCGGTGGTTTACAGCATTGCCGCCGATATCGACGGTCGACTTTGGTTGGGTACCAACCAAGGTTTGTCTCGTTTCGACGAAGCCGGCACCCAAGGCGCCAAGTTCCGCAACTTCTCTCTCCCAGACGGCATCGGCAGCCACGAGTTCAACCGCGGCGCTGCGTTCGCGACCACAACCGGTAGTCTTCTCTTCGGCGGGGTCGGCGGACTCACCGCGTTCGATCCTCTCCACGTCGTCGACAATTCTTTTCTGCCGCCGGTGCGGATTACGGGAGTTCGGTCCTACGGCCGCGACGGGGCGCTAGAGATTCCGACGCGCTCTCTGGAGCGCCTGGTTCTGCCGCCTCGTTATTCGACGGTGACATTCGAATTCGCCGCGATTTCCTTCACCAACGCGGCCCGAAATCAATATGCCTATCGGCTCGAAGGCCTCGAGTCCAAATGGATCGATGCAGGCCACCAGCGTTACGCACGCTACACCAATCTACCACCTGGCAAGTACGTCTTTCGCGTCCGCGGCTCAAACAACGATGGTTTGTGGGACGAAGACGGCGCCGCCCTGCTGGTGACTGTCGAACCGACGATCTGGCAGACGTTGTGGTTTCGCTGTGCGGTCGCGCTGGCCGTGCTGGGATTGGCCATCGCCTTGTTTCGCTATCGCGTGCACTCGCTACTCGCCGTCGAGCGCACTCGGGTACGGATCGCTAGCGACCTGCACGACGATCTTGGGAGCGAGCTGAGCGCTGTCGCTCTGGTGGCCGACTTCATTGCGGGCCAATCACATCTTGCTGGCGAAGATCGTTCGCGGCTGGCCGAGATCCGCCAGCGTGCGGTCGACATGGTCGATGCGCTGCGTGACATCGTGTGGTACGTCAACCCCGAGCATGACACGATGGATGCCACCGTCCGTCGCTGTCGTTCCCTGGCGCAGAGTCTGCTACCGGAAGCCGAGCTTCTGTTCGAAATCTCGATACCCGGGAAGCAAGGGATCAGCATGCGAGCTCGGCGGGATCTCTATTTGATCATGAAGGAAGCTTTCCACAATATCGCCCGGCACGCTGCCGCCACACGTGTCGAGGTCGTGCTGGTGGTTTCGAAGCGGCTGCTCCACCTGACCATCCGGGATGATGGCAGAGGCTTCGATACCCGGCAGCTGTCAGAGGGGCACGGTCTGAACAGCATGCAGGCACGGGTCCGCGCTCTCGGTGCCGAGCTTCGAATCGAAAGCGCCGTGGGTCATGGCACCTGCCTCGAGGTACGCAACACCAGCTCTCGGCCCTGGCGAGAATTCGTGATGGCTCGCCGATAGGGCTGCCGCTAAGATCAACGGTCTCAAGGATCACTGGCCTCTATGCTCACCAGCCTCTGAGTTTCAAGGCTGAACGGAAAGGTGTACACGATGGAGCCCGAAGGAGCCCACTTGCATGGGCAAAACAACAACACCGCTGACGTCAGCGTCTGGCTGGTCGAGGATCACGGCCTCTATAGGCGCACGATTGCGGAATTGATCGAGATCACCCCCGGGGTCTGTTGCCCGGTGGCGGTTTCTTCTTGGGAACAGGCTCTCGATGTTCTCGAGCTCCATCCGCCTCCAGGTATCGTACTCATGGACCTAGGGCTGCCAGGCAAGAGCGGGATCGACGGTATCCGCGACCTGAGTCGCCGCCATCCTGAAACGCGGGTGATCGTGCTCACCGTACACGAAGAAGACCACAAGGTTTTCGCAGCGATATGTGCTGGTGCCTCGGGCTATCTCCTCAAATCGTCAGGCACCAAAGCGATCCTCGAGGCGATGCGAGCAGTGGAGCGCGGGGCGGCTCCGATCAACTCCTACATCGCTCGCAAGGTACTCGACCGTTTCGCCGAGCTGGCCAAGCCACCTGGTGATTACGGCCTGACCGAACGGGAACGCGAGATTCTGCACTGGATGGTCGATGGCATGCTCATGAAGCAGATTGCGGCTCGTCTCGAGGTCAGCTACCACACCATCGACAGTCATATTCGCAACATCTACGGCAAGCTACACGTCAGCTCTCGAAGCGGCGCCATCGCCAAGGCATTGCGCGAGGGGTTAGTTTGAGGGCACTGGAACGGAACCACTGCAGAGTAGCGCCGTTTCACAGCCGCCCCTATGGCAACATCCCGAGTTTTCGTGGTTTTAGCAACCGTTGCACTTTCGTAGCCTGGAGTCATGTTTCACTCCACAACCGAGGTGCACCATGCCCAACTCCAGCCGATATCTCTCCAAACGTATTCTGGGCTCAGCCATTCTTCTATTAAGCCTGTTATTCCCGGCAACTCTGTTCGCCAACGGTGGTTGCGTCAACGCATACTCCTGGGACGGCACGGTCGGCGACTGGAGCGACCAGAGCCGATGGCTACTGGGTGGCTTGAGCAATCAGGGAGTGCCGGGGCCTGGGAACTGCGCGATCATCAACTCAGGTTCGGTGGCGCTTGATCTCGACGTCAGCGTAGAGACGCTACAGCTAGGGGGCGGCACGCTCTCCGGCCTCTTTGATGTTGCTGCAGCCCGTTTCGAGTGGACGGGTGGTCTCTTGGCTGGCGCCGACTTCACCACCGTACAACTCACCACCTCCACGGGCTGCTTTTTCAGCGGTGCAGCCAGCAAGCAGGTGGTGGGTCGCAGCGTGGTCTGCGGCGGCATCTCCGAGGTGGTCGACACCGGCGAGATCATCATCGGAGGATTCACCAGCGAGGGCGAGATTCGGATACCCGAGGGCGCCACAATGCGCCTCGCAGGCGACCAGACATTTACCGGACAAGGCGGATCAACAACCGGTTCGTTCGTCAACCTGGGCACCTTCGAACGCCCGATACCGGTTGCGTCTCGTCGCGAACGGTCCCTAGCCGGGCTGCCCGGAACCACCGTCTTCACAAGCGCTGACTTCGACAACGCAGGTACGGTGCGCGTCGAGGAAGGCGCCCTAGAGTTCGCTGGCGGCACCAGTACCGGCGTCTTCCAGGCTGAAGTCGCCGACCTGTTGGTCATTACCTTCACTAGCGGTACCCACCAACTGCTCGCCGGCTTTTCGTTCAGCGGTGTTGGCTTCGCCGGCCAGAGCGGCGGCGTGGTCGACATCGACGGAGCCGGCTCGGCCGAACGCTGGCAGCAAAACGGCGGCCGTCTACAAGGCGACGCCGAATTCACTGTCGCTCATTTGGAGTGGTCGGGCGGCACACTGCAGGGGCCGGGTGACAAGATCGCTACCACTACCTTCACGATCCTCGGCAACGGCTCTAAGATCGCGGCGGGCATGTTCACGATCGAGAATCGCGGCGCCGGGACTTGGCAAGGCTCGGGCACGATCTTCCTCGATCAAACGACCCTACGCAACACGTCCTCGGCCAGCTTCGAAATCCAAACGGACGCTGTGCTCTCACGCGGCGCAAGCCAGGGATTTTTCGTCAACCAAGGCTTGGTGCAAAAAACGTCGAGCGGTGGTATCACCAGTCTACAGCTCGACGTGTCCAATGCAGGTATGGTGGAAATTTTGAACGGTGCGCTCGAGCTGAAAGGGGGGACCGGCAGGTACCTTCAGACGGCGGGCGCAACTTGGGTGTCCAAAGGCCAGACCCTGATCGCGTCGAGCCTGGACCTCGAGGGCGGTTTCGTCGAGATCGATGGCGAGCTCATCGCCAACGCTGCCGGTACCGGTGTGGTCACGATCGAAGGTGGCATGCTCCTCGGTTCTGGGACCGTCGTAATGAACACGCTCTCGACGGTCGATTCTGGCACGATCGCCGGCAACTTGCAGCTCATCGGCAACTTGACTGGCGGGGGCTTTCTGGCGCCGGGTAACTCACCGGGCACGCTGGACTTCGACGGTGACGTCTCGTTGACCGCGGCCAGCTCCTTCGTCGTCGAGCTTGCTGGTCTCGCTGCCGGTACCAACTACGATCAGCTCACGGCAACAGGTTTGGTCAGTCTCGGCGGCACTCTCAACGTGCAACTCACGCAGGGATTCCGGCCCCAAGTTGGTGACAGCTTCCTCCTCGCCGACGCCAACACCACCGGCGCTTTCGATCTCTTGGAGCTTCCGGCCGGTGCTGCCTGGCAGGTCAGTAATGATCCGGTTGTGCTGAGCGTGGTCGTCAGCAGCCCAATCTTCGTCGACGGCTTCGAAGATGGCACGACCGAAGCCTGGACCGCTACAGTGACCCGGTAGCTTGAGCCCTACGCGGTAAGCTCCTGGGCATCCCGGCTGGATTGGCAAGGGCTCTTGACGACACGTGCGGCAACCTCATTCAAATTGCAGAAGAGAAACCCCAGCCACCTCGGCACGCGATTCTATTCTCCCGTTGATTGCGGTGACTCTTGTTCTCTCCGCCTGCATCCAACACGGCCTCTGGCAGCTATAGCTTGCCAGAGCGGCGCACATCTCTTCGTTCAGCACGCAAGCCCCAATTTCATAACACGTTGATGTTTTGCAGCCATTTCACGACAAACTCAGGCCATTCCGTGGTGATTGGATCAGACGTCGGGCGCATCCCGAACGCGTGACAGCCCTTGGCATAGAAGCGCATGTCGACCGGAACGCCCGCGTCATTCAAAGCCAGACCATAAGCCATGGAATGCCGGATATTGTCGGTGGGATCGTTCATGGCGTGGATCAACAAAGTTGGCGGGGCGTCCGCGCTGATTTCGACCCACGGCGAAAGCTCGAGACTTGTCTTGGGGCTGCTCTCATCCCAAAGATGTCCCGGATATTGAAGGATCGCGAAGCCAGGTCGGAAAGGCTCTCTATCAGCCGTGTCTGCCGACCGTCAACAATACAAAGATCAACATGGCTTTGATGCGCTTCAAGGCGCACTCTCCTCGCTGGTTGGGCCAAGGGGGAGTGTCTGGAACAGAACCCTACCCTCTTGGCCTGAGCCGCTAACTTTCGGCCGCTACTGCCGACTCGACGTCGGGGTAGGTCGGAAACAGGCTGTCTAGCTGGGCGATCGCCAGTAACTTGCGGATTCGATCTGAGGGATTGATCAAGATGAGCTTGCGGTCAAGCTCCGTGAACCGCCCCAGATAGCCTACGAGTTCTCCGATGCCGGTCGAATCGATGTAGTTGATCTTCGAGAAGTCGAGAAGGACATGCCCGTCGTCTTTCTCGAGCGTACGCTTGAGATTCTCGGCTAGAAACTCCGCACTCTCCCCTAGTTTGATGATGCCTTCGACCCGCAGAAGACTCATCCCTTCGATTCGGCTCTTGTCTACATACATTGCGTAGGCCTTCTGGAGATCGCTCAATAAAAACGGTAGATGGCGCAAGGTTATCATCTGCCGTAGACTCGCAACCATGTTCCGACTCGGCGTCCTGTCTGACACCCATGGTCTGTTGCGGCCCGGCATTCTGGACCGGCTGATCGGAGTCGATCGCATCCTTCATGCCGGAGACGTTGGCGACCGTACTATCCTCGAGCAGCTCGCAACGATTGCACCGGTAGAGGCTGTTCGGGGGAACACGGATGGCGGCGCGCTGGCGGCTAGCTTACCTTTGACGGTCACCGGCTCGGTTGAAGGAATCTCCTATCGAATGACCCATCGTCGTGAAGATGTAGGTGCCGACTGGCCCCGCGACTGCCAACTCATTGTGTTCGGCCACTCTCACCGTCCAGAGCTCGAGTGGAACCGGGGATGCCTGCTCATGAACCCAGGCGCCATCGGTCCTCGACGCTTCAAGCTGCCGCTGACGATGGCTTTTGTCACGGTCAACGCTGATCGCCTGGTACCGGAGATCCTCTCGATCGAATAACTGGTGGCTGGGACCGAATAACAACGGTAGGCGACATAACAACGGTGGGCGACACCGAGGCCACTACATCTAATGGAACAGAATCTCAGCAAGAATCTCTCTCTCCTGGACCGGTACCTAACCGTTTGGATCTTTCTGGCCATGGCGCTCGGGGTGGCCATCGGGGTCCTCTTCCAGGCGCGGGTCGCGCAATTCAACGAAGCCCTGACGGTCGGCGAGAACACCAATCTACTGATTGCGGCGGGGCTGATCCTCATGATGTACCCGCCGCTGGCCAAGGTGAAGTACGAGCTGATGCCAAAGGTATTCGCGGACGTTAAGGTCCTCGGACTCTCCTTGATCCAAAACTGGATCGTCGGCCCGGCGCTAATGTTCCTGCTGGCCATCGGCTTCTTCGGTTTCCTGGCGCCCACTCTCTTCGGGCCGGATCCGCGCTGGAGCCAGTACATGGTGGGCTTGATTCTGGTCGGCATCGCCCGCTGTATCGCCATGGTGCTCGTCTGGAACCAGCTCGCCCAGGGTAGCAGCGAGTATGCGGCAGGGCTCGTGGCCCTGAACAGCGTCTTCCAGATCTTGACCTTCGGTATCTACGCCTGGGTTTTTGTCACCGTACTGCCGCCGCTTTTCGGTCTCGAGGGAGCGATCGTCGAGGTGACGATCAGCGAGATCTTCGCGAGTGTGATGGTCTATCTGGGCATTCCCTTTGCGGCCGGGATTCTCAGCCGGAAGATCCTGCTGCCCCTGAAGGGAGCAGACTGGTACGACCGCGTCTTCGTGCCTCGCATCTCTCCGATCACTTTGCTGGCCCTGCTCTTCACGATCGTGGTGATGTTCTCGACCCAGGGCGAGCAGATCCTCAGTCAGCCTTTGGACGTTCTCTGGATCGCGCTTCCCCTGAGCGCCTACTTCGGGATCATGTTCTTCGTCAGCTTCTTCATGGCCTGGAGGGTCGGCGCCGACTACCCAAGGGCTGCAACTCTCGCATTCACCGCCTCCGGCAATAACTTCGAGCTGGCGATCGCTGTAGCCATCGGCGTCTTTGGGATCAGCTCGCCCGTCGCCTTTGCGACAGTTGTCGGGCCCCTGGTCGAGGTGCCGGTGTTGATCAGCCTAGTCCACGTGAGCCTGGCCCTACGCCGTCGGTTGTATTCCGGGTCCAAGGGAGAGTCTCTGGAGACCCGGTAACGTCCGCTATTCGATCAAGCGACAGGCATTCTTGATCGCCTTTCTTATCCATACGATCAAGCAGATGGATTGCTTTATCGACTCTGCAAGAGATGCGATCAAGCAAACCGAGGTGCTTGATCGACCTGAAAACGGATGCGATCAAGCAGACAGCGTGCTTTATCGACCTGGCAAGAGATGCGATCAAGCAGATCAAGACGCTTTATCGAATTGATAGCGGATGCGATCAAGCAAGCAGGTGCGCTTGATCGACTTGATAACGGATGCGATCAAGCTAACCGCTGTCTACACCAACGGGTCGTCGGCAAAGACGTGAGTGCTACCGTCAACTGCTGGCGAACATGCCGGGCCGGTAGGCGACGATGTGGCCGACAAAGGCTGACGCTGCGACCGACAGCGGTGAGGCCAAGTAGAGTCTGCCCGGCCCAGACCGGCCCTTGTAGTTGCGATTGATTGCACTGACGGTCACCTGTTCGCTGTTTTCGGATACACCCGGGCCACAACCGATACAGGCTCCGCACCCGGGTTGGATCAGACGAACTCCGGCTTGCTCGAAGGCCTCGACGAAGCCGTGCTCGCGGGCGTAGGTTTCTGCCGTCTTGGAACCGAACTGGATCAAAAATGAAACTCTTGGGTGGATCTTGCGACCCGATGCCACGGCCTCACTGACAACTCGGTGGTAGAACTCCAGATCGTCGATTTTGCCAGCGGTACAGCTACCGCCGTAGGCGATATCGATCTCGACCTGCCCCAGGTCTTCGATCCAGGCACCGTTCGTGGGGTCCGACGGCACGCCATGATCCGGGTCTCCGGGATGCGCCACCATCGGCCGTAGTTCCGGCAAGTTGATCCGGTGCACACCGCCCACGTAATCAGCATCCGGGTCTGGGTGCACCGCCCGCGACATCAAGTCGGCGATATCTGTGCCCGGGCGGCTCTCGGCGATCCAGATCCCCGTCTTATCGTCTGCAATCACCACCGCACCGCGAGCTGAACATTCGGTGGCCATATTGGCCAGCGTTGCTCGCTCATCCATCGACAAGGACGAAACCCCATCACCAGTGAACTCCATCACCCGATTCAGGGTCTTCTGCTCGCGGGCAAAATTCCACAGGATGAAGAGCATCACATCTTTGGCGGTGACCCCTTCGCTCAGTTCCCCCACCAACTCAAAGCAGATCGACTCTGGCACCTCAACCTGGGTGAAACCGCTGTAAATCAAGTTGGCGTATTCGGTGGATCCAACTCCCCACGCCAGGGCGTTGTTGGCCCCGCCCATACACGTATGACTGTCCGTGGCTTGGATGAAGTCACCCGGGCTCACCATGTCTTGGCGTGCAACTTCGTGGCAGATCCCCGGCGAGACACCGTCTTTGGCGAGATAGTCCCCGACCTCGGAATGCGCCTGGAATTCCCTCTGCAGATCTCGCATCGTGTTGACGTTGGCCAAGTAGGGACGCATCCGAACGACCTCGTCGGCGTAAACGAGATGATCTTCAAACGCCGCGAAGCGTTCCGGGTGACGGAGTTGGTAGTCCGGTCCGTACTCTTGCTGCAAAAAGTAATGCACCTGCGCTGACGTGAAGTCATGGGAGTAGCCACCATCCACTTCCACCAACACCGCATCTCCAGGCTTGACATAACCCGGTCCGGTGGTGCCTTTGAGATGCCGCGAAAGGATCTTCTCGCTCATCGTCATCGGCCGTTTGGGTGTTTGATGCGCCGGGACCTCGATCTCTTCCGCTTCGAGAGCCCGGGCAAACGCGAACAGCCCGCCGTGACGGACCACTTCGCGAGTGATCGGGTCATAACCTTTACTGAATGCCTCGAGCGGTATGTGTTCTCCCGCTTCCAGGCGCGCAAGGATGTCGAACCCCGCCATTAAAACACCCTGATTGACGTTGTTGCGGGCATGGATCGGGGCAAACGACTCGGCGATCGCCAATCGGATACCACACCACTTCTCAGCCTGAACCGCAGTCTCCCGAGAGCTCCCGACGCCCTTCCGGTAGCCAGAGACGATGACCTCAAAATTGCCATTGGCCAATGCGTCACGCCCAAAAACGCGGTCGCCGTCGACGATCAGGCCGGCATACGCTTCGCGGGCGATATCTTCCGGGCGATGTTGGAAACACACCCAGGCCGGAGTCATGACATCGGTGTTCACGTCGTCCAGAAGGTCCTCTAAGGCGACGTCTCGCAGGCTCAGATCCACCTCTCCCGTCAACTGACGCCGAATCAAATCCGGGTCTTTGGTGAGATATAGGGTGCGCTTGCCTGGAGTGAGGGCAAAGGTGTCTGCAAGTTTCATCTTGGTCATGTTCTCATCGTATCCTAGTGTCCGGTTTGATTAGAACCTTCCAAAGATTTCCGAGGATTTTGGGGGTGACGTCCGCACTCTGATTTGTGGTAAAACGGACCCAAGAAACCATCAGCTCTCCACGTCCGGTACCGGGCTCGCTCATCGAGCCAGAATCCCACCGTCTTTCGCCACCAGCAGCTTAGGAGACTCGATAATGAAGACTGCCGATTTTATCGCGTTGGAAGATCGCTACGGCGCCCACAACTACCATCCTCTCGATGTCGTGATCGATCGCGGCGAGGGCGTCTGGGTGTGGGATGTCGAAGGCAAAAAATACATGGATTTGCTGGCGGCTTATTCAGCTGTCAACCAGGGACATTGCCATCCCCGCCTGGTCAAGAGCTTGATCGAACAGAGCGAGCGCCTGACCCTGACCTCACGCGCCTTCCGCAACGACGCTCTCGGTCCATTCTACAAATACCTGAGCGAGCTCACCGGCTTCGAGAAGGTGTTGCCTATGAACACTGGCGCGGAGGCGGTCGAAACGGCGATCAAGGCAGCCCGCAAATGGGCCTACACGGTGAAGAATACACCGCGGGATCAGGCCGAAATTTTGGTCTTCTCCAACAACTTTCATGGCCGGACCACGACAATTGTTGGTTTCTCCTCTGAAGAGCAATACCGCGAAGGCTTTGGCCCGTTCACCCCCGGCTTTCGCATCATTCCCTATGGCGACTTCGACGCCATCACCGAGGCGATGCATGCCAATGTCGCTGGCATTCTGGCGGAGCCTATCCAAGGTGAAGGTGGCATCATCGTGCCGCCAGATGGTTATCTCCGTCACCTCCGCGATCTCGCCGACGAGCACCGCAGTCTGCTGATCTTCGACGAAATCCAGAGCGGCCTCGGACGGACTGGCAAACTGTTCGCTTACCAGCACGAAGAAGTGCGACCGGATATCGTCATTCTCGGCAAGGCGCTCTCGGGGGGTCTCTACCCTGTCTCAGCCATTCTTGCTGACGACGAGGTGATGGGCGTTTTCCATCCTGGTGACCATGGCTCGACCTACGGTGGCAACCCAGTCGCCGCCTCGGTTGGCATGACGGCACTCAAAGTGTTGGTCGAAGAAGAGTTGATCGAAAACTCGCGCAATCTCGGCGAACAGGCATTGAGTCGACTGCGCCAGCTCGATTCGCCGCACGTCAAAGAGATTCGTGGCCGTGGACTGTGGATCGGTGTCGAGTTGCACCCAGAGGCTGGCGGAGCTCGACGATTCTGTGAGGCCCTGCAACACCAGGGTGTGTTGTGTAAGGAGACCCATGACCATGTGATCCGGATCGCTCCGCCGTTGGTCATCCAGCAGGCCGAACTCAACTGGGCCCTGGATCGGATCGAAGGTGTCTTGGGTGCCGACAGCGCGGAAGCTTCCAAGGCCGAGCCCGCGGTTGCCGTCGCCTGAGCGAACCGATCGGCCTCGTACCCTTCTAGGGCTACTGGCCGATCAACAGCTCGAGTTGATCACCGACGGAGCGGACCTCGGTGATCTTCCACTTTGGCCCGATGAGGTCGATCACGATATGAAGCTCCGAGCCCTTCGAGGTTTGGTGAAAGCCGGTTCGTATCTGTCGAATGCCAGGAGCCACAACCGCTAGAGTGGACTTCTCGAAGCGGCGACTGACGCCAAGCAACTTGACAACCTCACGCGGGGACTCGCCGTCCAATCGAAGATATTTGTAACGCCCGGCGGTGATTGGGCCGTCCGCCGTCAAAACAATCTTGGATCCGGTGCTGACATCACTCCACGAGATATCGAGTAATCGCGAGAATGTGTTGCCTGAGGTCTGCGGGGTCGTCTCAGCGACAGCTCGAGGCGGCGGTGAAGGCGGGGGAGGAGATGGCTCGACCATCGTCGGCTTGGGCTCAGGCGTTGTTGCTATCGGTGATTCGCTGACCGGCATCGACGCTTGAGATTCCGAGCCAGGCTCGAGAGCCGTCGTCTCCACTGGAGGTGTACCAGCAGCATCGTCCAAACTGCGATCAGGGCTGGTATCGGCGCCGGCTATGGCATCTGGTGAGACTGTGGCATCTGGTGAGACAGTGGTGCCTGGTGAGACCTCTTCGTTGATCAGGTGATCTTGTGGCTCTGCGACCACGTCTGAAGGGGTCGTTGGGACTGTGCCTTGCCCCGGATCACCACCCGCAAAAAAGTAATAACCCGCCGCCAACGCCACTAGCAGCACACCCACCACAGGCAATACCAGGAACGTTCGTTTGCCGGACGTTGTGCTAGGCAAGACTTCAGGCTCAACCGTAGCCTCTGTGCCGATCATCAGGTCTCTTTCGGCCGAGGCCGTGGTCCCCCAACCGGAAACGCCCTCGTCCGTCGCTTCAGGGCCGTCGGTCGACTGCTGGAACAGACTTGGTCGCGGGGACTCTGGATCCAGTCCGACTTCGTATAAGGGGGTATCGCCAACCGACGGATTCAGATCCATCGGGCTCAACTTCAAGTTCACCCCGGATTGGGTGGAAGCTGCAGGCTCGACAGCCTTGCCAGCTGGCTCACGTTGTGACATCTCAGCGGCCGATACCCGAGGCGGGAACTCAGTCGGTTCGAAACTTGTCGGTTCGAAACTGGGTGCTTCGAAACTGGGTGCTTCGAAACTACTGGCGCCACCTGCTGATTCGGCTACTGTCTCGTCGGTTCCTGAGGCTTGCGAAGCGGGCGTCAACGCCTCAAACCCTGAATTCTCGAGGTAGGGGGCGGCAGTCGCCTGCTCAACCGGGGGTGCCACGGGTTCGGCGGCGAAGGCTGGTATCGATTCATGCGCTGGTGCAGGCGCCTCCTGCTCAGGTGAAGAAAGCTCGCCCAAGGTAGAGCTAGCAATGGGTGGCAACAACTCTTCACCCTGCCGAGAGTCGGTTGTCGGCGGTAGGCTCGTGGGTAGTGCCGCAGCCAGACCTGATTCAGGTTCACCCTCGCGGCGGGACAAACGATTCTTGATGTGTTGGCTGACCAGCTTGAAAATAAGCTGACGATCCTGCTGCTCCAAGAAGCGGAACTTCAGTCCAAATCCTGCATCAGGGCCGCCAAAGTCACTTTTGGCACGCATCCAAATCACTTCCCCGAGACCACGAATCGCACTATCGTCGTCCAGGGCAAGATCAAAACGCACCAGGCTGCCCGGCGGCCTCGAGCTGTCGAAGTCGATGAACATGCCACCAATAGAGATGTTCCGACAGTGTCCCTCGATCACATCCATCGAGTCGTCGAACTGAAGTTTGATCGGACGACCGATCGGTGCACGGGTTGCGCTCCGGCGGTGGGATTCGCCTTGATTGTCTTTAGTCATCTCACTCCCGGCTGCAGTCACCGGTTGACGGATGTCTCCGGTCTCTTGATCGTAGCGCAAACCGCCAATAAAGCTAAATACTGATAAGGAAAGAAGGTTTGATCTTTCCCTATTGTCGAGTCCTTGGTATAAGCACACAGTCTCCTAGGAGGATTCATGAAACTCGACAAACAGAGCTACTACGAACGGCTTCTACAAGCATCAGCCTCAGACGCCGCAGGCAACAAGCCCCCTAGACCGTCGGCTGCTATTGTACCTTGGCGGAAGAACAACAACGACAAGATCGAGGTTTACTGGGTCCGTCGTTCGCCGACGATGCGCTTCATGGGGGGTTGGTACGCCTTCCCTGGAGGCGGGTTGGCGCGCAGTGATGTTGCGCTGCACGTTGGCCAGATGCCGTCAGGCGCGTCCGATACAAGCTTCTCCGATGCGGATCCAAGCACCAACGCGGGGGAGATCCAACGCCTCGGCCCGGATCTGATACCTGGCTTGGTGGCTTGCGCGCTGCGAGAGTTATTCGAAGAGACAGGCTTGTTGCTGCTCTCGGACTCGAAGCAACCCCTTGACGAAGCCCGCATTGGACCGGATCGCATGCGGCTGCTCGACAAAAAGATCTCATTCTCAGACCTCCTGACTGAGCGAGGATGGGAACTGAATGCCGAGGCGCTCGAGTTTGCTGGCCGCTGGCTGACGCCGCCACTGGCGCCAATGCGCTTCGACAATCGCTTTTTCCTGCTGCGCTGGGACCAAGAGGAAGACCAACAACCGAGCATGATGGGCACAGAGCTCGATCACGGAGAGTGGATCGAGCCGCACCGTGCAATCGAACGGTGGACTCGAGGAGAGGTCACTCTGGCGCCCCCGATTCTCCATATTTTGAAGGTCCTGGGCGAGGTCGGGCCAGCCGCCGGAAGCCATCGTCTGCGGAACACGCAAGAAGCCAACCTCGGCCCGATGCGCCGCATCGAACTACGCCCCGGCATTGTTCTGATACCCCTGCTGACGCCTACCTTGCCCCCAGCAACGCACACTCATGCTTACCTATTGGGCCACAAACGTGCGGTTCTGGTCGACCCGGCGACACCCCATGCCGACGAAACGGAACGCCTGCGGCTGACGATCCATGCCGCGCAGGCACAGGGCATCCAGCTCCAAGCCATTTGGTTGACTCACCACCATCCCGACCATATCGGGGCAGCCGATGCGATGCGCCGCGAATTCGAGGTGCCGATCTGCGCCCATCCACAGACCGCTCGACATCTCGCCGCTACGGGCCTCACTGTTGATCAAGAGCTGCACGACGATCAGCTGTTCGATCTCGGTGGCGAGGAGGCTTTCCCGGTACGGGTCATCCACACCCCTGGACATACCCGCGGGCACCTCTGCTTTTTTGTCGAATCGCATCGATCCCTGATCGCAGGCGACCTAGTGTCAACCCTGAGCACGATTGTCATCGATCCCCCAGACGGCGACATGGATGCGTACTTGGAGTCGCTTCGGCGAGTTCGTCAGTTGATGCCTGAAATCCTGTTTCCAGCGCACGGCCCGGCGGTCTTGAATGCCGTTCAAAAGCTCGAGAAGCTCGAGCGCCATCGTTTAGCGCGCGAAGAAGAAGTCTTTCAGGCGTGGCAAGCTGGGCAACGAGAACCGATAGAGATGGTCAAATCGATCTACAGCGGCATCGATGAGGCCATTCACCCGGTTGCTGCTCGTCAACTAGGCGCTCACATCGAACGCCTTCAAAAACTGGGGCGAATTACTGGGGGGCGAATTACTGGGGGACGAGTTACAGTCGACTGAATCGGCAAGAGATCCCCGGATCCCACGCCGATCGAGTTCAACAAGTTGAGCATAACCAAGCGATCCGGTCAGGTCTTTTGTCGGCAGGCCGTGATGCTGTTCGGCGTTGACTCGAATGTAATTGTCGGTCAGTCCACTCCACTGTCCAGTTTTGCACTCTTCCCACAAGACTTGTATTTTCTCGCCCAAGAACCGGCGCCGAAAATTACGGTCGCTGGTGGCCGCAATTTTGGACATCTCGGCAGTCCTCTGCTTGATCTCTTCGGGAGGTAGGCTATCTGGCAAACTAGCAGCATGGGTTCCGGCTCGCTCCGAATAAGAGAAGACATGCGGCTTAGCGAAGCCGATCTTTTCGACGAAGGCCAGACTCTCCGAAAATTCTGCCGCTGTTTCCCCCGGGAAGCCTACGATCACATCCGTCGTCAGGGCCAGCCCCGGTATCGCCGCATGCAGCTCCGCGGCCAACGCTTCAAAAGCATCTGCTGAATAGGGGCGTCGCATTCGACGCAAAGTTGCGGAAGAGCCGCTCTGAAGGGACATGTGGATGTGTCGGGCCAAGCGTGAGTCTGACCACAGCTCGAGCAGTCGCCGATCAAACTTCCAGGGTGCGATAGAAGTCAGCCGCAACCGGGGCACGTCGGTGTGTTCGAGTATCGCCGCCACCAGGTCGTAGAGACGTTGGTCACCATCCTGATACTCAGATATCTGGACACCAGTGATCACAACCTCCTGGTACCCACCCGCGACCAAGGCATCAACCTCGGCCACTACCTCCGACACCGTCCGGCTCCGCTGGCGACCGCGGGTCGACGGAATAATGCAGAAGGAACACCGCATGTTGCATCCGTCTTCCACCTTGACCAAGGCTCGCGCACGACCGAATCGAATCGGGACGTAAGGAATCGGGAGCCGCTCAGCCTCAGGGATCGCTTCAGGAAACGCCTCGTGAACCAACTCCAACAGGCGGTCCTTTTGATCGTTGGTGACAACCAAATCAACGCCGGCCAAGCGCGCCGCCTCAGCAGGCTCAGCAGAGGCGTAACAGCCCGTCAAAACGGTCTTGAGACCAAGGCCTTGGCGGTTTCCTCGGCGAGCGACCTTACGGGAATCTCGCGCCGCTCGATGGGTCACGGTACACGAGTTGATGATATGGAAGTCCGCCTCTTCCAACCGCGAGACCAACGAGTGGCCAGCGGCAACAAAACGACGTGCGTGAGCGTCGACTTCGGCTTGATTGAGCTTACAACCCAGATTGGAGAAATAGATTCGCATATCGTTGGCATGCTACCAGCTGTCCCGGTCGCCTGGCGTCGCCAGCTGACAACAGAGATTTACAGACCGTCCCGAGGCACCCAACTCTTGACAGATGCCGAGACCTTTCATAGCTTGATGCAAATATTCTGATTGAATCTACTTTGAGATTCAAAGTCTAAAGCAGATCCAGGTCTTGAGCAGATCCAGGTCTTGAGCAGATCCAGAGTCTCGAGCAGATCCATCAACATCCTAGGAGACCATCATGTGGAAAAAGAACGAACTTGCAGAAGACTCGCCTCCTCAGCCAGCTGCCAGAACCAGCCCACCAGTGGCCCACTCGACACCATCGAAACCGGTCTCGACAACACCTGGCCCGGCTGCGATCCTCGGCCCCTCCATCACCGTGAAGGGCGATATCACCGGCGACGAGGATCTACTGATCGAAGGTACCGTCGAAGGAGCCATTCAGCTCCGACAACATAACGTCACCGTCGGCCGCAACGGCAGGGTGGTAGCCGACATTCACGGCAAACGCATCTGCATCGATGGTGAGGTCAAAGGTGACCTGCTCGGGGATGAGATCCTGATTCGCAAATCAGGTCGGGTCGAGGGTAACGCCAAAGCGCCTCGCGTGACCCTCGAGAACGGCTGCAACTTCCGAGGCAGCATCGATATGAAACCGGCTCCAACCTCTACCAGCACTAACGCCCCAGGACCCGCGACGCGTACCAAACGTGGCCGCGTCGCCACCGCTTAGAGTCGGCTTGGGGGCCAGCGAGCTGGCATCGACCGATGGCTCGCTAGCCCCAACCCCCTAGTCGCCCAACAGCTCTACACCCACCTCGTCCAGAATCTCACCGGTCGCGAGATAGAAGGCGTTGAGAGCACGACGATAGTTGGTGATAGCGCTGACCTCACGACTGAGTGCCTCGGTGAGATCTTCTTGGATCTGCAGCACTTCGAAGCTGGTTGCCAGACCGTTCTCATAACGCTTCTGCTCCGCGTCCAGGTTCCTGCGTTGAAGCTTGGTCGACACTTTGGCGGACTCGATTTGTTGTTCAGCAGTGCGTACTGCCCGCGACAAGCTCCGGACGTCGAGCAAAACTTGCTGCTCAAGATCGGACATTTCGAGCTCACCCTGTTCAACGTCTAGATCAGCTTGTGCAAGCCGCGCCTTGGCGGTACGGTTTTGGAGCGGGTAAGCGAGCACCGCCTGCACGGACCATCCGTCCGACTCAGCTTCGATGAGCTGATCGAGGGCATCGAAGTAGTCGCGGCTGATGGTAAACGGTTCTTCCGTATCCGGATCCAAGGCGACGACGTCGCCATCGACAGCATTGAGGCCGTAACTAATCGTCAGATCGAGGCTAGGCTTCTTCTGGTTCTTGGCAAAACGCGCTTGTAATTCTCGATTGGAGTTGCCCAAACGCTGTCTCTCGACATCCGTACGTTTCTCGATGGCGGTCTTATAAGCCTCGTCGAAATCGATCTTGATGTAGTTGGTGATCGGATCCGTCACCGGTACGATCTCCAAATCCCAGTACTGTGCTTGGTCCAAATTGAGAAGGCGCCGCAAGATATCGGCTGAATCTTCGACATCAGCTTGCCGGCGAATGATCTCTTCCTCGCGAGTCGCTACTCCAGCCTCACTCGACACCATTTCCAAGGGCGCCATGGTGCCAACCTCAACCTGAATCCGATTCATCTCATGAAGCTCTTTGGCGAGGGCCAAGCTTTCTTGCGTCACCTTGAGCTGCTCCATTGCCTCGACCAAGACCCAGTAGCGATCCGAGACTTGCTGCACGATCGTTTCGACTTCCGCTTGGAACACCTCTCGGCTGATCGCGCTGTTGTTGCGTGCCACCAAGATCGGATTGTAAGTCACCTCACGACCGAAGTTACGCAGCAGCGGTTGGGTGAAGGACAGGTCGAAGTTGACGCCAAACTGAGGATTGGGCTGAGTACGCAAATTCGACGACTCGGCTCGACCGTTGTCGAAACCCAAGCTCGCGGTACCACCGAATGCTGTCAACTGCGAAAGATCAAAATTCAGAAAAGCATTCTCGTCGGTGATTGAGTTCTCATCGGTTTGTTGCAACGTCGAGGTTGTTGGGCTCGTGTCCTCGCTCAGTCCGCCGGCCAAACCAATATTGAGATCGAAGACACCCATGGCTTCTTGGATACCGAGCACCGACTGGCTACGCCGATACCGTTCGACCACCAAAGAAAGATTACGCTGTAAAGTGAGGGCCACTGCATCCTCGAGCTTGAGCTCGATCTTGTCGCCGTCTCTCCGCATGCCGAGCTCGGCGGCGTCGGACGGCAGGTCAGCCATGGCCTGAGCATCACCGGGTGAGACCGTGGTGCGGACCTCGGACGCATCAACAGCCAGCGGCAAGAGGCATAGCAGCCCTGACAGCATCAGCCCGAGTCGCCAGGCATTCACGGTTAATCCTCGAATAGGATTCTTCATTCTCAACTCCCTTTGGTGTTATGTCTACGGCTACCGGAGGTGTGTTCCCGGCACCGATCGAATGCGGTACCAGCTCGTCAATCGTACGTAAGTCCAACGCAAAAGTTACAAAGAGTCAATGCTCGAGATCACATAGAAGGTTGCGCCAAAACGCCAGCTAAGACTCCCCTGTCGGGTAATGGCAAGCTACCGGATGCGCGCTGTCCGAGGCTACCAACTCTGGCTTGACTTCGCTGCACAGCGGTTTCAACGAACCATCAGGCTTCCGTGCGGTCGCACATCGGGGATGAAAGGCGCACCCTGGCGGTGGTGACAAAGGGCTAGGGACCTCGCCCGTCAACACCTCCCGGCGCTGTCGGCGGCGAGGATCTGGGATCGGAATCGCCCGTAACAGGCTTCTTGTATAGGGGTGTCGAGGCTGCTTGAAGATGGCGCGGCGGTCGCCAATTTCAACAACCCGGCCGAGGTACATCACCGCGACGCGATCGGCAATTTGTTCCACCATTGCCAGGTCATGAGCGATGAAAATCATGGTCAACGCCAAGCGTTGACGCAACTCAGCGAGTAAGCCGAGAATCTGCGCTCGGACTGAGACATCGAGGGCCGAGACAGGCTCGTCGAGTAACAGAAGTTTCGGCTCGGTCGCGAGCGCTCTTGCGATGCCCACTCGCTGCCGCTGCCCTCCAGAGAGCTGGTGAGGGTAGCGGTCGTTCAGAGACGCGGCTAACCCCACCAGCTCCAATAAGGAGTTCACCCGCGAATCCACCTCAGCCGCCGGCCGCAGGTGATGGAAGCGTATCGGTTCAGCGATCGAAGCCGCGATTCGCATGCGTGGGTCGAGGGCAGCGGCAGAATCCTGAAACACCATTTGAAACTGGACTCGTCGACGCCGAAGCTGGCGGCGCGTCAGCTGTATCAGGTCTTCCCCGTCGAAATGAATCTCGCCGGTGTCAGGCTCGAGTAGACGTAGAAGGCAACGTCCCAGGGTCGTCTTGCCGCTCCCGGACTCCCCAACAACCGCTAAACATTCCCCTCGGACAACGTCGAGGTTCACCTCGTCGACCGCCTTCAAGTACTGTCGCTGCCGCCACGGAAGCCGCCAGATGAACGACTTCGACAGATTCCTGACCTCCAGCAACGTTGTCATCGGTCCTCGACCAGAAAACATCGGCAAGAATGATGCTGTCCCCGGACCGCTTCCCCGATACTCGAGATTGAATAGAGATCCGGCTCTGAGCGGCTGCACGTTTCCAAAGCGACCCTGCAGCGCGGGTGAAACGTACAACCCGACGGCAGAGCCTGAATTTCCGGCACACGTCCCGGTATGCCGAGGAAACTGGGATCTCGGCCGTCGAGTTTCGGCACTGCATCGAGCAGCGCCCGGGTGTATGGATGGGATGGATGGCTGAATAACTCTTCGACCGGCGCCTCTTCCACCACCTGTCCGCTGTACATCACGACCACCCGATCGCAGCACTGGGCGACAACTCCCAAATCATGGGTAATCAACAGCACTGCTAGACCGAGTTGGCTGCGCAGATCTGTCAGGAGCTCCAAGACTTGTGCCTGCACCGTCACGTCGAGCGCGGTTGTCGGTTCGTCGGCCAACAGCAAGTCCGGGCCGGCCGCCAATGCCATGGCGATCATCGCACGTTGCAATTGACCGCCCGACAGCTGATGCGGAAAACTGCGTAGCCGACGTTCTGGATCAGGCATCGCAACTCTCTCCAGAAGTCGGCGAGCTTCGCGCCTGGCCTGCCCCCGGTCCATCCGTCCACCCAATCGAAGAACCTCGCCGATCTGATACCCGAGACTGAAGACAGGATTCAGGGCACTCATCGGCTCTTGAAAGATCATTGCAAGACGCCGAGCCCGAATCTGACGTCGTTGCTTCTCATCGAGTTGCAGCAGGTTGTCAGTGCCATCCAACCAAATCTGTCCCTCCTCGGTTCTGGCACCCGGCGGCAGTAGGCCGAGAATCGACAACGCTGTCAGCGTCTTGCCGCTTCCCGACTCCCCTACCAGGCCTACGATTTCGCCTTTGTCGATCGTCAGGTTGACGCGCCTGAGAACCTCTTGCCCGGGACCGAAGCTCACACTCAGATCCCGCAGTCTCAGCAGCGGCGCCGCTTCAAGACTCGCCACCCGGTCCGTGGCATTTGCCACCCGGTCCGTGGCATTTGCCAACCGGTCCGTGGCATCACCTGCGGTAGCTCTTGCGGACATCGTCTCGATCGGGTACACCAGACAGGTCATTCGGAAGGTCTCTGGCCAGCCAAGGTGGCCTTGTGAGGCGATTGGGATCTTACGTCGTCGCCCCGGCTATGTTATACGTAGAGTCATCGCTTCGAATGATCCTTCGTAATTGACCCAAGGCCCTCCGAGCCCGGCAAAATGTCCACCTCCGTCATCGATCACCTCACTCGCGGAAGTTACAACTTCCTGCTCAATGATGCCGCCGAGATTCGCCGCGTCATACCCCGGGCTGCAGCGATTCTGCCTGAACCGCAAGCGATCTTTCGGGCGGCTGAGACAGCATCACCTCTTTACGGCTTCCCGATTCTCCTGTCACCGCAACTGACAGCGCTGGAGACCGCCCTCGGCAGTTATCTCGAGGCCGAATGCGAAGTCCAGTTTGCCTACCATATGCGGCTCGGTTTCGATACCCGTATCTATGCGCAGAAATGGGAACAATATCGCGCCCGGCTTTCGCAAGCTCTGGAGAACGTGACCCTCGCCCGCCACGGTGGCAACTATGCCGGCATCTTCTGGCTCTACCACTCTCTGGAAGTGACCCGACGCCTGAAACTGATCCCACAACACTTGCGACGTCAGGATCTGACGCTAGGCCGCGATCATGGCGACGAGGTCAAATACAAGGTCTTCTTCAAGTGGATCGACAAGGCCGTTACGACGGCCTATGACACCGCTCACCACATGGCTTCCGAACTCGACGAAAACGAAGATGCCTTGTTCCCCCCCAT
>JAJCXO010000129.1 GCA_029263395.1 Acidobacteriota bacterium | reverse complement strand
GGCCCTCGTTGCCTTCACCGCGTTGCTCTCGACTCAGCCTCTACCCTTCGATCGATTGCTTTTCGAAACGGTCAGCGCTTTGGCTACCGTCGGCCTGTCGCTGGGCGTCGCCACCGAGCTCGATGCCTTCGGCAGGCTGGTGATCGCGACCACGATGCTCATCGGCCGAGTGGGCCCGCTGACGCTGGCCTTGCTTCTCGCCCGCCGCAGGCCTGGCCGTTTGCGCTATCCTGAGGCTCGGATCATGGTGGGGTAAGGGCGGCGCGCTCGGAGATCTCTTCGAGCACTTCCATCTGCACTTGCTGAATCTCGAGCAGGCGCTGCCATTGATGGCTGAGCAGCTGGTCGATTTTCGAATGGAGATGCCGGATCTCGAGCTCGGCCTTCAGGTTGACGCGGTAGTCGTGCTCGGCGCGCAGGCGGTCCTTGGCTCCCTGCCGGTTCTGGCTCATCATGATGATCGGCGCCTGGATCGCCGCCAGGCACGACAGGATCAGGTTGAGGAGAATGAAAGGATAAGGATCGAAGGGCTGGCGCAGCGCGGTCAGCGAGTTGAAAACGATCCACACCAACAACACGGTGAAAAACAGGCCGATGAACGGCCAGCTACCGCCAAAAGTTGCGACCCGATCAGCGATCCGCTCGCCGATCGTCCGCCGCGCTTCGAATTGGCTCTCAACGTCACGGCTCAAGACCTCATGCCGCTCCATGCTGCCGATCACCTCGCGCTCGAGGGCGCCGACCTCGCCGCGGTCGCGCTCGATCACCCCCTCGACGTAGCGAGCCCGATAGCGGTGCCTGTCGCCCCGGCAGATCCGGCTCTGGGCATCGAGCCCGGGATGGTCGGCCCGGACCCTTTCGGCAACCCCGGGGTGCACCAGGTCGATAGGCACCAGGTCGCCCGCTGGGAACGTCTTGCCACACACCGCGCAGCGGCCGCTGCGCCGGCCATCGGCGGCGATTCGTCGTTGTGGTTTGGGATCGGCGGTCATCGTCGTCTCCTTGTCGTGCGGACCTGCTGCCGCCCGGTGTCACGCCACCTTCAGGCGACGGTCTGCGAGTCGGGATTGAACAGCACCCGCGGCCGTGCCTCGAGCGCCGACTGCCGGCCGCCGATGAAGACGATGCAGGGGGCGGCCTTCTTCGCTTCCTGGAACAAGTCCCTGACCCGCGCCGCGCCGACGCCGACGAACATCTCGACAAAGCCCGAGCCGCTGATGCTGAAGAACGGCACCTTCGACTCGCCAGCGATAGCCCGCGCCAGCAGCGTCTTGCCGGTTCCGGGAGGCCCAACCAGGAGCAAGCCTTTCGGCAGCTTGGCGCCTCGATCAGGGTCGGATCGGCGAGGGGCAGCACCACGAAGTGGCGCTTGGCTTCGGCTTCCAGCACCTGGTGGCGCTGCTCGACACCGCTGCGCAGCCCCTGCCACCAGGTGGAGACAATAAGCTCGAGATTCCATTCCCCCCAGGCGCCCTTTGGGCTCGGTCTGCGAGTGACGTGGCGGCGGCGGGGATGGTCCGCTTTCGAGTGAGGCGTTCGCGCTCATGACCAGAAGTTATCGCAAGGGTCGTGCCATGGCCGGCGGGCGATTTCGGCGCAAGACGATCGGCGCCGGGATTCAACAGAATTGGCGCCGAGAATAATTCAAACTAGTGACAGGGCCCCTCGTGCCGAGTGGCGGCCGAGCAATGAAGCTCTGGTCAGTTGCTACCGCAACGTCGTGCCATGCGACGGCAAGATCCGGCGGAACCGTCGGTTCCGCTTCTACGCACGGCGGGCCTTCATTCGGGCACTCCCGGTTCCTATCGTGCGCAGATGAAGACGATCTCGCGCCGAGGAGGCCGCCGTGTCGGCTTCGAGCCTTGGCATCGCGATTGCTTTCACTCTTAATTCGGGCTGAGTGAACGGCCACGCTGAGCGGCAGCCTGCACTGATCTGACGACAGCTTTTAACTCGTGGCTCACGCCTGCCAACGATCGACAATATGAAACACAAGGAGCCTCGCATGACCCATTTTCGCAATTGCCGGTTCGCCGTTGTGGCGGTCCTTGCCATCTCGCTCGGCTCTGTTCCATCAGCAGCCCAGAGCTACGAACCGCAGAGCTCTCCTGAACAGATCGCTGCCTTGCACACGATGGCCGATTGGGCCGATGATCTTTTCGGCCGGCTGCCGGGACAAGGCAGCACGGCCGACGGAGCGCTGGCACGGGAGCTCCAGGCCATTCAGGGCCAGCTGGTTCGCTTCGACCGCGTCATGCGGACGGACGCTGCCGGGGGGATCGACGCTCGGGATCTGGAAGACCTCGCCGACCGTCTCTCCCAGGTCTGGCTCGACATCAGAGATGCTGCACCGAGCGGCGAGGTCTACTCGAGCGCAGCGGCTCCGCCGGCCTTCTCCGGGGCACAGACGACGGTTCCGCGTGGCACCAACGTCAGCGTCGAGCTGACCACCTGGCTGAGCTCGAAGAGCGCCAATGTCGGAGACCGTTTCTCTGTGCTGCTGGCGGAACCGGTTTACGTTGACGGTCGGATCGGCATTCCGAACGGAACAGTCATGGAAGGCATGGTCACCGCGGTCGATCGCGCCGGTCGGGTGAGTGATCGCGGCAACTTGCACCTCTACATCGATCGGTTGCGAGGGCCCGAGGGGCAGATCGCGGATTTCCGCGGGCTGGTGATCGGCCTGGACAGCGGACAGGAGATCAAGGGGCAGGGTGTGAGCGCGGGCAAAACCGTGGCGGGCGCCGTAGTCGGCGGACTGCTCGGCAGTCTGATCGACGGCAAAAAAGGCGCCCTCATCGGCCTGGGCGTGGGAGCGGGCGGGACGCTCCTGGCGCAGAGCGGCAAGGACGTCGATCTGCCGCAAGGCTCGGTGCTGCGGGTCGAGATCCAGGACACCTTCAGCTTCGGGTGGAGCTGGCCGAATCTCTAGCAGGTTTTTGCCGGCCCGGCAGCGTCGATGCCGGGCCGGCCAGATCTTCCGGGACAACATCCATGAGCGGCGATCGTGCTCGTCGCCCACTGGCTGATGAGATCTCGCTGTTCGTCTACGACGCCGACTTCACCAGGCGCCTGCGGGCGCTGCAGGACCGCTGCCTGCAGGCTGCCGAAGGGGGTCGAAGGCCTCGTTCACCGGCCCGCGGGCAACACCTCGACTCAAGCCGGCAGCTCCTGCGACGGGACGGCCTGTGCCGCCGCCAGCACCGCCAGCAGGGGAGCGGAATCCATGGATCGACGCGGGGGTTCGTAGATATTGATTCACGATGCGCTTCCTTTCCTGAATGGTGGCGGAATCAAGACCGCCGTGCATTGGAATCCACCCTGTCGAGCACAAGGCTGCCGGTAGGCAGGAAGCCGGCGTTCACGGGCCGTCGGGTTCAGCTGGCGACTCGCTGCCGACCCGAAGGTGGTTGACGACGCCGTGGGACAGCGTTCGCTGGCGCACCAGGGACTCCGCCACGCGTTGCTCGACCTAGTTGCGTACGGTGCCTTCCAGGGTGATGACGCCCCGGTCGACGAGGATGTGGACGGGAGGGTGCGATAACTCGGCGAATTCCGAGAACAGTAGATTGCCGTAGACGGCCCGGGCCGCCTGGAAGCGCAGCTGGTCGTCGAAGCCTGAGACCTCTGAAGCCGAAATCTGGTTGTCGATCGCCTGGACGCCCGCAATCCCGGCCATCCGGTCGGCGATCACCGTCCGTCGCCAGGGCTGATACACGGAACCCGTGAGGGTCACGTGACCGTGCTGGACCTTTACTTCCACCCAGTCGAAGACGCCGTGGAAGAAGTAGCTGTCGAGAGCCCTGGAAACGCCCGCGGCGATCTCGGCATCCGTGACCTGAGCGGGCCTCAAGGTAACCTGATTGTCGACGCGGTCCACTTCGCGCAGGTCCGCCGTCCTGGCCGCTGCCTCCCGCTGCGCCAGGGTGGCGACCTCGCCGCTGAGGGTCACGACGCCACCATGAACCGTGGCGTGGACGTTGTCGAGGCCGTGGTGGGCGAGGCGGCTCTCCACCAGGGAGCCGATGGTGGCATCCGGAACCTGTCCGGAGCTCGTAGCGACTGCTGAACCTGGCGACAGGCACAGGGTCGAGAACATCAACGCGACGGAACCGAATGCCGTCATGGCCTTGCGGGAATGGAACATCGATTTACCTTCTTTGTTTCCTTGTCTTGGTTTCCGTGTCCCTGCCGATGCGCCTCAGCGCGCCGGCAGGGACACGGGCGTCTTACCGAAGCAACCCTCCAAGGGCCTGGTGGAGAAGCGCTCGGAGGGATGCTCGAGTCACCGCCAGGCCCGAGGAAACGACCTGGACGGGCGCAGCGGAGGACCGCTTCACCCGCCCAGCATTCAATAATGCGACCGGGCCGTCTGTTCGAGCTACAGGCGCCTGCTCCTGCTCCCCGGCCGCCAGGCAAGGTTTCCGACTAGAACCAGTGACCGTGAATCCACACCCAGCCCGAGTTCCGCTCGGTCCAATGGCCAGATATCCAAATCGCGTCGTTCCAAGGTTGGTCTTGCCAATAGCCGTTGCTCCATGCCCAATCACTACCGCCCCAGTAGTAGGCGCCGGGCGCCCAGCTCACGCGGGCCCTGGGAGCAATGGGTTTCGCCTCCATCTTGGTTTTGGGCTTGGGCTTGGCTGGGTGGGCGATGGCGGCGGCGGGGTGGTGCTGGTCAGGATGACCCGTCATCACGTGTGATGCCGTCGTCTTCGGCATTTCCTTCTTGGCAGCCTGTGCTGCCACGACGGTCGCCGAGCTGGCAAACAGTGTGCTGGCGACAAGAACCGCGATCGTTCTTCTTTTCATGGTTCGAAACCTCTCCAGTAAAGATGGTTGATCAAGTTCTTCAGCTACCCGGCCGGTGCAGCCGAGCTATGAAGCCAAAATGCACATCGCGTGCCAGTGGACCGTCGACCCGGCCGGGCGGCCCTGTGACGTCCGGCTGGCCTCGCTGCCTGCCAGAAACGGCCAATTCGTGAGGAGTACCGCCGCTGCGCTTTCCGACTGCAGGTGGCGTGACGGCGGACCCGGCAGTTCCGTTTCACGCCAGACTTCTCAGGGTATCGGAACTGAGCGTGCCGCTCTCCCGGTGGCGCAAAGTAGAATGCTGACCAGCATCAACAGGCCGCTGCCTGGATGAAGAGGAAGAACTTGACGGCCGCCCGGAGCCGGTTCTCGTGCCCCCAGGATCGCCTCGGATGCGAGGGTCTCCGCCGGCTAGCGCACCCCACCGAGCCCTTCGTGTTATCCTTTAGTCTGGAGAAAAAGTCATGTCGCTCGAATTTGATCGGGGCTCGAGACTCGGATGCTTCGACCCGGTCGAGATGGCCGCGTCCGACAGCCCGGTGATGAAGCTTGTCCTGGAACAGGCCAGGACTGTCGCCGCGACGCGCGCCAGTGTGCTGCTATCCGGTGAAACGGGAGTCGGCAAAGGCGTCGTCGCCCGCTTGATTCATCACTGGAGCAACCGCCGGGAGCAGCCCTTCGTCGCCGTCCACTGCGGCGCCATCCCGGACACCCTCATCGAGAGCGAGCTGTTCGGCCACGAGCGCGGGTCGTTCACCGGCGCTCACCGCCGCAAGCAAGGCGACTTCGAGCTCGCCCACGGCGGCACCCTCTTCCTCGACGAGATCGGCACGATCACCCCCGCCGCACAGATCAAGCTGCTCGACGTGCTGCAGGAGCAGCGGTTCCACCGCGTCGGCGGAGAGAAAGACATCGAAGTCGACGTCCGGATCATCACGGCCAGCAACCACGAGCTCAAGCAGCTGCAGGAGGAGGGCGCTTTCAGGCCCGATCTCTACTTTCGATTGAGCGTGTTCCCGATCGAGATCCCGCCGCTGCGGGAACGCAAGGAAGACTTGCCGCGGTTGGTGGACGCGCTGCTCGAGCGATTCGACCGCCGCTACCGCAAGCGCATCAAAGGCCTCGAACCACTGGTCGAGGCAGCGTTTCGAAAGTACCGTTGGCTGGGCAACGTCCGCGAGCTCGAGAACATTCTGGAGCGTGCCGTCATCCTCGAAACGACGAACCGGATCACGCCCGAGAGCATCCCGTTGGATGTTCTCGATCAGGTGGACACCCACGTCATCGTGCCGGTTACCACCGGGCCGGCCAAAACTCTGGCCGAGGTGCGTGCCGTGGCGGTCGCCAGAGCTGAGCGGCGCTACCTCGAGACCATCCTGGCTGCCCACGAAGGCCGCATCGCGGCCACCGCCGAGGCAGCCGGAATCACGACCCGGCAGCTCAGCAAGCTGCTGTCGAGGTACGAGATCGAAAAGGCGGATTTTAAGCCACCGCGGCCGTCCGGGGAACCTGTTTCGGCGGCGGAAACCGCCAAGCAAGAGCCGGGATAGGTCAGGCCAACCGCCAATGGCTACCATCCTCATCATCGACGACGAGCCTCAGGAGCTAGCGCTGCTGCGCGACATGCTCGCCGCCGACGGCTATCGTTTCGAGATGGCCACGGGTCAGCATGACGCCCGGCGACTCGTCGAGACCCACGGCAAGACGATTCGCGCGATCCTGCTCGACTGGATTCTCGAGGGCCTCGACCCCGTCGAGCTGATGCATTGGATCAAGAACCACCCGCAGCTGACAGACGTCGAGGTGGTGGTACAGTCGACCGAGTTCGTTCCCGAAGACATCCGCGCCGGCCTCGCCAACGGCGCCTACTTCTACCTCACCAAGCCGTTCGATCCCGACCAGCTGCGGGCCATCGTCCGTGCCGCGGTCGCCGCCTGCGACCTGAAGCGCTCCCTCACCAAAAGGATCACTGCCTGCGAGGACACTGTCCGGCTGCTGGAGTCAGGGACTTTCCGTTTCCGCACGCCTCAGCAGGCTGAGATCCTGGCTGTCCACCTCGGATCGGCGACCGGCGAGCCGCAGCGGGGGGTGGGACTCCTCGAGCTGATGATCAACGCGATTGAGCACGGCAATCTCGGCATCACCTACGACGAGAAGGGCGAGCTGCGGCGGCAGGGCAACTTCCGGCAAGAGGTGAGCCGGCGCCTGGCACTCCCCGAGTACCGAGACCGCTGGGCCACGGTCGAGGTCGCGCAGCGTGGCGGCGAGATCGAAATCGAGATCCGCGACACCGGGGAAGGCTTCGACTTCGAGCGTTACCTGCAGCTGGACCACGAGCGGCTCTTCCACGCCCACGGCCGCGGCGTGCTCCTGGCCACCGCGGCCCTCGATCTCGAGTACCTGCCGCCCGGCAACCGGGTGCGTGTTCGGATGCCGGTGGCGCCGGGCGGAGAGTTGCTCACCAGAACAGCTCTGAACCCGAAGCCAGCCTAGCAACACCGCAGACCAGCGGATCGCCGGTTTATGAGATGAGGTCCAGGGTCACCGTCAGAGGCCGCCGCGTTTCAGAATGGACCACAGCAGGCGCAGGCCGATGACCGCCGACAGCAGGTAGCCGGCGATGCCGATGATCGGCATGCCGTGCCACTTGGGCGGAATGTCGCCCAGCGCCACCAGCGACGAGGCGATCAGGAGCGCCGCCAGCACGATGGCGAAAGCGAGTCGATTGACGATCATTTCGAGAGTGTGCTGGAGCGACTCGAGGTTGCGGTGCTCGAGGTCGAGGCGGACGCGCCCGTGGCCGATCTCGCGCAGCGTCTCGTTGAGCTGCTGGGGCATATCGCGCAGCAGCCTGGCGAGCTGCTGGATCGAGGTCCAGAGGTCGGCGACCACGTGGTGCGGCGCCAACTGCTCGAGCATCATCCGCCGGAGCAGCGAGTGGCTGTGAGACGGCAGATCGAAGGCGGGATCAAGCTCGCGCACCAGCGCGTCGACCGTCGCCATCGCCTTGAGCACCAGGAAAATTTCCGGCGCAACGGTGCGGCGATGTCTGGTGGCGATCGCCACCAGACGCCAGACCATGCGGGCGAGCTGCATTTCTCCCGCGGGTCTCCCCAGATGCCAGTCGATGAGCTCCGACATGTCGCCTTCGAGCGCGTGACGTTCGGCCGGGGTCTTGGAGTGTGTCACGTCGAGCAACGCCGAGGTGGCACCCTCGACGTCGTTCGAAACCAGGCAGGTGAAGAGCCGGGCGACCAGCCGTCGGGTTGGCCGGTCGAGGCGGCCGACCTGGCCAAGGTCGATGAAGCCAATGACGTCGCCATCGAGCACCAGAATATTGCCGGGATGGGGGTCGGCGTGGAAGAATCCGAATTCGAAGATCTGGCGCAGCAGGGCGTCAGCACCCCGCCGGGCGATGCGCTCACAATCGTAGGCGCCGGCGTTTGCCTCGGCAAGCTTCGACACCTTGACCCCGGCGAGCCTCTCCATGGTCAGCACCCTGGTGGTCGTAAAGCGGGGGAAGACGGCCGGAATCGCGACCGTCTCGTCATCTGCGAACATCCGGGCGAAGCGGTGGAGATGGGCGGCTTCGGTCGTGTAGTCGAGCTCCTTTGTCACTGCCCGGCGGAACTCGGCGACGATCGCGGAAGGCTGCTGGATTTCCAACTCCTCGCCGCCGTGGCGTTCGGCAATCGCCGTCAAGTGCTCGAGGATCTCGAGGTCGGTCGCCACAGTGCGGCGGATTCCTGGTCGCTGGACCTTGACCACCACGTCTTGACCACCGGACGCGAGCACAGCGCGGTGGACCTGGCCCAAGGAGGCGGCGGCCAGAGGTGCGAGCTCGAACGAGCTATAGACCTCTTCCAGCGGCACACCCAACTCCTCTTCGAGGATTTGGCGCGCTTTGTCGCCTGGGAATGGCGGCGCCTGATCCTGCAGCTTCTCGAGCTCCTGGGCCAGGTCGATCGGAATCAGGTCTGGGCGCGTCGAGAGCAGTTGCCCCAGCTTGGTGAAGGTCGGACCGAGATCCACCAGCGCCAGCCGCAACCGCTCGGCGCTGCTCAGGTGGTGATGCCCGTCGTCAGACTCGTCACGGAAGAGCCCGCGACCGGCTTCGAGGTAGCGGTTGACGCCCAGGCGGCCGAGCATGTCGCCGAAACCGTAGCGTATCAGCACCGCCAGGATCTTGCGGTAGCGCCCCAGGTGGCGGTAGGTACGTGTGATTCTCTCGATGGCAGGCATGGTTGGACATTCCTTTCACACCAAATCAACCGGCGCAGTGCCGACGACACCCTAGAGCATCATACAATCCAGATGGGATCGGTTTCGGGATGCGGCGCTCAAGGGCCGGGTGATGCGCCTCGCGCGCACCTCGGTCGGTTGCTGACGTCCATAAGTTTCGGCGGAGCAATACCCCCGCACAGAGCGCCGCAAAAGCCAGAATTGCACGATTGGTGCCACCCATCACCGTGCGCCTGAGCGCAAGCCGGACTCGGTGCTTCCGAATGACACCGGGAACGCCCCCGGTTTCGGAAGCCTCGATTCCGAAACCGGCGCCCCTGCGGAGCGGCGAGCGGCCCAGGTGACGCACCGCGAGGGCCGCCGCTGATCTGGTACCGGGTTTGCATTCACGCATAGCGGGCCGCGTCCCTGACACCAAAAACTTGCACCTTGGCCGATTTCCAAGAAGAGATGCCGGCGGGGCGGCATCAGAACAGAGGAATCATGTCGATCGAGATTACAGAACTGGCCGCGGGGAACGCCCTCGAAGTCCGTGCGACGGGGAGACTGACCACCGCCAAGATCAAGTACTTCGATCATACCGACCTGGCAAAGGCCCGCGAATGGCTGGCTGCGTGAGGAAGTGATCCCTGCCGTGTTGAATCCGGCGTCGCCCGGTGGTCTGGCCTGCATATCTCGATGGTCGGGAGCCTGCTCCTGACCATCGGCCTGTCCTTTCCTTTTCAATCACTGGCGCTGATCGGAGCTTCGCGAGCCGCGGCTGCGGCGTTGTCGGACCCCTGAATTTAGCTTCCGGCCGGCGGCAGAAGCCGGTGCTGATTCGGGCCGAGGAGCCGAGTACGGCCTCACCGCGGCCTATGTCGCGGGCCCAGCAGTGCTCGAGACGGATAAACGTCGGCAAGCGAACGGCCCATACCGAGGAGGCTAGGACATGAGGGCATCGGGAGACAAAGGAACGATCAAGGCCAGTACGAGCGCACGTATCGCGCTTTTTGTGTTGGTGGCCATCGTCTGTGCGCAAGGCGCGCTAGCGGAGGAGGAGGCGTCGCTGCACGAGGGTTTCGAATTTTCGTTGAACACCGGGTCGTTCATCTATCACGTCTACGCCCCTGGCCAGCAGTTTACGCAGTACTTGCAAAACCGCTTTGTTGCCTTGGAGAAAAGGTTACACAAGGGGCCGTTTGACAACCTTGTGGTCGGTACCCTCATCAACAGTCATGGCAACCGCTGCATTCTGTTGGGTGTCCAGAAGAACTGGCGTCGCTTGAGCCGGCGAATGACCTTCGAGGGCGGTTATGCCTATGTGGGCGAGTTTTTTGTCAGTACGTTCGAGAACTGTGGAGCGGAAGGTTTCTACAACACTATCGAACGAGCAACGGGAATTGGCTTCGCACCGTATATTTACCACGGAATCCAGCTCGATCTGAACAAGTATGCCAGCTTGGAAGCCGGAGCGATTCTTCCCGGCATTGCCGTGCTCACGCTGCAGTGGCACTTTTGAGGTGGCACTTCGTTTCGCGCCGGGTGGAACCAGCTGTTCCGAAACTGCCCGGCGATCTCTTGAAAGCGACGCTGCCGATTCCGGTCGGAGCTCCAGCCAGGCCCGCAAAGGCCGTTGACAGCAGGCCCGAGAGGTTGGCACGCTACGTGCTGGTTGGTAGAGCGAGGAGAGGACGCCGGCAGCGAACTCGCAAGGCGAGACCAGTCGATAGACTCCAAACGATCGAGACCGATCGGTTGTCCGGGTCGGAGTGACGACCCTGAGGTAAAACCGTGAAGCAGAACGAAGCCGAGGAGACGGAATTCGAGGGCGTGATCATTCCCGTTGGCTGGGGGACGTCAGGCGACGTGCTGGCCGTCAGTCTCGTAACCTTCGACGAGGGCGAGTACAGCATCGACCCGGGCATCGCCTGGGATCACTTCCTGCGAGATCACCTCCGCAAGCGCGTTCGGCTATCGGGAGTCCTGCACGCCGATGGGACAATTCAGGTGAGACGAGTCGAGGTTCTGGAGAACCCGGAACGCGTCCCCTAGGCACAACGTTTTCTCGTCATCGGCCTGGGTCGCTTCGGCCGTAGCCTGGCACGCAGCCTTCGCCGCCAAGGCGTCGAGGTGATGGCGGTGTGGACCACAACGAGGAGATCGTGCAGGTGAGCAACCGACCGCTGAACCTGTCATCTCCAGCCGGGGTAGTGAGGGCGGCATGTGCACACGGTGATCGAGGCAACGTGAGAGACCCACGGCGGATTTCACGGTCCAGACTCTGCCCAGATCAAGAAGGTCCTGGGACCAACCGATTGGGAACGGTTTCGCTCGTATCTGCTCGAAGTACAGGCCTCGAATATGCTGCAATCCGGCCAGGCCGTAAGGGAGAACTGAGATGAATACACCGAAGGATGGTGCCAGGCATCGCTAAGCCGTGATTCGACGGGCTCGGTACGACCAGAGGCTGGGCTTCGAGCGCACCGAAGCCGTGTGCGGTTGTCTCAACCGAGAACCAGAGCCAGAATCGAAGCGTCGTGATGGTAGTCTTGAAGTAGCCTGAGTCATCACGGCGTTGGCGCCTTCGGGATCCAGGGAAGTGAGGAGAACATGAAACAGCTCTCAACCATCCTACTACGCCGCGGTCCGCTACGAGAACTATGTCGTCTGGGGCGCGGGTCCCGATCCGGGATATCTCACGGAATCCGGCAGGCTCCTGTTCGCCAACATCGTCCATCACCTGGCCGATTCGGGCCAGTGAATTGAGGGTGGAGGCGACGTAAGGCTCCTCCGCCGGCTCGGCTACAGCCCGTATCGCTTCGATGCCGTCGAGAGGTTCATCAGAGCGGATTGCATTGACGATACGTCGCTCTTCGCAGCCGTGCAGGTGATCGTGGATTGGGCCGTCCCGGCCACAAGCAACCGCCGCGGGCGAGCACCAGACCTCGGGCTTGATCTCGGCAAGAGGAGCAGCGCAGAGAGCTTCGTGTGGTTCATGTCTGGGCTCTGGCTGATGGGGAAGTACGCATCGCAACCTAGCTTTGCTACGAGGTAGCCTCCCGAACGCAGCCCGGTCCGATCTCAGGACCGGCGTGCAGAAACTCACTAAGGACCGGATCTGCAAGTCCCTACTGCTTAGCGCCCCAGGCTAGATGCGGTCGCCCTTGTACGGTCCGGGTCGTGGCTGTGGGAGCCCGCCTTCTCAAGCGCCAGCGAAATCGTGGCTTCGAAGCGCCGTTGGCGCCCCTACGCCTCGGCCGCAGTCGTGACCGCACCAGACGCCGGCCTCGTCCTTCGCGCAGCAGCCGAGGAACCTTTGGTCCCCGGCGGGCAGCGGCTCACCCCGACCTGATCCAAACGCCTCGAAACGCCCGTTAACGCGAGGCACATGCAGATCCGAAGGACCAACCGACCAGGAGCAACCCATGAGACAGAAACAAGCCCGTTCGGCCGAAAGCGACCTTCGAACCCGAACCAGCCACAAGCCCGAAAGACTGCCTCGCCAATCCTACACGCGGGAGAGCCAGCACGCTGCACCAAATCGGCCTTGCTTGCGCTCCATCCTGATCGCCTTGACAGTCTTGTTTCTGGCTGGGTCAGCCTTCGCTCAAGTAGCGCCGACAACCGAGCGTCCAGCACCGTACCCAACCTACTATGTGGGAGATCTGGGCCTGATGTATATCTATGGTGAGCCCAACCAGCCGGTCTACTTATGGCGTTATCTGAACGGGGCTCCGGAAGGCGTGCAGGGGCGCTACATCGGCACAACCGACGCCAGCGGCACCTTGCTACGGGAGTCTGTGGCCCAACCGGAGTGGGTCGGCTGCTATAGCTTCGAGCAGGTTGCGGTGGGCAGCCAGGGAGGGCCACGGTCGACACCCCTCGCCTATTGTGTTCATGCCGCGAATGCGCCGACAACTTACCGTCTTGGAGGCTTTCCCGAGTACCAGGTCGGAGACACGGCTACCCATGAGATCCACACCGATCCGGCGCAACCGTTGCAACCGGTCTATCGGGTGCGAGACTACAACGGCATCGAGCAACGTGCGACGATCGGTCAGACCGACGCCAATGGCTCACTGGTGGTGTCCTTGCCAGTGGGGCCGGAGCAGGTGGGCACCTATAGCGGGGAACGGGTGACGGTGGGCACCGAGGACGGGCCGCAGTCCCAACCCTTGAGCTATGTAGTCCATGCGGTGCAGCGTCCCACCGCGGTCCGCTTCGACTCCCACTTCCCGAATTACCAGGCTGGAGACACGGCATCGCTGCGAGTGACGACCAACCCGCGTCAGCCCTGGCAGCCGGTATACCGCTTCCGCTCCCTGAACGGTCAACCCGACGGTCCTCAGCCAACCTGGATCGGTACCACCAACGGGTTGGGAATCTTCGAGAACAGTCTACCGGCGTCGGGAGCGACAGCCGGCAGCTACAGCGGCGAACAGTTCGCCGTCGGTACTCCACAAGGCCCACGGTCGACGCCAGCCTTGAGCTACACGGTGACCGGAGGAGGTGGTACGACGGCAGCACCGACCGCCGTGCGCCCGGCGCCCTTCCCGATCTACCTGGTGGGTGACACTGCGACTCTGATCGTAACCACCAATCCACCCCAGCCCGAAGCAACCGTGTTCCGCTACCGCCAACTCAATGGTGCGGCCGACGGAGCACAGCCGACCGCGATCGGCACCACCGACAGCACGGGTCGGTTCGAGCTTTCGCTGCCGGTGCGTGTGGAAGAGATTGGAGCCTACACCGACGAACGTTTCGCCGTCGGCTCATCCTCTGGCCCGACCTCGGCGCCACTGGCCTACACGGTGTCGCCGGACCCAGCGACCTTGGTGGCTCCCGAAGCCTTTAGACCCCAGCCTTTTCCCAACTACAAGGTGGGAGATACCGCGCGGCTGTTGATCTCCACCGATCCGCCACAACCCAACCAGCCGGTATACCGCTTCAGGTTGCTCAACGGGACTCCGGACGGCGCCCAACCAACCTTGATCGGTACTACCGACGCCGAAGGCCAATTCAATCTCAGCACAGCCCTGCCGTTGGCCAGCATCGGGACCTACCGCAACGAGCGTTTTGCCGTCGGCTCATCGGCTGGCCCAACTTCGCAGGCGATGCACTACATCGTCCATCCCGAGGGCTCCGAGTTGTCAGCACCGATCGCTAGCCGGCTGGATCACTACTACCCGACCTACACCGCGGGTGATGAGACCCAACTGCAAATCCTCACGGATCCGCCCCAACCACACCAGCTCATTTTCCGCTGGCGGCAAAAAGACGGCCAGGCCGACGGAGCGCAGCCGAGCCCGGTCGGCATCACCGACGCCACAGGCAGCTTCCTGGTAGCCGCAACTCTGCCAGAAGAAGCGGCGGGCTCCTATTCCGAGGAACAGTTCGCGGTCGGCTCGCCGACGGGCGTGCGCTCAGCGCCACTGGCCTATACGGTCACGGGGTCGGGTTTGGGACTCAGTACCACCGGTCTCAGCCCCGATCGATTGGTACTCGACAGCTCCACCCCGGTCACTCTTACGGGGAGCGGCCTCGACGCCGCCATCGAAGTTTTTGTCGCCGATCAAGGAAAACCTGGGGTTCCCTCCGCCACCCTGATTTCCACCTCGCCTGCTGGCACCAGCTTGGAAGCTGTCATCGACACCAGCGATGCCGAGCCCGGCTACTACGTGCTGGTAGCTAGCAATGGCATTCGGTCTCGAGAACGAGGCTACCCGTTTAGGGTCGTCGAGCCTGGCGTGGTCGTCGACGCCTGGAGCCCCAGCGTGCCTGGCCGGGGCCAGACCTATCTGTTGACAATTATCGGCTCCGGGCTAGCCAATGCCGACGTTTTCCCAGAGCAACCGGACCGGCTCCGGGTCGAGCTCGCCGAGCGCAACGATGACCGCCTTTTCGGCCTGCTCCATATCGAGGACGACGCCCCTCTCGGCTTTACTCGCCTCCTGATTGAAAGCGCCGCCGGCTCCACCACGATTGCTCTCGACATCGCCGCTGGAGAAAACGCCACCGTCGGCGGAGAATTCGGTCTCGGTGGTGAGGGTGCGGAAAACGACGGCAAGGGCAAGGGCAGGTACCGCGTCGAAGAGACGGACCTTCTAGCCGGCAGCTCCTTAGCCAATCAGGCTCTAGCCGCCGGCGAGCCGGTGCCGCAGCTTTTCACCCAGGGGATTCAACTCAACCACAGGGTAAGCCAACACAAAATACCCGATGACACCGATGATGGCATGTGCCCCTCAGTGAATTTCAACTTCAGCTACAGCAAGACCATACCCATCGTGCTGGAAACGTTCACCACGGGCGGCCTCGGCGAGATCGGCCGCCTGCTCGCCATTCTGTACCCTGGAACCAGCATCGACGTCTCGACCTTCACCCTCGCCATTACCGGAAAAATCACTATCGACTACACCCTCAGCTATCACCATACGACGGGCTGGAGGGATTCTGTGTGCTACTCGGCGGAGCTCCGAATCGACCTCCTCGGTAGGACCATGACGATCCACAAAGCCGACTGTACGGGCCTGTTCACCTCCAATGAACCCTCTGACGGCTCGATCATCCGAACCAGCTTTCAGGGCGGCCCCTGCGCCAGCGCTGAAGACGACGGCGTCCTCGACGGATGGTTGGGCAAAGCCACCATCACCCAAGAGGAATGCTGCCAGCAGGATCTCGACCTCTTTGTGTTCGGGACCAGTTTCGGAGCGCCCTTCACCTACACCGCACAGGTCGGAGAGACTCAGGCCAACTGCACCGGAGGCCACAAGATCGAGATCCGATCGTTCATCCCGACCAATCATCTATCAGGTCCTCCAATCTTGAGATGCGGGCCTCCAAGCCAGTCCCAGCAGATCTACTTCGAGGGCGACGGACGCTGCTTTCACCGCAGCCCGGCCGCTTCGTCTCCACAGTTGGGGTATCGCATGCAACAGACGGCCGTTGTCTTCCCCGATCACGCCAACTGCTCATCATGCAACCCGACGGGGGTGCTTTCGGCTATCAACACCAGCGGCATGACCTCGACCTACGCCGAGGATGCTCTGGTGTCGCCCTCGCCCGACCGCATCACCGTCGCTGACCGTGACGGCGTCCCCAACGACTGTCACCTGTGGCTTGATGATGCCCAGGCCGGCAACAGCACCTGGACTGTTACCGCTACCCCAGATGGGCCGAAACGACTCAACGTAAGATTCGAGGCCGCCGGTGCCAACCCGCTGTCGCCGGCAGCACCGACCATCGACTGGAATATCAGCATCTTGCTGGACTCGTCCGGAGACAAGACCACCTACACCATCGACGCCGCACACGATTGTTTTCCCGGCTTCGAGGTCTACATCGACGACGAGATCGCGTATGGATTTTTGCCGCCAGTTCCGCACTTCCAGACTGCACTCCAGTGCTTACCATGGCCCATGAACATCTCTGAAACCTGTACTGGAGTGGTCGGTCAAAAGAGCAACTGTGTCTTCAATCCCTATGCCCCGTGTGGCTGACCTTGATCCGGAGAACCGCTAGGACCGTCTTTCGCGTCGCCTGACGACTGGACGCTAGAGTCGGTGCTCGAGGAGTCTTCACCAAGTATAAAGGCGGGTCGGTCTTCGACCGGCCCGCTTTTCAAGCTCAGCACTATCAACTGGCCTTGCCCCGATTCGGTGGACAGTTGATATAGACGGGTCTGATCTGCCTTCTTCTTCCGATAAAGAAACGAGAGTTTTCTTTTTTATCGTCCAGCTCTCTGGCTGCAGTCTCAGGAAGGCAGGTCAAGGGCGCGCAGCGGCGAGCGAAGCGGTTCGGGATGGCAGCGATGCTAGCGCAAACAGATGCTGCCGCAAAGAGACTGAAGAGCAGAAAAAGAGCCCCGACGGCGGAAGCCGAGGGGGCCATGGTATGGAAGCTGTTCTGTCGGCTATAAGCCCGCGAACTCCTCAAGCCAAAAGAAGGAGTCCAGCTTGGCGTTGGTCGCGTCAAGAAAGCCCACTTCTGGGAGGGTGACGGGGCGAGGTAGCGATGCACGGTACCCGCCGCTAACTGCTTGCCAGAGATCCCCTTGCCGCTGTTCAGGCCGTCTCTTGCCTCGGCGATAATGGCGGGGAGTGATCTGGCTGAGCCGTGTATTTTCTCTCAGCGTCTTAACCCACCACCGAAGGTTACGGGCTAGAGACGAGTTGACCGAACCATAAGAGCAGAAATCGGCGGTAGCGGAGTCGGTTTCCTTCCACGGGTGTTCATCCGCCGGCTTCAACTCAGGACTCGGGTAGGGTGGTGACGGAGTTGATTCTCCTGAGCCGTCCATCGTAGCTTCAAGCGCGGCGCCTGTCACGCTGGACTCGAACTCTACGATCGTCAAAACCGGGATGGATCGGTGGGGGTAGATATGATGTATCTTGGGGGTGGCCTAAAGGATCGCACCGATGGGCCGCCTGTCGATTGCAGTTGATCCCGATCTATTGGACCAGCGGCGCTAGGGCAGTCGCGAGGTCCTTGCACGTGATGGAGGTGGCAGATGACAGTCAAAGAGAGAGTTCTCGAAGTCATCACTCAGATGCCGGACGACAGCACCTTGGACGACATCGGTTACGAGCTGTATGTCATAGAGAGTGTGCAGAAGGGGCTGGATGAGCTCGACCGCGGCGAGTTCTTCACTCACGAACAAGCAAAGGAAAAGCTTGGCAAGTGGGTGAAGTGACAGCTATTCGCTGGTCTAGGAAAGCTATCTTTCAGGTGGAAAAAATCGGCGAGCACATCGAGCTCGACTCACCCTGGCAAGCAGAACGAATCGTCAATCGGCTCTTCTCCACACCCGAGAACCTACGCTGGTCGCCTCGCAAGGGGAAGATCGTTCCAGAGTTCGGTGATCCGGATCTCCGGGAAGTTTCTGTGTTCAGCTGGCGTCTCATCTACCGCATCGTGAACGAAGAGGCTCTCGAAGTCGTCGCCGTTGTCCATGGCAGGAGACTGCTGAAACGGTCGCTGATTGGCTAGACGGGCTTCTGTCCGGGTCCTTGCTGAGCTGAAGATTCGGTTGATTCGTCCACGTCTCTTGTGTTGTTGGGTGAAGCATCCAGCCCAAACACTCGCACTTCAACAGGATCGAATTCGTTCCTATCCAGCTTGGTTGCTAAGACTCGGAGTCTCTGGACCACTTGATGGAAGGACAGTTTGGCCTTAGTTGATGGATCACGCCATGACCGCTTGCCGCGGTGAGAAGCAAAAAAGATGCCCCATCGCCGCGTAACAGGTTTCAAGTACGCTGCAGTCAGTTGATTCTCCAAGGCATGCTCGAGTTTCTTCACGGTCCAACTCGCCTTTTCGCCGTACTTGACCTCGATCGCTACCTCAAACTTTGTTGAGGTCGAAGAGACGATCACATCAGGTTTTTTACCGTTTGCTACTTGAGCCTCACGATGAGCATGGAAACGGCCGCTCGAGCGGAGGTTCAATTGTTCCGTTAGCCACTCTTGCACGTCCTTCTCACTCTCAGCGCGGGCAAGTAATGCTCGCGACGTAGCATCAGCTCTGCGGAAACTGGCCTGGATCTCAAGAAGGACGTTCATAACGACCTGCAGCAGGGCTTCGCCTGTTTTAACTGGAGCCAAGTGGCTACGCTCACAATCAAGCACCTCTGAAGGCACCCATACCGGAAGTTCCGCATCGCGCTCGGCCTTGCTGTACGCCTGTTCGGTGAGGCCCCAATGCTTTACCCCAAGAGGGCTCGTCGGCTGCAAGTCTCCTCACAGCTTGGTAGGCATCAACTCCTGGTCTATCCAAGAGCGCCCTGAGGATAACTCCGCGCGCCCCCTCAGCATCCATTCGAGGGTGCCAATCCTGGTTTCCGCCCACCAGAACCGTATCGTCTTCCTGCCGAATGAACCGCCAAGCAAGACGGAGGAGCTTATCCAGTGACAGCACTGACGCATCAGTGAGGGCATTTGTCGCCAACTCGCCGAGCCTTCCGAAGACCGTACCGAAGAACTGCTCAGCACGAGTATCTCGCAACGCAGCTGGAGTCTTTTCTAGCCAATCGACGAGCTCGACCACGGCCCCATCTGCGTTGGCCAAGAACAACATCTCGAGGCAGCGATTTGCGTACGGATCTTCTTCTCTGGCCCGTGAAGAGTGAAGTCTCCGGCAAGCGAGGTCGGCAATTCGCCGCCTTCGCCCCTGATCGAGGTCCAAGCGTGCTAGCAGGCGCAGTCCTCGATCGAATGTAGCGATCGACTCCAGTTCTTTGCCTGTGACCACCTCGAATAGGATTTGCTGGATGGAAGCATGAATCCGCCTATCCGGGCCAAGGTAGCCTGTGCTTGTCCAGCTCAGCAAGCTTGTGAGTGATGGGTCAAATAAGTCCGCGTCTGCTTCTGCAGACAAAGAGGCTGGCTTCTCCCGTACTGGCAAAAAGCCTTCAACTGCTGTTCGATCCTCCTGCCCCTTCCAGTCACTCACTCTGCACGAGACGTAGATATGTGCCCTCTCCAAACTCCAATCGAGCTCGCGAGAAGGACGCCGTAGCATCTAACCAAGACGGGAAACAGCCTGGCGCTAGTTCTCGATCGGCCTCTGCTCGAGGCGACCCGGATCGACGCTGATACGGCTCTCGAGATCTCGACCGATGGCGATGTCATCACGCCTGCCCGTGAAGCGGGTCGGGTGGAAAAACTCCACGCGGGCGTCGCGGCCATCCATGATCGTTATGCCGGAGTCTGCCGGAAGCTGGCGGAATAGTCGGTGGCGGTTCGCGCGCGCAACGCGCCAAGCTCCTACCGGCGCGTGCAGTTCAGAATCGTGGAGGAAGTCATCTGCCTCAACAACGGTTCTAGAGTCCGCCGAGCGAGGCTAGGCTCGCCCAAGTCTCGCTGCTGCAAGAAAGTCGACGAAGGCTAGACGTTTGCGCTTCGGATGGTGGTTTGGTCCAATACTTTGCGCTGTAGTCTGTGCAGACTGGCGCCGCAGTGTCGGCTTGCCAGGTCGCCGGGATGGCCACAGTAGCAAAGGAGGATGGGATGAAGCAGATCGATAGTGTCAGAGAGTTCGCCGGTAATTTTGATGCGATCTTGGAAGCGGCAAGAGAAGAGTTTTTAGCTGACCGCGGTGATGAACAAGGTACTGAACCAGGCGCCTTGGAAGCCTCAACGGGTGCCATGTCCGACCCTGATAGCGCATTGGAAGCGTTGCGCGATCCGCGAGGCCACGAAAGCCTCGCTGCTGGGGAGGAGTTGCAAGCCTTCGGCGCCCTTGAAGCGATTGTTCTCGATAAGTTGCGCCCGCCATACCTGATCAAGAAAGACAAGATCGTAGTCAAGGGGGACTATGACCGCGTCGACCTAATTGAGCAGCACAAAAAAAACCTCGAGTCTGTGGCACGCAATGTCGGGCGTGTTGATCTGCTCAATCACCGCACGATGAAGTTTGTTGGGACCGGGTGGTTGATTGCCAAAGATGTTGTGGTCACCAACCGGCATGTTGCGGA